>NZ_JBFNFE010000017.1:0-605 GCF_040888245.1 Streptococcus wuxiensis
CGCTCGGGACCTACGTATTACCGCGGCTGCTGGCACGTAGTTAGCCGTCCCTTTCTGGTAAGATACCGTCACAGTGTGAACTTTCCACTCTCACACTCGTTCTTCTCTTACAACAGAGCTTTACGATCCGAAAACCTTCTTCACTCACGCGGCGTTGCTCGGTCAGACTTCCGTCCATTGCCGAAGATTCCCTACTGCTGCCTCCCGTAGGAGTCTGGGCCGTGTCTCAGTCCCAGTGTGGCCGATCACCCTCTCAGGTCGGCTATGTATCGTTGCCTTGGTGAGCCGTTACCTCACCAACTAGCTAATACAACGCAGGTCCATCTGGTAGTGGTGCATTTGCACCTTTCAAGCAGCTATCATGCGATATCTACTGTTATGCGGTATTAGCTATCGTTTCCAATAGTTATCCCCCGCTACCAGGCAGGTTACCTACGCGTTACTCACCCGTTCGCAACTCATCCGGAAAGAGCAAGCTCCTTCCTTCAGCGTTCTACTTGCATGTATTAGGCACGCCGCCAGCGTTCGTCCTGAGCCAGGATCAAACTCTCATTAAAAGTTTGAGTTCTCACTCATTTCTGTCACTGACAGATTTATTGTTTTTT
>NZ_JBFNFE010000014.1:0-2330 GCF_040888245.1 Streptococcus wuxiensis
TCTTGATCAACTGTGTCTTTATCATGCTAATCAACATTGTTGGAACAAGAATTTTTATGAGAAAATCTCCCTTAAGTTCATTTAATGAGCTAAACATTAAAATGAAAATTGGGTTGATATCCTTGATTGTATTATTGGTCCTTCCAGCCAGCTATTCAGCAGTCACTCTGACGATGGATCAAGCGCGAAAAGAAGGGATCAAACAGTTTGTAGAAAATGAGTTCGCCAATTATACGGTTATTAATCAAGTCTACAAGTCAAGTAACAATGAATTGGTCTTGACGGTTGTTGGAGATCCGATTTCAGAAGAAGAATTAGAAACACTCCACCAAAAACAAGCCTCTTACGGTATTCAATCTGTTCAATTGAAAGTCAAGCAATTCAACAATTCGACAAAATTAGATAGTGAGACGATCAAGGAATTTTACGAAAACATTGACAAGTATATCGATCAAAAACTCTCTGAAAAAGATTCACAAGATGACATCGTAAAAGAAATTGAGGCAGACAAGGATTGAGGACAATGAACTGAATCGGTTTTTACGCCGTGTTTTTCTTGTATCTTCCTCTTTCTTACTTATAGCAGGTTGTTTTTGCTTGAATAAGAAATAAATTAGAAGTTCNCAATGAACTGAATCGGTTTTTACGCCGTGTTTTTCTTGTATCTTCCTCTTTCTTACTTATAGCAGGTTGTTTTTGCTTGAATAAGAAATAAATTAGAAGTTCTATCATCTAAGAAAAATGATGAAAAAAATCATTTAACTAATGGTGTGAACGTTTAGTGTTTATCAGCTCCATTCTCTGTAATTTTGGGGGTAAAATCCACACCATTTAGATAAAATTAGTTGAATTTGATTGGAAAAACGCTTTTATAAAAGCGGAGAAAAGTCTTGATATTACGCTGTTTTTAGTCCAACTGAAATTCATACTTTCCAAACCAGGCTTGAAAAAAGCTCGTAAAGCATCACAATTTAGTAAACGTTAAAACTTATTTAAACTTATTGAAAGCATTTCGTATCAAAAATACGGGATGCTTTTTCTGTTCACCCCAAATTTTTGTAACTAGGTGATACTTGAAATTAATACAAATTTGGTTGTTTTTGATAAATCTAAGCAACACTAAATGATGAAGTGAAAAGGGAGGAATTTGAAAGAAAATGTATCTTTGATAGTAGTCATTTATTGTGAAATATGATATATTTATTAATTAGATGGATGAATACTTCTAGAGTTAAATATAGCATAATAGGGACAGACTTTTTGGTTTATTTTTGTTTGTAGTCGGATTATGAAAGAATATCCAATATTATGCGATAAGATAGAATGTTACAAAAAAGAAAGGGGATGCAATCCGATGAAGAAAGACAGATTAATTGTATTGACAGATGCTGTTCTAGCAATTATTATGACCATCTTGATTTTAGAGTTAGAAAAACCAACAACACCAAGTCTTAAAGCTTTTTGGGATTTACGGCAAAATTTCTTTGCTTGTTTTCTTTCCTTTTTCTGGTTGGGATCGTTATGGATGGCACTAAACACATTATGGGAAAAGGTTGAGAAAATTTCCTCAGAAATTATTTGGTGGAATTTGTTTCTACTCTTGGAGCGGCAGGAGTTCTCTTTGGAGAATTTCATGCCATCCAAGATACCAGTCTGAATGATGTGGTGGACCGGATCTATATAAATGTCAAGGATTTACCGTTTCAGTCCTTGGGAGCTTTAGCTAATATCCTGTCTGATGTTAAGAAGGGACTGATTCAAGACAGTCATATCTGTTCTTTCTTCCAGTCATTTTTCAAACAATATCAGTTGATAATCAGCTTAAATCAGATCTATCAGTTTGTCTATCTTTCTCTGATGGAGATCATGTCCTATCTTCACTTTGATTATTGGAAAAAACGGCTCGGTCAGGAGCTAGTATGAATAAGGAGAACAAATGAGACGTTTAAAAATGTTATGGCATATTATACAGGTTACGGGTTTTACTCGGTTTGCTCTGAGTTTTGTGACCTTTGTTTTTGGGTCAGGAGGCGTGCTTTTCCTAGTTGAACCTGCTATCACAAATTACGGAGACGGTCTTTGGTATGCTTTTGTGACTTCGACGACTGTCGGCTACGGGGATCTCCTAGCTGTGACCTTGATTGGAAGGATTACCAGTGTCTTCTTGACGATTTATGGGCTCATATTTTTTGGCTGTTTATCAGCTGTTATTATTAATTATTATACCGATTTAAATAAGGAAAGAGGAGAGGACAAATGACTGCCAATTATTCAACACGGGAATACCGTGAGAAATTATACGATGACCTTCATGTTCGATTGAGAGATAC
>NZ_JBFNFE010000018.1:0-516 GCF_040888245.1 Streptococcus wuxiensis
TAGCATGATAAAGACACAGTTGATCAAGAAAAGATAGAGAGCCCCCAATAAAAATCGTACATTCCCATTAGCTAAACCATAGCCAGCAGTACAGATAGGCGGCATCAAAGCTGTAGCAATGGCTACTCCTGGCACGATATTGTTTGCTTCTTTTTTCCTTGAACCGATCACACCAGCAATCCCACCAGCAATAGCAATGAGAACATCCCAAATGGTTGGAGAGGTTCGTGCGATCAACTCGCTACTTGCATAAGACAAGGGAGAAATCCAGAAATACAGAGTCGAGACAAGCAAACTGACCAACACTTGAGTCAATAAAACCTCTAGAGATTGCTTGATTAAACGCGTATCAAAAATAGCTAAACCGAATCCCAGTCCAACAATCGGTGTCATGAGAGGTGAAATTAACATGGCTCCAATAATAACAGCTGTTGAATTCATATTTAGACCGATAGAGGCAATAAAAATTGCACACATCAAAATCGCTGTATCTCTCAATCGAACATGAAGGTCATC
>NZ_JBFNFE010000001.1:0-570726 GCF_040888245.1 Streptococcus wuxiensis
TCTTGATCAACTGTGTCTTTATCATGCTAGCCAACATTGTTGGAACAAGAATTTTGATGAGAAAATCTCCTTTAACTTCATTTAAAGAGCTGAGCATTAAAATGAGAATTGGCTTGATTTCTTTGATTGTATTGTTGATTCTTCCAGCTAGCTATTCAGCAGTTACTCTGACAATAGAACAAGCGCGCAAAGAAGGGATCAAACAGTTTGTAGGAAAAGAGTTCGCCAATTATACGGTTATTAATCAAGTCTACAAGTCAAGTAACAATGAATTGGTCTTGACGGTTGTTGGAGATCCGATTTCAGAAGAAGAATTAGAAACACTCCACCAAAAACAAGCCTCTTACGGTATTCAATCTGTTCAATTGAAAGTGAATCAAGTTCAGAACTCGCCAACATTAGATAGTGAAGCGACCAAGGAATTTTATGAAAACATTGACAAGTATATTGATCAAAAACTCTCTGAAAAAGATTCACAAAACGATCTCGTAAAAGAAATTGAGGCAGACAAGGATTGAGGATAGTCAACTTATCTAACTCATGGAAGCAAATCTTGGGAGGATATCCTATATCCAAAAGTTAATGGATAGAAAGGATTGTTGATGAGAATATCATTTGTGGTGGTTTGACCAATCACTACTAGCTCAGGTTAAATAAAATATAAAAAGCAACAACTGAAATAGTTGTTGCTTTTTCTTACTGAAAAATGTTTCTCAGACTGCGATCGATTTATTTTTCAACACGTGATTTGTTGGCGATATCGGCTAGGATAGCTGCTACAAACTCATCTACTGACACAGTGTTTGTTTCTTTTTGGCCATAGCGACGAACGTTGACAGTTCCGTCTTCCATTTCCTTGTCACCAACGATCAATTGGTAAGGAATCTTGCTAGTTTGTGAAGCACGAATCTTGAATTGCATTTTCTCATTACGTTCATCCACATCAGCACGGACACCACGGTCACGGAGTTTCTTCGCTACTTCCCAAGCGTAGTCCACGTGTTTTTCGTTAGATACTGGGATGAGGGTTACTTGGTGTGGCGCAAGCCATGTTGGGAAGGCACCCTTGTAGTTTTCAATCAAGATCGCTGTGAAGCGTTCCATAGTTGAGATAACCCCACGGTGGATCATAACTGGGCGATGTTCTTCACCATCAGCTCCGATGTATTTAAGGTCGAAGCGTTCTGGAAGCAAGAAGTCAAGCTGGATCGTAGAGAGGGTTTCTTCTTTTCCAAGGGCAGTCTTAACCTGGATATCCAATTTTGGTCCATAGAAGGCAGCTTCACCTTCAGCTTCAAAGTAGTCAACGCCCATTTCATCAAGGGCAGCACGAAGCATGGTTTGGGCATTTTCCCACATTTCATCGTTATCAAAGTACTTGTGAGTATCTTGAGGGTCACGAAGAGAGAGGCGGAAACGGTATTCATTCAAGTTGAAATCTTCATAAACATCGATAATCAACTGAAGAGCGCGTTGGAATTCTTCTTGGATTTGTTCTGGAGTCACAAAGAGGTGACCGTCGTTGAGAGACATTTCACGCACACGTTGAAGACCAGTGAGGGCACCAGATTTTTCATAGCGGTGCATCATCCCGATTTCAGCGATACGGATTGGCAATTCACGGTATGAGTGAACATGGTGTTTAAAGACTTGGATGTGGTGTGGACAGTTCATTGGGCGAAGGACGAATTCTTCCCCATCTCCCATATCCATAGTTGGGAACATGTCTTCTTGGTAATGATCCCAGTGACCAGAAGTCTTGTAAAGCTCTACAGAAGCAAGTGGTGGAGTGTAAACGTGTTGATAGCCAGAAGCCAACTCTTTATCGACGATGTAGCGTTCTAACTCACGACGGATTGTCGCACCATTTGGCAACCAGAATGGTAGACCTTGACCAACTTCTTGAGAAATCATGAAGAGATCAAGCTCTTTACCAAGTTTACGGTGGTCACGTTCTTTGGCTTCTTCACGCATTTGAAGGTAGTTTTTCAAGTCTTTCTTGTCGAACCAAGCTGTACCGTAAATACGTTGCATCATAGCATTGTCACTATTTCCGCGCCAGTAAGCACCAGCTACATTGAGAAGGTGGAAGATTTGGATGCGGCCTGTTGAGGGGACGTGAGGTCCACGGCAGAGGTCCACGTATTCACCCTGACGGTAGATGGTCAAACCACCCTCGTCCTCAGAGTGTTCTTCGATCAATTCCAATTTATAAGGGTCGTTTTTGAAGATTTCACGCGCTTCATCTTTAGTCACTTCTTCACGAATAGATGGGAAGTTTTCCTTCACGATTTTCTTCATTTCTTCTTCGATACGAGGAAGGTCTTCGTTAGAGATTTGACCCGCTTGATTGTCTGTATCGTAGTAGAATCCATCTTCGATAGCTGGACCAACACCCAAGTGAATGTCTGGGAAAAGGCGACGAGCTGCTTGAGCAAACAAGTGGGCAGCTGAGTGACGCAAGATGTCAAGAGCATCTTCGTGATCAGGTGTCACGATTTCGATGCTTCCATCTTCAGTGATGGCACGAGTCGTATCAATGAGTTTGCCGTTGAATTTACCAGCAAGAGCTTTTTTAGCTAGGGAATTGCTGATTGATTGGGCAATTTCAAAAGTAGTAACGCCAGATTCGAATTCACGAACAGCGCCATCTGGGAAAGTAATCTTAATCATGGTTTTCTCCTTATAATCTTTTAAATATTTTAGTTATAGTGAAACTCTTTTTGATTTCTTCATCAAAAAAACAAAAAAGCGACATCCAAAAAGGACGTCGCAACGTGGTTCCACCTTCATTTATGTTCCTCAAAAAAGAGGGACACCTCTGATTGGCTCTAACGTGGCCACCGTTTTATGTTTGCATAAAAGTCAGTAGAGTAGTATCAGTATAGTCTTCCTATGCGTTCTCAGCAACCACGCACTCTCTGGTAGAAAGGGTCTAAGTGACTTGTCTCTATGCATTATTATAGCATGATTGTGAGATTTTTCAAGGATTTTGTGAAAGTTTTTTCCTTTTCAGTTTTTGCACTAGATTCTTAATAGCTACACCGACAGCCATACCCACGAGGGCAAAGATTTCATAGGCTAGGAAGTAGAGAAGGATAAATTCTCCGAAAGTAATGATGGTAAAGCAAAAGAGCAATCCGATTCCCAGTAACCACCAAAGTGAGAACTTGAAACGACAAGAGTAGCATAGTGACACTATGAAAGTCACCAGTGGAGAGAAGATAATAACGTTGCTGATGTAGAGCTCCTTTAAGGTAGAGTTGACAGAAATAGTCCATAAAAACAACTCATAAAGTGGCCAATAAAAGAAAAATATGACCAGATAGTAGGGGAGATATTGCGAGAATTTACGCATGGTAATCACCTCACTTTTCAAGCTGTCACCTTAGATATCCTTCCTATAACTATTATAGCACTTTTGCGGTAAGAATAGTAAATCAGTTGACAAAGAACTTAGTTATTGGTAGAATAAGAACTGTCGTAAAGACAAATAACTTCTTCTTGGTTACAGGCATGCCAACCTGTCACTCGGATGAAGCCAAATAAAAAGGAGAAACATCATGGCAATCTCAAAAGAGAAAAAAAATGAAATCATTGCACAATATGCACGTCACGAAGGTGATACAGGTTCAGTAGAGGTTCAAGTTGCTGTCCTTACTTGGGAAATCAACCACCTTAACGAACACATCAAACAACACAAAAAAGACCACGCTACTTACCGTGGATTGATGAAGAAAATCGGTCGCCGTCGTAACTTGCTTGCATACTTGCGTAAAAACGACGTTAACCGTTACCGTGAGTTGATCAACTCTCTAGGACTTCGTCGTTAATTCAAGATACAAAGGCCGTCAAAAGCACAAAGCAAAAATAGGAAAATTGACGAAGAAACTTCAGTTTCTAGGAGATTTTATCTTTTTTGCCAAGTGCTTAGGCCGTGTTCAATTGAGCACATCTTGAAAATAAGGCTACTCTAGTTGAGTAGCTTTTTATTGTTGTCACCTTACCTCGATATACTCAAGTATAATCTTCGGTTACGATTCCTAGCACTGTAAGGTAAAGTAAACCAGAATGATCTCCCTTCGGGGAGATTTTTTGTTTCACTAACATTTTTGTACAATCTTCGGCTTGCCGTCTAGTCTATAAACGTTTTATCTAGCAAGAATCATGATGCTAAGGGCGTTAAAAATCCGTATGAAAATAGGGAAAGGACACAGTGTTCGATGAACACAAGGAGTTTCATCTTTTTCACTAGGATTTTAGCCCGAGCTCAAATTAGCTCTCTGACTTCAGAGGGCTTTTATTTTTTGCCAAGTGCTTAGGCCGTGTTCAATTGAGCATATCTTGATAATGAAGCTACTCTAATTGGGTAGCTTTTTATTTTTGTCACCTTACCTCGATATACTCAAGTATAATCTTCGGTTATGGTTCCTAGCACTGTAAGGTAAAATAAACCAGAATGATCTCCCTTCGGGGAGATTTTTTGTTTCACTAACATTTTTGTACAATCTTCGGCTTGCCACTTAGTCTACAAACGTTTTATCCAGCAAGAATCATGATGCTAAGGGTCTTAAAAATCCGTATGAAAATAGGGAAAGGACACAGTGTTCGATGAACACAAAGAGTTTCATCTTTTTCACTAGGATTTTAGCCCGCGCTCAAATAAGCTCTCTGACTTCAGAGGTTTTTTTCTATATTTTTCTAGTCTTGTTCCTGATTTAGAAATGTGGTATACTAATTATGAAAATTGTCTAAATTTTTAATTTTTGTTAAAGGAGGGTTTCATGCTTTCCAAATTTTCTGGAAGCCATCAAAACCTGAGATATTGTTTTTTACTAGCTATCCTGTTAGGAGCTTTGGGGATTTCTCTGTTTCTGGCAGTTTCTATGGGGTCTGTTCAAATTAGTTTGAGTGATACCTATCGGATAATTTTGAGTCAGTTAGGGGCTCCTTTTGAGATAGGAGACATTTCAAAGTCTACGTTTGCTATTGTTTGGAATATGAGATTGCCACGGGTTTTTCTTGCTTTGATTGTGGGTGCAGGACTTTCCATGTGTGGTAGTGTCATGCAGTCAACTGTCAACAATCCAATAGCAGAGCCCTATGTATTAGGAATTTCAGCCGGGGCAACTTTTGGAGCAACTTTGAGTATTATTCTTGGATTTAAAGTTATGATTGGTCTAGGTTCTTTCCTCGGAGCGATTTTAGCAACAGTTGCAGTTCTTCTCATTGCGTCTATGCAGGGCAGGATGACAACTTCTAGCCTCATTTTATCAGGGACGGTTGTCAATGCACTATTTTTGGCTTTTTCAAACTTTATTATCTCTATTGGGGCCAATGCTGATAGCGTTATGACTATCAAGTTTTGGACCATGGGTTCTTTAGCGGGAACCTCTTGGGGACACTTAACCTTACCAACTATAGTCGTGGGAATCGCCTTTTTATTTTTCTCTACCCAATATCGTGTTTTTAATGCCATGATGATGGGAGATGAGGCGGCTTTGACCTTGGGAATTCCCTTGCGTTTTTACTGGTATCTCTATGTGACGATTGTGGCTGTGATGACGGCAGTCCTAGTTTCGACTTGTGGGATTATCGGTTTTGTCGGTTTGATTACACCGCATTTGGCGAGAAGTTTGGTAGGTACAAACTACAAAAGGCTTTTTCCGATTGCAACCTTACTAGGCGCCCTCTTTGTCGTCTGGGCAGATGTCTTTGCTCGCGTTTTGATTCAAAATGCTGAACTTCCGATTGGAATTTTCACGGCCCTAGTAGGTGCACCTTTCTTTATCTACATGGTTGCAAGTAGACGAAGGGAGGTGAGAGTCTGATATGGACTTAATGTGTCAGGATATTCACTTTGGAATCGGAGAAAAAAAGATTCTCAAAGGAGTCTCACTTAAACTTGAGGGAAACCAATTTCATACTATTTTGGGACCAAATGGAAGTGGGAAAACTAGCCTACTGAAACTCTTCTATCGACAGGAAAAGCCGAATCAGGGCTTGATTTCTTTAGATGGGAAGCCTCTAGACCAAATGAGCGTCAAAGAAACGGCAAAGCAGATGGCAGTTATCACGCAGTTTAATCAACTTCAGTTTGAATGTACGGTTGAGGAGATTGTCATGCTGGGCAGAACTCCTCATCTCTCTTTCTTACAAAAGGAAAAAGAAAAAGACTTTGACTTGGTTGAGGATGCTCTAGCCAAGGTAGATATGTTCGAAAAGAGAAATCGCCTTTACTCTTCTCTATCAGGAGGAGAGAGACAGCGAGTTTTGTTAGCACGCGCCTTAGCTCAAGAACCTTCACTCTTGCTCTTAGACGAACCGACCAATCATCTAGATATCAAGTACCAGCTGGACTTGTTGAGCATTGTCAAAAATCTCCAGATCAATGTGTTAGCCGTCTTGCATGATATTCAGCTAGCTTGTCGCTATTCAGACTATCTCTATCTGATGAAAGAGGGGGAGATAGTTTACCAAGGTACACCAAAGGAGACCATCACTCCTGAGTCTTTGCAGGCTGTCTATGGTGTCCAAAGTAAGGTTACTTGGACAGAAGATCAGCAAGCCATGATTCACTATTTATAAAATTTAAAGGAAATTAACATGAAAAAATCACTCAGTATTTTGCTCGTAACAGTAGCTACCTTATCTTTGGCGGCTTGTAGCAACACATCTAAAAAAACAGCAACTGCACCAGCTACAACAGAAGCTAGTCAAAAAGCTACTACAGAAACCAGCTATCCTGTGACTATCAAAACCTATGATGCTAAAGGAAATGAAGTCGAACAAGTTTTTGAAAAGGCCCCTGAAAAGGTCATTACCAACAACCTTTCAACAACTGAAATCCTACTTGAACTCGGTTTGAAGGATAAAATTGCTGGTATGCTCAATCCTGATAATGCCGTAACTGGTAAATACAAGGATGCCATTGAAGCTATCCCTCACATTGGGGATAAGAAATCAGTCTCACAAGAAACAGTTCTTTCTTATGAACCAGACGCTTTGATGGGACGTAACATGATGTTCTCTGAAAAGTCAATGGGAACGATTAGCGCTTGGAATGAAAATAAAATCCCAGTTTATACGCAAAAAGCCTCACTATCAAATATCCAACAGGATTTAGGAAATATCGTAGAAGACGTGAAAAATCTTGGTACTATTTTCAATGTCCAAGACAAGGCCAACCAATACGCAGAGCAATTGCAAGCTAAAATCGATGCGGTTAAAAAAGCAAACCCAGAAACACAGGGTGAAAAGAAAAAGGCTTTGATTATGGTGGCCTACAATGATGAAACCTTTGGTGCCTACAAGTCAGCCCTACAAGAAAGTTTGCTCAACCAACTTGGTTATACCAATGTCGCAACAGGAACTTCTGGCTTGACCCTGGAAAATCTAGTATCAATGGATCCAGAGTTGATTATCTATGTAACTAGCGATCGTAATCAAAAGTTAGATGAAAAAGCAGTGGATTTGATGAAGGCAAATGCTGTTTTGGAAAATGTACCAGCAATCAAGAATCAAAAAATCATGACTATCTCTTACGATGAGTTGATGGATTACGGTCCTGCAGTGATTGATTCCCTTGAAAAAATCAATGACTTTATCAAGAAATAAGGAGTTTAACTGGGAAGGGATTCGAGTTAGGGTCAGTCTTCCTTCAAACTATGATCCTCAACAAGCCTACCCAGTTGTGCTCTTAAACGATGGGGAACTGGATTATTTAACAGCCCTATCCCAATCTGTGATTTTGGTGGGTTTGATTCCAGAAAATCGTCTGGATGACTTTACACCTTGGCAGTCTGATGCTTTGAAAGAAGGGGCACCAGACTTTGGTGGAAAGGTAGACCAATACCATCAGAAGCTATTTCAAGGAATTTTAAAAATTCTAAAGAAAGACTACTTGATTGATGAAAGTAGAATTGCTTATGGTGGTTATTCACTGGGTGGTCTTGCTGCCGTCTATAGTCTCTATAGTAGTTATCTTCCTGCGACCTGTATCTTTTCTATCTGTGGTTCCTTCTGGTATCCTGATTTTACAGAATTTTGCAGGGAATATGACTTGATACAGAGCCAAAACCTGATTTATCTGCTAAATGGTCAGACAGAAGGTGCCAATCATTCCAATCGTCTGTCTAAGACTCCTATTTTTGCAAGAGATTTACATGATCTGATTTCAGAGAAAGTGCCTTCGACTTATTGCACATTTGATGCTTATGGGCATCATGAAGCTCTTAAGGAACGTTATCATCATTTTTGTGATTGGCTAAGAGACGAGTGGAAGCTCAATTAATCCTATAACACTCCTTGTTCAGGGTAACTAGGAGTGTTTCTCATGTATGCTTGGTTGTTAAAATGTTCATGGTATTATTCTTGACGGAAATCCATCCCCTGTAATAGACTAAATTATGGTATAATGAGTAGATAGATAGAATCGAGGAAATTATGTCATTTACACAATTTAAATTTAAAAATTATATAGAAAAAGCCTTGGAGGAGTTGAAATTTACGACTCCTACCGAGGTTCAGGAAAAGTTAATTCCTATTGTCCTGGCAGGTCGTGACTTGGTTGGTGAATCAAAAACAGGTTCAGGTAAGACTCATACTTTCTTGTTACCGATTTTCCAACAATTGGACGAGGAAAGTGATAGTGTGCAGGCGGTTATTACAGCTCCAAGTCGTGAATTAGCGACTCAGATTTACCAAGCTGCTCGTCAGATCGCATCACATTCAGATGTTGAGATTCGTGTTGCCAACTATGTTGGTGGTACAGACAAGGCCCGTCAGATTGACAAATTAGCAAGTAATCAACCACATATCGTAATCGGAACTCCAGGTCGTATTTATGACTTGGTCAAGTCTGGTGACCTAGCCATTCACAAAGCTAAGACCTTTGTAGTCGATGAAGCGGACATGACCTTGGATATGGGATTCTTGGAGACGGTTGATAAGATTGCAGGAAGTCTTCCTAAGGACTTGCAGTTTATGGTCTTTTCAGCGACTATCCCACAAAAACTACAACCATTTTTGAAGAAATACTTGTCAAATCCTGTCATGGAGAAAATCAAAACTAAGACAGTTATCTCTGATACCATTGACAACTGGTTGATTTCGACCAAGGGTCGTGACAAGAATGCTCAGATTTATGAGTTGACTCAAGTCATGCAGCCGTATCTCGCCATGATTTTTGTCAATACAAAAACACGTGCAGATGAATTGCATGCTTACCTGACTGCACAAGGCTTAAAAGTAGCTAAGATTCATGGAGATATTGCTCCTCGTGAACGTAAACGGATTATGAATCAGGTGAAGAACCTTGATTTTGAGTATATCGTAGCAACTGACCTGGCTGCGCGTGGGATTGATATTGAAGGTGTCAGCCACGTTATCAATGATGCCATTCCACAAGACTTGTCCTTCTTTGTTCACCGTGTCGGACGAACTGGACGTAATGGTCTACCAGGTACAGCCATTACCCTTTATCAGCCAAGCGATGACTCTGATATTCGTGAGTTAGAGAAATTAGGAATTAAGTTTGTACCTAAGGTGGTTAAAGATGGAGAATTCCAAGACACTTATGACCGTGACCGTCGTGTCAATCGTGAGAAGAAACAGGAAAAACTGGATATCGAAATGATTGGGCTGGTCAAAAAGAAAAAGAAAAAAGTCAAACCAGGCTATAAGAAGAAAATTCAGTGGGCGGTCGATGAAAAACGCCGTAAAACCAAACGCGCAGAAAGTCGTGCCCGTGGACGTGCAGAACGTAAGGCTAAACGTCAAACATTTTAAACATGAAACAGTAGAACCAGTGGTTTTACTGTTTTTTTGACTCTTAAAGCCTAAGATAGTATAAGCAAAAAACGTTAATTAATTTGGACAGCAAACAAGAAATCGTCATAGAGACTGATGCTATAGGATTTATAATCAATACTTTGATTCCAGAAAATATTTGAAAACATTCTTAATTTATGTTATTCTAGAAAAAAACAGATTATAAAAAAATATTAAATCTGTTAAAGAAAAGAGGTTATTATGGCAAAAGGAATGTTTAAGCAAGAACGTTTTTCGTTTCGTAAAATGAAAGTTGGATTGGCATCTGTGGCTATCCTCTTTGCTTTTGCACAACTTGGACAAGTTTCTGCTGATGAAACTAGTAAAGTCTCTTCAAGTGAAATTACTAAGGTAACTGAGGCACCAAAAGTAGTTGAAGAAGTCAAATCGCCTATTGAGGAGGCTAAAGCAGAAATTGCAACTGAAAAATCAAGACCTATTGTCAAAGAAACTGAAGCAAAAGCTGGGGATTTGATTGATGTCTCAAAGAAAGAATCTGCTGTCGAAGTAAAAGAAAGTCAAGAAGGCAATCAGAAAGTCCATATTGAAACCTCTGTAGCTGAGGTAACTAAAACTGAAATTGCTCCAGAAAAAGTGGAAAAAATTCCAGAGCCTGTAACTACGACAAAAGAGAATACTGTAGTTGCTAAGGATAAAGATGGAAATTCTTATACTCAGTACGAACGAGTAGACAAGACAACAACTGTGGAAATAACTAAAACACCACCAACTGTTAAAAAAGCAGGAGCATCTGATATTGTTTTCGTGGTTGACCGTTCAGGATCTATGGGAGGAACTATTAATACTGTTCGTAAAAATGTCAATGAGTTTGCAAGAAATCTTGCCAAAGATGGAGTAGCGGCACGTTTTGGATTAGCTACATATAGTGATGAAGTATACGGACGTCGATTAGGAAAAACTGACGAAGATACAATTCTAACGAAATTTGGTGAGACTTATTTTACAACAAATCCAGTTGAACTTGAAAAAGCTTTAGAAAAAATTAAGATTGCACATGGGGGAGATTCTCCTGAAACAGCAACTCCTGCTCTCACAAAGATTGTTTCTACTTATGACTGGTCTAAGTCACCAAAAAATAAAAAGTTTGTGGTGTTGTTAACAGATGCTAGGATGAAAGAAGATCCGTCAATTCCATCTATCGCTGAGACATTAACAACTCTGAAAAAAGCTGGTATTGATAGAATCGTAGCGACAACCTTGTATAATCAACGAAACTATAAAGATTTTGTGTCTGAGGGACGTTTAATGGATATTGATCGTAACTTGGCTGACTCTTTAACTAAGGATGCAGCTTCATGGATTGTGGAAACAGTCAGTGAGGGACGTCAGTACAAGGTAACAAAAGACAGCTACCAATTCTACTTGGAACGTCGTGCAACTGTGCCAGTTTTGGAGCAGAAAGAAACTCCTAAACCAGCACCTACTGCTTACAAACCAGAACCGGCTAAACTTCCTGAAACAGGAAGCAATGATTCTAGTAACCAAACTCTTTTGGGTCTAGGTATTATGCTCGCAGGTTTTGGATTGGCTACAAGCGCTAGAAAATCAAAAGAACAGTAAGATAAATTAATAAAAACAAAACACCTGAAGTAGAGCTATATTGGCTTTTATCAGGTGTTTTTTGATGAAGTTATCCTAAAATAAAATAAACACACTGGGACGAGTATTTCAGTGTGTTTTTGTGGTAAATTTGTCTTTAAAATAGATAAGATAGATTATTTGATAAAGCCATTGTATTAGATGATTGGTTTGGCAACAATGTAACAGATAAATTATTTCATTCAGCTAGAGTTGAATGAAAATGCACCATTTTTGGTGCGTTTTTATTTTTTGTGCTATAATAGAAATAAATAAAAGGAGGAGTTACATGATTGGAGAAAATATAAAAACGTTACGTAAAACACATAAATTAACGCAACCTGAGTTTGCAAAGATTGTTGGTATCTCTAGAAATAGTCTGAGTCGTTATGAAAATGGGACAAGTTCAGTTTCAACAGAATTAATCGATCGTATCTGCAAAAAATTTAATGTTTCTTATATCGATATCGTAGGGGAGGAAAAAATGCTCACACCAGTTGAAGATTATCAGTTAACATTAAAAATAGAATTGATAAAGGAACGAGGAGCGAATATCTTAGCGCAACTTTATCGTTTTCAAGATGAACAAGGAATTGCATTTGACGATACTTCTAATCCTTGGGTACTAATGAGCGATGATCTTTCTGATTTGATTAACACGAAGATTTATCTTGTTGCAACTTTTGAGGATGTGGAGCGATATAATGGCTATTTGGATGGCATTGAACGTATGCTAGAACAAGCTAGTCATCTAGTGGTGGCTTAATGAAATTAGATAAATTTAGTCAGGATGACTTTATTAAAGCCTCCAATCGACTTGTCCGTTCTTTAACTCGTGGGAAATCAACCTCATCTCAGCCTAAAGCAATTTTGCTCGGTGGACAGAGTGGTGCTGGTAAGACAACGATTCATCGTGTGAAACAAAGGGAATTTCAAGGCAATATCATTATCATTGATGGAGATAGTTATCGCTCTTTTCATCCGAACTACCTTGGCTTACAGGAAAAGCATGGAAAAGATAGTGTGGATTATACCAAAGTATTTGCGGGCCAAATGGTTGAATATCTTGTAGATGAATTGAGTAAAAAAGGTTATCATTTGTTAATCGAGGGTACCTTGAGAACAACAGAAGTTCCCCGAAAAACGGCCCAATTATTGGCAACTAGAGGATATCAAGTCTCACTTGCACTAATTGCGACCAAGCCAGAATTGTCTTATCTCAGTACCTTGATACGTTATGAGGAGCTCTACGCCATAGATCCTAGTCAAGCAAGAGCGACTCCCAAAGAGCACCATGATGGAATTGTAGAACATTTAGTTGATAACTTACGAGAGTTAGAAAATGACAAAATTTTTAATCAAATTCAAATTTTTCAAAGAGATCAATCGTGTGTTTATGATTCGCAAGTAGATGAAACCTCAGCAGCAGAAGTTCTACACGAATACTTATTTGGAAAATGGAACAAGGTGGAAAAAGAGATGTTGAAGATAGGGCAGGAACGGTTGAGAGAGCTGGGGGAAATTGATAAGTGACGAAGGGCTAATTTATGAGTACATTAAAAAAGTAATTTATTTTTGTACCAGATTTAACTACTCATAATCTCTGGGAATTGGTTGAACAGTATAAAACAGGGGAATTAAGAGATTATAAATAGGAAAAGATAACATTTTGTTATCTTCCCATTAAAAGGTATATAAAAACAGGCCTAAGCCTGCTCTGTTTTTTGCCCTGTTTTCTACCAAAGTTCATTTCATAAATAAGTAGAGAAAACACAAAGGGTAACTAAAAGGTTAATTAAATTGATGTGTTCAGTAAACAAGTAAATTGCACCTGTCATAGGTGCTTTTTATTTTACTTTTCTGTCTAAGACCTAGATTGTTCTAAGCGCTATGAGATCGCTTTAATTGAGATGATCTCACTCTCAAAGAGAGAAATCTCAGTTGGTTCATCAGGACCAGGATTGTTAATGAGGATAGTGATTTCATCTTGCTCATCATTATCCATCTCATCTACAAAATCTGTGACAAGTCCTTTGATAATTTTTCCATCCCTACTAACTACCTGAACTCTTGAGCGTAGGTAGTTCCAAAGTTGCTTACTCATTTACGTTCTCCTTTCCCATAGTGTCTTTGAAGGTGAAAGCGCCTAGATGGTACTAAGAATCAGTTTTAGGTTTTCTCATTAAAAAATATCTCTCTGTAAGTTGTCGCTTAGCTAGTTCTAATTCAAATGCTTCAGCTTCTTCTAAAGAAAGTAAGTCGAGCGTAATACTGGTTCTCAGTAATTGCTCATCAGTAAACTTTGAAAAATCTATAGGTTTTTCATCCAGACCTAAAGAGTCAATCTGAGAAAGAGCCTCTGATAATTCCATTATATTACCCCTCTCTTAAATTCATTTCTAAAACAATGATACCTTTGTTCTAGTTCTTTACTTTGTACTCGTTGTTCTTCCTCAATTTTACCATAACTCTTGTACCTTACCAAAACCTCACCATTGGAAAAGTTTGATACCTCACCCTTATTGAAGATGGCAGAGGCTTTATTGTCATTCCAATAAGTAGCTGGTTTGCTACTCTGTTACCCTTTCTTGAAAAAAAGCACATTGTGAGTTATAATTTAGATAGTAAATAGAGGTTTTCCATCTCCCCTTGAAACAGTTCATTCTGCGGTAGGAGGTGGGACACCTCTATTTGATTTTAAAATCAAGATGATGTATAATTAAGTCAAGAAAGAAGCATGGTTTTCCCGCCCAAAAGCTCTATAGCTGTGGGAGAGTCATGCTTCTTTTTATTTACCAATATATCACATAAAAACGGGGCCTTCTGCTAAAGTTATGCAGTCAATAGCATCCAGCTATCTCTTAAGGTAGTTCCGTGTAAATCAATATCTAACAATTCATCAAAACTAGAAAATTTTTGTTCATTGACACCAAAAGGTTCAGAGATTACATTATCATCACCAAAATACCCAATGTAATACTCAATTCCGTTTAGCTTTAGATTAAACTCTTCACCGTTTTCTACGCCTTCTCTGAAGTCTTCTAAAGTTTTAAAAAAATTATTTACCATAATCGTGCCTAATTCCTTCCAAATCATTATACCTTATATTTCGATGTTTTTCTAGTGATAATGGAGCGTACTCACCTAATAATCTTCTTATCTCACTATATTCTGATGCAACCTTCTGATTTTTTCTCTCTGCTTAACTTCCTCTTTAGCAAAGCTCAACGGATCTTCGTGATACTTCTCGCGTTTCCCTTCACGGTAAAGAAATGGATGGTTATCTATCCAAGCCTTGAGGGCATCTATCTGGTTACCCAATTTCACTTTATATAGGTCTATCAGCTCTTTATCGCCTAATTTCTCTGTAACGTGGTTTATAAGCTTATGACCTCACAAAAGCCCCAAGAATCGTTTCTAAGGGCTTGTAGTTTATCCGTGGTGTTTTAGTCATCTACCTCAAAATAAAGCGAAGCAGGGGCAAATATGAAGCCTAGGTCACCCTATACGCACTAGTCTCTGTGGTAAGGTTAAATCAATCCCCATTTACCATACCTGCTAAGTGTTCTATAGCCTTTTACATAATTAGGTATACAATTGTTCTTGATTTTCCTATCTCATCTACAATTTTATCAACTATAACATATAAGATTAAAACTTATTACAGAAAAAATTGCTCACTGGGACGAAAACAATAAAATGAAATAAACATACTGAGACAAGTATTTCAGTGTGTTTTTGTGGTAAAATATAATAGATTAATAAATGAAAAGTACATATTTTTAGAATTTAAAAATAATAAGAAGAAAGGTTGCTTTATGGCAATAGATATTAGTGAAGAACAGTTGGCTATGGAGTCGGCTGATTTATTAAAAATTCTTTTAAAAGATCGAACGACCAAGAAAAATATTGTTTGGGCAACGCATTCTTATGAATTGTTGGGAAAGGGATTTGCTCCAAGTGATCGTATCACTCCGAGTAGGGTGACGGGAACCTATGCAAACTTGATTCAACCTCGATCAGAAAAGTCTAAGTATGAGCAAAAAGACCGAACCAAGATTAGAGCCGAAGTTTTTACGCCAACTTGGTTGGTTGAAAAGCAAAATGGCTACGTGGAAGCTGAACTTGAAGCTCTAGATCTTGAAGATTATATCCAAGTGCGCTGGCTAGAAATTACCTGTGGTGAAGCACCTTATATGGTTACTCGCTATGATACAGTAACTGGCGAGGAAATTCCATTATCTGAGCGAGTTGGTTTTGTAGATAGAAAATTGCAGCGCATTAGTCGTGAGGTCTCAGAAGAAGTCACATTCTATGAACTTGTAAAAAAAGCTTATCGAGCTTCTTATGGCTATGAGTATCAAGGGGATTCTCTGCTTTTGGCGCGTGAAAATCTTTTAGCAACATTTGAGGACTACTATCTTGCAAAGACTGGAAATCAACCGACCTTAGAGCAAAAGAAAGAAATTGCGACTATTATCTCTTACAATGTCTTTCAGATGGATGGATTGAAAAAAATCAGTCCTTACTCAGCTACACAAGAGCAATTTCAACAGCTAAGCTTGTTTTCAGATGAGCTGGAAGTTCAAGAAGCAGAAGAATCTAAAACCCAAATCAAAGACTGGAAAAAGAATAAAATGATAGGTTTTGAGCACCTATCTAGTGAGGAAAGTGAAATGAAATTTGATGTCGTGATAGGAAATCCACCGTATCAAGAGGAAATTGAAGGAGCAAATACTCAAACAAGGCCTATTTATCATTTCTTTATAGATGAATCTTATAAAATTTCAGATAAAACTGTGTTAGTTACTCCAGCTAGATTCCTTGCAAACACAGGAGGAACTCCCAAGAAATGGAATTATAAAATGTTAAATAGTAGACATTTAAAAGTTAAATTCTATGAATTAAAGAGTAATAAAGTTTTTCCTGGGACAGATATTAAAGGCGGTGTTGTGATTACGTATCATGATAAGAATAAAGAATTTGAAGCTATCGAGACTTTCATCTCCGATCCTTTACTTGATAGTATCTATAGGAAAGTAAAAAAGCTTCGAGAACCATCACTTTCAGGAATTATGTATGGCTCAGATAGTCACAAGTTGACAGACATTATGTTTGAAGATTTTCCGGAACTAATCTCTAGAACTGATTTAAGTCACAGAAAAGCTGTTTCTACAAATATTTTTGAACGATACCCTGAGGTATTTAAAGATAAAGTAGATTCAAATACAGAATATGTTCAAATAATTGGACGAGAGAAAAACGGGCGCTCTGTAAAATATCTAAAAAAAGAATACTTACGAGAGCATCCTAACTTGCTCTTTTGGAAAATTATTTTACCTAAAGCTAACGGAAGTGGTGCTTTAGGTGAAGTGCTTTCAACACCCCTAATCGGGGAACCCCTAATCGGGTATTCTCAGACGTTTATATCTATTGGAAAATTTGACACAAAAATAGAAGCAGAGGCTTGTTTTAAGTATATTAAAACTAAATTTGCTAGAGTTATGTTAGGTATTTTGAAATTGACGCAAGACAATCCTCCAGCAACTTGGGCTAAAGTCCCACTCCAAGATTTTACGGTCAATTCGGACATTGATTGGACACAATCAGTGGCTGATATTGACCGCCAGCTCTATCAAAAATATGACCTTTCTCCTGAAGAAATTGCTTTTATTGAGACTCATGTAAGGGAGATGGATTGATGGTAGAAATTAAAACTTCTAAAGAGATTCATCCTAAAATCTATGCTTACACCACTCCGACGGTAACTAGCAATGAGGGCTGGATTAAGATTGGTTATACGGAGCGTGATGTCAGACAACGGATTAAAGAACAAACGCATACTGCTCATATAGATACAGATGTCTTATGGACTGGGGATGCAGCCTATACGGAAGAACCTGATAAGGGAAAGACTTTTAAGGACCATGATTTCCACCATTTCCTTTCTTTCCATGATGTGGAACGTCGTCCTAAGACGGAATGG
The DNA here is from genome assembly GCF_040888245.1 of Streptococcus wuxiensis. Classification (NCBI taxonomy): domain Bacteria; kingdom Bacillati; phylum Bacillota; class Bacilli; order Lactobacillales; family Streptococcaceae; genus Streptococcus; species Streptococcus wuxiensis. Next base: position 17,417 of record NZ_JBFNFE010000001.1, read on the forward strand.
TTTTATTTTAATGGGACACCTGAAAAATCTAAAAATCTTTTTGATAAGTTTGTTCAGCATGATTTGTCAGGTTATCAGCCTGGTCAAGGACAGGACTATACTCTGCGACAAGAGCAAGAAGAAGCAGTTTCTAAGACCTTAGCTTATTTCAAAAATCACCCAGGAGGCAAGTTCCTCTGGAATGCCAAGCCACGCTTTGGTAAGACCTTGTCTACCTATGACCTAGCTCGTCGAATGGATGCTGTCAACGTCCTGATTGTAACCAATAGACCTGCCATTGCTAATTCATGGTATGATGATTTTGAAAAATTCATAGCAGGACAAACGACTTACAAGTTTGTTTCCGAATCAGACAGTCTTAAAACTCGCCCAACCTTGTCACGAAAAGAATTTGTTAGTATTTTAGATGACGATGTAAGACAACTTGCTTTTATCAGTCTCCAAGATTTGAAAGGCTCTGCTTATCTAGGTGGAGAGCACAATAAACTCAAATGGGTAACCGACCTACATTGGGATTTGTTGGTTATCGATGAAGCTCACGAAGGAGTCGATACCTTCAAGACAGACCAGGCCTTTAATAAGATTCGTCGAAATTTTACCTTGCATCTATCAGGAACTCCATTTAAGGCATTAGCTAAGGGAGAATTTACCGAGGAGCAGATCTACAACTGGTCTTATGCTGATGAACAGGCAGCTAAAACTACTTGGTCGCCTGAGCAAGAAGAGGAGAATCCATATGAGAGCTTGCCTCAGTTAAATCTCTTTACCTATCAAATGTCACAGATGATTGGAGAAGAGCTAGAAAAAGGTGCTCAACTAGATGGCGAAAATATCGACTATGCTTTTGACTTGAGTGAATTTTTCGCTACAGATGATAAAGGGAAATTTATCCATGAGCAAGATGTCAGAAATTGGTTAGATACTCTATCTAGCAATGAAAAATATCCATTTTCAACCAAAGAACTTCGGAACGAACTCAAGCATACTTTTTGGCTGTTAGAACGTGTAGCCTCAGCTAAAGCCTTAAAAGTTCTACTAGAAGAACACCCCATCTATGAAAACTATGAGATTGTTTTAGCTGCTGGTGACGGGCGTATGTCTGAGGAAGATGATAAGGTCAAACTCAAATCCTTAGACCTGGTTAGAAAAGCGATAGCAGAGAATGACAAAACCATTACCCTCTCCGTTGGTCAGTTGACGACAGGTGTGACGATTCCTGAATGGACAGGCGTATTGATGTTATCAAACTTGAAATCACCTGCCCTTTATATGCAAGCTGCCTTCCGCGCTCAAAATCCATACTCATGGAGCGATAGCAAAGGAAATCATTTCCGCAAAGAAAGAGCCTATGTATTTGACTTTGCGCCTGAAAGAACCCTGATTCTCTTTGATGAGTTTGCAAATAACTTATCACTTGCAACTGCAGGAGGTGGAGGAACTTCAGCAACTCGCGAAGAAAACATTAGAGAGTTACTAAATTTCTTCCCTGTCATAGCAGAAGACCGTGCAGGTATGATGGTTGAAATTGATGCTAAGGCAGTTCTGACTATACCGCGTCAGATAAAAGCTAGAGAAGTCCTCAAACGAGGATTTATGTCCAATCTCCTTTTTGATAATATTAGTGGCATTTTCCAAGCCAGTCAAACCGTTCTAGACATTTTAAATGAACTACCAGTAGAAAAGGAAGGCAAGTTACAAACATCTTCTGATTTACTAGATTTTTCAGATGTTACAGTGGATGATGAGGGCAATGCAGTTGTTGACCATGAAATCGTGATCAATCAACAAACGCGACTTTTTGGTGAAAAAGTTTATGGACTTGGACAGTCTGTTGTTGAATTAGTCACAAAAGATGAGGACAAAACTCAAAAACAACTAATTAATGACTTGAGCCAGACAGTATCCACGGTAATTGTAGAAGAATTGAAAGCTGGATACGATCTAAAAACTCGGGAAACAGACCACATCAAGAAACAAATTGCAGTAACATTTGAGAATGAAGTTCGAAAGAATGAGATAGAACGTAAAATTACTGAAGCCCATATCAAGGAAGAGGTGCAGCAACAGCTCAAGGAAGCAAATGATAAGGAGCAAAAAGATAAGATTCAAGAAGTTCTTGAAAAACGAATAGAAGAAAATAATCTCATTCATAAAGAAAAACTAGAACAAACACTCAAAAATGAAGTGGAAAAAATGCCTGAGAAGTTTATCGAACAGGTTGAGGTCAAACGTGTTGAACAGTTGAAACAATCTGCTCAAGATGAAATCCGAGATCACCTTCGAGGATTTGCACGAACAATCCCTAGTTTTATCATGGCCTATGGCAATCAATCTCTAACACTTGATAATTTTGACACCTTTGTTCCTGAGCATGTTTTTTATGAAGTAACTGGGATTACGATTGACCAATTTCGTTATTTGAGAGATGGTGGGCAGGATTTTGCAGGGCATCTCTTTGATCGAGCAACATTTGATGAAGCCATTCAAGAATTTCTTCGCAAGAAAGAGGAGTTGGCAGATTATTTTAAAGATCAAAAAGAAGATATCTTTGACTATATTCCACCGCAAAAGACCAACCAGATTTTCACTCCTAAACGGGTGGTGAAGAGAATGGTGGATGATCTTGAAAAAGAAAACCCAGGAATCTTTGATGACCCATCTAAGACATTTATTGATTTGTACATGAAGTCAGGTCTCTATATTGCTGAACTTGTCAAGCGGCTATATAATAGCGAAGGCTTAAAAGATGTATTTCCAAATCCTGAAGAACGCTTAAAACATATCCTAGAAAATCAAGTTTATGGATTTGCGCCTTCAGAAATTATCTATAACATTTCCACTAATTTTATCTTTGGAAATCTATCTCAAGACATTAGTAGAAAGAATTTTGTTTTAGAAGATACCATTCCAGCTGCCAAAGAAGGTAGGATTCAGGAATTGGTAGATAAATATTTTGGGTAGGATGGTTGTTGATTGTATCTAAAACATGAAGTGAATTGAAAAAGAGGTCAAGTTTTAACTTGACCTCTAATTCTAAAAAAATAATTTAAGTACTTTTAATTTGTTAACTATTGTAGTAATCAGTATATAAAATGATTACTTTGTTAAGTTATTCTTTTGAGATAAAATTTCAACCCCAACAATTTGTTTTATTTGCGTATAAATTCTAATCAAATTAAGTTATCTGAAAAAGATAGTATTTTATAAGATAATTATTAGATAAAAAATGATACAATGATCATTATACAGAAAGAGAGCAGTAAGAACTTAAATGATGAAATCAATAAAAATTTGGTGGAAGTCTGTGAAAGAAAAGGGAATATTAAAGTATATATTGGAGATACTTCCTTCTATTCTCCTAACCCTTTTATCGTTTGTAGTTGTTCGCAACGAAATGGTTAAATATATAAACGAGAATTTTATAATTTTTCTAATTATCATTTTAATTCTATTGCTATTTAATTATATTAGTGAGGTAAATCGTGCAGTAGAAATTAACGATATTAGTTCAGACTGTGATGATAAAATCGCGGAAAAGAATGAAAAGCTTTTAAAGCTTGGTGATGAGTTAGAACAATTAAAACAGGCTTTGCAATCTTTGCCATATGATCTATTACATGATTTTAGTGATATATTAAAATTAGAAAATTCAGAACGTATAACATTTTATTTATATAAGGAAAATAAATTTATAAATATTGCTAGACATAGTAACAATTCGCACTTTGTAAAGACCCAATTTGGTAATACTTTTGAACCAAACGATAATTATATTTCTAAGTGTTTCCATAATGAAGACGATGATTTTTTTATGAGAGTTGCACTTCCAGATCCTGATACTAATTTTGATAGGTATTGTCAAGAAATGAGCAAAGACTTTAGTAATTTTGATAAAGAGGAGCTAAAAAAAGTTACAATGAAATCACGTTGTTACTTTGGTAAAAAAATATATGGATATGATAGGAATCCAATTGGGGTTTTAATGATTGAGAGCAAAAAATCAAACTTATCAATTATGATAGATGGTTCAAAAAAATTACTAAGTAGCAAAGAAGATTATAGATTATTAAGTGACTTGATTGATCAAAAGTTTCAATTTATTTTACAAAGTATTCATAAAAATCTTCGTCATTACTATAAAGGAGTAGAATAAACATGAGTGTTAATGAGAAATTAAGAGATATCATAAGATATATTTTAATAAAATATCCTTATCCTTTTGATTTGAATAAGACAAGATTGACTAAACTTGTGTATTTAATAGATTGGAAAACGGCTCAAAAGCAAAAAAATGTTAGTTCAGGAATAAACTGGTACTTTGATAATTATGGTCCATATGTTCCGGATGTTATGAAAGAAGCAGTTTCTGATGAACATATTATAATTGATGAAGGGCTTTCTAATTATGGGGGAACTAGGTACACATTCCAAATAAAAGATTTAAATCTTAATGACATAATATATTTGGATGAACAGGAGAGAGAAATTATTGACGATGTAATAGAATCTACAAAGGATTTATCATTTAATAATTTTATAAATTATATTTACAACACTCCACCGGTTATTCAGACACCTCAGTATGAATTTTTAGATTTGGTAAAGATTGCATCAGAATCAGTTAATCACTAATAATTTAATTATTTTATTCAGTAAAAGATTTAATCCATGATAAAATTGAATGTAACATTAAAATATAAATATTGTGTGTTTGATGAGTTCTAATAAATTGAAAGTTATTAAAAATAATTCTTTGGATAAAAAGAATGTAAAATTTACTATAAAAAGCCCCATCAGATTAGTTTCTGGTGGGGCTTTTGGTGGGGAACCAATCAATTTTGACTGATTTTTAACCTTTTATAATAACTGAAAATGCTGTTAAATCAACCATTTCACTTCAAATCATGTTTATAAATCATTCCCACTCAACGGTTGCAGGTGGTTTACTTGTGATATCGTAGACGATGCGATTAACGTGGTCAACTTCGTTTACGATACGAACTGAGATTTTCTGGAGAACTTCCCAAGGGATCTTAGCGAAGTCAGCTGTCATACCATCGATAGAAGTGATAGCACGGATAGCAATGGTGTAGTCGTAAGTACGGCCATCTCCCATAACACCTACTGAACGAACGCCAGTGTTAACAGTGAAATATTGCCAGATGTCGCGGTCAAGGCCAGCTTTAGCGATTTCTTCACGAAGGATAGCATCTGACTCACGAACAGTTTCAAGTTTTTCTTCAGTGATTTCTCCCATGACACGGATAGCAAGCCCTGGACCTGGGAATGGTTGGCGCCACACGATGTGGTCTGGCATGCCAAGTTCAGTACCTAGTGCACGAACTTCATCCTTGTAAAGAGTGTTGAGTGGCTCGATCAGTTCAAACTGCATGTCTTCTGGAAGTCCACCCACATTGTGGTGAGACTTGATAGTTTGAGCAGTATCCGTACCAGACTCAATCACGTCAGTATAAAGAGTTCCTTGAGCAAGGAATTTCACATCTGTTAGTTTGCTTGCTTCGTCATCAAAGACATAAACAAACTCGTTACCGATAATCTTCCGTTTTTGTTCAGGATCAGAAACACCAGCCAATTTATCAAGGAAACGTTTGGCAGCGTCTGCTTTAACGATGTTGAGACCAAACTTACCACCAAGCATATCCATAACTTGGTCAGCTTCCCCTTTACGGAGAAGACCGTGGTCTACAAAGATACAGATCAATTGATCACCGATTGCTTTTTGGAGAAGAACCCCAACAACAGAAGAGTCAACACCACCAGAAAGTCCGAGGAGAACACGTTTGTCTCCAACTTTTTCACGGATTTGTTTGATTTGCATTTCGATGAAGTTATCCATAGTCCAGTCACCTTTGGCACCACAGATATTTAAAGCAAAGTTACGCAAAATATCATAACCGTGAACTGAGTGGCGAACTTCTGGGTGGAATTGGATACCGTAAATTTTCTTATCAGGGTTTTCAATAGATGCATAAGGACAGTCTGCAGAAGTTCCAGTACGAACAAAGTCAGCAGGAATTTCTGTAACAGCATCCCCGTGGCTCATCAAGACAAGCTGCTCATCTGGAGTACCCGCAAAAAGAGCTGATTCTGTGTGAGTCAATATTGATTGACCGTATTCACGGTTACCAGCGTCACCTGCAGGAACAACTTTTCCTCCAAGCTTGTGAGTCAATAGCTGCATACCATAGCAGATTCCCAAAATCGGAATACCAAGTTCAAAAATCTCTGGGTCAATATCAAATGATCCTTCTTCGTAAACAGAGTTTGGACCACCTGAAAGTACGATCCCGATAGGATTGATAGCACGGACTTCGTCAGCCGAAATCTTGTGACTTTTTAGTTCTGAAAAGACACCGATCTCACGGATACGACGTGAGATGAGTTGGTTGTACTGGCTACCATAGTCCAGTACGATGATCTTTTCGACATCTTGCAAATCAGTTGAAATGTTGCTCATCTTTTCCCTTTCTTAAAAGAAATATCTTCTTGAATATTCTATCATAAAAGGGTTAGAATTACCAACCAAACAAGTGCGGTTTGACTTTTCCCTATGAGATAGGGTACAATGGAAAAAATAAAGAAAAGAAGTGATCAAGCATGTTACCAGCTTATATGAAAATCCACGACCAAATCAAGAAAGACATTGATGAGGGAAGTTGGAAAATTGGGGAAAGACTTCCAAGTGAGCGAGATTTAGCAGAAGAATTTGCCGTTAGCCGCATGACCTTGCGTCAAGCAATCTCTCTTTTGGTTGAAGAAGGGGTTTTGGAACGACGTGTAGGTAGTGGGACCTTTGTTTCAAGCACACGTGTTCAGGAAAGAATGCGTGGAACAACTAGTTTTACGGAGATTGTTAAAGCTCAAGGGAAAACTCCGTCTAGTCACTTGATTTCTTATCGTCGAACCATTCCAAATGAGCAAGAAGTGGCTAAACTAGGTTTACTGCCAACTGACAATATCATTCGTATGGAGCGTGTTCGCTATGCCGACAAAGTTCCTGTAGTCTATGAAGTGGCGTCGATTCCCGAGAAATTTATCAAAAATTTCAAAAAAGAAGAAGTAACCAAGCACTTCTTTCAAACCTTGCAAGAGCATGGTTATCGAATTGGTAAATCTCACCAGACCATATACGCACGTTTAGCCAAAGAAAAGATAGCTCATTACCTAGAAGTTGAAAAAGGGCATGCTATTTTAGGTTTGACTCAGGTTTCTTACTTTGATGACGGAACGGCTTTTGAGTATGTAAAGAGCCAATACGTCGGAGAACGGTTTGAATTTTATCTAGAAAATAATTAGTTTATAACATCACTCTTAAAGTAGAAACTCATCTATTTTAAGAGTTTTTATTTGGCTATGATTGGAAAACATTTTCCTAGTAAGAAAAATAGCAATCATACGAGTATTTTTCAAAGATTCGTGTTATAATAGTTAGGTTATATGGTCCCGATAAGGTGGTGGGATTGATTGTAAATACTCTTCCTACCAGTTCTTTGTAACTCTATAACGAATATTTTTTAAGGGGGGACATTTTTATGTCAGAACGTAAATTATTCACGTCTGAATCTGTATCTGAGGGGCATCCAGATAAGATTGCAGACCAAATTTCAGATGCTATCTTGGATGCTATTTTAGAGCAAGATCCAGAGGCGCACGTTGCTGCTGAAACAGCTGTTTATACTGGTTCAGTACATGTTTTCGGTGAAATTTCAACGACAGCTTATGTGGATATCAACCGTGTGGTTCGTGATACCATTGCAGAGATTGGTTATACCAATACAGAGTACGGTTTTTCTGCAGAAACGGTTGGAGTTCACCCATCACTTGTTGAGCAGTCACCAGATATCGCCCAAGGTGTCAATGAAGCGTTAGAAGTTCGTGGGAATGCGGATCAAGATCCACTTGATTTGATTGGAGCTGGAGACCAAGGTCTCATGTTTGGTTTTGCGGTGGATGAAACTGAAGAACTCATGCCATTGCCAATCTCACTCAGCCACAAGTTGGTTCGTCGTTTGGCAGAGCTACGTAAGTCTGGTGAAATTAGTTACCTTCGTCCAGACGCTAAATCTCAAGTTACTGTTGAATATGATGAAAATGACCAACCGGTGCGTGTGGACACTGTCGTTATTTCAACTCAACACGATCCAGAAGTCAGCAATGAACAAATCCATAAGGATGTAATCAATAAGGTCATCAAGGAAGTGATTCCAGCTTCGTATCTTGACGATGAGACTAAATTCTTTATCAATCCAACTGGTCGTTTCGTTATCGGAGGACCTCAAGGGGACTCAGGTTTGACTGGTCGTAAGATTATCGTGGATACCTATGGTGGTTATTCACGTCACGGTGGTGGTGCCTTCTCTGGTAAGGATGCGACTAAGGTTGACCGTTCAGCTTCTTATGCAGCTCGCTACATTGCTAAAAACATTGTTGCTGCAGGTCTTGCTAAGAAAGCAGAAGTCCAATTGGCCTACGCAATCGGTGTAGCTCAACCTGTATCTGTCCGTATCGATACTTTCGGTACAGGAACAGTAGCTGAAAGTAAACTTGAAAAAGCAGCGCGTCAAATCTTTGACCTTCGTCCTGCAGGAATCATCCAAATGCTTGACCTCAAACGTCCAATCTACCGTCAAACAGCGGCTTATGGACATATGGGACGTACAGATATTGATCTTCCATGGGAACGCTTGGATAAGGTAGAAGCCTTGAAAGAAGCAGTTAAGTAACATAAAAAAAGATTGGTCCTTAGACCAATCTTTTTTATGTTTAACATTCGTTATCCAGGATTTTTACAAAAGCCCAGTTTCCAATAGATTTTGTTCCGTATTCTAACATCATCGAATCTAGTAATTCATACTTGTTTTTTTCATAGAAGCAAACATTTTTTTCAGTACTAGTAATCAAACCCAAGCGTTTGCAGCCTTTGGATTTAAGATAAGGTTCAACACCTTCTTGTAGAAAAGCACTCCCGATTCCTTGGTTTTGACTAGAAGCGTTGACACCTAACATCATCAAATACCAGTCAAAATTTCCTGATCTTTTCAAATGTTGTTCGGAACGTTCCACCAAATCAAGATATTTCAAGAGATTGCGCGGAGTAATAAAATGAAAAAGCTTGACAATACCATTCAGCAAATAAGATAGAATGGAAAAATCCTTTTGTTGCAGGAGGGCAACGGCCAGGATTTCCCCGTCTCGTTCAGCAACTAGACAGGTCTCTCCTTTGATATAGAGTCTGGTCAGAAGGCTATCCAATAATTCTAAGAATGCTGGATAATATTCTGGTTTCTTTAAATCATCTTTGATAAGAGTCATGAAAGGGTAGTCCATAAAGGCACCAGCCAATACTTTTCCAATTTTTTGATATTCATCTAGCCCGGCTTCTCTGTATACTATTTCTTTCATATCAAACTCCTTCATTAAAATCTCTCTATCTATTATAACGAAATTTCTCACATTTTTCGATTAAAGTGTGAATTTTTCACAAAAAGTTTAGACATGGTAGTTATTTTAGAAATGTATAGAAAAAAGCATTAAAAAACCCCGCAGTTTTAACTGTAGGGTAGATTAATTCTATTTTGTAGGGATTGAAATCTCAATCAATTTATCAGAATAGAGGGTTTTAATATTTGCCTTATCAATAGCCTGTTGATTAATTTTACGACTGAGGAAAAATTCTTTGATTTTTTCCATTTCTTTTTCACGGATTGCACGATGTTTATTGGAAATGAGGATTTCGTAATGAAGTGGAGCCTGAGTAAAAATAACATCTGTATTTCCCGCAGAATAAACCTCTACAAGTGTTGCGTCGGTGCTTTCTAGCTGACTTTTAACAAGTTGCGAGTGTGAATTTGTAGTATTGATAAGCTTCATAGGGTTTCCTCCTGTATTTCTATGTCTATTATAGCACTTTTTGGGAAATTTGGTAAAGATAGTTTAAATTTGATGTTGTTTTTTCCAAGCTTCAATCGCCCATTTGTGACTTCCACGTTTTAAGTTAGCAATAGCTTCATCGATTGGGAACCAAGCTAAGTGATTGAAGTCCTCGAGAGGTTTTTGGATTTCTTGGTAAGAAGTAGCTTCATAGAGGTAAGCTGGATTGTAGTAATAGGTGTCACGATGTCTAGAGTAGAAGTATTCATCAGCTTGCCCGTAGTAGGTGCCGATTTCAGCTGTAAATCCTAATTCTTCAATCAACTCTCGTTTGAGAGCTTCAAGGTGATTTTCACCTTCTTCAATTTCGCCCCCTGGTAAGAACCATGCACCATTTGGAGCTTGTACGAGGATAATCTTTTCATGGTTTGCATCAGGTATGACTGCATAAACGCCATATCTATTTTTGTAGGTTACTCCCTCTTTTTTTTCTCCAAATGTTGGATTTGCCATAAAGTTCTCCTTCGTGAGTGCGCTTTCTTTCTATAATAGTAAAGAATGCTCTTACTGTCAAGCAAGAACATTCTTTTGTATGTGAGGAATTAGTCGTTTGACTCGACTGTTTCCGTTTTATTTTTGGACTTAATCACGATTTTACCTTTACTTGTCATGACTGCCTTGAGGTCTTTTTCACTTGGATTTTCAAGGTAGTAGTCTGTAATAGCATCTTCGATATAGTCTTGGATGGTACGACGGAGTGGACGAGCTCCCATTTTTGGATCGTAACCAAGGTCTACAAGTTTTTCTTTCACCTTATCTGTTACATCTAAATGGATGTTATTACTTGAGAGACGTTTGTTCACATCATCCAACATAAGGTCAACGATTTGTAGGAGATTTTCCTTGCTGAGAGCCTTAAATTCAATAATACCATCAAAGCGGTTCATGAATTCTGGACTAAAGAAGTTGCCTAATTCTCCAAGGACAGAGTTGGTACGACCTTCTCTAGCTGCACCAAATCCAACGCTTGCTTCAGCTTTTCCTGTACCTGCATTTGAGGTCATGATAATGATGGCGTCCTTAAAGCTAACAGTGCGTCCTTGACCGTCCGTTAAACGGCCATCATCCAATACTTGAAGGAACATATGCATAACATCTGGATGGGCTTTTTCAACCTCGTCAAGGAGGATCAGTGAGTAGGGGTTGCGACGCACTTTCTCAGTCAACTGACCTGCTTCATCATAACCTACGTATCCTGGAGGGGCACCGACAAGTTTGGCAACGCTATGTTTTTCCATGTATTCGCTCATATCAAAGCGAATCATGCTATCAGCAGAACCAAAAAGCTCAATAGCTAGTTGTTTAGAAAGTTCTGTTTTACCGACACCAGTAGGACCGACAAAGAGGAAGCTACCAATTGGACGGTTTGGAGTGCCTAGTCCAACACGGTTACGACGGATAGCTTTAGCAATCTTATCAACTGCATCATCTTGACCAATGACATGAGCCTTGAGGTCGTCTGCTAGATTGATAAGTTGAGACTGTTCTTTTTCTTTCAAATCACCAACTGGAATATTAGTCTTTTGTTCAATAATGTGTTCAATCGTCTTTTCGCTGATGATTGGAGTATCCTGATCCGTTACCTTTGTCTTTTGCATTTCTTTATATTTAGCAATCTGGTCACGGAAGTAGGCAGCTTTCTCAAAATCTTCATCTCGAGTGGCTTGGGCCTTAAGATTTTCGGCTTCGATTAGGCGTTGATCAATAACCTTAGGATCAACAAAGTTTAGCGTTAGGTTCATTTTAGAACCAGCTTCATCCAGAAGGTCGATGGCTTTGTCTGGTAAGAAACGATCTTGGATGTAGCGGTTAGAAAGAGTAGCAGCGGCTTCAATAGCAGCGTCTGTATAATGAACGTGGTGATAATCCTCGTATTTCTTTTGAATACCTTTGAGGATAGTGATAGTTTCTTCCACTGTTGGTTCATCAACCTTAACAGGTTGCATACGTCGTTCTAGGGCAGCATCTTTTTCAATGATGCGGTATTCATTGAGAGTAGTAGCACCAACAAGTTGAAGTTCGCCACGAGCAAGGGCAGGTTTGAGGATGTTTCCTGCATCCATATTACCGTCTCCAGCAGAACCAGCACCAACGATTTCATGAATTTCGTCGATAAAGAGGATAATATCCTCACGTTTTCGGATTTCCTCCATGAGTTTCTGCATGCGTTCTTCAAACTGGCCACGAATTCCTGTACCTTGGACAAGACTAACGACGTCTAAGCGAATGACTTCTTTTCCTTGAAGTTTATGGGGAACGTCCCCATCAACAATTTTCTGAGCGAGACCCTCAACAACTGCTGTTTTACCAACACCAGGCTCACCGATAAGAACAGGATTGTTTTTGGTTCTACGGTTAAGAATTTCAATGACACGGATGATTTCTTCGTCACGACCGATAACAGGGTCTACATTTCCACGACGAGCAATCTCAGTTACATTGATACCGTACTCTTCCAAGAGTCCTTTTTCTTGACTAGGAGGAGGTGTTTGAGCAGGCCCTCGATTTTGGGAACCGTAACCACCATTACCACCATATCCACCACCTGACTGGGTTGGAGGAACATTGTTATTTGAAGAAGGTCTAAAGTTATTCAGATCGTTAAAGAAGTCTCCAAATGGATCAAAATCACGATTGTTTAAATCTGTAATCCCTTTAAATAGGCTATTGTTAGGATCCGTTTTGATAATTTTGTAGCAATTTTGACAAAGGTCGATTTGCTTTTGTTGTCCATTGATATTGGTATAAAGATGGATTGTTGAGTCATTGATTTTGCAGTTTTGACAGAGCATACCTCTACCTCGTTTCTTTCTCTGCTTTGACTAAAACGAAAAGGTCAAAAATAGTCAAAGTTCTTTAGTCTCATTATATCATGATTGAAGGGGAATGCAAGTAAAAAGATTGCTTGTTAAAATTCAACATACAAGGCAATTCTTACTAGACTTTAGTGATAAAAAGAAAAATCCAATTTGTCATGCAAAAAGGATTTTCATTGGTCAAAGCAGGAGTATCCTCCAGCCCATATTCAACTATTAGTATAAAAGTTCGTAGATTTCCATCGCAATGAGGTCGATGCTATCAAATGTATATGTTTCACGAGCTTCAACATCACGAAGTGTAAAGAGTGGTCCGTTTTCTTCGTCGTGGTTAAAAGCAACCTCTGCGACAACAATTCCTTCGCGTTCAAAGTTACGTTTTAAGTTACCACCATCTTTAGTCATTGCTTCTAAGCGATTGATGATTCTAACCAAATGTGATTCCATTTTGATTCTCCTCCATTTCTTATCTTTACTATTTTACCATAAACAGACTCTACTTGACTAGAAAAAAACTAAGATTTCTCGCTATTTCTATCGTCTTTGAAAATTTATTGAAAATATCAGGAGAAAATGTTGAATTTTTATGCAAAATATGTTATCCTTATACAAGTTTTAAGTTTAAATATTAAAAACAGAAAGTAGAGTATCCATGAATTTTTCTTTTTTACCGAAATATCTACCGTATTTTAACTATGGTGCCGTTGTAACAATTATCATATCTATCTTGGTGGTCTTCTTGGGGACCATTCTAGGAGTGCTGTTGGCCTTTGCACAACGTTCAAAGATTAAACCACTTGCCTGGTTGGCCAATCTATATATCTGGGTGTTCCGTGGGACTCCGATGATGGTGCAGATTATGATTGCATTTGCCTTGATGCATATTAGTGCTCCGACTATTCAAATTGGGATCTTAGATGTTGATCTGACTCGTTTGATTCCAGGGATTTTGATTATTTCTATGAATAGTGGTGCCTATGTATCAGAAACAGTTCGTGCTGGGATTAATGCAGTACCAAAGGGACAATTAGAAGCAGCATATTCACTAGGTATTCGCCCTAAGAATGCCATGCGCTATGTCATTTTACCCCAGGCTATCAAAAATATCTTACCTTCTCTAGGAAATGAGTTTATCACTATTATCAAGGATAGTTCACTCTTGTCAGCTATCGGGGTTATGGAGTTGTGGAATGGAGCTACTACGGTGTCAACAACCACTTACCTGCCTTTAACTCCGCTTTTATTTGCAGCCTTTTACTACTTGATTATGACCTCTATCTTGACACTAGCCTTGAAAGCTTTTGAAAATCGTATGGGACAAGGAGATAAGAAATAATGACTGAAACGCTAATTAAAATTGAAAACCTTCATAAAAGCTTTGGAAAGAATGAAGTTTTAAAAGGGATTGATCTTGAAATCAAAAAAGGGGAAGTAGTGGTCATTATCGGCCCTTCTGGAAGCGGTAAGTCAACCCTCCTTCGTTCCATGAATCTCCTTGAAGAAGCTACAAAAGGAAAAGTTATCTTTGAAGGTGTTGACATTACGGATAAGAAAAATGACCTCTTTGCCATGCGTGAAAAGATGGGAATGGTTTTCCAACAATTCAATCTCTTCCCAAATATGACAGTGAAGGAAAACATCACACTTTCTCCAATCAAGACAAAAGGTGAAAGTAAGGAAGTGGCTGAGAAGAGAGCGCATGAGCTCTTAGAAAAGGTTGGTTTGCCAGATAAGGCAGATGCTTATCCACAAAGCTTGTCGGGCGGTCAACAACAGCGTATCGCTATCGCCCGTGGTCTTGCTATGGAACCAGATGTCCTACTATTTGATGAACCAACTTCTGCTCTAGATCCAGAAATGGTAGGAGAAGTACTAGCAGTTATGCAAGAACTTGCTCAGTCAGGAATGACCATGGTTATCGTAACGCATGAAATGGGCTTTGCTCGTGAGGTGGCAGATCGTGTCATCTTTATGGCAGATGGTGTTGTTGTTGAAGACGGAACTCCAGAGCAAGTCTTTGAACAAACCCAAGAACAAAGAACCAAGGATTTCTTGAGTAAGGTTTTGTAAGAATATCATGAAAAGCTCCAAGTGGGCTTTTTCACTTAGTCTTGAAACATTAATTTCGAAGTTCCTTCTCTGTAAGTAGAATAGGAAAACATGTATACTTGTATAGTCATAAAGATATTTAAAAAACTATTGATAAATTAAAGTGAACAAAATATTGTGAAGCAGGATTTTGAATATCTGTCGGGTGTAGTTTGTTTTTAATTGTATTGAAGCATAGAATGATTTATAATTAAATCAAGGTTAAGGGAGGGTAGAAAGTTACATGACTGATACAACTTTAAACGCAATTAAAAACAAATCGTTAATGGAGGTTGATGGACTGGTTGGTTTACCAAATGGAGTTAAGCCAGAACCTATAACGTATAACCTCGGAAAAATAAATGAATATCTAAAAAAAACAGGTAAAGAATTTAAAGAGCTTAGTGATTCTGAACTTAAACGATTTGAAATTTAAGCCCTTAGAAAAATCTAAGGGCTTTTTCTTATAGTTTCAGACTATAGGGTATCTTAGGTAAGAAGTGTTAGAATGCCGAACGATTTTTTGTTATAATAGAGAATATTTGTTAGAAAAGAGAAAATACATGACACAGATTATTGATGGAAAGGCTTTAGCTGCCAAGCTACAAGGACAGTTGGCTGAAAAAACAGCCAAGTTAAAGGAAGATACAGGTTTGGTTCCAGGATTGGTCGTTATTTTAGTCGGAGAAAATCCAGCAAGCCAAGTTTACGTACGCAACAAGGAGCGTTCTGCTATCGCTGCAGGCTTCCAAAGTGAAGTCGTGCGAGTTCCGGAGACCATTACTCAAGAGGAATTGTTAGCATTAATCGCTAAATACAATCAAGATCCAGCATGGCATGGGATTTTGGTTCAGCTTCCATTACCAAAACACATCGATGAAGAAGCTGTTTTACTAGCTATTGATCCAGAAAAGGATGTGGATGGTTTCCATCCTCTCAACATGGGACGCCTCTGGTCTGGTCACCCAGTTATGATTCCTTCAACACCTGCAGGAATTATGGAAATGTTTCATGAATATGGGATTGACTTAGAAGGTAAAAATGCAGTTGTCATTGGTCGTTCAAATATTGTTGGGAAACCCATGGCTCAGTTGCTGTTGGCTAAGAATGCAACTGTAACCTTGACCCACTCTCGTACCCACAATCTAGCCCAAGTAGCTTCTAAAGCCGATATTTTGGTCGTAGCTATCGGTCGCGCCAAGTTCGTGACTACTGATTTTGTAAAACCTGGAGCTGTTGTCATTGATGTAGGGATGAACCGAGATGAAAATGGCAAGCTCTGTGGCGATGTTGACTACGATGCTGTCGCACCAATTGCTAGTCATATCACACCTGTACCTGGTGGAGTTGGTCCAATGACCATTACCATGCTGATGGAGCAGACTTATCAGGCTGCTTTAAGAATGCTGGATAGAGACTAATCTCTATTACAATCATTAATGAATTTTTAAAAAGCAAGTTCTAAAAAGGGCTTGCTTTTTTCTTGCTCTATTTCTACTAAAATTCCAGTAAAAGTTCTACAAATTATTGAAAAACTTCTACTATTTTGATATATTAAAAGTATCAATATGTATATGCAAAAATAAGTAAGCGTCTAGAGGGAGGTTTATTTTTTGAGGAGAAATGTAATCGCTTACTAAAATTTAGAAAGGAACCATAATGGATAAGAGATTTTTTGAAAAACGGTGTCATTTTAGTATTCGTAAGTTTGCAATTGGTGCTGCTTCGGTTATGATTGGAGCTAGTATCTTTGGTCTTCAGGTAGCACAAGCAGCTGAAACTGAAACGTCAAGTACCACTGAAGAAACAATTCATCAAGTTCAACCTTTGGATAAACTTCCAGATGATCTAGCTGCAGCCATTGCAAAAGCTGAGCAAAATGGCCCACAAGATTCCGCTACCGAAAAAGAAGAAAAAGATACGGACGAAGCAGCAAAACCAGTAACTGAAGATAAAGTAACTGAAGAAACAAGTCCTAAGAAAGAAAAGGAAGTAGAAGTAGTTAGCCCTAAGGAAGAAATAACTGAAAAACCAGCTGCTGAAGTGAATGAGAAAGAACCTACAGTGGCAGAAGTGAATACTGAAAAGCCAGCAGTTTTGGAAGAACATACTGCTGAAGCTAATCAGAATAAACCGGTATCTGACGATAAGGCTAAGGAAGAAAAAATATCTGCAACAGACTTACCTCAAGTTACCAAAGAGAAAGAAAAAGAAGACCAACTTTTACAGGAAAGAAAACAAAATTTTAACAAAGACTGGTATTTTAAATTAAATGCTCAGGGTGATTTTTCTAAGAAAGATGTAGACGTTCATGACTGGTCTAAGTTGAACCTTCCTCATGACTGGAGTATTTATTTTGATTTTGACCACAAATCTCCTGCTCGAAATGAAGGTGGTCAATTAAACGGGGGTACTGCTTGGTATCGTAAGACTTTCACTGTAGATGAAGCTGCCAAGGACAAAGATGTTCGTATAAACTTCGATGGTGTCTACATGGACTCCAAGGTCTATGTCAATGGTAAATTTGTAGGTCATTATCCAAGTGGTTACAATCATTTTTCATATGACATTACTGAATTTTTAAATAAGGATGGCAGTGAGAATACTATTGCTGTTCAAGTGACCAATAAGCAACCAAGTAGTCGTTGGTACTCAGGAAGTGGTATCTATCGTGATGTGACGCTTAGCTATCGTGACAAGGTGCAGGTGGCTGAAAATGGAAATCATATTACAACTCCGAAATTAGCTCAACAAAAAGATGGCAATGTTGAAACACAAATCCAAAGCAAGATCAAAAATACTGCCAAGACTTTAGCCAAGGTATTTGTGGAGCAACAGATTTTTACTAAGGAAGGTAAGGCTGTTTCAGATTTAGTTCGTTCTGTAACCAAGAACCTAGCAGGAAATGAGGCAGCTGACTTTAAGCAAACAATCTTAGTAAATAAGCCAACTCTCTGGACAACCAAAAGTTATAATCCTCAACTCTATGTTCTAAAAACAAAGGTTTATAATGAAGGTCAACTAGTTGATGTGACAGAAGATACTTTTGGTTATCGTTATTTCAACTGGACAGCTAAAGAAGGTTTCTCACTGAACGGTGAGAGAATGAAATTCCACGGGGTTAGTATCCACCATGATAATGGTGCCTTGGGGGCAGAAGAAAACTATAAGGCAACCTACCGTAAATTAAAACTCCTGAAAGATATGGGAGTTAACTCTATCCGTACAACCCACAATCCAGCAAGTCCACAGTTGCTAGATGCTGCTGCTAGTCTAGGACTTTTGGTCCAAGAAGAAGCCTTTGATACTTGGTATCGTGGCAAGAAAACGTATGACTATGGACGTTTCTTTGACCAAGATGCAACTCACCCAGAAGCTAAGAAGGGTGAAAAATGGTCGGATTTTGACCTCAGAACCATGGTCGAACGTGATAAAAATAATCCTTCAATCATCATGTGGTCGCTCGGTAATGAAGTGGATGAAGCAGATGGTGGAGAACGTTCACTAGAAACAGCCAAGCGTTTGAAAGCTGTTATCAAAGCAATTGATACAGAGCGCTATGTGACTATGGGTGAAAATAAATTCAGTCGTGCTTCTACAGGCTTGTTCTTAAAATTAGCAGCAATCATGGATGCTGTAGGTATGAACTATGGAGAGCGTTTTTACGATGCTGTTCGTAAAGCTCATCCAGATTGGTTGATCTACGGTTCTGAAACTTCTTCAGCAACTCGAACACGTGATTCCTACTTTTATCCTGCTAAAAATCTCTATCACGATAATCGTCCAAATCGTCATTATGAACAATCTGACTATGGTAATGACCGTGTAGCCTGGGGTAGAACAGCTACTGAATCTTGGACCTTTGACCGTGATCGTGCTGGCTATGCAGGTCAGTTCATCTGGACTGGTTTCGACTATATCGGTGAGCCTACACCATGGCACAACCAAGATCATACACCAGTAAAAAGCTCTTACTTTGGTATCATTGATACGGCAGGCTTGCCTAAGAATGATTTCTACCTTTACCGTAGTGAATGGTATAGTGCCAAAGAAAAACCAACTGTTCGTATCATGCCTCACTGGAATTGGACAGAAGAAACGCTCAAGGAACGTAATATGCTTATCAATGGCAAGGTTCCAGTTCGGACTTTCTCAAATGCTGCTAGCGTAGAATTGTTCTTGAACAACGAGTCCCTTGGCAAGAAAGAATTTACCAAGAAAACTACTGCGGATGGTCGACCTTATCATGAAGGTGCGAACCCTGGTGAATTGTATCTTGAGTGGTTGGTGGAATATAAACCAGGCACCTTGACTGCTATTGCTCGTGATGAAAATGGTAAAGAGATTGCGCGTGATAGTGTGACAACAGCAGGGGAACCAGCCAGAGTTCGTCTCACCAAGGAAGAGCATGTCATCACTGCAGACGGCAAAGACTTGTCTTACATCCATTATGAAATCGTTGATGAAGACGGCAATGTTGTACCAACTGCCAATAATCTTGTTCATTTCAATCTTCACGGGCAAGGGCAAATCGTTGGTGTGGACAATGGGGAACAAGCTAGCCGTGAGCGTTATAAAGCTCAGAAAGATGGTACATGGCAAAGAAAAGCCTTCAATGGTAAAGGTGTTGTCATTGTAAAATCCACTGAAAAAGAAGGAAAATTCACCCTATATGCGGATTCTGCAGGTTTAGCTTCTGATAAGGCGACCGTTACAACTGTTTCAGGCAAGAAAGAAAATCGCCATTTTGTCGCTTTTGCCCCTGTGAAGTCAACTACTGATGTCAGCGAAAATCCTAAATTGCCAGAAACTGTGACAGCTATTTATAGTGATGGTAGTGTCGAAGAAAAAGCTGTGGTTTGGGCAATCCCAGATGATCTCCTTACAAGTGCTGGTGAGAAAAAAGTTCTTGGTAGTGTGGAAGGTCTCGAAGCTAAGGCTGAAGCCCTTGTTAAGGTCATTGCACTTGATAAGTGGTTGCCTAAAGTTGCAACTGTTCCAGTTGGTACAGCTGTAGAAGATTTGGATAAAACTGTAACGGCTGTTTTGTCAGATGGTAACTTGGTTGATGCGGATGTCGTTTCTTGGACCTTGAAAGATCCTGCTGCTTTGTCAAAAGAAGGTGGACGAACTGAAGCAACTGGTAAATTGGTAGGTAATGACTACGAGGTGACAGCAACCTTTATCGCAAGTGATCAGGAAACAGAAAACACTGTTACAGGTCTCACTGTTGGCGACAAGGCTCTCGCTGACTTTGAGCCTGGAAAGACCTACTACCGAGTATCCCTTCCGTACAGTGCTAAAATCCCAAGTGTTGGAGCACAGGCAAGAGGCTATCAGGTGACAGTTCAACAAGCTTCAGCAGCTAATGATTATCAGGCTTCTGTATTCTTGAGTGACCAGAAGGGCGATTTAGTTCAAACTTACTTGATTCAGTTTGTGAAGGAAGCCCCTGCCTTGACACGCTTGGAAGTAAGTGTAGAAGGTAAAGAGACTGCAACAGAAGATCAAGTTCTCCCTTATCATGTTATTGGGCATTACGAAGATGGTTCACAGACTGAATTTTCAGCATCAGATATTCACTTGGATGCTAGTTCTACTGATGGTGGACATCTTGAAGTAAACGGACAAAACTTGCTTCTTTACACTAAAGGTAGTGTGACGCTCACACCTCGTATTGACAATCAAACAGAGAAGACTCAATCTGTAGCTACCGTAGTGGTCATCAAAGAAAACAAAGTAGCCAAGAAAATTGTTAAGCTTCATCCTGTTTCAATCTCTACAGATATCAATCAGCAACCGAATTTGCCTGATCAAATCGTAGCAGAATTTGACAAAGGCTTGTCTCGTAAGCTAGCTGTAACTTGGGATAAGGTAGATGAAAAAGAACTCGCTAGCTATCATAGCTTTACCCTAAAAGGTCATGTAGAAGGAACAGATATTGAAGCTGTGGCAAATGTGACTGTTGAAGGATTGCAGGTTGCAGAAGAAATCAGCCTGACTCTTCCTAAGGGTGAAACGGTTCAATTACCAGCTAACGTTCGTGCCTACCATTCTAATGGAACAACTATCTATAATGATGTCGTTTGGGATAAGGTGCCAGCTAACTTTAGTCAAACTGAAGGAATCTTTGAAATCAAAGGTCAATTGGTTGGTAGCTCTCTGACTACCAAGGCTCATGTTCGTGTTTCCAGTCAGGTTGTTGAGGGAAATAATATCTCTAAACAGTGGACAGGTTCTCAATTGCCAGCAGCTATCGTATCCAATACTGGTGGAGATGATTCGGCCAATACTCTGAATGACTTGACCGTTTCAAGAGCCAATACAGATGTCAAGAATAGATGGACAACATGGCAAACAAATACAGATAATGACTGGGCATCTATCTTGTTTGGTAACTCAGGCGATTTGACCAAGCGCTTTGTAGACAATCTTTCAGTTGATTTCTATACAGATGGTGCGATTGGACTTCCAAAAGAATATGTTATTGAATACTACGTTGGTCAAGAAATTCCAGATTTGCCAACTGATGTCAATCATGCTCAAGGAGATACAAAACATCCATTTAACAATGCTGCTAACTGGAAAGAAGTCGAACATCTCAAAGCTCCAGGACAATTATCCGCAAGTCAAACTAACCACTTTACGTTTGACAAGGTTGAGACCTATGCAGTTCGTATTCGCATGAAGAAAGCAAATGGAACGGATGGTGTCGGTTTGACCGAAATCACAATCTTAGGAAATAAAGTTCCAGCTGCTTCAAGTTCAGAGATTTCTATTAGAGTAGACGGTCAGAAGCTGGAGCATTTCAATCCGTCTAAGACAGACTACCATATTCCGAAAACTAGTAAAGTGATTACTGCAACAGCAAGCGATAATGGTGTGGTAACGATTGTTCCTGCTACAAGCTCAGAAGGAGCAACACGCCTCATTTTGAAGGCAGAAGACGGAACCATCTTGAAAGAGTACCGCATTTTCCGTGATGGTCAAAAAGAATCTACGCAACCAGTAGCTGCCGAAAATGCTGCCATGACATTGAGTGTTGGCGATAAGCTTCAATTACCTACAGAAGTGACAGTCTACTATCCAGCAGAAACAGATTGGACAACAGATAAACTAGCCGTAGAATGGGATGCAGTGGCTGAACATGCGACAGACCAGGAAGGTACCTTTGAAGTGCTTGGTCATATCCTAGGAACAGACTTGACAACTAAGATGCAAGTGACCGTTCTGGCAAGAGGAAATCAAGTTATCTCTGAGAATGCAAGCAATAATGCGACTGACTCTAAAGCCTTTGCCTCTACTACAAACGATACCGATGCCGCTTCTAATGATAGAATCTTCTATATCAACGATGGGCGATTTAATGAGGATGGACGTTGGACTAACTGGTCTCGTACTCCAAAAAATCAGGAAGTGTCGGTAGGAGTTCTCTTTAAGAAGAATGGTCAGATTACACCTCGCTCTGTAGGAAAAGTAGCCATTCAGTTCTTCAAAGACAGTGGAACAGATGCACCAGCGACAATGGTACTCGAAAGATATGTTGGACCAACTTATTCTGAACCAAGCACCATTTCACGTTATGAAGAAAATGCTGATCATCCGTTTAACAAGGCAGAAAATTGGCAAGAAATTCCTTATAAGGCATCTGGAGCAATCGAGGCTGGTAAACCAATCGAATTTACCTTTGATCCGATTCAGACAACCGCTATACGCGCACGTATGACTCGCAAATCAACCACTAATGGTCTCGCAATGGTCGAGTTTAGTGCCTATTCTCCAGCCAAAGCCAGTGATTCAGAAACACCTGCAGTGACAATTTCAATTAATGGAAAAGCATTGGAAAACTTTGATCCTGCGGTTTCAGAATATCGATTAACCGCTAATGGAGCGAAACCAGAGGTGACTGTCCAAACAAGCGGTCACGGTGTAGCGACTGTCGTTGTGTCAAATCAAGATAACCTTCCAACACTTGTTCGACTCCTTGCTAAAGATGGTAGTCTTGTGAAAGAATATCGCCTTCACTTTGAAGCTGG
Organism: Streptococcus wuxiensis; assembly: GCF_040888245.1. NCBI lineage: Bacteria > Bacillati > Bacillota > Bacilli > Lactobacillales > Streptococcaceae > Streptococcus > Streptococcus wuxiensis. Next base: position 40,308 of record NZ_JBFNFE010000001.1, read on the forward strand.
TTCAGAAGCTAGTCATGCAGTGGATGATCAAGCTCTTGTTCTAGACCGTCCAAGTCTAGAAGTTGAGAAAGCTGTCATTCCATTCAAGGAAATTATTCGTGAGAATAGTGACTTAGGCAAAGATGAACGGCGTATCGTCTCAGAAGGTCAAAATGGAGAAAAGGTAGACTACGTCGAAGTATTAGGAACAAGTCGTAAGGTTGTTCATACTGAAACAAGAGATGCAAAAGATCAAATTGTTGAAGTAGGAGTGAAAGCAATTGTTACAAGTAGCAAGGGTGACGATCCTGCTCCAGTTCTTGAAGTTCCAGAGTATACGGACCCTATTGGAACTGTAGGTGAGGAGCCAGCCCCAATAGTAGAAGTCCCAGAATATAGCAACTCTATCGGTACTGCAGGAGATCAAGCAGCCCCAATTGTTGAAGTTCCAGAGTTTAAAGGCGGAGCTAATTGGGTCGAAGCCGCTAAAAATGAAGTACCAGAGTTCAAGGGCGGAGCTAATTGGGTTGAAGCTGCTAAAAATGAAGTGCCTGAATTCAAGGGTGGAGTCAATGCTGTGCAAGCAGACAAGAACGAACTCCCAGAATATACAGGAACTCTAGGAACCGCAGGAGACCAAGTGGCTCCAACAATCGACAAACCTGTTGCAGATATTCGAGGTTTATCTGATAAACCTTCAGAAACTCAGGCTTCTGCTGAGCAGACTCAGGGTTCACAAGTTCTTGGAAATGCTTCGGAAAAAGCAGACTCAGCAAGACTTCCAGAAACTGGGGAAAGTCAATCAGATACAGCTATTTTCCTAGCAGGTCTCAGTCTAGCCTTATCAGCAGCATTCCTAAATGGGAAACGCAAGGAAGAATAATGATTCATAACTCACTATTCTCAAAAGGCTGATTATTAAAAAAAAGGAGAAGACTATATAGTCTTCTCCTTTATTAATTGGGTAGTGAGGTGTATAATGAAAGTAAGAGAAAGCATGAAGGAGTAAATTATGAAAGTCATTGATCAGGCTCTACTGAAAAAAGTAATCATTGAGCGTCCTCTTTCTAGTCATAAGGGAGACTACGGTCGTCTTCTCTTGATTGGAGGAACGTATCCTTATGGGGGAGCGATTATTATGGCTGCTTTAGGGGCGGTTAGAAGCGGTGCAGGCTTGGTGACAGTAGCAACGGATAAAGAGAATATTCCAGCTCTGCATAGCCATCTGCCGGAGGCTATGGCTTTTGACCTTGGTGATAAGCAATTACTGGAGCAACAGTTTCAGAAGGCTAATATTGTCTTGGTCGGACCTGGACTAGTGGATGATGAGCGTGGAGAAGAGCTTCTCCAAACAGTCTTTCATCATTCAAATCAAGACCAGACCCTCATACTGGATGGTGGCGCCCTATCCATTTTTGCTAAGACGGGAATGAAATTTCCTAAGGCTCAGCTTGTTTTAACTCCACACCAAAGGGAATGGCAAGTCTTGTCGGGCTTAGATTTGGATTCCCAAGGAACTGAGGAAACAGGAGAGACTTTGAAGAGATTTTCTTCAGGAACGATTCTAGTTCAAAAAGGTCCTGATACTCGAATTTGGCAGGCCGGGCATGCAGATTTTTATCAGCTAAGTGTAGGAGGTCCCTATCAGGCAACTGGGGGCATGGGAGATACCTTGGCTGGGATGATTGCTGGCTTTGCTGGTCAATTTCCTCAAGTTAGCCTCTATGACAGGGTCACTGTAGCAACATATCTGCACTCAGCAATTGCTCAAAAATTATCTGAGGACAACTTTGTAGTTCTGCCAACCACGATTAGTCAACATATTCCTGCATTTATGAAAAAAATACAAAAAGACACCTGATTTTTCAGGTGTCTTTTGATGATTAGAAGAGGCCTTTGACCTTATCTACAAGACCGTCAAGTCCTTCTGAGCCTGAAACCAAAGCTTGTGCTTGGCTTAGGTACTCACCGAGTTGATCCTTGTTTTCTTCAACAAAAGTTTTTGCTGCAGAAAAATCTTTGTTCTCAATGAGTTCTTTTACTTGATTAAACAAATCTAATGGGTTCATGAGTTCCCTCCTTTTCTACAATTTAATTCAATCATTTTTTTTCGAATCTTGCAAGAAACTTGACTCTTCAAATAAAGTTCAGGGGTGTCAAATGGTGCAAATTTTGATATAATTTTTAGTGATGAATTTTAAAAATAATCGGTACGTGGTTGTAGATTTAGAAGCTACAAGTACTGGAAGTAAGGCAAAAATCATCCAAGTGGGAATTGTAGTCATTGAAGATGGTGAGATTGTTGAACAGTATGCTACTGATGTCAACCCTCATGAACGCTTGGATTCTCATATCAAAGAATTAACGGGTTTGACTGATAAACGTTTGGCAAAGGCTCCAGAGTTTTCTCAGGTGGCTGGAAAGATTTTTGAACTGGTCAAAGACGGTGTTTTTGTTGCGCACAATGTTCAGTTTGATGCTAACTTATTGGCAGAATTCCTCTTTTTTGAGGGTTATGAATTGCGCACGCCTCGTATCGATACAGTGGAGTTGGCTCAAATATTTTACCCTCAGCTTGAGAAGTATAATCTCGGCATTCTTTGCCAAGAGTTGGGGATTCCTCTAGAGCAAGCCCATTCAGCCCTATCTGATGCCCAAGCAACAGCAGAACTCTTTCTTTGTATGAGACAAAAGATGTTTGGACTGCCAAAAGGGTTGTTGGAGCGCTTATTGAGTTTATCAGACAGCTTACTCTATGAATCTTACCTAGTCATCGAGGAAGTTTATCAGAAGCAGTCTCTCCTCGTTGAGCATGATTTGGTAGAAGTGCAAGGTTTATTTTTGAGAAAAGAAAAGCCAGTCCTTTCTCCACGCAAACTCTCAAAAGATTTCCAAACTAATATTGCCTTGCTAGGTTTGGAAGAGAGAAGTCAACAAGAAGAATTTGCCCAAAAGGTTCAAGAGTTTATACAAGGGGAAGCCATTTCCTTTATTCAGGCTCAAACAGGAATCGGGAAAACCTATGGTTACCTGCTACCGGCCTTGTCACTTGAGAATGAAGGGGGAATCCTACTCAGTGTTCCGACTAAAATCCTTCAAAATCAGGTGATGCAAGAGGAGGCTAAAAAACTAGAAGAGATTTTCCATATCTCTATTCATAGTCTTAAAGGTCCTCAGAATTACTTGAAGCTAGATGCCTTTCATGCAGCGCTAGAGGAAGAAGAGTCCAATCGTTTGTATACTCGTTTCAAGATGCAACTTCTAGTTTGGTTGACAGAGACAGATACAGGAGATTTAGACGAAATTGGTCAGCGATATCGCTACCAGCAGTTTTTACCGAACTTGGTTCATGATGGCAACCTTCACAAAGACTCTCTCTTTTGGCTAGAGGATTTTTGGAAACGAGGTCAGGACAAGGCTCGTTCTTGCAAGTTGCTTGTGACCAATCATGCTTACCTCGTTACTCGACTTGAAGATGATCCTAGTCTCTTAGAAGGGCGTCTCTTGATTTTAGATGAAGCCCAGAAAATCTTGTTGACATTGGAAAATCTTTCTCGAAAATCTTATTTGCTAACAGATTTGGTGGAGCAACTAGATCAAGCTCTATTGAGGGAAGAAGGTATGCTTCAAAGACGCTTGCTAGAAAGTATTCGTTTTGAAGTTTCTTACCTACTCGATCAGTTTCTATCTGGTAAACGGAAGATGTGCCCAGCTAGTAGCATTGACAAGCTCCGCCAAGATTTTTCTGAGTTGAACTTGCCAGAATTTAAAGACTATCAGAGATTTTTTACATCTGAGGGAGAATTTTGGTTATCGACTTCAGATGTGTCTAGTAAGAAGGTTGAAATCACTTCTAGTCGCAATCATCGTTTGCTCTTTTCTCAGATTTTCCCAGAATCCTGTCAACTTTTAGGAATCTCTGCAACCCTTGAAATTAGTAGTAGGGTTTCTTTACCAGAATTGTTAGGTTTTCCTCAAGCGGCCTTTTACTGCATGGACGAACAGTTTCAGGAAAATCAGGAAATCTTGTTGGTGAATGATTTTCCGTTGGTGACAGAAATTTCATCCGAGGAATATGCACAGGCAATTGTAGAAGTTCTAGAAGAATTATTCCAGCTTGAAGAACCCATTCTAGTCTTATTTACTGCAAAAGATTTATTGTTGCAAGTTTCAGATGCTTTGAGGGTTCCCCATCTGGCCCAGTATAAGCACGGTGAACCTGCCCAATTGAAAAAACGCTTTGAAAGAGGCGAGCGTGAGCTCTTGCTTGGGGCGGGAAGTTTTTGGGAAGGTGTCGATTTTTCAAGACATCCTCGAGTGATTGAAGTGGTGACTCGATTACCTTTCCAAAATCCAGAAGATCCCTTTACTAAAAAGATGAATCAAGAACTTCGTTTGGAAGGGAAGAATCCTTTTTACGATTATCAGCTTCCTATGGCTATTATTCGCCTCAAGCAAGCGATTGGACGAACCATGCGTCGAGTGGGGCAACGCTCTGCAGTTCTGATTCTAGATAGCCGCATGGCAAGTAAACGCTATGGTAAGCAAATCAGCAAGTCTTTGGCTCGAAGCAATCGTGTTAGAGTCATTAGCCGAGAGCAAGTATTCTCAAAAGTTCAAGAATTTTTAAATAAACAATGAAATGAATACCTGAAAGAATGAAGGAGGCCTTTTATGAAACGTTCTCTCGACTCTAGGGTCGATTATAGTTTAATATTACCAGTATTTTGTTTGTTGGTGATTGGAGTTGTAGCTATTTATATAGCAGTTAGTCATGACTACCCAAACAATGTTTGGCCCATACTTGGACAACAACTGGCTTGGATATCGCTAGGGATTGTTTTTAGCTTCATAGTCATGTTTTTTAACACAAAATTTCTCTGGCAGTCCACACCTTATTTATATGGACTCGGTCTAGCCTTGATGGTCTTGCCTTTAGTCTTCTACAACCCGAGTTTAGTAGCTGCAACTGGTGCGAAAAACTGGGTGTCAATCGGTGGTTATACACTCTTTCAACCTTCCGAATTCATGAAGATATCCTATATTTTGATGTTGGCATACGTTATCGTAACCTTTACCAAGAAACATAAAGACAAAGAACGAACGATTGGCCTAGATTTTCTATTGATTTTGTGGATGATCGTTTTCACGATGCCAGTTATGGTTTTACTAGCCTTGCAAAGTGACCTTGGAACAGCTATGGTTTTTGTTGCAATCTTTGCAGGACTTGTCTTATTGTCTGGTGTTTCTTGGAAGATTATTATTCCAATTTTTGTAGCAGTTGTGTCCGCGATTGCAGGCTTCCTAACAATCTTTATCACAAAAGACGGGCGTGCCTTTATGCACCAAATTGGGATGCCAACTTATCAGATAAATCGTATCCTTGCTTGGCTTAATCCCTTTGATTACGCCCAAACGACTACCTATCAACAGGCGCAGGGTCAAATTGCGATTGGTAGCGGTGGAATTTTTGGTCAAGGCTTTAATGTGTCTAATCTCCTTATTCCAGTCCGCGAGAGTGATATGATTTTCACAGTAATTGCGGAAGATTTTGGATTTATTGGTTCAGTTGTAGTGGTTGCACTATACCTACTGCTCATCTATCGTATGTTAAAGATTACCCTAAAATCCAATAATCAATTTTATACCTACATCTCAACTGGATTTATCATGATGCTCTTGTTCCATATCTTTGAAAATATAGGTGCGGTTACTGGCCTTCTTCCTCTGACAGGGATTCCTTTGCCCTTTATTTCTCAAGGGGGATCAGCTATTATCAGTAATCTTATTGGTATAGGTTTGCTGTTATCGATGAGCTACCAAACTCATTTAGCTGATGAAAAGAGTGGCCGAACAAGATTCAAACGTAAAAAAGTTGTACTGAAGAAAGTGAAATAAGGAGGTCGCTATGCCTAAAGTTGCAGTTATCCTAGCAAATGGCTTTGAAGAAATTGAAGCTTTGACTGTCGTAGACGTCTTGCGTCGCGCAAATATCACCTGCCATATGGTCGGATTTGGTGAAAAAGTGACAGGTTCACATGCCATTCAAGTTCAAGCCGATCGAGTGTTTGATGGAAATTTATCAGAGTATGATATGATTGTCCTTCCAGGAGGTATGCCTGGTTCTGCCCACTTGAGGGACAATGAACAATTGATCACTGAACTTCAAAAATTTGAGAAAATCGGTAAAAAGGTAGCAGCCATCTGTGCGGCTCCAATTGCATTGAATCAGGCAGGTCTACTAGAAGGTAGAAACTTCACCTGCTATGATGGAGTCCAGGAACAAATTGCTAACGGTCACTACCATAAAGAAACAGTCGTAGTGGATGGAAATGTTATCACTAGCCGTGGGCCAGCAACAGCTTTAGCCTTTGCTTACCACTTGGTTGAAACATTGGGCGGAGATGCTGAGTCTCTAAGAAATGGCATGCTCTACACAGACCTATTTGAAAAATAATGAACAAACTGAGGAGAATCTTTCTTGATGGAGAAGATTCTTCTCTTTTTTAATGGCAAAAACCAAGGTAAACATCGCTTTTTTTTATAAAAAATGGTATAATGAAGGGTATGAAATATCACGATTACATCTGGGATTTAGGTGGAACCCTGCTTGATAATTATGAAACTTCTACAGCAGCTTTTGTAGAAACATTAGCAGAGTTCGGGATTGAGCAGGAACACGATAGTGTTTACGAGGCTTTGAAGGTTTCGACTGCCTTTGCCATCGAAAAGTATGCTCCAGCTATTGAAAACTTTCTTGAAAAATATAAGGAAAATGAAGCCCGAGAGCTTGAACATCCAGTTTTGTTTGATGGGATTCCTACTCTTTTAGAAAATATTTCGGACCAAGGTGGCCGTAACTTCTTGGTTTCTCATCGAAACGATCAAGTATTGGAGATTTTAGCGAAAACTGAGATAGCTCTTTACTTTACAGAAGTAGTGACGGCTAGTTCAGGTTTTAAACGCAAGCCTGATCCTGAATCGATGATTTATTTACGTGATAAGTATCATATAACGTCAGGTCTAGTCATTGGTGACCGTGCCATTGATGTAGAAGCAGGACATGCTGCAGGCTTAGATGCCTATCTCTTTGAGGATGTTGTGTCCTTAAAACAAGCAATAGACATGTAAGAAAAAGGGGAAAAATGACAGAAGATATTAAAAACCAACAGGCACAAGATTATGATGCCAGTCAAATTCAAGTTTTGGAAGGTCTGGAAGCTGTTCGTATGCGTCCAGGGATGTATATTGGTTCAACTGCCAAAGAAGGTCTTCACCACCTAGTATGGGAAATCGTAGATAACTCTATCGACGAAGCCTTGGCTGGATTCGCTAGTCATATCGAAGTTTTTATTGAGCCAGATGATTCGATTACAGTTATTGACGATGGTCGTGGAATTCCAGTTGATATCCAAGAAAAAACAGGACGTCCTGCCGTTGAAACAGTCTTTACTGTTCTTCACGCCGGAGGTAAATTCGGCGGTGGCGGATACAAGGTATCTGGTGGACTCCATGGTGTAGGGTCATCGGTTGTAAATGCTCTTTCTACTCAGTTGGATGTTCGCGTTCATAAAAATGGAAAGATTCACTACCAAGAATACCGTCGTGGATATGTTGTTGCAGACCTTGAGGTGATCGGGGATACGGATAAAACAGGAACAATCGTTCACTTTACTCCAGACCCAGAAATTTTTACAGAAACAACGACATTTGACTTTGATAAATTAAATAAACGGATTCAAGAGTTAGCCTTTTTGAATCGCGGTCTTCAAATCTCCATCACGGATAAACGTGAAGGGCTTGAACAAACCAAACATTATCACTACGAAGGTGGGATTGCGAGCTACGTTGAGTACATCAATGAAAACAAGGATGTTATTTTTGAAAACCCAATCTACACAGATGGTGAAATGGATGACATTACAGTAGAAGTTGCTATGCAGTATACAACGGGTTACCATGAAAATGTCATGAGTTTCGCTAACAATATTCATACCCATGAAGGTGGGACACACGAACAAGGTTTCCGTACAGCATTAACTCGTGTTATCAATGACTATGCTCGTAAAAACAAACTTCTAAAAGATAACGAAGATAACCTAACAGGTGAGGATGTCCGTGAAGGATTGACAGCCGTTATCTCTGTGAAGCATCCAAACCCTCAGTTTGAAGGACAAACTAAGACCAAACTTGGAAATAGTGAAGTTGTGAAGATTACCAATCGCCTCTTCAGCGATGCATTTTCTGACTTCCTTTTGGAAAATCCACAGATTGCTAAGCGAATCGTTGAAAAAGGGATTTTGGCTGCCAAAGCGCGTGTTGCTGCCAAGCGTGCGCGTGAAGTTACACGTAAGAAATCTGGTTTAGAAATTTCAAATCTTCCAGGAAAATTAGCGGACTGTTCATCAAACAATCCAGCTGAAACTGAACTTTTCATCGTCGAAGGAGACTCTGCAGGAGGTTCTGCAAAATCAGGACGTAATCGTGAGTTCCAAGCCATCTTACCAATTCGTGGTAAAATCCTTAACGTTGAAAAGGCAACTATGGATAAAATCCTTGCTAATGAGGAGATTCGCAGTCTTTTCACAGCTATGGGAACAGGATTTGGCGCTGAGTTCGATGTTAGCAAAGCTCGCTATCAAAAACTGGTTATCATGACAGATGCTGATGTCGATGGCGCCCATATTCGTACTCTCTTGTTAACTCTGATTTATCGTTATATGAAACCTGTTCTAGAGGCTGGTTATGTTTATATCGCTCAACCACCAATTTACGGTGTCAAAGTTGGTAGTGAGATTAAAGAGTATATTCAACCTGGAGCAGACCAAGAAATCCGCCTACAAGAAGCCCTAGCTCGCTATAGCGAAGGTCGTTCTAAACCAACCATTCAACGTTATAAAGGTCTTGGAGAGATGGATGACCACCAACTTTGGGAAACTACTATGAATCCTGAACATCGTCTCATGGCTCGTGTATCAGTAGATGACGCTGCAGAAGCAGATAAGATTTTTGATATGCTCATGGGTGATCGAGTAGAACCACGTCGAGAATTTATCGAAGAAAACGCTGTTTACAGTACTCTTGACGTATAAAAATATTGGGAAATAGTTCCCAAGGTTTGAAAAATATGATATAATCATTACAATTGTGTCATGTATAAAAGGAGTTTGATATGTCAAATAATCAGTTGATTATTACTTTGATTGGAATTGCAGTCCTGCTTCTTATTGCTTTTGCAGTAGCAATTTTGCTACGTAAACGAAATGAGAGTAGACTTGCAGCTTTAGAAGAAAAAAAAGAAGAACTATATAACCTTCCTGTTAATGATGAGGTAGAGGTTGTAAAAAACATGCATCTGATTGGTCAAAGTCAGGTTGCTTTTAGAGAATGGAATCAAAAATGGGTAGATTTGTCTCTGAACTCTTTTGCAGATATCGAGAATAACCTCTTTGAAGCTGAAGGATACAATAACTCATTCCGTTTTTTGAAAGCTAAGCACCAGATTGATCAAATTGAAAGTCAAATCCAACTTGTTGAAGAAGATATTGCAGCAATTCGTAATGCCTTGTCTGAGTTGGAAAAACAAGAGTCAAAAAATAGTGGACGTGTTCTGCATGCCCTAGATTTATTTGAGAAACTACAAAACACTGTAGCTGAAGATCCTGAAAAATATGGTCAAGCTCTTCCAGAAATTGAAAAACAATTGGAGAACATCCAATCTGAGTTTTCTCAATTTGTAACTTTGAATTCATCAGGGGATCCGGTTGAAGCAGCAGGGATTTTAGATAACGCTGAAAATCATATTTTGGCTTTGACACATATCGTTGAAAGAATTCCAGCGATTGTCACTAAGCTTACTACTGAATTGCCAGAACAACTTGAAGATTTAGAAGCAGGTTACCGCAAGCTTTTAGATGAAAACTACCATTTTGTAGAAACTGATATCGAATCTCGTCTTCAACTTCTCTATGAAGCCTTGAAGAATAATCACGAAAATATCCGTACATTGGAGTTGGATAATGCAGAGTATGAAAACACTCAAATCCAAGAAGAAATCAATGCACTTTATGATATTTTTACACGTGAAGTTAAAGCTCATAAAGCTTTTGAGAAATTGGTAACTACCCTTCCTACCTATCTTAAACACTTGAAAGAAAACAATCAGGTACTGGTTAAAGATATCGAACGTCTTGGGAAAACCTATTTGATTTCAGAAAGCGATGTGAATCGAGTTCGTCGTCTTCAAGCTGATATCTCAGCCTTGAATGCTACTATTGAAGAAATGACTCATGCAGAGTCAGAAGTTTCAGAAGCATATTCTGTCTTACAAGAACGTTTGGAAAATCTCCAATCTACATTAAAAGATATCGAAGATGACCAAATCGGTGTTAGCGAGCGTCTCGTTCAGATTGAAAAAGATGACATCAATGCTCGTCAAAAAGCAAATGTATATGTCAACCGTCTGCATACGATTAAACGCTACATGGAGAAGAGAAATCTTCCAGGAATTCCACAAAAATTCTTGAAGCTCTTCTTTGATGCAAGTCACAGTACAGAAGACTTGATGGCTGAGTTGGAACAAGCGCAAGTGAATATCGAATCTGTTAATCGTATCCTTGAGATTGCGACAAATGATATGAATATGTTGGAAGAAGAAACATACAGTATCGTTCAAAATGCAACATTGACAGAACAATTGCTTCAATATTCGAACCGTTACAGATCATTTGATGATCGTATTCAACAAGCTTTCCAAGAAGCTTTGAATATCTTTGAAACAACATTTGATTACCAAGCATCTTTCGAAAAAATCTCTCAAGCATTAGAAGTTGCTGAGCCTGGTGTTACCAATCGCTTCGTTACTTCTTATGAAAAAACAAGAGAAAGTATTCGTTTCTAATTTATAAAAGAATCCTAGATTTTTCTAGGGTTCTTTTACTTTTCTTTACCTATTTTAAATATTTTTATGCCATGTTTTCATTGAAATTATAGTTCATATTTGATATGATAAGACTATGACAAAAAAGAGATTACCCCAGAATAAAGTAAAGAAGAAAAACAATAAAAAACTTGGCATTCTTGTCTTGCTTTTGTTTTTCACAATGATAGCACTCGGTGGTGTGGTTGCCTATAAAGTGCTGAATAAACAAGCCTTTGAACAGAAGATTGAGAACCTCAAGAAGGAAAAAGATGACGCCTACTCCCAAGGAAGTCAAAAAGAGCATTTCCGCAAAGAGAAATCTGAAATTATCACCTATTATCCACTAGTTGGAGACAGCCTTATTTCCTCTGTCAAAGATATCATCGTAAAAGACATCACTGACAAAGTAGAAGGTAAAGAACAGTTGTTTTTTTATTACTCAGAAAAAGGGGATTCCTCTTTAACTGGGGTTGAAAATCGTTTGATTAAAAAACAGGCCTATGACTTGGCAAATTCTAATGTCGTTGAATTAGAAAATACTACTTTAGACCAGCTGTATCTGAAAGAGGATGGCTCTATCTTTACCTTGGATCAATTCTTTACAGACCCATCCACAGCCAAAGAAAAAGTCCTTGAGGGAGTTAAGTCAACTCTCCAAGATAAAAAAGTAGATCAATCAGTTGTTGACCAAGTTTTAGCTGATTTCTCAGCTGCAGAATTGTCAAGCTGGAAGTTTGCTTACAAAGATAGTCAATTGGTTCTATATCCAGTCAAAGCAATGACTAATGTAGAAGAAATAGCAATGCCTATTTCAGATTTCTTTGATTATATTCAAACATCCTATCTAACAGAAAAAGATGCTGAACTTTATAAAAAAGTTCAAGCGGAAAAACATAAAAAAGTGGTAGCTCTTACCTTTGATGATGGTCCTGATGGTAATACAACACCACAAGCCTTGGATATCTTAGCTAAGTACAAAATCAAAGCAACCTTCTTTGTCCAAGGGAAAAATATTGCAGGTAATGAAGCTATCCTCAAACGTATGCAGGCTGAGGGGCATGAAGTCGGAAATCATAGTTGGAACCATCCAGTTTTAACACAACTCTCATTAGAAGATGCTAAGAAACAAATTACGGATACAGAATCAGCAATCACTAGTGTTCTCGGAAAGAGTTCAAAATTGATGCGCCCACCATATGGTGCCATCTCAGATGATATCCGTAATAGTCTTGATTTGAGCTTTATTATGTGGGATGTCGATAGCTTAGACTGGAAGAGTAAAAACGAAGCAGCCATTCTAACAGAAATTCAACGTCAGACGACTGATGGTTCTATTATATTGATGCATGATATTCACCAGACGTCAGTAAATTCACTACCAAAGGTTATTGAATATTTGCAGGGACAAGGGTATAGCTTTGTTACAGTCTCTGAGTTACTAGGGAATCATGTGAAACCACATGAGATATACTATTCTCGTAACCAATAGTTGAAATTAAATTCAAATATTAGAAAAAATTAAAAAAGATTATTTTTATCTTGACAAGTAGGGAAAAACTTGATATCATATACAAGATGAGAAAAGCAGAAGTGAGAACTTCTCGCCTTGCGACTAACGTTGTCTGGCCCCTACAGATCAAGTTTCAGAAATGAACTATAATCATGTAGAGCGGATTTGCGTTAGCAAGTCCGCTCTTGTTTTTCTCTAAAATAAAAAAAGAGGTGAAAACCATAGCAAAGCAAGACTTATTCATCAATGATGAAATTCGTGTACGTGAAGTTCGCTTAATCGGTCTTGAGGGCGAACAATTGGGTATCAAACCACTTGGTGAAGCGCAAGCACTTGCGGACGACGCTAATGTGGACTTGGTTCTCATTCAACCTCAAGCTAAACCTCCTGTTGCGAAAATTATGGACTATGGTAAGTTCAAATTTGAGTACCAGAAGAAACAAAAAGAGCAACGCAAAAAACAAAGCGTTGTGACCGTGAAAGAAGTTCGATTGAGCCCAGTTATTGATAAGGGTGATTTCGATACGAAACTTCGCAGTGCTCGCAAGTTCCTTGAAAAAGGGAACAAAGTGAAGGTTTCCATTCGCTTTAAGGGTCGTATGATTACCCATAAAGAGATTGGAGCAAAAGTTTTAGCCGATTTCGCTGAAGCAACTCAAGATATTGCTATCATCGAACAACGTGCTAAAATGGATGGTCGTCAAATGTTCATGCAGTTGGCCCCAGCAACTGACAAGAAATAATCTGTCAGAAAGTTAAAAAAAGGAGAAAATATCATGCCAAAACAAAAAACACACCGCGCATCAGCTAAACGTTTCAAACGTACAGGTTCTGGTGGACTTAAACGTTTCCGTGCTTACACTTCTCACCGTTTCCACGGAAAAACTAAGAAACAACGTCGTCATCTTCGTAAAGCATCTATGGTGCATTCAGGAGATTTCAAACGTATCAAAGCAATGCTTACTCGCTTGAAATAATCGCGTATTTGTAAGTTAACAATTCTAGGAAATATTGGAGGAAATATAAATGGCACGTGTTAAAGGTGGCGTTGTATCACGCAAACGTCGTAAACGTATTTTAAAATTAGCAAAAGGTTACTATGGAGCTAAACACATCTTGTTCCGTACTGCAAAAGAACAAGTAATGAACTCTTACTACTATGCATACCGTGACCGTCGTCAAAAGAAACGTGACTTCCGCAAATTGTGGATCACACGTATCAATGCGGCAGCTCGTATGAACGGACTTTCATACTCACAATTGATGCATGGTTTGAAATTGGCTGAGATCGAAGTAAACCGTAAAATGCTTGCTGACTTGGCTGTTAACGATGCAGCAGCTTTCACAGCTCTTGCAGATGCAGCTAAAGCAAAACTTGGTAAATAATTATTCACAAGACTGGTGCAAATTTGTCCCAGTCTTTTTTAAACAAAGGAGAAAAAATGGCTTCAAAAATGTTACACACTTGCTTGCGGGTAGAGAATCTTGAAAAATCAATTGCTTTTTATCAAGATGCTTTTGGATTTAAGGAATTGCGTCGTCTGGACTTCCCAGAACACGCTTTTACCATTGTTTATCTAGGTCTTGATGGCGATGATTATGAATTGGAGTTGACTTACAACTACGATCATGGACCTTATGTTGTAGGTGACGGTTTTGCGCACATCGCTCTAAGCACACCTGACCTTGAGGCTCTTCATAAAGAACATAGCGACAAGGGTTACGAAGTGACAAATCCAAATGGACTTCCAGGAACTCAACCAAACTATTACTTTGTTAAAGATCCAGATGGATACAAGGTAGAAGTGATTCGTGAAAAATAATAAAAACTCCTCATTTGTCAAATTGAGTTAGACAATCTCACCTGACTCAGAAAAACTTGATAGGGAGTGGTGTAGGTCATTTATGTTAGTTTCTTTCAGACAAATGTGTGCGTTTATCTGAGACTAACATAGATGGCTTTTTCTATCTAGCTTAATGTGACAAATTGGGATATAATAAAAATAACTTAACAAATTAGTGGGAGAAAAAAATGTCAGATCAAAATCTAAATGTAGAGCTTAACAAAGAAGAAGATAAACTAATTGTAGAAAATAATTCGGTGGAAGCTATGAAGAATGGTCCAAAAGCAGTCAAGAAACCTTCGGCTCTTCTATCTTTCTCATTTTATTTGGCACTTACCTATATTCTTCTATTTATAACTCTTGCTTTATTTACTGCTCCATGGGGAATTGTATTCTTGATTTTTCTAGGTCCTAATTTAATTGCTTACGCTATAGCAACTTTTTTAACTAGGATAGGAATCAAGAAAGTAAATAGAAAGTTCTTGTATGCGAGTGCAGGATTTTATTTACTTTCCGGACTTTTAGCATTCGACCCGGATTGGCAGATGTTTAGGGTTTTTCCCTATCTCTCACTAGTCCTAGTTCTAATCGGGATATTTTTAACGAAAGATACAAGTAACTAAGTTAAAAAAGCTAGGCGCAACTCTTCTTCGAACTTATTTCATATCATAAAACCATAGCCTTTAAGGCTGTGGTTTTTTAGTTTCATGATTAGAAAGAAATTGTGTTTCTATTTTTTAAAATGGTATAATAGAAAAAGAAAAAGGGAGGTGAGAAAGAATGATTGCCCAACTGGATACGAAAACTGTCTATAGTTTCATGGAGAGTATGGTTTCAATCAAGAGATATGTCAGCCTTGGAAAAGAATATGGCTATTCATCACTTGGAATCATGGATGAAGATAATCTCTATGGAGCCTATTATTTTATCAAAGAATGCCAAAAACAAGGAATTCAGCCTTTATTAGGCCTTGAGATGACAGTTCATCATAAAGATGAATGGATAAATCTACGTTTTTTAGCCCTGTCAAACCGAGGTTATCAAAACCTGATGAAGTTGTCGTCTCTAAAGATGACAGGTAAAAAAGAATGGACTGATTTTTCTTCTTACCTAGAGGATATTTGTGTTATTGTTCCCTATTATCCTGAAATTGCTGGTTTAGATTTAGGGCATGACTACTATATCGGAGTGTATCCAGATACACCTCAATCCAATTTTTCTCAACCAATTCTCCCTCTTTATCGTGTTAACTCTTTTGAACCTGAGGATTTAGAGACTCTTCAAATGCTCAAGGCGATCAAGGAAAATGTGACCTTACGAGAGGTTGATGTCCAATCTCAACAAGGCTTGTTTTTGCCTGCTGAACGTCTTGAACAGGTTTTTCTAGAGAAGTTCCCAATCGCACTGGATAATCTTGCAAGATTAATCAAGGATACCTCCTACGAGATTGATAGTAGTCTCAAGCTTCCACGTTTCAATCCAGAAAGACCTGCTGTTGAGGAACTTCGGGAAAGAGCTATCAAGGGCTTGGAAGAGAAAGGTTTACTAGATTCAGTCTATCAGGAACGTTTAGAAGAAGAACTGTCTGTGATTCATGATATGGGATTCGATGACTATTTCTTGGTTGTCTGGGACCTCTTACGTTTTGGTCGTTCCCAAGGTTATTATATGGGAATGGGACGCGGATCCGCAGTTGGAAGTTTAGTGGCCTACGCTTTAGATATTACTGGAATTGATCCTGTTGCTAAAAATCTTATCTTTGAGCGTTTCTTGAATCGTGAACGTTACACCATGCCAGATATTGATATTGATATCCCAGATATCTATCGCCCTGAGTTTATTCGCTATGTTCGTGACCGTTATGGTAGTATTCATGCTGCTCAGATTGTCACTTACTCGACCTTTGGAGCCAAGCAGGCCATCCGAGATATCTTCAAACGTTATGGTGTCCCTGAATATGAATTGACGACTATTACAAAAAAAATTGGTTCTAAAGATACTCTAACGACAGCCTATGAAGGCAATCTAGGTTTTAGACAACTCATTCAAAGTAAGATTGAGTACCAAAAGGCCTTCTCTATTGCTAAAAAGATAGAAGGTTATCCACGACAGACTTCCATTCATGCAGCTGGTGTCGTTATCAGTGACAAAAATCTAACAGACTACATTCCTCTCAAGTATGGAGAGGATATGCTCATTACCCAATATGATGCGCATGGAGTTGAAGGAAATGGCCTGCTCAAGATGGATTTCTTGGGCCTACGAAACTTAACCTTTGCTCAAAAAATGCAGGAGCTCTTATATGAAACTCAAGGTATTTCACTAAGAATTGAGGATATTGATCTTGAAGATAAGGCAACCTTAGCCCTCTTTGCTGCAGGTAAGACCAAGGGAATCTTTCAGTTTGAACAACCTGGAGCCATACGCTTATTGAAACGAGTGAAACCACAAAATTTTGAAGAAGTAGTGGCGACGACTTCCTTGAACCGACCAGGTGCGAGCGACTATATCGATAACTTTGTTGCCAGAAAACATGGTAAAGAAAAGGTTACGGTTCTAGACCCTGTGCTAGAAGATATCCTAGCTCCGACTTATGGTATTATGCTTTACCAAGAGCAGGTGATGCAAGTAGCTCAACGCTATGCAGGTTTCAGTCTTGGAAAAGCCGATATCTTGCGTCGTGCTATGGGGAAAAAGAATGCGGCTGAGATGCATCGAATGGAGGAGAGTTTTATCCAAGGGGCCCTCGAAAAAGGGCATGGACAAAAACAGGCTCAAGAAGTTTTTGCTGTAATGGAAAAATTTGCCGGTTATGGTTTTAACCGTTCGCACGCTTATGCATATGCTGCCTTAGCTTTTCAGCTTGCCTACTTTAAAACACATTTTCCAGCAATCTTCTATCAGGTCATGCTCAATTATGCTAGCGGAGATTATATTCTAGATGCGCTTGAAATGGGCTTTGAATTAGCTCCACTTTCTATCAATACGGTTCCATATCAAGATAAGTTAGCTGATAAGACAATTCATTTAGGACTCAAGACTATCAAGGGAATGCCTCGTGATTTTGCCTACTGGATTATCGAGCATCGTCCATTTAGCAGTGTTGAAGATTTTATCACACGATTACCCAAAAATTATCAAAAGATTAGCCTCTTAACCCCTTTAGTGGAAGTAGGTCTTTTTGATGGATTTGATAAAAATCGTCAAAAAATATTAACCAATCTACCAACTCTCTTTATCTTTGTAGAAGAATTAGGTAGCCTCTTTGCAGATTCTAGCTATAGTTGGACAGATACAGAGGACTTTTCAAATATTGAAAAATTCCAAAAAGAGCAGGATTGGTTAGGTGTTGGAATTAGCCAACACCCATTGCTGGTTTTAGCGAAGAATCCTTTGTATCCAATTGTGAGTTTATCTGAGCTTTCCGAGGGACAGACAGCTACAGTGCTCGTTGAAATTCAGTCTATCCGAGTGATTCGAACTAAAAAAGGTGAAAACATGGCCTTTTTGAAAGTTACTGATAGTAAAACAAGTCTGGAGGTCACTGTTTTTTCTGAACAATACCGCAAATTTAAAAATCTTTTGCACGAAGGAAGTTTCTATTACCTAAATGGGAAAGTGCAAGCCAGAGATGGTCGTCTTCAATTAGTTTTAAATAATTTAAAAGAGGCAGTGAGTGAGCGTTTTTGGATTCAAGTTCCTAATCATGACCACGATGCTGAAATTTATCATATTTTAGATCAGTACAAAGGACAAATTCCTGTTGTCATTCGTTATGAAAATGAACAAAAAAATATTCTTTTGCCTGGTTATTTAGTTGCAAAAGACGCTGGCTTACAAGAATCTTTAAAACAGATTGTCATGAAAACGATTTATCGTTAAAAATCAATGAAAATAAAAGAATTTTAACTTTAAATATGGTATAATCAGTTAGAATGTTAAAAGAAAAAGGAGCAAAACCAAATGAAACGTATTGCTGTTTTGACTAGTGGTGGGGACGCCCCTGGTATGAATGCTGCCATTCGTGCAGTTGTTCGTCAAGCAATCTCAGAAGGAATGGAAGTTTTTGGTATCTATGATGGATACGCTGGTATGGTTGCTGGTGAGATTTATCCACTTGATGCTGCTTCAGTAGGAGACATCATTTCACGTGGTGGTACTTTCCTTCACTCAGCTCGTTACCCTGAGTTTGCAAAACTCGAAGGTCAACTTAAAGGGATTGAGCAATTGAAAAAACACGGTATCGAAGGTGTCGTGGTTATCGGTGGAGACGGTTCTTATCATGGAGCTATGCGCTTGACTGAGCATGGATTCCCTGCTATCGGACTTCCAGGAACAATCGATAACGATATCGTAGGTACTGACTTTACAATCGGATTTGACACTGCAGTAACAACTGCAATGGATGCAATCGATAAGATTCGAGATACATCATCAAGTCACCGTCGTACTTTCGTTGTTGAAGTAATGGGACGTAACGCTGGTGATATCGCTCTTTGGGCAGGTATCGCAACAGGTGCTGACGAAATCATCATCCCTGAAGAAGGCTTCAAATTTGAAGATATCGTAGCAAGCATCAAAGCTGGATATGAACACGGTAAAAAACACAACATTATCGTTTTAGCAGAAGGTGTCATGTCAGCAGCTGAATTTGGTCAAAAACTAAAAGAAGCTGGCGATACAAGTGACCTTCGTGTTACAGAACTTGGTCACATCCAACGTGGTGGTTCACCAACTGCTCGTGACCGTGTATTGGCATCTCGTATGGGCGCACACGCTGTTAAACTCCTTAAACAAGGAATCGGTGGTGTTGCTGTCGGTATTCGTAACGAGAAAATGGTTGAAAATCCAATTCTTGGAACAGCAGAAGAGGGAGCTTTGTTTAGCTTAACAGCTGATGGTAAGATCGTTGTCAATAACCCTCATAAAGCTGACCTTGAACTCTCTGACTTGAACAAGAGCTTGTCATAATCAACTTTAACTAATCTGGTAAAATGACCATAAAAGGTCGAATTATATAAAGGAGTCACAAAATCATGAACAAACGTGTAAAAATCGTTGCAACCTTAGGTCCTGCGGTAGAAATCCGTGGTGGTAAAAAATTTGGTGATGATGGGTATTGGGGTGAAAAACTTGACGTTGAAGCTTCAGCACAAAACATTGCTCAATTGATCGAAGCTGGAGCTAACACTTTCCGTTTCAACTTCTCACACGGTGACCACCAAGAACAAGGTGACCGTATGGCAACTGTTAAACTTGCAGAAAAACTTGCAGGTAAAAAAGTTGGTTTCCTTCTTGACACTAAAGGTCCAGAAATCCGTACTGAATTGTTCGAAGGCGATGCTAAAGAGTACTCTTATACAACTGGTGAAAAGATCCGTGTTGCTACTAAACAAGGAATCAAATCAACTCGTGAAGTGATTGCTTTGAACGTTGCTGGTGGTCTTGATATCTACGATGATGTTGAAGTTGGTCGCCAAGTATTGGTTGACGATGGTAAATTGGGTCTTCGTGTTGTAGAAAAAGACGACGCAAGTCGTGAATTCGTTTGTGAAGTTGAAAATGACGGTGTGATCGCTAAACAAAAAGGTGTGAACATCCCTAACACTAAAATTCCTTTCCCTGCTCTTGCTGAACGTGATAACGCTGATATCCGCTTCGGTTTGGAACAAGGTATCAACTTCATCGCAATCTCATTCGTACGTACTGCTAAAGACGTGAACGAAGTTCGTGCAATCTGTGAAGAAACTGGTAACGGTCACGTTCAATTGTTCGCTAAGATTGAAAACCAACAAGGTATCGATAACTTGGATGAAATTATTGAAGCTGCTGACGGTATCATGATCGCTCGTGGTGACATGGGTATCGAAGTACCATTCGAAATGGTTCCAGTTTACCAAAAAATGATTATCACTAAAGTGAACGCTGCTGGTAAAGTTGTTATCACTGCAACAAACATGCTTGAAACAATGACTGAAAAACCACGTGCAACTCGTTCAGAAGTATCAGACGTATTTAACGCTGTTATCGACGGAACTGACGCAACTATGCTTTCAGGTGAGTCTGCAAACGGTAAATACCCACTTGAGTCAGTAACAACAATGGCTACAATTGACAAGAACGCTCAAACTCTTCTTAACGAATACGGACGTTTGAACTCAGATACTTTCGAACGTAACTCTAAGACAGAAGTTATGGCTTCAGCTGTTAAAGATGCTACTAACTCAATGAATATCAAATTGGTTGTTACCCTTACTAAGACTGGTCACACAGCTCGTTTGATTTCTAAATACCGTCCAAATGCTGATATCTTGGCATTGACATTCGACGAATTGACAGAGCGTGGATTGATGTTGAACTGGGGTGTTATCCCAATGTTGACTGAAGCTCCATCATCAACTGATGACATGTTTGAAATTGCTGAACGCAAAGCAGTTGAAGCAGGTCTTGTACAATCTGGTGACGATATCGTTATCGTTGCAGGTGTGCCACTTGGCGAAGCTGTTCGTACAAACACAATGCGTATCCGTACAGTACGTTAATCTAACATTAAAAACCTATCATATCAGGCTTTACAGCTTGTATGATAGGTCTTTTTTTGTTTCATAAGGTCCAGAACCCTATTGGTTTAAGAAAAGAAAAAACTCTCTGGAAAAACCAGAGAGTGTGAGAGGCATCTCCATGTGAGAAACTGGTTCACACAATTTCTCAAGGTCCGCTCCTGCGTTATGACCTCCTTTGCGCAATTGTAGCTTTCGCTACATATCGACTCATCGCAGACTTTATTTTACTATAGAGCCAATACTTTGTCAAGAAAAAAAACAGCTCCCCAGATAGGAACTGCTGAATTGATGCTAATTGCCGGGATCGAACCGGCGACCTCATCCTTACCATGGATGCGCTCTGCCTACTGAGCTAAATCAGCTTACTTTGAAAGTATACTATAGATTTAAGCTTTTGTCAATATGCTAATTAGTATGCTAACTCATTGGAAAAGCCCAAGTAATAAACTTGGGCCTGTGAAAATTAGACTATTGTAATTGCTCTCTCTTTTTATCTGGGTTCCAAACAAAACTTGCAACAAAGGTAAAGAGGATTGTCAAAATTCCGATTATAATTGCTAGAATCAAGGCAGGGATACGGATGACCCACCACAGTGGATTTGGCTTTTTATTGTTGTGCCACTGTTTTGTTTCCTCATCCAGGCGTTGAAATTCAGATTGGATGCGGTCTGCAACCATCTCAATTCCCTCATCATTCATCTTTTTAATATCTGAGATATCAATCGGATTTCCGAAGTTCATATCAATACGTTCACGGCTGACAAGCCCTTTTAGAGTCATAGGACCAGTATAGGTAACAGGCATGATACGAACCTTAGCCATCTTTGCGATGAGGGCTACACCACCCTTAACATCATTGGAATGACGACTACCACTAGGAAACATAATCAGTGAGCGATTGCTCTTTTTAAGAACATTAATTGGATATTTGATAGCAGAAGAACCTGGGTTATCACGGTCGATAGGGAAAGCACCACACATGCGAATCCACCAACCAAAGATGCGATTTGAAAAGAGTTCTTTTTTTGCCATAAAGACAAATTGCTTTGGTTTTGTTGCAAAAGCCATATAGACTGGATCCCACCAGGTACGGTGTGGCGCAACAAGGATATAGTTTTCATCTAAACTTGGAATTTTTTCAGTATTGTGAAAGTGAGCGTTTCCATTGATTGACCATAGAATCAACATAACCAGCCCACGCAGATAAGTATAAAACATGATGTCTCCTTCAGTTCTCTTTCTTTTATTATACCTTATCATACTAGGACAGGCAAATGTTTTTTGTTTAGGCGGAATAGCTTTTTATATGAAATTAGAAATATTCAAAAAAAAATGATATGATAGAATTTATGGATAAAAATAAAATTATGGGATTAAGCCAATCAGAAGTCAAAGAACGTCAAAAACAGGGACAGGTCAATGATTTCCAAGCTTCAGCTAGTACTAGTACATGGCAGATTGTGAAGAGAAATGTCTTTACTTTATTCAATGCTTTAAACTTTGCCATTGCCCTAGCTCTCGCCTTTGTTCAAGCCTGGAGCAACCTAGTTTTCTTTGCGGTTATCTGCTTTAATGCATTTTCTGGGATTGTAACCGAGCTACGTGCCAAACATATGGTTGATAAACTCAATCTCTTGAATAAAGAAAAAATTACGACAATTCGTGATGGACAAGAGATAGCTCTGGATCCTGAGGAGCTTGTTTTGGATGACGTGATTCGCTTGTCAGCAGGAGATCAGATTCCAAGTGATGCCATTGTATTAGAAGGTTTTGCAGAAGTCAACGAAGCCATGTTAACGGGTGAGAGCGACTTGGTGCAAAAAGAAGTAGAAGACTTAATGTTGTCGGGTAGCTTTCTTGCAAGTGGCTCTGTCTTTGCTCAGGTACATCATGTTGGGGCGGATAACTATGCTGCTAAACTCATGCTTGAAGCTAAGACAGTCAAGCCAATAAACTCTCGTATCATGAAATCGCTAGACCAGTTAGCCGGCTTTACTGGGAAAATTATCATTCCTTTCGGTATTGCTCTCTTGCTTGAAGCCTTGGTCTTAAAAGGTCTGCCACTCAAGTCTTCTGTAGTCAATTCATCTACAGCTCTTTTAGGAATGTTGCCTAAAGGTATCGCGTTACTTACTATAACTTCGCTTTTGACCGCAGTGATAAAATTAGGACTTAAAAAGGTTTTGGTGCAGGAGATGTATTCTGTTGAGACCTTGGCGCGTGTGGATATGCTCTGCTTGGATAAGACAGGGACCATCACCCAAGGGAAGATGCAGGTTGAGACGGTCCTTCCTCTTACTCAAGCTTACGACAAAGATGCCATTGCCAAAATACTAACTAGTTATATGGCACACAGTGAGGATAAAAATCCAACAGCTCAAGCTATTCGAAAGCGTTTTGCGGGAGAGGTAGCTTATCCGATGATTTCTAGCCTTCCATTTTCAAGTGATCGAAAATGGGGAGCAATGGAGTTGGAAGGTCTAGGAACTGTTTTCCTAGGCGCACCGGAGATGTTGTTGGATGCTGAAGTTCCTGAAGCTAGAGAAGCTCTTGAACGAGGATCTCGTGTCTTGGTGTTAGCGCTCAGTCAAGAAAAACTTAACCATCACAAGCCACAAAAGCCATCTGATATTCAGGCTTTGGCTTTACTTGAGATTCTAGATCCGATTCGAGAAGGTGCTGCTGAGACGCTAGACTATCTTCGTTCTCAGGAAGTGGGATTGAAAATTATCTCTGGTGATAATCCAGTCACTGTTTCAAGTATTGCCCAAAAAGCAGGTTTTGCAGACTATCAGAGCTATGTAGATTGTTCGAAAATTAATGATGAAGAATTGATAGCCAT
This sequence comes from Streptococcus wuxiensis, assembly GCF_040888245.1. Taxonomy (NCBI): domain Bacteria; kingdom Bacillati; phylum Bacillota; class Bacilli; order Lactobacillales; family Streptococcaceae; genus Streptococcus; species Streptococcus wuxiensis. The sequence goes on from NZ_JBFNFE010000001.1 coordinate 63,967, forward strand.
GGCTGAAGAAACAGCCATTTTCGGACGTGTCTCGCCTCATCAAAAGAAACTCATCATCCAAACTCTGAAAAAAGCAGGACATACTACAGCAATGACAGGAGATGGTGTCAATGATATTCTAGCTCTGCGTGAGGCAGACTGTTCCATTGTTATGGCTGAAGGAGACCCAGCAACTCGTCAGATTGCAAATCTGGTCCTCTTGAATTCAGATTTCAATGATGTTCCTGAGATTCTCTTCGAAGGTCGTCGTGTGGTCAATAATATTGCCCACATTGCTCCGATTTTCTTGATTAAGACAATCTATTCCTTCTTGCTAACAGTTATCTGTATTGCCAGTGCTTTGTTGGGACGTACTGAATGGATTTTGATTTTCCCATTCATTCCGATTCAGATAACTATGATTGACCAGTTCGTGGAAGGATTCCCACCGTTTGTATTAACTTTTGAACGAAATATCAAACCTGTGGAACAAAACTTCCTCAGAAAATCCATGCTTCGAGCTTTACCAAGTGCCTTGATGGTAGTTTTTAGTGTTCTCTTTGTTAAAATTTTTGGAACCAGTCAAGGCTGGTCAGCCATTGAGATTTCGACACTTCTGTATTATCTATTGGCATCGATTGGTTTCATGTCTGTAGTTAGAGCTTGCTTGCCATTTAGCCTGTGGCGTGTGTTATTGATTATTTGGTCAGTTGGAGGTTTCCTTGGAACAGCTCTATTCCCAAGAATCCAAAAATTGCTTGAAATTTCAACACTTACAGGTCAAACATTGCCTATCTATGGCATTATGATGCTCGTCTTTATTGTGATTTTCATACTGACAAGTCGTTATCAAGTTAAAAGATAAAGAAAGACTGCAATCCATGATTGCGGTCTTTTTTAGGTGCAGGATTGCCAGATAAAATATGGTATAATAAAGGGAAATAGAGTTTTTGAAAGTGAGAGAAGATGATTTCAAAGAGATTAGAAACAGTAGCTTCTTTTGTTCCCCAAGGAGCTGTTTTGCTGGACGTCGGGAGCGACCATGCTTATCTACCGATTGAATTACTTGAAAAAGGTCATATTGAAGCTGCCATCGCGGGTGAAGTTGTAGAGGGGCCCTATCAATCTGCAGTTAGAAATGTTGAAAGTCATGGCTTGACTGAGAAAATTCAGGTTCGTTTAGCCAATGGTTTAGCAGCTTTCGAAGTAAGTGACCAGGTCTCTGTTATCACTATTGCAGGAATGGGTGGTCGTTTGATTGCTACGATATTAGAAGATGGTTTGGACAAACTAGCAACTGTTGAGCGATTGATTCTCCAACCCAATAACCGAGAAGACGAGTTGCGTAGCTGGTTACAGGACCATGGATTCCAGATTGTAGCCGAAAGCATTTTAGAGGAAGCTGGCAAATTTTACGAGATTATAGTAGTAGAAGCTGGTGAAATGACATTGTCAGCAAGTGACACCCGCTTTGGCCCTTTTCTATCTAAAGGACTTAGCCCCGTATTTGTCCAAAAGTGGCAAAAAGAAGCTGCTAAGCTTGAGTTTGCCCTTAGTCAAATTCCAGAAAAAAATCAAGAAGAACGTCAGGTTCTAGCAGATAAAATTCAAGCCATCAAGGAGGTGCTCCATGAAAGCAAGTGAAGTGATTAAGCGTTATGAAGCCTATTGCCCACAAGAATTTTCTATGGAAGGAGATAGTCGTGGTCTGCAAATTGGTACCTTAGACAAGGAAATTAAAAATGTCATGGTTTCCCTTGATATACGTGAAGATACAGTGGCAGAAGCTATTGAAAAGGGTGTAGATTTGATTATCGTTAAGCACGCGCCCATCTTCCGTCCGATAAAGGACTTGGTAGCTAGTCGCCCTCAAAATCAGATTTATATTGATCTTATCAAGCATGATATTGCAGTCTACGTTAGCCATACTAATATTGATATTGTTGAAAACGGCCTTAATGACTGGTTCTGCCAACTATTGGATATTAAGGATACAACTTTTCTACAGGAGACAGGTCCTGAATGTGGCATCGGGCGTATTGGCAATATTAAACCTCAAACGTTTGAAGAATTTGCTAGTCATGTTAAGGAAGTATTTGGTCTAGATAGCCTTCGTATGGTGTATTATAAAGAGACTGATTTGCAAAAAACAATCTCAAGAGTAGCTATTTGTGGTGGCAGTGGGCAGTCTTTCTACTCTGATGCTTTGGCAAAAGGAGCAGATGTTTACATTACTGGTGACATCTATTACCACACTGCCCAAGATATGTTGTCAGACGGCTTGTTGGCTCTGGATCCAGGCCACTATATTGAAGTTCTCTTTGTTGAAAAAATTGCAGCGTTTCTGAATGAATGGAAGGAAGAGAATGCTTGGTCTCTAGAGGTTATCGCAAGTCAAGCGTCCACCAATCCATTCCATCATATCTAGTTAGAAGGTAAAGACAATGAAAAAAGTTGCCATTGTAGGTGCAGGAATTGTAGGGGCCACAGCTGCCTACTATCTTTCTAAGGAAGCTGATATCGAAGTAACTGTTTTTGATTTTGGACATGGGCAAGCAACTAAGGCCGCGGCAGGAATTATTAGTCCCTGGTTTTCTAAACGACGCAATAAGGCTTGGTATAAGATGGCGCGCCTAGGAGCTGATTTCTATGTAGATTTATTAGCTGACCTAGAAAAATCGGGTCAAAAAGTTGATTTTTACCAAAGTTCTGGTGTCTTTCTTCTTAAAAACGATGACTCTAAGCTAGAGGAGCTCTATCAAATGGCTCTGCAACGTAGAGATGAATCTCCCTTGATTGGAGAATTAGCCATTTTGGACCAAGCGACTGCTAGTAACTTATTTCCCGGTCTAGAGGGATTTGAACGTTTACTCTATGCTTCTGGTGGAGCTCGATTAGATGGGCAACTCCTAGTGAGTCGCTTACTGGGAGCTAGTCAAGTGAAGGTCATAAATAAAGAGGTCAGTCTAACCCCTCTATCATCGGGCTATCAGATAGACAATCAAATGTTTGACCAAGTCATCTTATCCACAGGAGCTTGGCTTGGCAACATCTTAGAGCCCTTAGGATATGAGGTGGATGTTCGCCCACAAAAAGGTCAACTTCGAGATTACCAAGTGCCACAAGATATGGGAACTTACCCTGTAGTTATGCCGGAAGGTGAGTGGGATTTGATACCATTTCCCGGCGGTAAATTATCTCTAGGAGCTACCCATGAAAATGACATGGGATTTGACTTAGCAGTTGATGAGAATTTGCTCCAACAAATGGCTGAAGCAGCAAGTTCGTTTTATCCTAGCTTAAAAGATGCAATGATAAGTGGTGAACGTGTGGGGATTCGTGCTTATACGAGTGATTTTTCGCCGTTTTTCGGACAAGTGCCAAACTTGTCAGGAGTATTTGTTGCGAGTGGATTAGGATCATCAGGATTGACAACTGGACCCATTATAGGCTATCACCTAGCCCAAATGCTTCAAGGGGAAAGTGGAGTCTTGGATCCAGCGGATTATCCGACTGAAAGATATATTAAAGAGAAATAATCGTAAACTTTTTACCTAGTTTTTACGATAGGATTAGGATAGCAAATGACTTTCCCCATCAAAAATGGTAAAATGAAAAAAATAATTCAAGAATAGAGGAAAAATGATGCAAGAAAAGATTTTGGTAACAGGTGGAGCAGGTTTTATCGGAACTCACACTGTCATTGAACTGGTCCAAGCTGGACATCAAGTTGTCGTGGTGGATAACTTGGTTAACAGTAGCCGTAAAAGTTTAGAAGTAGTGGAAAGAATTACAGGAGTTGAGATTCCTTTTTATGAAGCTGATATCCGAGATACGGATACACTTCGTGACATTTTCAAACACGAAGAGCCAACAGGTGTGATTCATTTTGCGGGTTTGAAGGCAGTTGGTGAGTCAACTCGTATCCCTCTTGCCTACTATGATAACAATATTGCTGGTACAGTTAGCCTTTTGAAGGCAATGGAAGAAAACAACTGTAAGAACATTATCTTCAGTTCATCAGCAACAGTTTATGGAGATCCACATACTGTTCCAATCCTAGAAGATTTCCCACTTTCAGCTACCAACCCTTATGGCCGTACCAAGCTTATGCTGGAAGAAATCTTGACAGATATCCATAAAGCAGATTCAGAGTGGAACGTTGTCTTACTTCGTTACTTCAACCCAATTGGGGCGCATGAGAGTGGTGACCTAGGAGAAAATCCAAACGGCATTCCAAATAACCTTCTACCGTATGTAACACAAGTCGCAGTTGGTAAGTTAGAACAAGTTCAAGTCTTCGGAGATGACTACGATACTGAAGATGGAACAGGTGTTCGTGACTATATCCACGTCGTTGACTTAGCCAAAGGACACGTTGCCGCCCTTAAGAAGCTTCAAAAAGGCTCAGGACTCAATGTGTATAACCTTGGTACTGGAAAAGGCTACTCAGTTCTTGAAATTATCCAAAATATGGAAAAAGCTGTTGGGCGCCCAATTCCATACCGTATTGTTGAACGCCGCCCTGGTGATATTGCGGCCTGCTACTCAGACCCAGCAAAAGCTAAGGAAGAGCTCGGATGGGAAGCAGGACTTGGTATTACAGAAATGTGTGAAGATGCATGGCGTTGGCAAAGCAAGCATCCAAATGGATTTGAAGACTAATCGTTTGATTAAACAAAAAAGAGGAAGTAATTCCTCTTTTTTTATAACTTTATATGTGGTTGAAATAAAAAAATTGATTAGTGCTTAAGTGATAGAAAAATGTCTTAAAAGAACAGTTTATTTATTATTGAAATCCTGGAACAAATAAAAGTAAAATTGTATAAAAATAGCTAGCAAAAGACTATAATTTTCTAGAAAAATATGCTAAACTAGAGGGAGTGGAAATTAGAGATTGATGTTCCACCAAATTTTAAGATTCATCTATGATCAGAGCACGAGTAGGGCAATTTTTAACGGCTTCTAAAATGTCGTTGTTGCAAGCAATTTCTCGCTCTAATTGCTCAGATTCATCGTAAAAACGGACGATACCATTATCATGGTAATCAAATAATTCTGAATAAGTTTGGCAGAGCCCACAAGCGATGCAACGTTCAGGTATAAGTCTAATCTTCATATTTATATTGTAATAAGAAACTAAAAAAAACTCAAGGAGTAAGGTATGGAAAAGGAACCGTGGCAAGAAGATATTTATGAAAACCAAGAAGAGGAATCAAGAACAGAACGCCGTCAACGAAACAAAAAAGGTTCAGGTGTCGTTGCCAATCGTATTTTAACGGTTCTAGCTATTCTCTTCTTTGTGATTGTTGTTGGGATGGTAGTTGTATTGGTTTACTTGTCATCAGGCGGAAGTGATCGCACTTCAGCTTTGAAAGATTTTTATGATTCTTCAGCTCCAAAAGTAGAAGAAGTTACAACAGTGGCTACTACTGCGCAGTCAACAGAGTCAACAGAAGCAGAGAAAACTCAACAAGAACATACAGAGGCACATACTGATTCTGAAGGAACTATTACAGTTTTGCCAGGAGAAGGTGAAGCAGCGATTGCGGCTCGCGCTGGAATCTCTATTGCTCAACTTGAAGCCTTGAATCCTGGTCATATGTCTTCAGGAACTTGGTTTGCAAATCCTGGTGATGTCCTTAAGACAAGATAGGAGTGACAATGAAAACAATTCAGATTGCTATTGATGGGCCAGCTTCCAGTGGTAAGAGTACAGTAGCTAAGATTATTGCTAAGGACTTTGGCTATACTTATCTGGATACAGGCGCTATGTATCGTGCGGCGACTTACATTGCATTGAGAAACCAAATTAGCCCAGATGAGCCATCTCAACTTCTTGAATTATTGGAACAATATCCAATTAGCTTTGGCCGCGCTGAAACAGGAGAACAGCTTGTTTTTGTTGGAGATGTTGATGTAACAAATCCAATCCGAGAAAATGAAGTAACCAACGCTGTTTCTGCTTTTGCAGCGATTCCAGCTGTTCGTGAAAAATTGGTAGCCCTTCAGCAAGAAATTGCCCGACAAGGTGGTATCGTTATGGATGGCCGCGATATTGGAACAGTAGTCTTGCCTCAGGCTGAATTGAAAATTTTTCTAGTAGCATCTGTAGATGAGCGTGCGGAACGTCGTTACAAGGAAAATCTTTCAAAGGGAATCGAAACAGATTTGGAAACTTTGAAAGAAGAGATTGCTGCGCGTGATTATAAAGATAGTCATCGTGAAACTTCACCTCTCAAGCAAGCTGAGGATGCAATCTATTTGGATACGACTGGCCTCTCTATTTTAGAAGTTGTTGAAAAAATTAAATCAGAAGCTCAAAAACATTTATAAGAACTATAAAAACGATGAACTGAATTTCGGTTTGTCGTTTTTTATCATAATTTGTCAAATAGTCTGTTTTAAGGTATAATAGTTGCTGTTGAAGAAAATTTGACATTCAAATAATCATAAATTTTTTAAGGAGATAACATGAGTCAATTACCAAATTGCCCAAAATGTAATTCAGAATATGTATATGAAGATGGCGCACTTCTAGTTTGTCCAGAATGTGCTTACGAGTGGAATCCTGCTGAGCAAGCAGAAGCAGAAGAAGGCATTGTTGCCATCGATGCAAATGGGAACAAACTAGCTGATGGAGATACAGTAACCTTGATTAAAGATTTGAAGGTTAAAGGGGCTCCTAAAGACCTCAAACAAGGAACTCGTGTGAAAAACATCCGTATTGTTGAAGGTGACCACAATATTGACTGTAAGATTGATGGTTTTGGTGCTATGAAGCTTAAATCAGAATTTGTGAAGAAGATTTAATCATGATTAAAAATGAAAAAGTAATATTTTATAGTCGTATCTTTTTATTTATAGCAGCCTTTACCGGTGTATACTTGGAGATTACCAAGCGCGGTGGTTTAGGGATGTTGCTATACTACACAGTACTTTCTAACCTTTTGGTTGTACTTTTTACAGCTTATCTTTTGTTAAAGATGCGTAGTGGTGGTGATAGTTGGCAGAGTTCTGGTATTCTACGTCTCAAAGGTGGCGTCACTATGAGTATCATGATTACCTGCGTCATCTATCATTTCATGCTAGCTCCATTGACGACAGATTTTTACCGTTTGGAAAATTTCCTTTGCCATTATATTGTCCCTCTCTGCTTTTTAGCAGATACAATTATTTTTGATAAGAGTCGTCAATATAAGTTAGTTGATCCCATGCTTTGGACTAGCCTTCCTTTGCTTTATATGATTTTTGCCCTTTTAAACGGTTTTGTTTTAAAGATGGATGTCCCTAATGCTAAGGATAGTCCCTTCCCTTATTTCTTTTTGAATGCTACCAAACATGGTTGGGGCTTTGTCTTTAAATGGGCAGCAACTATCTTTGTTGCCTACATGGTTTCAGGATATCTCTTTTATCTTGTGAAAAGTATTAAGAAATCTAAGAATTAAAAGTACCCAATGTGGGTGCTTTTTTTGTGATAGAGATAATTGTACCCGGACAAATCGATTTATTTTATCTTGTTATGCAGTCTTTTATACCTTACAATAAAACTGTAGCTACCAATACAACTATTGAGGATGAAAAAAATGACTGAAAATCGTTATGAATTAAATAAGAATTTAGCACAGATGCTTAAGGGTGGCGTCATCATGGATGTCCAAAACCCTGAACAAGCAAGAATTGCTGAGGCTGCAGGTGCGGCAGCAGTTATGGCTTTGGAACGAATCCCAGCTGATATTCGTGCGGCTGGTGGAGTTTCTCGCATGAGCGATCCAAAGATGATCAAGGAAATCCAAGAAGCAGTCAGCATTCCAGTTATGGCTAAGGTTCGAATTGGGCATTTTGTTGAAGCTCAGATTTTAGAAGCTATTGAGATTGACTATATCGATGAGAGCGAAGTTCTATCTCCAGCTGACGATCGTTTCCATGTGGACAAGAAAGAATTTCAAGTTCCTTTTGTTTGTGGTGCTAAAGACCTAGGAGAAGCCTTGCGCCGTATCGCTGAAGGAGCTTCTATGATCCGTACAAAAGGGGAACCAGGAACAGGAGACATCGTTCAGGCGGTTCGTCATATGCGTATGATGAATCAAGAAATTCGCCGCATTCAAAACCTCCGTGAGGACGAGTTATATGTTGCTGCAAAAGAACTCCAAGTACCTGTAGAATTAGTTCAATATGTCCACGAACATGGGAAATTACCAGTTGTTAACTTTGCGGCTGGAGGAGTCGCAACACCAGCGGACGCTGCTCTTATGATGCAGCTAGGTGCGGAAGGCGTCTTTGTTGGCTCAGGGATTTTCAAGTCAGGTGATCCTGTTAAACGTGCGGCAGCAATTGTCAAAGCTGTTACCAATTATCAGAATCCTCAAATTCTGGCTCAAATCTCTGAAGATTTGGGAGAAGCCATGGTTGGTATCAATGAGAATGAAATCCAAATTCTCATGGCGGAGCGAGGAAAATAGATGAAAATCGGAATCTTGGCCTTGCAAGGTGCCTTTGTAGAACACGAGAAAATGCTTGCTCAACTAGGAGTTGAAAGTATTGAACTGCGAAACCTAGAAGATTTTCAGCAATATCGAAGTGAGCTATCAGGTTTGATTTTGCCAGGCGGTGAGTCAACGGCCATGGGGAAACTATTGCGAGATCAGCAGATGCTCATTCCTATAAGAGAGGCTATTCTAGGTGGCTTACCAGTCTTTGGAACTTGTGCGGGTTTAATTTTGCTAGCAAAACAAATCACTTCTCAAGAGGAAAGTCATCTAGCGACCATGGATATAGTAGTAGAGCGCAATGCCTATGGACGTCAGCTAGGAAGCTTTTATACAGAAGCTGACTGCAAGGGCGTTGGTAAAATTCCAATGACCTTTATCCGTGGCCCGATTATCAGTAGTGTTGGTGACGGTGTTGATGTTCTAGCGATTGTGAACAATCAAATCGTTGCGGCACAAGAAAAGAATATGCTGGTAACCTCCTTTCATCCTGAATTGACAAATGATCTTCGTTTGCATCAGTACTTTATGAATATGTGTAAATAAAAAAAGAAGTTGGGATTTTTCCAACTTCTTTTTTACATGTAATAAACAATAGCAATATATTGGAGAGCAGAGGCTGCTAGAATGAAGAGATGCCAAATCATATGGAAGTATGGTTTCTTTTTAGCGTAGAATCCAGCGCCAACTGTATAGCAAAGGCCACCTGATACCATAAGACTCCAAAACATTGGACTTGTCTGACTGATGATTGCTGGTAAGATAGCCAATACAAGCCATCCCATGATGAGGTAAAGGATGAGACTGAATTTTTCATTGACCTTCTTGGCAAAGATTTTATAAAGAATACCGAAAATAGTTGTCCCCCACTGAATGGCGATAATCAGATAACCAAACCAGTTATTCATCAAGGTCAAAACGACAGGAGTATACGAGCCAGCAATGGCAACATAAATCATAGAATGGTCAATAATTCGTAACACATATTTATGAGTTGAACCATAAGCCATAGAATGATAAATAGTTGATGATAAGAACATGAGAAAGAGACTGATGACGAAGATGGAAACACCGATAGACGATAAGAAACCATGCACCTCATAACTGTAAGTAGATGAAATGGGTAGTAGGATGAGCATGATAAATGCTCCTACAGCATGGGTGACACTGTTGGCAATTTCTTCTCCAAAACTAAGTCGTTTACTAAGTTTGAAACTAGTATTCATTTGTTTCCTCCTTTTCGGTTTCTGTATAGACTAGTGCAAGTGTTTGATGATAGAGTTTGACCGTTTGGCAGCTTGCCTGAATAATGGGATTAGCTGGATCAATATCTTCATTCATATAGTCCACAAATGCATTGTAAAGTTCTTCTGAATTAGTGTCTGTGTGTAGGGTATTAAGGGTTTGAGCAATTTCTTGGATAGAAAAAACAGACTTGAGAGTGGTAATAGCAATCAATCGTGCGATTTGTTTGCGTTGGTATTTTTTCTTTTCAGGTTTACTGATATAACCGTGTTTGACATAGTTGTTCACCATGGATGCTGTCAAACCTTTCTCCTTGTCAGGAGAAGCTGGAGGACAGATTTGATTGACATAAAGCAGAACCTGGTCCAGATAGAGATTGATACTTGGAATTTCTTCCCATTTTGGATAGGAAAAAGAGGTATTCATTTTCAACTCCTTTTTATCTAGTTTTGATAACTAGATTATAAAATATTAGAAATAATAAGTCAAGTTTCAAGTGCTTGTAGAAAGAAATAATTTATGCTATGATGAGAGAAAATAGTATGAAAAGAGGATAAATGATGGAGATTCGCTTAGCCTTTCCAAACGAAGTTGATGCAATTATGCAAGTGATTGAGGGAGCCAAGAAATGTTTGGCAGAAGCTGGTAGCACTCAGTGGCAAAACGGCTACCCAGATGCAGATACCATTATTGAAGATATCATCTCTGGTAAAGCTTATGTAGCCCTAGACGAAGGGGACCTCTTAGCCTATGCAGCAGTGACTAAGAGCCCAGAAAAAGCTTATGAAGCAATTTATGATGGCAACTGGGAGGGAAATGAAGCAGAATACTTAGTATTTCACCGTATTGCTGTTGCTAGAGATGCGCAAGGTCAAGGTGTTGCTCAGACCTTTTTAGAAGGCTTGGTTGAAGGCTTCGATTACCTAGATTTTCGTTCAGATACGCACGCTAAAAACATAGCCATGCAGCATATCTTTGAAAAACTGGGCTTCAAACAGGTTGGTAAAGTTCCAGTAGACGGGGAACGCTTGGCCTATCAAAAATTAAAATCAAATGCCTAAGAAGTATGTAAAGATGCTATACAAGTCACCGATTGGTTCCCTATCTCTGGTAGCAGATGACCACTATTTGTTTGGGATATGGATTGAAGAAGAGAGCGATTTTGAGAAGGGATTATCTGAAAATGATGTGACTGTTGTTGACAGTCATCCCATTTTAAATCAAATTACTTCCTATTTAGAGATTTATTTTAAGGGGCAAGATCAAGACTTATCTGAAATGCCTTTAGCTCCTGTCGGTAGTGACTTTGAAAAAAGAGTCTGGAACTACTTGCGTGGAATTCCTTTTGGTCAGACTGTTACTTATGGGCAAATAGCTAAGGACTTGCAGGTGGCTTCCGCCCAAGCAGTCGGAGGAGCAGTAGGTCGCAATCCCTGGTCTATCCTTGTACCTTGTCACCGTGTGCTAGGTGCTGGAGGACGTCTGACAGGCTATGCTTGGGGGCTCGAAAAGAAGGCTTGGCTCTTGAGGCATGAAGGTGCAAGTTATCAAGAAAATAAAAAATAGAAAGAGAAGAAAATGTTAGAATTTATCGAATATCCAAAATGTACAACTTGTAAAAAAGCTAAGAAAGAATTAGATCAACTCGGACTAGAATATAAAGACGTTCATATCGTTGAAGAGACTCCGAGTGAAGAGGTCATTTTAAACTGGCTCGAAACTTCGGGATTTGAATTGAAGCAATTTTTTAATACTAGTGGAATCAAATATCGTGAACTCGGATTGAAAGATAAGGTTGGAACATTGTCAAACAAAGAAGCAGCCAAACTCTTGGCTAGTGATGGTATGTTATTAAAACGTCCAATACTTGTTGAAAATGGTCTTGTAAAACAAATTGGCTACCGTAAGACATACAATAACTTGGATTTGAATTAGTTTTTTTCTATCTCCTTGATAGATAATATATATAACCTCCCACTTTTAAAGTATGATAAACTAGAAGGTAGATGAAATCTGATATGCTCGTAGCAAATATTTTTAATTAGAGCATAAGTATGATAGAATGAATCATTATCTTGAGAGGATGTTTCTATGAATGTTACAACGATTTTAGCATCTGATTGGTATCAAAATTTGATGCAATATATTCCAGATGGCAAACTTTTTAGTTGGCGTTCTGTCTTTGATGGGATCCCAAGAATTGTACAGCAATTACCTACAACATTGATGTTAACGGTATTTGGTGCCTTTTTTGGTATCATGCTAGCCCTAATATTTGCTATCGTTAAAATCAACCGAGTTAGATTTATATACCCATTACAAGCCTTTTTTGTAAGTTTCTTAAAAGGAACTCCAATTTTAGTTCAACTAATGTTGACTTATTATGGGATTCCACTAGCTTTGAAAGCCTTGAATCAACAATGGGGAACTTCTCTAAACATTAATGCTATTCCAGCAGCAACATTTGCGATTGTAGCATTTGCTTTTAACGAAGCGGCCTATGCTAGTGAAACCATTCGTGCGGCAATTCTTTCTGTAAATCCAGGGGAAATTGAAGCAGCTCGAAGTCTTGGTATGACACGTGGTCAAGTTTACCGTCGTGTGATTATTCCCAATGCAGCAGTAGTGGCAACACCAACCTTGATAAACTCCTTGATTGGCTTGACCAAGGGGACTTCCCTAGCCTTTAGTGCAGGTGTTGTAGAAGTCTTTGCCCAAGCTCAGATTTTGGGTGGTGCAGACTATCGTTACTTTGAACGTTTTATCTCAGTTGCCCTTGTCTACTGGGTAGTAAATATCGTTATTGAAAATCTTGGCCGTTTCATTGAAAGAAAAATGGCTATTACAGCACCAGATAATGTTGAGACAGATGTGAAAGGAGAGCTTCGCTAATGATTAAAATTTCAAATTTAAGCAAATCCTTTTCAGGTCAAACTGTTTTGGATCATCTGAATTTAGATATTCAAAAAGGAGAGGTTGTTGCCTTAATTGGTTCTTCAGGAGCTGGGAAATCAACTTTTCTTCGTAGCCTAAACTATCTAGAAACTCCTGATAGTGGAAGTATTCAGATTGATGATTTCAAAGTTGATTTTTCTCAAATTACGCAAGAAGAAATTCTAACTCTTCGTCGCAAACTATCGATGGTTTTCCAACAGTTTAATTTATTTGAGCGTAGAACAGCGCTAGACAATGTTAAAGAAGGCTTGGTGGTAGTTAAAAAACTATCGGACGAAGAAGCGACTGAAATTGCTAAGGAAGAGCTAGCTAAGGTTGGGCTTTCTGATCGTGAACAGCATTATCCGCGTCACTTGTCAGGGGGGCAAAAACAACGGGTAGCTATAGCGCGTGCCCTAGCCATGAAACCAGACGTCTTACTCTTGGATGAACCAACTTCAGCACTGGACCCAGAATTGGTTGGTGAGGTAGAAAGATCGATTGCCAATGCTGCAAAATCAGGTCAAACCATGGTTTTGGTTAGTCATGATATGTCATTTGTTGCTCAAGTGGCTGATAAGGTTTTATTCTTGGATAAAGGAAAGATTATTGAATCTGGAACACCGGATGAGATTATCAACCATCCTAAAGAAGAACGAACAAAAGAGTTCTTTGCTAGTTACAAACGGACCTATATTTGATATAATAGAAGATAAGAAAAACTCAGTTGGCTAAGCTAACTGGGTTTGCTCTTTAAAAATAATAGAAATGAGAGAGAGCATGCTAGTTCAGCTATTTGCTTTGTATTTAGAGAGTTTGGTTTTGACGATTTTACTAGTCTTGGTTGTCTTAGGGATTTGGATTGGTTTAAGAGCTCTATCAGGTGTGGATAAAACTGCCAAGGAGCGTCAGGCTCACCTCTATGATATGATTATGATTGGAGTTCTAACAATTCCAGTATTGTCTTTTGCAACCATGAGCATCTTGTTGGTTCTCAAGGCGTAATAGTTGTCAAATAGGATTTTATCCGTTAGAATAATAATAGTTACAACAAGAAAGAAGGAAATAGAATGTACGATACGATTATTATCGGTGCAGGTCCTGCTGGGATGACTGCAGCCTTGTATGCAGCTCGCAGCAATCTCAAAGTAGCTTTGATTGAAGGTGGCCTTCCTGGCGGTCAGATGAACAACACTTCTGACATTGAAAACTATCCAGGTTATGCTAACATTAGTGGACCTGAGTTATCGGAAAAGATGTTTGAACCTCTTGAAAATCTAGGTGTTGAGCATCTCTATGGCTTTGTAGAAAATATTGAGAACCATGGTGACGTTAAGAAAGTAATCACAGACAATGAAGAATTTGAAACTCGCACAGTTATCGTAGCGACTGGTTCTAAGCATCGACTCTTAGGCGTTCCAGGTGAAGAAGAACTGAACAGTCGAGGAGTTTCCTACTGTGCGGTTTGTGATGGAGCCTTTTTCCGTGACCAAGATTTGTTGGTTGTAGGTGGAGGAGATTCGGCTGTTGAAGAAGCAATTTTCTTAACACAGTTCGCCAAATCTGTAACCATCGTTCACCGTCGTGATGAACTTCGTGCTCAAAAAGTCTTGCAAGATCGCGCCTTTGCTAATGAAAAAATCAACTTCATTTGGGATTCTGTTGTCAAAGAAATCAAGGGTGAAAACCGTGTGGAGTCAGTTGTCATTGAAAATGTTAAAACAAATCAAGTGACTGAACATGCCTTTGGAGGTGTCTTCATCTATGTTGGTTTAGATCCAGTTAGCGATTTTACAAAAGATTTACAAATCCAAGATGAGTCAGGTTGGATTGTGACAGATGACCACATGAAGACAAGTGTTGCAGGTGTCTTTGCAGTTGGAGATGTTCGTCAGAAAGACCTTCGCCAAGTTACAACAGCAGTTGGAGATGGTGCTATTGCAGGTCAAGAAGCCTATAAATATATTACTGAACATAGTTAAAAAGGCGGTGGGACAGAAATCGATAGACAAAGTCTCGATTTCGTAGTCCCAGCCCCGCGAGGATGATTAGGAGCTTTTTGGAGTCTAAAAGACGAACAAAAAGTTCAATCAGCTACCGCGTCAAAGTTTGATTGTTAATAAAAAGTGAGGTCGGGATCTTTTGTCCCAACCTCACTTTTTTATAATCGATTGCGGAAGACTTCGTACATAAGAATAGCAGCAGCAACGCTTGCATTGAGACTCTGTACATGTCCATTCATTGGAATAGTGATCATCTCGTCCACTTGCTTTTTGATGTTACTTGAGATACCTTTTCCTTCATTTCCGATAATGAGGGCGACCTTTCCACTGGTGTTCCATTTATGGCAAGGAGTTCCATTCATATCAGTTCCAAAGGTCCAAAAGCCCTCTTCTTTAAGTTTGTCCAAGGTTTGGCTGAGGTTGGTCACGCGAGCGATAGGCACATGCTCGATGGCACCCGTTGCTGTTTTTGCAACGACAGGAGTAACACCAACAGCTCGATGCTTAGGAATAATGACGCCTGAAACATTGGTTGCATCGGCTGTTCTTAGGATAGAACCTAAGTTATGAGGGTCAGTTAGTCCATCTAGAATTAATAGTAGTGGGTTTTCTTCTTGACGAGTCTGAGCAAGAATCTGCTCAAGTTCAGTATAGGCAAATTCAGAAACACGTAGGACAAAACCTTGGTGGACAGCTCCTTCAGTCATCTCGGAAAGTGATTTTTTTGAAGTCCAAGAGATGGATACTTTCTTTTCAGTCGCCAGTTCCTTGACTTTTTCTACATTCTTACCTCGTAAATCATCCTGGAGATAGAGTTTGTTTCCAGTATTTGCTAACAGTGCTTCGGTAACGGCGTGAACGCCATAGACAATATCATTTGTTTTCATGGCTCTATTATAACATAAAACCCCGTTGTCGAACGGGATTTTCTTTATTCCAGAATGAGTAAACCTTCTTTGACTGCGAAAGGATCCTTTTCATTGATACGATCATAAAACATAATACCATTTAAGTGGTCGATTTCATGTTGTACAACGATGGAGTTGTAGCCTTTTAGCTTGATGCGATGCTTTTCGCCATCTTTGTCAAAGTAGTCGACAGTTACTCGAGCATGGCGGATAACATAACCTGGGACAGCACGATCGACTGATAGGCAACCTTCTCCCTCTCCTAGAGCAGCGTCTTGGACTGAGTGTGAGACAATCTTAGGATTGTACATAACAGCTTGTAAGTCATAGGCTTCTTGAGGTGTTTCACCTTCCTCGGTGATATTAGGAACTAAAACAGCAATGATGCGTTTTGAGATATCTAATTGTGGTGCAGCAAGTCCTACTCCTCCACGTAGCCCTAACTTTTCAGCCATAACTGGGTCTTGCGAATGTTTCAAAAATTGCATCATTTTCTCACCAAGAATGATATCTTGATCACTCAATGGGAAAGTGACTTCCTCGGCAACTGCACGTAGGGTTGGATTGCCCTCGCGGATAATATCTTTCATGTCAATTAAATGTGAAGCTTTTGTAATACGTTCTATAGCAGACATCTTCTCTCCTTCCTTCCATTACAATTCCATGATAACACAAAATAGTTGAGAATGAAAGTCACAGAAATTGTTAATAAAGGGAAATAGCTATTTGTCTGTGGTATAATAAGGTAAGGAGACTTGCATCAAAAAGCAAGGAGAAAAGATATGGAAAAACGTAGTAGAAGAATAAAGCAATCAGGATTACCAGTTGTCAGAGAGTCTATCCAATTTTTCAAAAAATATCAACAGTGGAGTAATAAAACCTTTGTTGTTGTGTTGTTGATTGTTGTTGCGATTTCGATGGCTTTGACTTTATTAGCTCAAGGAATTGAGGGAGTTCCATTGTGGAATAGGAATGCACCTGCAGTGAGTCAGAATTCAGATTCTAAAGGTCAGAATTCCGTAACGGAAGAAGAAACGAGTGTGCGCATCATGGCAAATGGTGACCTCCTCTATCATATTCCGATTTATCGAACTGCCCTAAAAGAAGATGGTACTTATGATTTTCATGAAAATTTTGAGTATGTAAAACCTTGGCTCAAGCAAGCAGATTTAGTTATCGGTGACTTTGAAGGAACCGTAAATAAAGACCACTATCTTGCAGGTTATCCTTTGTTTAATGCACCTGGAGAAGTCATGGGGGCTATAAAGGATGCTGGTTACCAAGTGTTAGACTTGGCTCACAATCATATCTTAGATTCTCAGATTGAGGGAGTTTTTTCAACTGCTGATGCTATCGAAAAAGCTGGAATGACTCCAATCGGAGTTTACACCCAAGAACCAAGAGATAAGGCGCCTATCGTCATCAAGGAAGTCAAGGGCATAAAAGTTGCTCTTCTAGCTTATTCTTATGGTTTTAACGGTATTGAAGAATACATTTCTAAAGAAGACTACGACAATCATCTTTCTGACCTCAACGAAGAAAAAATGAAGGCAGAAATTGAACGAGCTGAAAAAGAAGCAGATATAACGGTTGTTATGCCTCAGATGGGAATTGAGTATCAATTAGAACCAACAGAAGAGCAAAAGGAACTCTACCATAAAATGATCGATTGGGGGGCTGATATTATCTTCGGTGGACACCCTCACGTTGTTGAACCAGCTGAGACAGTTGAAAAAGACGGGGATAAGAAACTCATAATCTACTCTATGGGGAATTTCCTATCAAATCAGCGTATTGAAACCATGCAGGATGAGGAAAATGCCAAATGGACAGAACGTGGCGTTCTCATGGACGTGACTATTAAGAAAAAAGCAGGAAAGACTACGATTGAGACTGCTAAAGCCCATCCTAGCTGGGTTAATAGGACACCAAAAGGAACTTATTCTCCAGAAGGTTATCCACTCTATCTATACCAGACCTATATCTTAGATGATTTCATTGAGGGTGGGAAATATCGTAGCCAGTTAGATGATGAAACCAAGGAACGCATTGATACAGCCTACAAAGAAATGAATGAGCATGTAGGTTTGAAATGGTAGCAATGGAGAGCGAGAAGAAAAAGATGGACATTAGAGTAATTGCGACGGATATGGATGGCACCTTGTTAGACCCCAAGGGACAACTGGATCTACCTCGTCTAGAAAAAATTTTGGACAAGCTGGACCAATGTGATATTCGTTTTGTCATTGCAACGGGAAATGAAGTTCATCGTATGAGACAATTACTGGGACATTTAGCAGAGAGAGTGGTTCTCGTAGTTGCTAACGGTGCTCGAATATTCGAGAACAATGAATTGATTCAAGCACAAACTTGGGATGATGCCATGGTTGATAGAGCTTTAGCTCACTTTAAAGGTAGAGAATGTCAGGATCAGTTTGTTGTAACTGCTATGAATGGTGGTTTTGTCAAAGAAGGTACAGTTTTTACAGAACTTGATAAATTTATGACTCCAGAGATGATTGAAAAGCTCTATCAACGAATGCAATTCGTCGATGAATTTGACTCTAATCTCTTCGGTGGTGTTCTCAAGATGAGTATGGTTGTTGGTGAAGAACGATCCGAATCGGTTTTACAGGAAATTAATGACCTATTTGATGGGCATGTGCGAGCTGTTTCCAGCGGTTATGGTTGTATTGATATCTTACAAGATGGGATTCATAAAGCGTGGGGGTTAGTAGAATTGCTCAAACGTTGGAACTTAAAACCTGAACAAATCATGGCCTTTGGTGATAGTGAAAATGACATTGAAATGTTAGAGTTGGCAGGAATTTCATACGCTATGGAAAATGCAGAAGAGGCTGTTAAGAGAGTTGCGACAAAAGTAGCTCCAGCTAACAGTAAGGCGGGTGTTTACCAAGTTTTAGAAAACTGGCTAGAAAGAGGAGAATAACTTGGCAGTACAGCTATTAGAAAACTGGCTCTTAAAAGAGCAGGAAAAAATTCAAACCAAGTATCGTGAACTCAATCAGATTTCGGTCATTGAACCAGATATCATCTTTATTGGAGATTCTATTGTGGAGTATTATCCCTTACAGGAATTGCTAGGGACAACAAAGACCATTGTAAATAGAGGTATTCGAGGCTATCAAACTGGACTTTTACTAGATAACCTTGATGCCCACCTCTATGGTGATACAGTGGATCAAATCGTGCTTTTGATTGGGACCAATGACATTGGAAAAGATGTTCCAATGAGTCAAGCACTAACCAATCTCGAAAGTGTGATTCAAAGTATTTCTCGTGACTATCCGCTGTCACAGATTAAGCTAGTTTCTATTCTGCCAGTTCATCAAGGGGAAGAATACAAACAGACAGTTTATATTCGTACAAATGAGAAAATCAAGGCCTGGAACCAAGCCTATCAAGAGTTAGCTTCTGCATACATGCAGGTAGAATATGTGTCTGCTTTTGAAGAGCTACTCGATCAGGAAGGGCAACTCAAATCTGACTATACAACAGATGGGCTTCACCTTAGCGTTTCTGGCTATCAGGCTCTATCAGAAACCTTGAAAACTAGACTTTTCTAGACATCTACTTGCATTTTTGCTTTTTTAACCTAGATAAGGTATAATATCTTTATAGTCTTTGGGGTCGTTACGGATTCGACAGGCATTATGAGGCATATTTTGCGACTCGTGTGGCGACGTAAACGCTCAGTTAAATATAACTGCAAAAAATAACACTTCTTACGCTCTAGCTGCCTAAAAACCAGCAGGCGTGACCCGATTCGGATTGCTCGTGTCTGATGATGGGTCTTATTATTAGCGAGATACGATCAAGCTTTGTCTAGCAGTTTGGTAAGAGATTTATAGACTCGCAGTTCCTAGGCTTGAGTTATGTGTCGAGGGATTGTTAAAACAATACATAACCTATGGTTGTAGACAAATATGTTAGCAGGTGTTTGGACGTGGGTTCGACTCCCACCGGCTCCATTGATAATTTACATTGTTTTGTAAATCTTTCTAAAACGTTGTTTTTACAACGTTTTTTATTTTATTCTTTGGTATTCTTTTGCAAAAAAAGAATACAACATTTTGTTGTATCCTAAATATTAAATCAAGTCCTGAATTTTCTTAAGTTTTTATCATATTTTCTGTTATAATTAAGGTGCCTTAAGAAAAATAATGAAAAAACTAAATGTTTTTCATATAGTTTTCATTGTTTTAATAGTTTAAAGTCAATCTTATTTTTCTCTAATAGAAAATAATGAAAAAGTAGGTTTAGAAAGAGGTAAGTATCTATGTCTTCTCATAAAAAAGTGTCACTCTCTGAGATTAATCAATCTATCGATACTCCAAATAACAATCATTTCTGGCAAAATTTAAAGGCCTTTTTAGGTCCGGGTGCTCTTGTCGCAGTTGGTTATATGGATCCAGGAAACTGGATTACCAGTGTAGTCGGTGGTGCTTCCTATAAGTATAGTCTCTTGTTTGTTATCTTGATTTCATCTCTCATTGCCATGCAACTTCAGCAGATGGCAGGAAAGCTTGGTATTGTAACCCAGATGGACCTGGCTCAAGCAACGGCTCATCATTCACCTAAATGGCTTCGTTATAGTCTATGGGTGATTTTAGAATTAGCCTTGATGGCGACAGATCTGGCAGAAGTTCTAGGTTCAGCGATTGCTCTCAATCTTCTCTTTAAGATTCCGATTATGATAGCAATTCTCTTGACCGTGTTGGATGTTTTTCTCTTATTGCTTCTGATGAAATTTGGCTTTAAGAAGATTGAAGCTATTGTGACAACACTGATTTTAACGATTTTAGCAATCTTTACTTATCTAGTAGCCTTGTCACACCCAAGTTTCCAAGGAATCGTTGAAGGTTATCTGCCAAATGCAACCTTATTTGAAAGTCCCTTGCCAGGGCATGAAAGTCAATTAACCTTGGCACTAGGGATCGTGGGAGCAACGGTTATGCCCCATAACCTCTATTTGCATTCTTCCTTGTCTCAAACTCGGAAAATCAATCACAAGGACAAGAATGATGTTCGAAAAGCCGTGCGCTTTATGACCTGGGATTCAAATCTCCAATTATCCTTGGCCTTTGTGGTTAACTCCCTTCTATTAATTCTCGGGGCGGCTCTCTTTTTCGGCCATGCATCTGAGATTTCTGCCTTCTCTCAAATGTATAATGCCTTGCAGGATTCTACTATTGCAGGAGCTATAGCTAGCTCGACCTTATCAACCTTGTTTGCCTTGGCTTTATTAGCCAGTGGTCAAAATTCGACTATCACAGGTACCTTGACAGGACAAATCGTTATGGAAGGATTCTTGCATATGCGATTGCCTCAGTGGTTCATTCGTTTGGCAACTCGTCTCTTTGCCTTGTTGCCTGTCATGATTGTAGCGGTTGTGTTTGGTCATCAGGAAAAAACCTTGGATCAGTTATTGGTCTATTCGCAGGTCTTTCTTTCAATCGCTCTTCCGTTTTCAATCTTCCCTTTGATTTATCTAACTTCTAAGAAATCACTGATGGGCGAATTTACCAATGCCAAATGGAATACCATCCTTGGTTATATTGTTTCCATTATCTTAACAATTCTCAATGTGAAATTGTTATTTGATATTTTCTAAGAAATTCACCCGAGTTATAAAACAAGTATATAAGAAAAAAGATACCCAAGAAATCTTGGGTATCTTTTTGAAAATAAACGGAAGACATGGGATTCGAACCCACGCACGCTTTAACACGCCTACCGCGTTTCCAACACGGCCTCTTAAGCCTCTTGAGTAATCTTCCAATACTTACTAACCTAGTCTACCATAAAGCCTTCTTTCTTGCAAATTTATTTAAAGTTGAGGAGTCGGCGATAGAAAATGAAAGAAAGTGACAAAAAATGCTTGACTTTGATTTTTTTTATGATAAAATGAATAATGTAATCGTTAACAGGAGGTAAACTAATGCTAAAAAGTGAGAGAAAAAAGTTGATTTTAGAAGAATTGAAACAGCATAAAATCGTCTCTCTAGAGAAATTGGTAGGCTTGTTAGATACTTCAGAATCAACGGTCAGACGTGATTTAGATGAATTGGAGTCTGAAAATAAACTTCGTCGAGTGCATGGAGGAGCAGAGTTGCCTCACTCCTTGCAAGAAGAAGAAACCATTCAAGAAAAATCTGTCAAAAACCTTCAAGAGAAAAAGTTGATTGCTCAAAGAGCATCTTCCCTCATCAAAGAAAAAGATGTTATCTTTGTGGATGCAGGAAGTACGACAGCATTTCTCATTAAAGAATTGGAGCGAAAAGACATTACAGTAGTAACTAATTCCATTCACCATGCGGTTCAATTAGTGGATAAGCAAATTCCAACAGTCATTATCGGTGGTGGAGTCAAGATGACAACTGATGCCAGTATCGGAGGAGTAGCTCTCAATCAGATTAACCAACTGCACTTTGATCGTGCCTTTATTGGTATGAACGGTGTAGATGAAGGTTACTTTACAACTCCAGATATGGAGGAGGGCGCCGTCAAGCGTGCTATCTTAGAAAATTCTAAACAGACATATGTTCTAGCAGATTCATCCAAGATTGGTCAGTCTTGTTTCGCTAAGGTAGCTCCTATAAAACGTGCTATTGTCATTACAAGCAAGGGTCACGAGCTCTTGTCAGCTATCAAAGAGAAAACGGAGGTAATAGAAGTATGATTTATACAGTCACACTCAATCCATCTATAGACTACATTGTCCGTTTGGACAAAGTGGAAGTTGGTAGTGTTAATCGTATGGATAGTGATGATAAGTTTGCTGGCGGTAAAGGTATCAATGTTAGCCGTGTCTTGAAGCGTTTGGATATTCCAAATACAGCGACAGGTTTCATCGGAGGCTTTACTGGAAAATTTATCACAGATACTTTAGCTGAAGAACAAATTGAAACGCAATTTGTCCAAGTGGCAGAAGATACGCGTATCAATGTCAAAATCAAAGCAGACCAAGAAACTGAAATCAATGGGACAGGTCCTAATGTTGAGCCCGAACAACTTGAAGAGTTAAAAGCCATTCTTTCAAGTCTCACAGCAGAAGATACAGTTGTATTTGCAGGTTCGAGTGCTAAAAACTTGGGTAATGTCATCTATAAGGATTTGATTGCCTTGACCCGTCAGACAGGCGCACAAGTAGTCTGTGACTTTGAAGGTCAAACCTTGATTGATAGTTTGGATTATCAACCACTTTTGGTCAAACCAAATAATCATGAACTGGGAGCTATCTTTGGAGTCAAGCTTGAAAGCCTTGATGAAATAGAGAAATACGCTCGAGAATTGCTGGCTAAGGGTGCTCAAAACGTGATTATCTCTATGGCTGGTGATGGTGCCCTTCTGGTAACATCAGATGGAGCATACTTTGCTAAACCAATCAAGGGAACAGTGAAAAACTCAGTGGGGGCTGGTGACTCTATGGTTGCTGGATTTACGGGTGAGTTTGTCAAATCAAAAGATGCAGTAGAAGCCTTCAAGTGGGGAGTGGCTTGTGGAACAGCAACTACCTTCTCAGATGATTTAGCAACTGCAGCATTTATTAAAGAAACTTATGAAAAAGTTGAGGTAGAAAAAAGATGAGAATTCAAGATTTATTGAGAAAAGATGTGATGTTGCTTGATTTGCAAGCAACTGAAAAAAGAGCAGCTATCGAAGAAATGATTCATAGCTTGGTTGAACACGGATACGTAACAGATTTTGAAACCTTTAAAGAAGGAATTTTAGCGCGTGAAGCTTTGACTTCTACAGGTTTGGGTGACGGTATCGCAATGCCCCACAGCAAAAATGCTGCAGTTAAAGAAGCAACAGTTCTCTTTGCTAAGTCAAACAAGGGTGTTGACTACGAAAGTTTAGACGGGCAACCAACTGACCTCTTCTTTATGATTGCGGCTCCAGAAGGTGCCAATGATACTCACTTGGCTGCCTTGGCAGAATTGTCACAATATTTGATGAAAGACGGATTTGCTGATAAACTTCGTCAAGTAACATCAGCTGATCAAGTCATTGAACTCTTTGACCAAGCTTCAGAAAAAGCTCAAGAACCAGTTCAAGCTCCTGCAAATGAATCTGGTGACTTTATCGTAGCAGTTACAGCTTGTACAACAGGAATTGCCCACACATACATGGCCCAAGAAGCTCTTCAAAAAGTGGCTGCGGAAATGGGTGTTGGTATCAAGGTTGAAACCAATGGTGCTAGCGGTGTTGGCAACAAATTGACAGCAGAAGATATTCGTAAAGCTAAAGCTGTCATCATTGCTGCGGATAAAGCAGTTGAGATGGATCGTTTCGATGGTAAACCATTGGTCAACCGTCCAGTTGCAGACGGTATCCGTAAGACAGAAGAGTTGATCAACTTGGCTCTTTCTGGTAATGCTGAAGTCTACCGAGCAACTAACGGAGCACAAGCTTCAACAGCTTCTAACGAAAAACAAAGTCTAGGTGGTGCCTTCTACAAACACTTGATGAGTGGTGTATCACAAATGTTGCCATTCGTTATTGGTGGTGGTATCATGATTGCCCTTGCCTTCTTGATTGATGGTGCTTTGGGTGTGCCTAATGAGAGCCTTGGAAATCTTGGTTCTTACCATGAACTCGCTTCTATGTTCATGAAAATCGGTGGTTCTGCCTTTGGTTTGATGTTGCCAGTATTTGCAGGATATGTTGCCTACTCAATCGCTGAAAAACCAGGTTTGGTAGCCGGTTTCGTAGCTGGTGCTATCGCTAAAGAAGGTTATGCCTTTGGTAAAATCCCTTACGCTCAGGGTGGTGAAGCAACTTCAGCCCTTGCAGGGGTATCATCAGGTTTCCTTGGAGCTCTTGTTGGTGGATTCATCGCTGGTGCCTTGGTGCTCTTGGTTAAGAAATACGTGAAGGTTCCTCGCTCCCTTGAAGGTGCTAAATCAATCCTTCTCTTGCCACTTTTTGGAACAATCTTGACAGGCTTTGTCATGCTAGCTGTTAATATCCCAATGGCCGCAATCAACACTGGTATGAACAACTTCCTTGGTGGTCTTGAAGGTGGATCAGCTGTCCTTCTTGGAGTCGTTCTTGGAGGAATGATGGCTGTCGACATGGGTGGACCTGTCAATAAAGCAGCCTACGTCTTTGGTACTGGTACTCTTGCAGCAACAGTGGCAACAGGTGGTTCAGTAGCCATGGCAGCAGTTATGGCTGGAGGAATGGTTCCACCACTTGCAATCTTTGTGGCAACACTTCTCTTCAAGAATAAATTTACCAAAGAAGAACGTAACTCTGGTTTGACGAACATCGTTATGGGCTTGTCATTCATCACTGAAGGTGCGATTCCATTTGGTGCAGCAGACCCCGCTCGTGCAATCCCAAGCTTCATCCTTGGTTCAGCGGTAGCAGGTGGACTCGTTGGTCTTGCAAATATCAAACTCATGGCTCCTCACGGAGGAATCTTCGTTATCGCCCTTACTTCAAATGCTCTTCTTTACCTTGTCTTTGTCTTGGTAGGAGCAATTGTCAGTGGTGTAGTTTACGGTTACCTTCGTAAACCATTAGAAAAATAATCACAAATACATTCAAATGACTGAACACGAAAGTGGGCAGTCATTTTTTTAACCCCTCGAAAAGTTTCTGAAATATGATATAATAGAAGCATGGCAAACAAGAATACAACTAAAACAAGACGCAGACCGTCTAAAGCAGAATTGGAAAGAAAACAAGCGATTCAACGAATGCTGATTTCTTTAGCTTTGGCTATATGTTTAATTTTTGCAGCCCTCAAATGGGGAGCTGTCGGAATCACTGTTTATAACCTGATTCGCTTACTCGTAGGGAGTTTAGCATACTTAGCTATTTTCTCTCTCTTGATTTATCTATTCTTCTTTAAATGGATTCATAAACAAGAAGGCTTGCTAGCAGGTTTCTTCTTTATTTTTGCAGGCTTGCTCCTCATCTTTCAAGCTTATCTTGTCTGGAAGCTTAGCATGGCAAATGCTGTTTTTCAAGGAACGATTGGACAAATCTTTAAAGATTTAACCAGTTTTCAAGTAACCAGTTTTGCAGGGGGAGGCTTGTTAGGGGTAGGTCTCTACATTCCGGTAGCCTTTTTGTTCTCAAACATCGGTACCTATTTCATAGGGGCAATCTTAATCCTAATCGGAGCTCTTTTAATGAGTCCATGGTCTATCTATGATATTGCTGATTTTCTTTCAGCTCGATTTACTATCTGGATGGAACGCCGTGAACAGAGAAAACAAGAACGCTTTATCAAGCGTGAAGAAGAAAAAGCACGAAGAGAAGCAGAAGAGCAAGCAAGACTTGAAAAAGAAAGAGAAGAGCAGGCTTTGCTTGACATGCAGCCTGTAGATATGGAAACTGGAGAAATCTTATCAGACGAACCACTGCAAGCATTTCCTCCACTTCCAGAGGAGGAATGGCTAGAACCTGAGATTATTCTCCCGCAAGCTGATTTTGATTACCCTGAAGAAGGGGACTATCCAGAAGAAGAAGTTTTCTCTGAAGAAGATGATGATGATGACGAAGAGGTTGAAGTAGATTTTTCTGCTAAAAAGACCTTGGAGTATAAGCTTCCAAGCTTGCAACTCTTTGCGCCAGATAAACCAAAAGATCAGTCAAAAGAAAAGAAAATCGTTCGAGAAAATATTAAAATTTTGGAAGAGACCTTCGCAAGTTTTGGTATCAAGGTAACAGTTGAGCGTGCTGAAATCGGTCCGTCGGTGACCAAGTATGAGGTTAAACCTGCAGTTGGTGTCCGTGTCAACCGTATTTCCAATCTAGCAGACGATTTAGCTTTGGCTTTGGCTGCTAAAGATGTCCGTATCGAAGCACCGATTCCTGGGAAATCCTTGGTAGGTATCGAAGTTCCTAACTCGGAAATTGCAACTGTATCCTTCCGTGAGCTTTGGGAACAATCTCAAACAAAACCTGAAAATCTTTTAGAAATTCCTCTTGGGAAAGCAGTCAATGGTACGGCTCGTAGTTTTGATTTGGCAAAAATGCCTCACTTGCTAGTGGCCGGTTCTACAGGTTCTGGTAAATCCGTTGCAGTTAATGGCATTATCGCAAGTATTTTGATGAAGGCCCGCCCTGACCAGGTTAAGTTTATGATGGTGGACCCTAAGATGGTTGAGCTTTCAGTATACAACGATATCCCTCATCTCTTGATTCCAGTTGTGACCAACCCTCGTAAGGCCAGTAAGGCCCTTCAAAAAGTCGTTGATGAGATGGAAAACCGCTACGAACTTTTCGCCAAAGTCGGAGTTCGAAATATTGCCGGTTTCAATGCTAAAGTTGAGGAATTCAACGCTCAATCAGAGTACAAACAAGTACCTCTACCTTTAATCGTCGTGATTGTGGATGAGTTGGCTGACCTCATGATGGTTGCTAGCAAGGAAGTAGAAGATGCCATTATCCGACTTGGACAGAAGGCGCGTGCGGCTGGTATTCACATGATTCTTGCAACCCAGCGTCCTTCAGTGGATGTTATCTCTGGTTTGATTAAGGCCAATGTACCATCACGTGTAGCCTTCGCGGTTTCTTCAGGAACGGATTCACGTACGATTTTGGATGAAAATGGTGCGGAGAAATTACTCGGCCGAGGGGATATGCTCTTTAAGCCAATTGATGAAAACCATCCTGTTCGTCTCCAAGGTTCCTTTATCTCTGATGATGATGTGGAACGTATCGTAAACTTCATTAAGGCTCAAGCTGATGCGGATTATGATGAAAGCTTTGACCCAGGAGAAGTATCTGAGACAGAAGGTGATTTTGGCTCTAGCGATGATGGTGGAGATCCACTTTTCGAAGAAGCCAAGGCACTTGTTATTGAAACTCAAAAAGCAAGTGCATCCATGATTCAGCGCCGTCTATCTGTTGGTTTTAACCGAGCCACTCGATTGATGGAAGAATTAGAGATGGCTGGAGTTATTGGTCCTGCTGAAGGGACAAAACCTCGAAAAGTCTTACAACAATAAATTGTTTGAAAATAGAATAAAAATTCAAGAAATTACCTTTCGAAAATCGGGAAAATCTACTCTAATTTTTCGAAGGTGATTTCTTTTTTTATGCCTATGATTATAGGTATTCTTGTAGTAAAAAAACTTTCAGTTTGGTTCGGGTTTTAGATTTTACTTTTACTAATTTTAACTAATAAAGTATTGATTTTTAAACTGGTTTTTGATATATTAAAATGGTATAAGAAATATTTATATGTTTAAAAAATAAGCGAAAAAAATGAAGGGGGTTATTTTTTTAAGACGAAATGCAAACGCTTACTTTTTAAGCAGGAAGGAATAAAAAATTATGGATAAAAGGTTATTTGAAAAACGTTGTAAATATAGTATTCGGAAATTTTCATTAGGTGTTGCTTCTGTAATTATTGGTGCTACATTCTTTGGAACAAGTACTGTTTTGGCAGATACAGCCCAAACTGGTTCTACTGCAAATATGCCAGCTGATTTAGCCGCAGCTCTGGCAAATGCAAAAGATGATAATGGACATGATTTTGAAGCACCAAAACCTGGAGAAAATCAAGGGTCTCCAGAAGTTACCGAAGGACCAAAAACTGAGGAAGAATTACTAGCGAAAGAAAAAGAAGCTGCAGCAACTTCAGCAACTGAAAATGAACTTCCTAAAGATTTACGCGAAAAACTCGATAAGGCTGAAGATAGTGGCCATACTGCTTCGAAAGAAGACTTAGCAAAAGAAGATAAAAGTTTAGTTCCAGAAGATGTCGCTAAAACAAAAAACGGTGAATTGAATTACGGTGCAACTGTTGAAATTAAGAGCGATGCTGGGACTGGTAGTGGGATTGTGATAGGAGAAAATCTTGTTTTATCCGTATCTCATAACTTTATCAAGGATGTTCCGGATGGCAATAATCGTAAGGTAGCAGACAACATCGAAAGTGATAAAGATGTGTATACAGTTTCTTATGAAGGTGCACCAGACGTTAAGTTTAGTAAAAATGATGTAAAACACTGGGACCGTGAAGGCTTCCTAAAAGGTTATAAAAATGACTTAGCCATTGTCAAACTTCGCAGTCCACTTGCAAATGCTCCAGTTGAAGTTGCGGATAAACCATCAACTATCAAGACAGGAGATAAGGTACATGTATTTGGCTATCCAAAAGGAGAGCTTGATCCAATCCTTAATACCACTGTCGAAGATATTAATGACCATGGAGAGGGCGTTCGTGGAATTAGTTACCAAGGAAGTGAACCTGGTGCCAGTGGTGGCGGAATCTTTGATGAAAATGGTAAATTAATTGGGATTCATCAAAACGGTGTATCTGGTAAACGTAGTGGAGGTATTCTTTTCTCACCTGCCCAATTAGAGTGGATTCAAAATTATATCAAAGGTATTGAAACAACTAAACCAGCGGGTCTAGATGCACTTGATAAACAAGTTGAAGATAAAGAAGAAAAACCAAAAGAGGACAAACCTCAGGAAGAAAAACCAGTTGAAAACAAACCAGCTGAGAATAAACCAGCTGAAGCAGCAACGGGAGAAACTAGCGGCGCTACTGCCGAAGTGAAAAAAGAGTGGGACTCAGTAAGCCGTGTGAAAGGGAATGTTGAAGTCGTTGAAGAAGGCGGAGTACGCTACAACAAATTAATTTCAACAATAGCTAACGACAATGGAGCAAATGAAGCTTTATTTGAAAAAGCTGGATTACAGGCGGATGCGGAAGGAAATGTAAGCGTTGACTTAACGTTCAAAGCAAACACTCCTCCAGCTGAAACACGCTTTGGGGTATATCTAAAATATAAAGATAATGACAACAACATCTTTGTTGGGTATGACAAGGGCGGTTGGTTCTGGCAATACAAAGGACCAAATGTAAACACTTGGTATAGTAAGACTCGTGTAGAAGCACCAAATGTAGGTGAAGAAAACCACCTATCTATCGTTTACAAAAAAGACGGTCAATTAAATGCTACAAATAATGGACAAAATTTATTTAGCACAGAAGTCGTTCCAGAAGCTGTCAAGAACGCTTTAGCTGATGTGAATAAAGTTTACCTCAAAGCTGGTACTTACGGTACAGAATTATCTTCTGTTTCGATCAAAGCGGATAACCAAGATAACATCAAACCTGAAGAAGAAACTCCAGCTGTGAATGATGGGTTACGTCGCAATGACCAAGATGTTCACTATGAAACTTTACAATCAGAACAATTAAAAGCGATTATCGACACAGCGTTTCCACGTGTTAAAGAATATGAATTAGATGGAAAAACGTTAACAGGTCAAGTTCAAAAATTAGATAAAATGTCAATCAACGGTGTATTAGTCACTCCAGAAGTTCAATACCGTAAGATTGATGACACTACTGCAGAATATGTAATGAAAGTAAGAAACGATGATGAATTCATCAACGCTGAAATCACTGTAAAATTACAATTAGTCGGCAACGAAATGCACTTCGATGTGACAAAAGTAGTGAACAAAAACAATGTCGAAATGGGTAAACCAGTCGACAATGTTCGCAAATTAATCCAAACCATTGAATTCCCAGGAAACACACTTGTTTCTGTTGGTTCTAACAAACAAGGTGCAAAATTCGACGGAGCTCAAATGTCTACAAACACACATAACCGTGGAGACTATCATTTAGACTTGAAAGAAGGCAAGATGAATGAATATGCTTACGGCTTCATGTATGGATTTGTTTCTTCTAATGAATTAGCAGCATCTGTTTGGAGTAACTCTCAATTTACTTATAGAGGAAATGACTTTGCACGTTTAACAACAGCGTTAGAACGTGTTGAAGGCGTAAACTACTTAGGTATTCAAAGCTCACCTTACTGGTACCAACGTGCTTATAAGAACTTAGTATTCCCAGAATACACATTAGAATTACCAAGTTCTAAAGTAGTCATCACAAAAGACTTAAACAAAGATAATGTGGTGGATTGGCAAGATGGTGCGATTGCATATCGTAATATCATGAACAATCCTAAAGGGGCAGAATCTGTTCCAGATTTAGTAGCGTATCGTATTGCGATGAACTTCGCATCTCAAGCGCAAAACCCATTCTTAATGACATTAGATGGTATTAAGAAGATTAACTTACACACAGATGGTTTAGGTCAATCAATCCTACTTAAAGGGTATGGTAGTGAAGGTCACGACTCAGGTCACTTAAACTATGCGGATATCGGTAAGAGAATCGGTGGCGTTGAAGACTTCAAGAAATTATTAGCAAAATCAAAAGAATATGGAGCTAAAATCGGTATTCACGTTAATGCTTCTGAAACATATCCTGAATCTAAATACTTCAGTGAAGCTATTTTACGTAGAAACTCTGATGGAACATATATGTACGGTTGGAACTGGTTAGACCAAGGTATCAACATCGATGCGGAATATGACTTAGCTCATGGACGTTTGGATCGTTGGAAAGAGTTAAGAGAAAAACTAGGTGCTGACTTAGACTTCATCTATGTGGACGTTTGGGGTAACGGACAATCAGGAGATAACACTGCTTGGCCAACTCACGTACTTGCTAAAGAATTAAACTCTCAAGGATGGCGTATGGCTATCGAGTGGGGCTTCGGTGCAGAATATGACTCAACATTCCAACACTGGGCAGCTGACTTAACTTACGGTGGATATTCACTGAAGGGTATTAACTCAAACATCACTCGATTCATTCGTAACCACCAAAAAGATTCATGGGTGGGTGACTATCCAAGCTACGGTGGTGCCGCTAACTATCCATTACTTGGTGGATATAACATGAAAGACTTCGAAGGATGGCAAGGTCGAAGCGACTACGAAGGATATATTCGTAACCTCTTCGAAAACAACATCATGACGAAGTTCTTCCAACACTACAAAGTTTCTAAATGGGTGAACGGTGACCCAGTTGCGATGAGCGACAACGGTCAAAACTACAAGTGGACTCCAGAGATGGAAGTACATTTAACAAATGACAATGGGGACGAAGTGAAAATTGTTCGTCAATCAAACGACCCTAATAGCCCAGATTACCGTAAACGTGTCACAACATTAAACGGTCGTGTCATCGAAAATGGTAGAAGCTACTTAGTACCATGGAACTGGGATGAAAATGGTAAAGCTTTAACAGGCGACAAAGAAAAGATGTACTTCTACACAACTGAAGGTGGAACAACTGAATGGACTCTTCCAGAAGATTGGACTGGAGATAAAGTATACCTTTACCGTTTAACAGACCAAGGTAAGAAAGATGTTGTAGAATTAACAGTCGGCGCAGACCGTAAGATTCAAATTACGGGAGATGCGAACCAACCATATGTACTTTACAAAGCTCCTCAAGGCAAAAAGACAATGGTATGGAGTGAAGGTCTACACATCTATGACCAAGGTTTCAACAGCGGAACATTAGATCATTGGGAAAAAACGGGTGACAGCGAACACGCTGAAATCGTGAAATCTCAAGGGGCTAACGAAATGTTACGTATTCAAGGAAACACTGAACGTGTGACATTGAAACAACGCTTAACAGACTTGAAACCAAATACAAGATATGCTGTTTATGTAGGTGTAGATAACCGAAGTGATGCACGTGCAGATATCACAATCCGTGTAGGCGACAAAGTGATTTCTAACTACACTAACAAATCAATCGCGAAGAACTATGTACAAGCACATGCGCATAACACACTTTCAAAGAACGCAACTGTGGATAATACAAGTTACTTCCAAAACATGTATGTATACTTCACAACCGGTGAAGATGTTTCTAATGTGACATTAGAACTTGGACGTGATGCGGATGCAGCAGCAACTTACTTCGATGAAATTCGTGTATTTGAAAATCAATCTGTAATGTACAACGAAAAACACGATACAGGAAATGGTAAATTCAAACAAGACTTTGAAGAAGTGCCTCAAGGTATCTTCCCATTCGTAGTCGGCGATGTTGAAGGCGTACAAGATAACCGTACTCACTTATCTGAAAAACACGAACCATATACTCAACGTGGATGGAATGGTAAGAAAGTCAACGATGTTATCGAAGGCAACTGGTCATTGAAGACAAACGGTTTATCAGGTTATGACAAACTCGTTTACCAAACAATTCCACAAAACTTCCGCTTCGAAGAAGGTAAGACTTATAAAGTAACCTTCGAGTATGAAGCAGGTTCAAATGGAGCATACTCATTCGTTATCGGTAATGGCGAAAATTCTCGTCGTAGTAAATTAACGAAATACGACTTAGAAAACACTTGGGAAAATTCATCAACTCCTAAGAAAGTAAGCTTCTATGTTACTGGTGAAAAAGGTGGAAACACTTGGATTGGTATTTACTCAAATGCGCGTGGTGCCGATACTAAAGGAGCTACAGATAACAACGAAATCAACTTTAAAGGTTATAAAGACTTTATGTTAGATAACCTTGAAATTGAAGAAATTAAGTTAACTGGTAAGATGATCATCGATGAAGCATACGAAAAGAATACTCCAATCGTAAATGGCAACTACAAACAAGATTCATTAAATGCATATAAAGACGCTGTAGCAGCTTTATTAGAAGCAGACGATGATATTAGTGTGGATGACGCTAAAGCTCTTGTAGAACGCGTTAACGAAGCTAAAGAAAAACTTGCGGTGAAACGTAGCGCTCCAGATTGGGACGATATTCATGATCTTGATGCTCCTTATGAAGAAGCAGATAATGTATGGTATGCATTTGATGGAAATACAAATACTTTATGGCATACACCTTATGGAGTGAATAGCTTAGGAAAACCATTAACAGTAGAGTTTAATAATCCGATGGAATCAACTCGCTTTGAATATGTTCCTCGCCCTTCAGGTCCAAACGGACGTGTGATGAGCGGTAGCCTTACAGTGATTGATGAAAAAGGACAAGAACATAACTTTAGCTTTACTGGATGGGAAAATAATGCGAAAACAAAAGTGATTAACTTCGATGCTCCAATCAAAGTGAAGAAAGCAATCTTTACTGGTAACGAAACATACGGTGATCCTGGACATATTTCAGCAGCGGAATTACGCTTCGTTCTTCCAGTTGAAGAGGATAAACCATTAGATGAAGCTGCATACAATGCTGAAGTAGAACGTGTTCGTAAGATTGATCGTCAAGATGCGAAAGAATACTTGGCGGCTGTTGAAGCGTACAAGAATGGCCTTGCAGAACATAACTTATTAACTCCAAACGGACTTAATAAATTGGTAGAAGGCTTGAAAGAAATTAAAGAAACTGAAGAGCCAACTCCAGATCCAAAACCAACCCCAGATCCAAAACCAACCCCAGATCCAGAGCCAACTCCAGATCCAGAGCCAACTCCAGATCCGAAACCAACTCCAGATCCGAAACCAACTCCAGATCCGAAACCAACCCCAGATCCAGAGCCAACTCCAGATCCAGAACCAACCCCAGATCCAAAACCAACTCCAGATCCAGAGCCAACTCCAGATCCAGAGCCAACCCCGGATCCAAAACCAACTCCAGATCCAGAGCCAACTCCAGATCCAGAGCCAACTCCAGATCCGAAACCAACTCCAGATCCAAAACCAACTCCAGATCCGAAACCAACCCCAGATCCAGAGCCAACTCCAGATCCAGAGCCAACTCCAGATCCGAAACCAACTCCAGATCCGAAACCAACTCCAGATCCGAAACCAACCCCAGATCCAGAGCCAACTCCAGATCCAGAACCAACCCCAGATCCAAAACCAACTCCAGATCCAGAGCCAACTCCAGATCCAGAGCCAACCCCAGATCCGAAACCAACTCCAGATCCAGAGCCAACTCCAGATCCAGAGCCAACTCCAGATCCGAAACCAACTCCAGATCCAGAACCAACTCCAGATCCGAAACCAACTCCAGATCCAGAACCAATCCCAGATCCAAAACCAACTCCAGATCCAGAGCCAACTCCAGATCCAGAGCCAACCCCAGATCCGAAACCAACTCCGGATCCAGAGCCAACTCCAGATCCAGAGCCAACTCCAGATCCGAAACCAACTCCAGATCCAGAACCAACTCCAGAACCTGAAGTTCTTTCAAGTAAGGGAGAACAGCAACCACCAGTAGTTGAAATTCCTGAATTTACAGGTGGAGTTAATGCTGCAGAAGCGGCTGTTTATGACATTCCAGAGTTCAAGGGTGGCGTTAATTGGGTTGAAGCAGCTAAGAATGATGTTCCAGAGTTCAAGGGTGGCGTTAATTGGGTTGACGCAGCTAAGAATGATGTTCCAGAGTTCAAGGGTGGCGGTAATTGGGTTGAAGCAGCTAAGAATGATGTTCTAGAGTTCAAGGGTGGCGTTAATTGGGTTGACGCAGCTAAGAATGATGTTCCAGAGTTCAAGGGTGGCGGTAATTGGGTTGAAGCAGCTAAGAATGATGTTCTAGAGTTCAAGGGTGGCGTTAATTGGGTTGAAGCAGACAAGAATGAGCTTCCAGAGTTCAAGGGTGGAGCTAATTGGGTTGAAGCTGCTAAGAATGATGTTCCTGAGTATAAAGAAACATTAGGTGCAGGAGACAATCAGACAAGTCCAGTTGCAGAAAAACTTGATCAGAAACCAGCTCTTACACCAACACCTGCTATGCAAGCAGCACAAAAAGAAGCAGATCAGTCCAAACTTCCTGAAACTGGTGAAGGCACAACTGAACACCTCTTCCTAGCTGGTCTTACATTAGCAATGTCTGCTCTATTTCTTCAAAAAAGAAAAGAAGATTAAAATATAATAGAGTTTTATACTATGAAAACTCAAACTCCTAACTTATTGTAATGGAGAAAATCAAACACCTAGAGAGGACCTCTTGGTCCTCCCTTTTTAAAAGGGAAATGAGAACGCTTACCCAATTTAAGCGTTGGAAAGGAAATAAAGAAAATGGGAAAACATTTTTTTGAGAGACGGTGTCATTACAGTATACGTAAGTTTGCAATAGGCGCTGCTTCTGTCATGATTGGTGCAAGCATTTTTGGTGCTGGTATGGTTCAAGCAGCAGAAACAGAAGGGCCTGCAGAGACAGAAGGCACGGTGACACAGGTTCAGCCCCTGGATAAGTTACCAGCGGATATAGCAGCAGCTATTGAAAAAGCTGAATCAGCAAAACCAACTGATCCTACTGAAACGAATCCGACTGATGCGGAAGCTCAGCCTAAAAATACTGGAGAAGCAACACCAAAACCAGCTGAAACTCCAGTTCCTAAGGAAGAAGCAACACCAAAACCAGCTGAAACTCCAAAAGAAGAAGCAGCACCAGTAGCTAAACCAGCAGAAAAGCCAGTTACTAAAGATTTGGTTGAAACTCCAGATGTCAATCATTTGGAAAAGGCTACTGCGACAGCATCAAACCATGAAGCGAACACACCATTTACTGCTGAGAAGGCGATTGATGGAAATCCAGATACTCGTTGGGCAACTGACCGTGATGTTGTGAAACCAACAATCGAATTTAAGCTTGAAAAGACAACCTTAATCAAGCATGTGGAAATTGATTGGGATCGTCGTGTTCGTGGCGAGCAAAATGATCCAAACATCAAATCTTGGAATCTCTATTATGCAGGTCAAGACGAAGTAAATGGATCAGGTCCTGGAGAATGGAAGTTGGCTCATCAACGAACAGGGACTCCGGTTCTAGATGAAAAAGTTGACTTAAAAGAAGCCGTTCAAGCTAAGTATCTTAAACTTGAAATTACAGATTATCAAGCCGGTACTATGCAATGGAAAAATGTGGGTATTCAAGAAATTCGTGCCTACTCAAATATTCCAGACACCAGCAAACCAACAGATATTCGTCAAGTTACAGAAATAGCGGTTGCTGAAGACGGAAAATCACTTGTATTACCTAAATTACCTGGTCAAGTTAGCTTGATTGGAAGCAATAAGCAAGGTGTTATCGACCTAAATAATAAAATCTACACACCGCTGACAGAACAACATGTCAAAGTGATGGTCCAACAAACGAATGATAACCACACCTTCACAAAAGAATTTGAAGTTGTCATTAAAGGCTTGCACGCTGATGAAGGCGTTGGAACCAAACCTGCAGTTGCCCCAGCAGTTCAACAATGGTACGGCACTGAAGGTAAAACTTCTATTACTTCAGAAACCGTCATTTCAGTTGGAGATTCTGGGTTTGACAAGGAAGCTAAGTTCTACCAAACTGACCTTGAAAATCGTGGTTTGGAAGTCGCAACCGGTGGTCAAGAAGCGCAAAACCGCATTGAGTTTAAAAAGGTTGAAGACAAGGGTTATGGTAAAGAAGGCTATGGTATCACCATTAAAGATGGAGTTATCACTGTAGAAGCTGCGACCAATGCAGGAGCATTTTATGCAACTCGTACCCTCCTTCAGTTGGGAGAAAATAACTTGCAAAACGGAGAAATCCGTGACTTCCCAAGCTTTAGTCACCGTGGCTTTATGCTAGATACAGGTCGTAAGTTTATCCCTTATGATACGCTTGTAGATATCATGCTCAATATGGCCTACTACAAGATGAACGATCTTCAATTGCACTTGAATGACAACTATATCTTCTTAAAAGATCATTTAGCAGGGAAAAATCTTACTCCTCAAGAGGAACTGGATTATGTTCTTAAAAATGCTAAGACAGGCTTCCGTGTAGAAACGGATGTTGTTGGTGAGAATGGTGAAAAATTAACATCAAAAGAACATTACACCAAGGAAGAAATGCAACAGATCATTAGCCTGGCTAAAGACTTGCATATCAACCTTGTTCCTGAAATTGACACACCTGGTCACGCCTTGTCCTTTGTTAAGGTTCGTCCTGACTTGATGTATCAAGGACGACTAAGTGCTAACAAGCATAATGTAGAGCGTGTAGCGATGCTAGACTTGGATAACAAGTACGAAGAAACTCTCGCTTTTGTTAAATCTGTCTATGACAAATTGCTCGATGGTGAAAATGCACCTCTTCGTGGCGTTTCAACAGTTCATATCGGTACAGATGAGTACTATGGAAGTCCTGAAAGTTATCGTCGTTATGTCAATGATATGATCCAGTACATCAAAGGTAAGGGCTTAACACCACGTATTTGGGGTTCGCTCACTGCTAAGCAAGGAACGACACCAGTAGATTGGAATGGTGTAGAAGTGGATATCTGGAGCCTTGGTTGGCAAAATCCACAGGCAGCGATTGCTAAGGGTGCTAAGATTATCAATATCTTGGATGTACCAACCTATAGTGTTCCAAGTGGTAGCAACAGTCAGGGACCTTACAGTGACTATGCCAACTATGAAATGCAATACAATAGTTGGGCACCAAATGACTTCACTGCTCGAAGAGGCCCACGCTTAGAAGCATCTAATCCAAATATCATCGGTGGTGGTCATGCAGTCTGGAATGACAACATCGACCTCCATGAAACAGGACTGACTTCGTTTGATATCTTTAAACGCTTCTTCAAGAGTATGCAATCAACTGCAGAACGCACTTGGGGTTCAGATCGTGCAGCTAAGACCTATGCAGACCGTATCCAACCAACAAGTGTTTATGCACCGCGTTCAAATCCAGATAAAATAGTAGAAGAAAGCGACCTCTTTACAATTAAAGCAGAAACTATCAAAGAGTATCTTGCTAAGAATGTGAAAAAAACAGAAGCAGGATTGAATTTTGAAAAAGATAGCACTATCGAAGGTCTCGTTGGTGATGTTGGTCCGAGCCATGTCTTGAAATTGGATGTGACAGTGACAGGAGACGGTGAGCAAGTCTTCTCAACTAGTGGAGATAACCAACTTTATCTTGCGGACAAGGATGGCTACCTCGCTTATAAATTTGAACAATTCCATATTCAATTCAACAAGAAACTTGAGAAGAATAAACGTTATCAAATCTCTGTTGTTACGAAACCACAAAAAACAGAAGTTTATGTAGACGGTGAAAAGGTTGAGCGTATTGCAAATCCAGCTCATCCTCGCTTGGCCCACAATACCTTGGTACTACCGCTTGAAACAATCGGTGGCTTCCAAGGAATCTTGCATAGTGCAGAGTTGTCGAATGAAGCATTTGTAAACCCACGTTTAATCCCAACAGATCACTTCACAGTTTCTGCAACTAGTCAGGAAACACCAGGAACAGAGAATGAAGGACCAGTAGAGAAAGCTTTCGATAATGATCCAAATACCTTCTGGCATTCAAAATGGACTGGAGACCGTGCTCCATATACCGTTGCCATGAATTTGAACGCTCCTGAAAAAGTCAATGGTTTGACTTATCTTCCACGTCCAGGTGGTGGTAACGGAGTCGTGACCGCTTATGAAATCTATGCTCAAAAAGATGGTCAAATGGTTAAGGTTGCTTCAGGAACTTGGGAAAATAACACTAAAGAAAAAACGGTTAATTTTGCAGCAGTTGAAACTAATAAGGTAGAATTTAAAGTTCTATCAGGTGTCGCAGGATTTGGTAGTGCCGCAGAAATTCAACTACTCAAGCCACTTTCTGATAGTGAAACAGAAGAACCAGTTGTTCCAGAAAAACCTGTAACTCCTGAGAAACCGGTGACTCCAGAACAACCAAGAGTTGAAGAGGTGGGTGATGGTACAACTGAACTTGCTGATAGCTTTGTAGCTACAAAACCAGCCAGTGATGATGCGATTGCTACTGCAGCACAAAGTCAAGACTATCTCAAGAAAGAATACAAGGTATTCCCAACACCACAAAAAGTCACTTATGGTGAAGGTGTCACTAAACTTCAAAAACAAGTTAATCTTGTCATGGGTAATCAGCTAGATATTTATACTCGCAACCGCTTGAAGAGTGTACTACAAGATCATCAAATCTCTTATACAAGTAGTCAAGCAGCAGTAGCAGGTGCTACAAATATCTATCTTGGTGTTCATGGTCAACATTCACAGGCTGAAAAAGAAATATCTGGTATTTCTCAAGGACTCTTTGATAAGATTGATGCTTATGCTTTGTCAATCAAGAACAATACAATCTCTATCGTCGGTAAAGATACAGATGCTGTCTTCTATGGATTGACGACTCTTAAACACATGCTTAATGAAAGTGAAGCTCCAGTTTTACGTAATGTAACTGTTGAAGACTACGCTGAAATTAAGAATCGTGGTTTTATCGAAGGTTACTATGGAAATCCATG
This sequence comes from Streptococcus wuxiensis, assembly GCF_040888245.1. Taxonomy (NCBI): domain Bacteria; kingdom Bacillati; phylum Bacillota; class Bacilli; order Lactobacillales; family Streptococcaceae; genus Streptococcus; species Streptococcus wuxiensis. The sequence continues at coordinate 103,632 of NZ_JBFNFE010000001.1, forward strand.
GAGCAATGCTGATCGCGCTGAATTGATGCGTTTTGGTGGTGACTTGAAGTTGACCCAATACTTCTTTGCACCAAAAGACGATCCATACCACAACAAGAAATGGCGTGAACTTTATCCAGAAGAAAAATTAGCTGAAATCCGTGAATTGGCGCGTGTCGGAAACCAAAACAAGACTCGTTATGTTTGGACCATCCACCCATTCATGAACAACCGTATCCGTTTTGGCAACGATGCTGATTACCAAAAAGACCTTGAAACCATTAAGGCTAAATTCACTCAATTGATGGATGTCGGCGTTCGTGAGTTCGGTATTTTGGCCGATGATGCTCCAAGCCCAGTTGGTGGCTATAATAGCTACAACCGCTTGATGAAGGACATGACAGATTGGTTGACTGAAAAACAAGCAACTTATGTTGGCCTTCGTAAGGAAATGATTTTTGTCCCAGGTCAGTATTGGGGTAATGGTCGTGAAGATGAGTTGAAATCTCTAAACGAAAATCTTCCAACTTCAACTTCTATGACCCTTACTGGTGGTAAGATTTGGGGTGAAGTATCTGAAAGCTTCCTTTCAAACCTTAAGAATAATCTGTCTGCAGGAGGTAAGACCTACCGCCCAGTTTCTCTATGGATTAACTGGCCTGTTACAGATAACTCTAAACAACACTTGATTTTGGGTGGCGGTGAGAAATTCCTTCATCCAAATGTGGACCCAAGTCTCCTTTCAGGTATCATGTTGAATCCAATGCAACAATCTGAGCCTTCTAAGATTGCCCTCTTCTCAGCAGCTCAGTATGCATGGAAACAATGGAAGTCTGAAGAAGAAGCTAAGAAAGTAAATGATATCGCCTTCAACTTTGTTGAAACAGGTAAATTTACTGACAGTGAAACATCTGTTGCCTTCCGTGAACTTGGTAAACATATGATCAACCAAAACATGGATGGTCGTGTTGTGAAATTAGAAGAGTCTGTTGAACTTGCACCAAAATTGGCGGCCTTCATGTCTAAGTTGAAAGCTGGTCAAGATGTCAATGCAGAGCGTCAAGAATTGCGTGCAGAATTTGCTAAAATAAAAGCTGCAGCACAACTTTATAAAGCATCTGGTGACGAAAAGATGCGTGCTCAAATCCACTATTGGTTGGATAATGCTATTGACCAAATGGATGCTTTGAGTGCTTTCCTAGATGGATCAGAAGCTATTGAAAACAATGATTCTGCTAGACTTTGGGATAGCTATTACAAGGGCTTGAAACTTTATGAACAATCACAAACTTATACTTTCCATTATGTAGACCATGATGAAAGAGCTGAGTTGGGTGTACAACATATCCGTCCATTCTTGCTTGGTCTTCGTGAAATCTTGGCAACTGAAGTTCAAAAAGCCCTACACCCAGACCAAGTAATCAGCACCTTTATCACAAACCGTACAGGTGTAGAAGGTGGACTTGCTGAAGTCACTGACGGAGATTTAGGAACACATGCCCTTATCAAATCACCAAACAGCATCCAAACTGGTGACTATATTGGTTTGAAATTTAATAAAGCTGTTCCAATTCAAAACTTGACATTTGCAATGGGAACTCAAGCAAATCCACGCGATACCTTTAACAATGCTAAGGTTGAGTACCTCAATGAAAATGATGAGTGGGTAACACTTTCAGAACCAAGCTACACTGGTAATGAGCCTCTTCTTAAATTTGAAAATCTCAATATCAATGCTAAAGCTGTTCGCATGATTGCAACTTCTGACCGTGAGAACACTTGGTTTGCTGTACGAGAAATAGCTGTTAACCGTCCTGTAGAAGTAAGTCGTCCTAAACAAACAGCTACAGTGACTATCAGTCCAAATCTTATGTACAAGTACAACACGACTGTTGCCTCTATTACAGATGGTCGTGACAATACTGAAGCTATGCTGGCAAATGCTGATCGAACAGATACAACTCCAGTCGGTGGTTGGGTTCAACTAGACTTGGGTGGAGTCAAACCTGTAACTAAGGTTCGCCTCGTTCAAGGATCAGGTGATAAATTGGCAGAAGGTGTTCTTGAGTATTCTACAGATGGAAATTCATGGCAAGAATTGGATCGTTTGACTGGTGAACAAACCAAAGAAATTGAAACTCCAATTTCAGCTCGCTACATCCGTGTTCGTAACACCAAGAATATCAATCTATGGTGGCGTATCGCTGACTTCTCAGTTGAAACACGTGCTGGCAATAGCGAGATGACAGACACTAATGTTGAAAGTTTGAAATCAACTCCAGTATACGACAGTCTCGGTCGTTATGACATGCAAATTCCAAGTGGCACCAAGCTTCCAGCTCATAGCTACTTGGGTATGAAGCTAGACCGTCTACACCAAGCTGAAAGCATTCAGGCTATTGGTATTGGAAATCCAGCCCTTGACTTGGAATTCTCTCCAAATGCACAAGAATGGTATCCAGCTAGCCAAGTAACTGATAAGTCCTTGGTACGTTATGCTCGTTTGATTAATAAGACTGACCAAGAACAAGCAGTGACAGCAACATCTTTACTCGTTAAGACAAAAGAAGTGGAGCCAACTAAACTTGATTCTACATCTATGGGAATTGATGCCTATTATGGTGCAAATGATGTTCGCAAGATCAAGAATTTGGATCAGTTGTTTGATGGTGTTTACAATAACTTTGTAGAGTTCTCTGACTATGCACGTAAAGATGGTCATATTACCTTGAAACTTGGTAGCGAACGTGAAATCAAGAAGATTAGAGCTTACATCCAAGATGGTACGAAGAACTATCTTCGTGATGGTAAGATTCAGGTTAGTCAAGATGGTAAGACATGGACAGATGTTGTGACAGTAGGTGATGATGTCGCTAATGAAATGCGCGATGATTCATTGACAGATGGATGGACACATGATTCTAAGATGCCTGGAAATCGCTACATCGAGGGTGAACTTGCAAGCCCAGTTAAAGCTAACTATCTCCGTGTTCTCTTCACTGCTAATTACGATGCTCGTTTTGTTGGATTTACTGAGTTGGTTATCAATGACGGCGAATTTGTGAAACCAATCAACGACCCAACTGTTCAAGGAAATGGTGGAGAAAGTCGAGGCAACCTTTACACAAATCTTGTAGATGGCAAAGTATTGACAAGCTATAAGGCTGAGAAAGACCAAGGTGAGCTGGTTTACCACTTATCAGAACCAACAAACGCCAACCACATCCGACTTGTTTCTAGTCTGCCTCAAGGAGTAGCAGCGCGTCTACTTGCTCGCACTCTGAAAACAGACAGAGACGGTGCTTGGACAGATTTGGGAGCAATTACTTCAAGCTTCCAAACATTTGCAGTGAGAGATAAGGCTCCGTTACTTGATGTCAAACTTGTTTGGGAAGGCGGCAAACCAGAGTTCTATGAAATGACTACTTACTACCAAGAACTTTCAGAAGAACCTGAACCAACCCCAGATCCAGAGCCAACTCCAGATCCAGAGCCAACTCCAGATCCGAAACCAACTCCGGATCCAGAACCAACTCCGGATCCAGAACCAACTCCAGATCCAGAGCCAACTCCAGATCCAAAACCAACCCCAAATCCAGAGCCAACTCCAGATCCAAAACCAACTCCAGATCCGAAACCAACTCCAGATCCAGAGCCAACTCCAGATCCAGAGCCAACTCCAGATCCAAAACCAACTCCAGATCCAGAGCCAACTCCAGATCCAGAGCCAACTCCGGAACCTGAAGTCCTTTCAAGTAAGGGAGATCAGCAACCACCAGTAGTTAAAATTCCTGAATTTACAGGTGGAGTTAATGCTGCAGAAGCAGCTGTTCATGACATTCCAGAGTTCAAGGGCGGCGTCAATTGGGTTGAAGCGGACAAGAATGAGCTTCCAGAGTTCAAGGGCGGAGTTAATTGGGTTGAAGCGGACAAGAATGAGCTTCCAGAGTTCAAGGGCGGAGTTAATTGGGTTGAAGCGGACAAGAATGAGCTTCCAGACTTCTAGGGTGGCGTTAAGTGGGTTGAAGCAGCTAAGAATGAGGTTCCAGAATATAAAGAGCCTGTTGCAAACTCAGTTACACCAATTGCGGATCACAAGCAACCTTCAAGTTCAACAAACCAAAAACAAGAACCAGAAGGACCAAATGCACCAGCGACTGAAGCTAAAGGTCAACTTCCAGCAACTGGTGAGCAAGATTCAGTAGGCTTAGCCTTCCTAGCTAGTCTTGGATTGGTTCTATCTGCAACCTTTATCAAAAAAGGGAAAGAAGACTAGATACGAATCTTCATTCTATGCAGAATAACTTGTTTTAAAAAAGAAAACCAGGGACATTAGTTCCTGGTTTTTTGTGATAAAAATGAAATGAAAAACTAGCAAAATAAAAAACCAACGAAGAAACCGTTGGTGTTGAGGAATGTTTAGGATGCTCCGTTATTAGCGCTAACTCCTGCCTCAGTGGTTGGAGTATTTGATGAAGAATCAGATGACTCATTTTTCTGAGGCTTGTCATCTGATTTTGTATCTTCCTTCTTGCTAGGTGTTTGAACTTCTTCTGTTTGAGATGTTTCTTGATGATTAGACTGACTTTGTGCAGGTGTATTGGATTCAGCGGGAGCTTCCTTTTGAACTTCCTTGATAATGGTTGTTTGTGGAGTCGTATCTTTATGATCCTTGTTTTTATCTAAAGCATTCATGATAGTGATACTAGCTGTAATCAAACCAAGGATACTGGCTAAAGTTGCAATTGTTTTTTGAAAGACGGTAAAGCCTTTTTTGATATGTTCAGTTTTAGGTTTTGATTTTCTGCGATAGTTAGACATAATTTCTCTCCTTTACCATGATTCATTATACCCAAAATCTTTAAAAAAAACTTAAATGAACCTGAACGGCATTTCTTGTCGCCTGAACTGTTTCATGTTACAATAGAAGGAGTGATTTTAGAAAGCGTGAGAAACCATGATTTACTTTGATAATTCAGCTACGACCAAGCCTTACCCAGAAGCATTAGAGACCTATATGCAAGTTGCTTCAAAAATTATAGGAAATCCTTCCAGTCTCCATCGATTGGGCGACCAATCTACCAGAATTTTAGAAGCTTCTCGTCAGCAGATTGCAGACTTAATTGGTAAGAAAAGTGAAGAAATCTTCTTTACCTCTGGTGGTACCGAAGGAGATAACTGGGTTATCAAAGGTGTCGCTTTTGAAAAAGCTCAGTTTGGTAAACACATCATCGTGTCAGAAATTGAGCATCCAGCGGTTAAGGAGTCTGCTCTTTGGCTTCAGGCTCAAGGATTCGAGGTGGATTTTGCACCAGTTGATGAAAAAGGATTTGTAGATGTAGTTGCTTTAGAAAATCTACTTCGTCCTGATACAACGCTAGTCTCTGTTATGGCAGTCAACAATGAAATCGGCTCAATCCAGTCTATTGAAGCTATCTCAGAACTATTAGCAGATAAGCCAACGATTTCCTTCCATGTTGATGCGGTTCAAGCTTTAGCTAAGATTCCGACAGAAAAGTATTTGACTGACCGAGTGGACTTTGCGACTTTTTCGAGTCACAAGTTTCACGGTGTTCGTGGTGTTGGCTTTGTCTACATCAAATCTGGTAAGAAGATTACGCCCCTATTAACTGGTGGTGGCCAAGAGCGTGATTATCGTTCAACTACTGAGAATGTAGCAGGTATTGCAGCAACAGCCAAGGCCTTACGTTTGGCTATGGAAAATCTAGATTTGTTTACGAGCAAAACAAGTCAGATGAAGGAAGTCATCCGTCAAGCCCTTCTTGATTATCCAGATATTTTTGTCTTCTCAGGTGAGGAAGACTTTGCTCCACATATTCTGACCTTTGGGATTAAGGGGGTTCGTGGTGAAGTTATCGTTCACGCATTTGAAGACTATGATATTTTCATTTCCACAACCTCTGCTTGCTCATCCAAGGCAGGAAAACCTGCTGGGACCTTGATTGCCATGGGGGTTGAAAAAGATAAGGCCCAGTCAGCAGTACGCCTTAGCCTAGACCTAGAAAAGGACATGAGTCAAGTGGAGCAATTTTTGACCAAACTAACATTAATTTACAATCAAACTAGAAAAGTAAGATAGGAGCATTCATGCAATATTCAGAAATTATGATTCGCTACGGGGAACTGTCAACCAAAGGTAAAAACCGTATGCGTTTCATCAATAAACTACGTAATAACATTTCAGATGTCTTGTCCATCTATCCTCAAGTCAAGGTAACTGCTGATCGCGATCGTGCCCATGCTTATCTCAATGGTGCAGACTATGCAGCAGTAGCTGAGTCTCTCAAACAGGTTTTCGGGATTCAAAACTTTTCACCAGTGTATAAGGTTGAAAAATCTGTAGAAGTTCTTAAATCTACTGTCCAAGAGATTATGCAGGACATCTATAAGGAAGGCATGACCTTTAAAATTTCAAGCAAGCGCAGTGACCACAACTTTGAACTAGACAGTCGTGAACTCAACCAAACGCTTGGTGGAGCCGTATTTGAAGCTATTCCAAATGTGCAAGCTCAAATGAAAAATCCGGACATCAATCTGCAGGTGGAGATTCGTGAGGAAGCAGCCTACCTTTCTTATGAAACTATTCGTGGAGCGGGAGGTTTGCCAGTTGGAACTTCTGGGAAAGGTATGCTCATGTTGTCAGGGGGGATTGACTCTCCTGTAGCAGGATATCTTGCTCTCAAACGCGGTGTGGATATCGAGGCTGTTCACTTTGCTAGTCCACCCTATACTAGTCCAGGTGCCCTCAAGAAAGCTCAGGATTTGACCCGTAAATTGACCAAGTTCGGTGGCAATATCCAGTTTATCGAAGTACCTTTCACTGAAATCCAAGAAGAGATTAAGGCTAAGGCCCCAGAAGCCTATCTCATGACTTTGACACGTCGCTTTATGATGCGTATTACCGACCGTATCCGTGAAGTGAGAAACGGTTTGGTCATTATCAATGGTGAAAGTCTTGGTCAGGTAGCAAGTCAAACACTTGAAAGTATGCAGGCTATCAATGCTGTAACCAATACACCGATTATCCGACCGGTTGTAACTATGGATAAGTTGGAAATCATAGATATTGCTCAGGAAATTGATACCTTTGAAATTTCTATCCAACCTTTTGAAGACTGCTGTACGATTTTTGCGCCTGATCGTCCGAAAACAAATCCTAAAATTAAGAATGCTGAACAGTATGAAACACGTATGGATGTTGAAGGATTGGTTGAGCGAGCAGTAGCAGGAATTATGATTACTGAAATTACCCCTCAAGCTGAGAAAGATGCTGTCGATGAATTAATTGAAGATCTTCTTTAATGTGAAGAAACTGAAATTCCTAAGAAAAAAGTTAGTTTTTATCCTAAATTTGGACGAAAACCGACTTTTTTCTATTTTTGTGCTATAATAAGATAAAATTTTGAATATAGAGAGTTTTCTGACAATGAATCAATCCTATTTTTATTTGAAAATGCGAGAGCATAAGCTGAAGGTTCCATACACAGGCAAGGAACGCCGTGTACGTGTTCTCCTCCCGAAAAACTATGAGAAAGATACGGATAGAAGTTATCCAGTCGTGTATTTCCATGATGGACAAAATGTCTTTTATAGTAAAGAATCCTATGTCGGACATTCATGGAAGATAATTCCTACCATTAAACGGAATCCAGATATCAGTCGCATGATTATCGTGGCTATTGACAATGATGGACTTGGACGGATGAACGAGTATGCAGCATGGAAATTCCAAGAGTCTAATATTCCCGGTCAGCAGTTTGGTGGGAAGGGAGTCGAGTATGCAGAATTTGTCATGGAAGTGGTTAAACCCTTTATCGATGAAAACTATCGCACAAAATCAGACCGTAAACACACTGCTATGATAGGATCTTCACTTGGTGGCAATATTACCCAGTTTATTGGCTTGGAGTATCAAGATCAGATTGGATGTTTGGGAGTTTTCTCATCAGCTAACTGGCTTCACCAAGAGGCTTTTGATCGCTATATTGAGCGTAAAAAACTTTTGCCTGACCAGCGAGTCTTTATCTATGTTGGAACGGAAGAGGCAGATGATACAGATAAGACCCTGATGGCTGGTAATATCAAGCAGGCCTATATTGATTCTTCTCTTCGTTATTATCATGATTTGATAGCAGGAGGAGTTGAGTTGGGAAATATCTCTCTCAAGGTTCAGGCTGGAGCCATTCACCATGAAGTGCCATGGTCAGAAAATCTTCCAGCTTGCCTACGCTTTTTTGCAGAAAATTGGTAATTAGTATAAAGGAGACAGGATATGCATATTGAACATCTTAGCCACTGGAGTGGTCATCTTAACCGTGAAATGTATGTCAATCGATACGGACATGGAGGCATCCCAGTTGTTGTCTTTGCTTCTTCAGGTGGTAGCCACAATGAGTACTATGATTTTGGAATGATTGATGCTTGTGCATCCTTTATTGAAGAAGGTCGCGTGCAGTTCTTTACCCTTTCAAGTGTAGATAGTGAGAGCTGGCTTGCGACTTGGAAAAATAGTCATGATCAAGCTGAGATGCACCGTGCCTATGAACGATATGTGATTGAAGAAGCTATTCCTTTTATCAAGCACAAGACAGGCTGGTTTGACGGTATGATGACAACAGGATGCTCTATGGGAGCTTACCATGCACTTAACTTTTTCCTTCAGCATCCAGATGTCTTTACCAAGGTAATTGCCCTCAGTGGTGTCTACGATGCTCGTTTCTTTGTTGGAGATTACTACAACGATGATGCTATCTATCAAAATTCACCAGTAGACTATATCTGGAATCAAAATGATGGTTGGTTTATTGATCGTTACCGTCAGGATGAGATTGTGATTTGTACTGGACTAGGTGCTTGGGAACAGGATGGCCTTCCTTCTTACTACAAGTTAAAAGAAGCCTTTGACCAAAAACAAATTCCTGCTTGGTTTGCAGAATGGGGGCACGATGTTGCCCATGACTGGGAATGGTGGCGTAAACAAATGCCATATTTCCTCGGTCATATGAGTCTATAAAAGGAGTTGCTTATGAATTATCTTGTAATTTCACCCTATTACCCACAAATTTTTCAGCAATTTAGTATTGAGCTAGCCAATAAAGGAATCACAGTTCTAGGGATTGGGCAAGAACCCTACGAACAACTAGATGAACCATTACGCAATAGCTTGACGGAGTACTTCCGAGTTGATAATCTTGAAAGTATCGATGAGGTTAAACGAGCAGTTGCCTTTCTTTTCTATAAGCATGGTCCAATTGACCGCATTGAATCACACAATGAATACTGGCTTGAGTTAGACGCTGCCCTTCGTGAACAGTTCAATGTTTTTGGTGCCAAACCAGAAGACCTCAAGAAGACTAAGTTTAAGTCTGAAATGAAGAAACTCTTCAAAAAAGCGGGAGTACCAGTCGTTCCAGGAGCTGTCATTGAAACAGAAGCAGATGTTGACAAAGCTGTGAAAGAAATCGGTCTTCCCATGATTGCAAAACCTGACAATGGAGTAGGTGCGGCAGCAACCTTCAAACTTGAAACAGAAGATGATGTAAACCACTTTAAGGCTGAATGGGACCACTCAACCGTTTATTTCTTTGAAAAATTTGTTACCTCTAGTGAAATCTGTACCTTTGATGGTTTGGTGGATAGAGATGGGAATATTGTCTTTTCAACTACCTTTGACTATGCACATACACCCCTTGATCTCATGATTTACAAGATGGACAATTCTTATTATGTTCTTAAAGATATGGATCCGAAACTTCGCAAGTATGGTGAGGCTATCGTCAAGGAATTTGGTATGAAAGAACGTTTCTTCCATATCGAGTTCTTCCGTGAGGGTGATGATTATATTGCCATTGAGTACAATAACCGTCCAGCGGGTGGCTTCACTATCGATGTCTATAATTATGCGCATTCCTTGGATTTGTACAAGGGCTATGCAGCTATCGTTGCAGGTGAAGCATTCCCAGAGTCTCCGTTTGAAACCCAGTATTGCTTAGCAACATCTCGTCGCGCCAATGCTAACTATGTTTATTCAGAAGAAGACTTGCTCGCTAAATATGGTCAGCAGTTCAAAGTAAAGAAAATTATGCCGGCAGCCTTTGCTGAATTGCAAGGAGACTATCTCTATATGCTTACGACACCAAGTCGTGAGGAAATGGAGCAGATGATTAAGGATTTTGGTCAGCGTCAAGAATAATCGAAATTAGGACTTAACAAAGGATGTTTGTTAGGTCTTTTTTGTAGACTTGAAATAAAAGCGTTTTCCCCTTGGATTCTTTTAGAAAATCTGTTGCTAAAAGGTTTAAAAATTGATAGAATAGGGATTGTCTAAAAAATAATAAGGAGAATCTATCAATGGATTTCACATGGGCAGTCAAATATGCCACTGAATTTTTGGGAACAGCTATCTTGATTATCTTGGGTAATGGTGCAGTTGCCAACGTTGAACTTAAAGGTACGAAAGGCCACCAAAGTGGCTGGCTCGTTATCGCTGTTGGTTACGGTATGGGGGTTATGATCCCAGCTTTGATGTTTGGTAACGTTTCTGGTAACCATATCAACCCAGCCTTCACTCTTGGACTTGCAGTTAGCGGTCTCTTCCCTTGGTCACAAGTAGCCCAATACATCATCGCGCAAGTTTTGGGAGCAATCTTCGGACAAGCCTTGGTTGTTGCGACTCACCGTCCCTACTACTTGAAGACAGAAAATCCAAATAACATCTTGGGAACTTTCTCAACAATTTCAAGTATCGACCACGGTACAAAAGAATCACGTTATGCAGCAACTGTGAACGGATTTATCAATGAGTTTATTGGATCATTTGTTCTTTTCTTTGCAGCACTTGGTTTAACAAAGAACTTCTTTGGTGCTGAGTTAGTTACAAAAGCTCAAGCGTTGATTAATGAACAAGTGGCACAAGCGACTGCACAAGGTCAAACAATTCCTCAAGAACAAGTCGCTGCAGCCCTTGAACAAGCAAAAACTCAAGTAGCTCCATTCTTGTCACCAGGTCTTGGAATTGCACACTTGGCACTTGGTTTCCTAGTAATGGCATTGGTTACATCACTTGGTGGACCTACAGGACCAGGTTTGAACCCAGCTCGTGACTTTGGACCACGTCTTCTTCACGCAGTACTTCCTAAATCAATCCTTGGTGAACACAAGGGTGATTCAAAATGGTGGTATGCTTGGGTACCAGTAGTTGCACCGATTGCTGCTGCTATTGCCGCTGTAGCACTTTTCAAGTTACTTTACCTATAATATTTAAAAACTGGGTTTTCCCAGTTTTTTCTTTTTAGTACAGTTGTGTCTTATAAAATTAAAGGGTGAAATCGTCAGACTTTTTTCATTTTAAATCAAAAGATGTAAATATGGCAAAAATATGGTAAAATAGAGTATTAAGTAAACGTTAAAAAGGAATATTATGCGTAAAGAAATTGCACCTGAATTATACAATTACAATAAATTCCCTGGTCCAGAATTTCATCTATCTGGAGATAAAGTCGAGGCTGAAGGTTTTACCTTCAACTTGGTTGAAAATAGTAAGGAAGCCTTTGATGCAACAGCTTTTACTCAACGCTTTTCGGAAGTTTTAAACAAGTATGATTATATTGTAGGAGACTGGAGCAATGAGCAGTTGCGTTTGCGAGGATTCTACAAGAATGAGCGAGCTGAAGAATCTCTCGAGAAAATCAGTCGTTTACAAGATTATCTACTCGAGTATTGTAGCTATGGATGTGCCTACTTTGTCTTAGAAAATGAGACTCCTAAACGAGCACCATTTGACCAAAAAATGCGCAAGAAAGAAGAAGAGAAAGACAACCGTAAAGGGAAAAAGTCTTCTCAAAATAAGAAAAGAAATCATACGGACAAGAGAAATAGACGTCGTCGTAAAGAGCAGAAACCACAGAATGAAGAAAAGGGACAACGTCATTTCGTCATCCGTAAGAAAGACTAGAAAATAAGGAGAAAAGATGAAACCGTCGATTTATAGTTTAACACGCCAAGGTATGCAAGAATGGGTCTTAGAGCAAGGAGAAAAGAAATTCCGAGCGGATCAAATCTGGGAATGGCTTTACCGTAAACGTGTTCAGACATTTGAAGAAATGACTAACTTGTCTAAGGATTTGATTGCCAAACTCAACGAGCAGTTTGTAGTCAATCCCTTGAAACAACGTATTGTTCAAGAGTCAGCCGATGGTACTGTGAAGTACCTCTTTGAGTTACCAGATGGTATGCTGATTGAGACTGTGCTTATGCGTCAACACTACGGTTTATCAGTCTGTGTAACAACTCAAGTAGGATGCAATATCGGTTGTACCTTCTGTGCATCAGGTTTGATCAAGAAGCAACGTGACCTCAATAACGGGGAAATCGTTGCGCAGATTATGTTAGTTCAAAAATATTTTGACGAACGTGGACAAGATGAACGTGTTAGCCATATCGTTGTTATGGGGATTGGAGAACCATTTGATAACTACAATAATGTTTTGAACTTTATCCGTACCATCAATGATGACAAGGGGATGGCTATCGGTGCTCGCCATATCACTGTATCAACTTCTGGTTTGGCTCACAAGATTCGTGAGTTTGCCAATGAAGGAGTACAGGTTAACCTTGCTGTTTCTCTTCATGCGCCAAACAATGAACTGCGTTCAAGCATCATGAAGATTAATCGTGCCTTTCCGATTGAAAAACTTTTTGCAGCTATCGAGTATTACATCGAGACAACCAATCGCCGTGTGACTTTTGAGTATATCATGCTCAATGAAGTCAATGACGGAGTTGAACAAGCACTTGAGTTGGCAGAATTGCTGAAGAACATTAAGAAATTGTCATATGTCAACTTGATTCCTTATAACCCAGTTAGTGAGCACGACCAATATAGCCGTAGCCCTAAAGAGCGCGTGATGGCTTTCTATGATACACTAAAGAAAAAAGGAATCAACTGTGTTGTTCGTCAAGAACACGGTACAGATATCGATGCCGCATGCGGACAATTGCGTTCAAATACCATGAAACGTGATCGCCAAAAAGCAGTAGCTGAAGTAAATCCATAAGATGAATCGAAAAACATTACTAAGCCTGGGAATCGTGTTATACAGTCTTTGTATCGTCTGTTTTTGTTTTACTCCCCAGCCTCAACTTCCTACAGGAGTGGAAACTCCAGGTATTCAAACTTTTGGACGCCTGGTTTTTCTTTTGACGCCTTTTAACTCCCTTTGGAATCTGGGAGAAGTAACCAGCCCTATACAACTGTTTTGGACTTTTTTGCAAAACGCTCTAAATATCCTCTTGCTCTTCCCGTTGATTTTCCAACTTCTCTATCTTATACCTGCACTAAGAAAAACGAAGAGAGTGATTTTGTTTAGCTTTTTATTGAGCTTAAGCATCGAGTGCACACAGCTAGTTTTAGACTTTTTCTTTGATTTTAACCGGGTATTTGAGATTGATGATTTATGGACCAATACTTTGGGTGGCTACCTGGCTTGGGTCCTTTATAAACTACTACATAGAAACAAGATAAGGAATTAGAATGAGTATCTTAGAAGTTAAAAATTTAAGTCACGGTTTTGGTGACCGTGCGATTTTTGAAGACGTATCCTTCCGTCTCCTCAAAGGTGAACACATCGGACTAGTTGGTGCTAATGGTGAAGGGAAATCAACCTTCATGAGCATCGTGACTGGTAAGTTGGTACCTGATGAAGGTAAGGTGGAATGGTCTAAATATGTGACAGCAGGCTACCTTGACCAGCACGCTGTGTTAAAAGAAGGTCAAACTGTGCGTGATGTTTTGCGTACAGCCTTTGACGAATTATTCAAAGCCGAAGCTCGGATTAATGACCTTTATATGGAAATGGCAGAAGAGGGCGCTGATATTGAAGCCCTAATGGAAGAAGTCGGCGAACTTCAGGACCGTTTGGAAAGTCGTGACTTCTATACCTTGGATGCTAAGATTGACGAAGTCGCGCGTGCTCTTGGTGTCATGGATTATGGTATGGATACGGACGTAACAGCCTTGTCAGGTGGACAAAGAACCAAGGTACTTTTAGCCAAACTCCTCCTTGAAAAGCCAGATATCTTGCTTCTGGACGAGCCGACCAACTATCTCGATGCCGAACATATTGACTGGCTCAAGCGTTATCTTCAGAACTATGAGAATGCCTTTGTCCTCATTTCGCACGATATTCCTTTCCTCAACGATGTAATCAATATCGTCTATCACGTTGAAAATCAACAGTTGACACGCTATTCAGGCGATTACTACCAGTTCCAAGAAGTCTATGACATGAAGAAATCGCAACTGGAAGCAGCCTATGAGCGTCAACAGAAAGAAATTGCGGATCTCAAGGATTTCGTGGCTCGTAATAAAGCTCGTGTCGCAACTCGAAATATGGCCATGTCTCGCCAGAAGAAATTGGACAAGATGGACATTATCGAGCTTCAAAGTGAGAAACCAAAGCCGTCCTTTGATTTCAAAACAGCTCGTACACCTGGTCGCTTTATTTTCCAAGCCAAGGACTTGCAGATTGGATATGACCGTCCTCTTACTAAACCCTTAAACCTCACCTTTGAGCGCAATCAAAAGGTTGCCATTATCGGTGCCAATGGTATCGGGAAAACAACCCTCTTGAAATCTCTTTTGGGAATTATTCCACCAATTGCTGGGGAGGTTGAACGTGGGGACTACCTAGAACTCGGCTACTTTGAACAGGAAGTGGAAGGTGGCAATCGCCAAACACCTTTAGAAGCAGTTTGGAATGCCTTTCCAGCCCTTAATCAAGCAGAAGTTCGTGCAGCCCTTGCCCGTTGTGGTTTGACGACTAAACACATCGAAAGTCAAATTCAAGTTCTATCAGGTGGAGAGCAAGCCAAGGTTCGTTTCTGTCTCTTGATGAACCGTGAGAACAATGTCCTTGTTCTAGATGAGCCTACCAACCACTTGGATGTGGATGCCAAGGACGAACTCAAACGTGCTCTGAAAGAATACAAGGGTTCTATCCTTATGGTTTGCCACGAACCTGACTTCTATGAAGGATGGATGGATCAAATCTGGGATTTTAATGAGCTAACATAAATAGTCATAAAAAAGCCAAGTCTATTTGACTTGGCTTTTTTACGAGGGTTGCAACTAGTAGAAGTAGTACTGCTACCTCCCAGTTTTTGTATCAAAAATAACTAATTGGTTTGATTTCCCACGATTACATCCTCTTCAAAGTGTCCAACACCATCTTCAACAACAAATGGGCAAGTAACTTTCTTTTTTATTCCATTTTCATCATAGGAACAACTGATGTTATAGATTCCATCGGAAAATGAATTTTTTGGTAAAGATAAGACTCTTTCCTTAAAGGCGTTCACGGGACTAGCATTTTCTGCCTTTATATTCGAAAGGTCACAATCAAAATCGAGAGTAAGACCTTTGTTTTTCATGAGATCTTTTGTTGTGATATTATAAAAGCCAGCTGCGTCAGAATCTCCTTTTTCTCGATTGCTGACAGCCTGCGCCATAATTGCCACATAGTAGTTTTCTATTGGATATTTTCCAAATTTAAAACTAGAAGTTATTGGTGTCGCAAAGAGTTTATCTATTTTTTCAGCAGTAGCATTTTTGATACTGTCTTCTTCTTGTTGGAAATTCGGCCTTTCTTTGTATACATCTAGTAAGAAACTGAATTCATCTTGTTTGACAGTGTGAAACAGTGCCTTTTCTTTATCATTAAGAAGTGTTTCAAGATCTGTTCCTGAAAGAAGAAAGAAATTTGATAAATGTTCTCCACTTCTTCCTTGAATTTTTGCGGTAGTAGTTTCTTTTAAAATAGTTCCATCGGATAAATTTTCTGTATATGTCAGCTTGTAGGCTGTTCCATAAAATGCTTCAATCTCTCTGTGTTTATCAACTACTTCAACCTTTCCTTTAAGCCCAAGTGATTGAAATTCTTCAGCGAAAGAAGGAGTAGTGTGTTTAGTAGTGTGTTTAATTGATGGAGAAGTGATTGTAACTAGAGCTATGATAGTGAGAAAAATGATCATCCCCCCAAAGATAAAACCAACTATGGTAGCATTATCTTTTTCTTGCCCTAGCTTTATTGTCTGATAAATAGCAATCATGATAATGATAGAGTATACAATACTGGCGCAAACCAGTACGGGATAATTATCAATGTAATTAAGTGGAGCTCCCTTGAAACCTATTATTTGCATGAAAAATCCAATTGTAGCTAGGACTAACTGTATTTTAGAAGATTTTTGAATAAACGCATTATCTTCAAAGGAGGCTTTTAATTTTGAAATATCTCTAAACATAAAAATATTTCCTAGCACTATTCCAGCATATGATGCGAAAAATGCTGGCCACAAGATTATAAAAGCAAAACCTCCAGAATCATAAGTAATCGAATAAACAACATTAAAGACTAAATATGTTGGCAAGAGTAAACCAAGTCGGAATAGGTTTATTTTATAAGGTTTCATAGAAAAACCTCCTCGTTACTATTGACTAAATTATATCATATTTGAAACAAAAAAGAGAACGTTTACATAAAAGTGTAAATAAAAAAGATAGGCCGAATGACCTATCTTTTTTTAATAGTTTAAATATTGTTCAATTTCGGATTTTTGGATTTCTTTACCGTAGTGACAAATCGGGCAAGAAACGAAATAAGTTTTTCCGTAAGGAAAGAGAGGAATCCAATAAAGAGTGAACTTGCGTCCATATTCCGTAATTTCCCAAGTATCAACATTGTTACAATGGCCACATTCGATAGTAGTCTGTGTATGTCCCAACACTTTTTGGTAACCTTTTGACCCCCAAAATAGAATCATTTTTTCATCTCCTTATAATTAATGATGTTATTGTTTACTGAAATCGTAGTCTTTAACAATTTCGATACTATCGATAGTGATAGCAGTAGTTGGTTTGTCTTTTTCGTCTTTTTCAGCCTTGGCAATTTTATCTACTACGTCCATCCCATCGATCACTTGTCCAAAGACGGGGTGTTTCCCATCAAGAGTTGGATTTCCACCTTCTTTGTAGGCTTCGATAATTTTCTTAGGATAGCTACTTGTAGGAAGTTTAGATGAATAGTCTGTTGTACTTTGGTTGATGAAGAACTGGCTACCATTTGAGCTTGGTTGACCAGTATTGGCCATAGATAGGGAACCGCGGATATTATAGAGGTATGGAGAAATTTCATTTTTGAAACCTGTTCCCTTGTCCTTGGTTTTGTCCTTATCATGCCAGATAGATTCACCACCTGTTCCATCTCCCTTAGGATCCCCAGTTTGTACCATAAAGCCGTCAATTACACGGTGGAAAGTCACACCATTGTAGTAACCTTCTTTAGCATGAGTAAGGAAGTTTTCAACTGCAAGAGGGGCTATCTTTGGAAAAAGTTTGATACGAATATCACCCAGACTTGTGTGAATGATAGCTTCAGCTTCGTCTTCAGCTACTTCCTTAGAAAGTTGAGGGAAGTTAGCATTTTCGTTTGTTAAGGCGTCTTTCAAATCTTTTTCTGCTTGGGCAGCAGCTTTCGAACTCTCTTCAGCAGCAATTTTAGAATCCACGTAATCATCACCACGAAGTGCACGTTGGATGCTTGTGCATCCACCAAGAGCAAAAGTTGAAATGAGTAGTAGTGTAGCTAATTTTTTCATATTAGTCCTTTCAAAAATCATTTTTACTATTGTACCGTAAAAGAAAGGGGATTTCAAATTTTCAATTAAGAATATTTATCTAACACATGTAACTTTATAGCTTTACTTACTCCATTTTGTTCATTAGAGTCAGTAACTGCTTTTGCACAAGTTTTGACATCTCTAGGAGCATTCCCCATGGCTATACCTAGCCCTGCGGTTTCAATCATGGGAATATCATTATAATTGTCACCGAGAGTCATAATTGAGGTAAGGGGAAGTTGATAGTAATTTGCTAATTCTAACAGAGCTTGTTTTTTGGATACTTGATTATGTGTAACTTCTAGATAGTTATCTTTAGAGAGATAGAAGTCGGTTTGAGGGAAATCTATTGAGGATAAGGTTTTTTGAAGTTTCTGTATGGTATCCGTATTATCTATCAGCAAAAGTTTATGAACAAGAGTTTTCTCGTCTCTTATAAAATCTGCTAAAGATGTAACTTTTGGACTTTCTCCAGTAATAGTTGCTTCGATTTCTACCCATTCATCAATAGTATTCACAAGCCAATCTTTTCCAGAATAAACATTTATAGAAACTGTCGGGAATTCTTTTTTCAAAAAGTCATGAAGTAAGAGCAATTCGCTTTTATCAATAGAATACTGACTTAGGATTTTATCTCCTAAACTGATGAGTGCTCCATTATAGCAGGCAATAGGACAGTCGGTGATGCCAAGTTCTTTAGAAATTGGAGCTATACCGAGAGGAGATCTAGCAGAAGCTAGAACAAAAGGAATATTACATTGTTTTAAAAGTGGCATCAGTTCTATCAAATAAGAATCTAATTGGTGATTTTTATCCAAAATAGTGCCGTCAATATCACTCATAATTAATTTAATTCTTGACATATTTTGCTCCTTTTTAAAATAGTATTGTTGTTCTACCATCTAAAGATTCTTGTATTTCTACATCAGGCTCTTTATCTGTAATCCAGTAATCAAAATCAGCTAGTTCAGAAAGTATAAAATGAGAGTGTTTGTTTATCTTTCCTGTTTCAGCTAACAAGACGCGAATTTTACTAGTTTTAAATGCTCTTTTTTTCATGAGAACATCTTCTTGATCCTCAAAACTAACTTGTCCGTCCGAAAGACTAGCAGCGCCAAAAAATGCTACATCAAATCTAATTCCCTCTAAAGTATTGGATTCTTCTAGTGAATAATAAAAACGATTCTGTCTATGAAATTTTCCACCGAGAATATGAAAATCGACATTTTCATTATTTCCTAAGATAAGTGCGTTATCTAATGAATGACTGAAAATAGTAACTTTTTTATCTATAATTTTTGCTAACTCAAGTATAGTGGTTGAAACATCAAAGAATATCAGTTGTGAATCAGAAATGAGTTGGGTAGCTAAATGAGCAATTTTCTCTTTTTCTTTAGAAGATTGTTCTGCTCTACCTTGAAAATCAAGAATCCTTTGCTTTTGAATTGGCAATAAACCTCCATGAGTTCTTCTTGCTCGTTTTTCCTTTGCGAGAATTGAAAAATCTCTACGGATGGTATCTTTGGAAACATGGAAATGGTCAACCATTTCTTTTGCTGACAGACTTCCTCTATCCTCTAAAAGTTTTATGATTTCTTCTAATCGTTGTTCTTGGTACATAGGAATTCCTCCTTTTTTTAATACTATACTCTTTTTATAAGCATTTGTCAATAATTGTAATGATTTGTAAGTGTTTTAAAAAATTACAAAAAAATCAACCAGCTTTGGTTGATTAAAGATTCTTTTTAGGATGGAGGTCAATGATTACTTGATGGTCTTTGAGAGCTTGTTCACCTTTTGGAGTTAGTTTATAGCCACGAATCGAAAAGCGGTTAGCTAATTCTTCTTCTGAAAAATGATCATGAAGTGCTTGATTCAATTCGGTGGCCTTCATCTTGGAGAGTCCAGTAACACCCTTCTTTTTAAGGATACTCTTTTTCATAGTAGCATTTAGATGGTAAAGCGAGTCAAAGGCGGTTTCGATAATAGCATATCCTTTTTCAACAAGCGTATCTAAATGTTTTGGGATATCAATGCCATAAGAATTACTATATTTTAAAAGAGCACATTTTCAAAGGATTTTTTCTTTTGGCTTCAATTCCTAATTAATCAATGAACTTAATACTAGGTCTCGAAAAGAATTATGCTTCCTCTTTCTGTCTGAGTTCAAAGAGGTCTTCTACTTTCAAATCAAAAACTTGAGCAATTTTAAGAGCCATTTCCAGCGAAGGATTGTAACGATTATTTTCTAAGTGAAGAATTGTCTCGCGTCGCATGCCGATGAGGTCGGCTAACTCCTGCTGGGTCATGCCTGTGGACTCACGAATTGATTTGAGATTAGTAATAATCTTGCTTTCTTTGGCCATGCTTATCCTCTCCGTTCCAAGATAAAATAGACAACCGCAAAGATGAAAATCAAGGCAGCTATGCTAATAAAGATCTGGCCCATGTAAAGAGTGAGGGACCCCATATACCCAATGATAACTGCTAGGATTATCAGTGCGCCTAGTATAAAAACAAACATCAAGCTAGCTGCCTTGCCTAAATTAGCATAAAAGCGTTCGTCTGGAGTTTCCTTGACATTTTTCAAACAGAAAAAACCAAATACAATAACTTCAATAACGAGGCCAATTCCCAAAATCCATTCTTTAATACCAGAACTTTCGCTTGGGGTCGCAACCCAAATCCCTACTGTATAAAAAATGCTTGCTGCAAACAAAAGTACCGTGTAAAGCTTAGCAGACAAGTCAAAAATAGTCTTCCCCTTACCTTTCTGAATCTTATGAGGCCGTGGTTTCATATGTAGCCAACTCCAAATAGCTATAATTTGACCTAACACTGAAATACCAGTAATAACTAACTTGGGTCCCCAACTAAGATTAGAACCAAATAAAACAATAAAATCAATAAAGAGAGCTACGGCAATCATTGCAATGAGGCCACGCATTTTTTGACTTTTTTTCATGATAGACTCCTTTTTTGTGTTATAAATATATCACACTTAAATTTATGTTATAAATATATCACACTTAAATTTAGAAAGCAAGAATTTATGTGTCAATGTGGCAATTATTTGAAAAATTTTTCAATTAAAGACCTCGCTAGTCAAACAACTAAAGAATTCTTTGAAGCAATGTTTGGATAGTTTCGTTAATAGTATTTGATGATAAAGAATTTTTGGAAAATCTAGATACTGTATGAATCTCTGCTTTTTTCTTAGACTGTTATAAAGTCTGTCAGAATAAGCTTAGTAGGTGTAGAAGTTAATTTTCTCTTTCTAATTTAGCCCTATTAGTCTAAAAAATTTAAAAATTTTAAACTCTGTCAAGTTTTTTTCTTGACACCATCCAGAAATCTGCTATAATAGAACATGTGCTAAATAGCTTAGCTATTTCACCGAACTAAAAAATAAAAGAAAAGAGATATTAAAAATGGCAGTTAAAATTCGTTTGACTCGTATGGGTTCTAAGAAAAAACCTTTCTACCGTATTAACGTAGCAGATTCACGTTCACCACGTGACGGACGTTTCATCGAAACAGTTGGAACATACAACCCACTTGTTGAAGAAAACCAAGTAACTTTGAAAGAAGATCGTATTCTTGCATGGTTGGCTGATGGAGCTCAACCTTCAGATACA
Organism: Streptococcus wuxiensis; assembly: GCF_040888245.1. NCBI lineage: Bacteria > Bacillati > Bacillota > Bacilli > Lactobacillales > Streptococcaceae > Streptococcus > Streptococcus wuxiensis. Next base: position 124,946 of record NZ_JBFNFE010000001.1, read on the forward strand.
GTTCGCAACATCCTTTCAAAAGAAGGCGTATTGAAGAAATTCCACGATTCTAAATTCTCAAAATAAGTTTAAAGTAGGTTGACAGATGGATACGATTGAAAATCTCATTATTGCAATTGTGAAACCTTTGATTTCACAACCAGATGCCTTAACTATCAAGATTGAAGATACACCAGAATTTTTGGAGTATCATTTGGATCTTGACCAAAGCGATGTGGGTCGTGTAATCGGTCGTAAGGGTCGCACTATTTCTGCGATAAGAACGATTGTCTACTCTGTCCCAACTGAAGACAAAAAAGTAAGAATCGTTATTGACGAAAAATAAGAAAAGCGGGACATGGTCTCGCTTTTTTTGCAAGGAGAAGGAATGAGAGATTTAACAGTTAGACAACTAGAGGAATACTTACTTGACCATTATCAACAATCTAGGACAGAAGAAGGACTCTTTATAAAACTAGTTGAAGAAGTTGGAGAAGTCGCTGAGGTTTTAAATGGACGTTCCGGTAGAAAAGAGGGTGTCCAAGATTCAAACGAGGAATTGGCAAAGGAGTTGGCAGATATCATTCACTATACAGTGGCAATTGTAGCTATCAACGATATTGACCTAACGAAGACCATTTTTGAAAAAGACAAAAAGGCAGCCATCAAGTATCAGCATGTACAGGATTTGGAAAGCTTTTTAGATAAAAACCTTCCATAGTTCCCCTTTTCTCCAACTTGAGAAAATCCCTGTAACATGATAAAATAAAGGAAGAAACAGATACAGGAGATCAAATGAACTATTTTAACGTTGGGAAAATTGTCAATACTCAGGGCTTGCAGGGTGAGATGCGAGTCTTGTCAGTGACAGATTTTACTGAAGAACGCTTTAAAAAAGGGGCAGAACTTGCCTTATTTGATGAAAAAGATCAATTTGTGCGAACAGTGGTTATCGCTAGCCATCGTAAGCACAAAAACTTCGATATCATCAAGTTCAAGGATATGTACCATATCAATGACATCGAAAAATACAAGGGTTACAGTCTAAAGGTTGCTGAGGAAAATCTCAATGATCTTGATGATGGTGAGTTTTACTACCACGAGATTATCGGCTTAGAGGTCTACGAGGGTGATAACTTGATTGGAACCATCAAGGAAATCCTTCAGCCAGGTGCCAATGATGTCTGGGTTGTTAAACGTAAAGGCAAACGTGACTTGCTCTTGCCCTATATTCCGCCTGTTGTCCTTAATGTAGATATTCCTAATAACCGTGTGGATGTTGAACTCTTAGAAGGGTTAGACGATGAAGATTGATATTTTAACCCTCTTTCCAGAAATGTTCACACCCTTAGAACATTCTATCGTTGGAAAGGCTCGTGAAAAAGGACTCTTAGATATCCAGTATCATAATTTTCGTGACTACGCTGAAAAGGCTCGTCATGTTGACGATGAACCTTACGGTGGTGGTCAAGGGATGTTGCTAAGAGCGCAGCCCATCTTTGATGCCTTTGATGCCATTGAAAAAAAGAATCCGCGCGTGATTCTATTGGATCCAGCCGGTAAGCAGTTTGACCAAGCCTATGCGGAAGATTTAGCTCAAGAAGAGGAACTCATCTTTATCTGTGGGCACTACGAAGGTTATGATGAACGGATTAAGACCTTGGTAACAGATGAGATATCTCTTGGAGATTATGTCTTGACCGGTGGAGAACTAGCTGCAATGACCATGATTGATGCGACGGTTCGCTTAATTCCAGAAGTTATCGGGAAGGAAGCAAGTCACCAGGATGATAGCTTTTCATCAGGTCTCTTGGAATATCCTCAATACACGCGGCCTTACGATTTTCGTGGGATGTTAGTTCCGGATGTGCTCATGAGTGGACACCATGAAAATATACGTCAATGGCGACTCTATGAGAGCCTCAAGAAAACCTACCAACGTAGACCTGATTTGCTGGAAGAGTATGAACTGACAGCAGAAGAAGAGAAAATGTTAGCAGAAATTAAAGAAAATAACAATTAAAAGGAGAAACCTATGCAAGTAATTAAACGTGATGGACAAGTCGCTGATTTTGATCCAGATAAAATCTACCAAGCTATCCTTAAGGCAGCTCAAACAGTCTATGTATTGACGGACGATTTGCGTCAAAATCTAGCTCAAGTTACAAAAAAAGTTGTTTTGGATTTAGAAGAAGCAAAAGTAGAACGTGCGACTATCAGTATGATTCAATCAATGGTTGAGCACCGCTTACTTGGTGCTGGCTACATTACAATCGCAGAACACTATATCTCTTACCGTTTGCAACGTGATTTGGAGAGAAGTGGTTACGGCGACCACATCGCTGTTCACCTTCATTTTGAACAAATTCGTTAATAGAAAAAGAGTGAGATGATAAAAGCATCTCACTCTTTCTTAAATCTTCTTTTTTGGGCCGTTTGGATAGTAGAAGGAACGAAAGTTACTCTTCGAATATCCGACACTCGAATAATACGGCTAACGTTTTTGGCGAAATTTTTAACAATAATTTGTTGGCGGTCAGTATCATACTTGATAATATCACCTGTAAAACTCGTTTCCGCAAAGATGATATGTACAGCCTTTTTTTTGGCTAGGGCTTCTTCAAGTCTAGCAATGAGGGGATCGCTTTTCTCAGGAATGGAATCTTCATGACCATTCACAAAATCATGGACTTTTTGTAAAGCTTGTTTCAAGAAATCTTTCATTCCGGCCTCCCTTCTTTACATCATTATATAAAAATTTTATGAAATCTACAAGATTTTTCGAATAATCAATTGAGAACAAAAAGGAGAAGGACATGGCAGAATTTACTTTTGAAATTGAAGAACACTTACTCACTTTATCTGAAAACGATAAAGGATGGACCAAGGAAATCAATCGTGTCAGCTTTAATGGAGCTCCAGCAAAGTTTGACATTCGTAGCTGGAGTCCTGATCACACAAAGATGGGGAAAGGAATCACGCTCTCAAACGAGGAGTTCCAAGTGATGGTAGATGCCTTCAAGAATCAATAAGCGTTCATGCAAACATAAATGAAAAGAGGAAGGGAAAAAATTCCGACCTCTTTTTTATTTTTGTGAAAAGTAAGGTTGGCTACTAAGGCGTTGAAGGAGTGGTCGTCCGATAAAACTGATGGCAATAATTTTTGCAAGATCAGGAATGATGAAGGGAATGACGCCGACAGCGAGAGCCTTGTCAATAGGCATACCAGCAAGGAAGTGGAGGCTGAGGATACCACCGACAAAAACAAGTGAATCACCCAAGAGATTGGCTAGGAAGATACGTACAACACCACTATTTGTGTGTGTTAGATAAGATGCAAGTCCTGCATAGACTAGGTCAAACCAAAGATAACCAGCGCTTGGTCCAACTAAAACATGGAAACCAGCTCCACCGCTAGCAAAAACGGGAAGTCCAATAGCACCAAGCAAAAGATAAAGTCCTACAGAGAGAACAGCTTCCCTTGGTCTAAAAACAGTAGCAATGAGCCCGATTGCAAAGTTTTGCAGAGTAAATGGAACAGGTCCAATTGGAATGCTAATTTGGGCTAATACTGCAATCAGTGCAGCCCCGATAGCTGGGATAGCGTAAATGTGTGCTTTTTTCAAAATAGTTAACCTCTTCTATAAATTATAGTAACTATTATACTGGATGAGATAAAATTGTCAACCTATTTTAAAATAAAAGGTTACAAATTTGTAACGGCCGATTGAGATAAAAAAAGAGACCAAGGGGTCTCTCTTTTCTTTTAACGCATGGTCACAAATTCTTCTGAGCCGGTCGGGTGGATAGCGACAGTAGCATCAAAGTCTGCTTTTGTAGCTCCCATCTTGATAGCGACTGCGAAACCTTGGATCATTTCATCGACGCCATAGCCGATACCATGAAGTCCAACTACCTTTTCGTCTGCACCAGCTGTAACGAGCTTGAAGCGAGCTTCTTGACGGTGACTAGTAACGGCAGAATACATAGATGCAAATTTTGAAGTATAGACTTTGACGTTTTCTTGACCGTACTCTTTTATTGCTTCTTCCTCAGTCAGACCGACTGTTCCGATTGCTGGGTGTGAAAAAACTACAGTTGGAATAGTAGTGTAGTCCATTTTGGCATTGGTTTTACCGTTGAAAAGTCTCTCGGATAGGGTACGACCAGCTTTGATTGCGACAGGAGTTAGTTCCTTTTCACCTGTGACATCTCCAAGAGCGTAGATACCTTCAACGATAGTATTTTGGTATTCATCGACCTGGATAAAGCCGCGTTCATTGAGGGTGACACCAGTTTTTTCGAGTTGAAGTCCTTCAACATTTGGACGGCGACCAGTTGCCCAGATAACTTGACTGGCAGTGTGGCTGCTACCATCTTCAAAATGAATGGTAATGCCTTCTTCGGCTTTTTCAAGTTTTGCTGGAACCTTATGGGTGTGGAGGTTTAGTCCTGTATTTTCCATTTCTTGAACTAGACTCTCAACGATATAGCTATCAAATCCACGTAGCGGACGTTCACGACGGACAAATAAATCTGTCTGAACACCAAGTGTATGGAGTACACCAGCCAATTCGACAGCAATGTAACCAGCACCTAGAATAGCTACCGATTCAGGTAACTCTTCCCAGGCGAAGACATCATCTGAGCTACCACCTAGTTCAGCACCAGGAATAGCAGGGATATGAGGATGAGCTCCAGTCGCAATCACAATATGCTTAGCGTGGATCAATTCTCCATTAACGCTGACAGTATGAGCATCGACAAACTCGGCACGTCCTTCAATCAAATCAACTCCGTTGCGCTTGAAGCTTCCATCGTAAGACGAGCGAGCACGGTCAATGTAGGCTTCGCGATTCTTACGAAGTGTTGCAAAATTAAATTCGTTATTAGTGCTTGTGAAACCATAGTCAGGTCCATATTTGTGGATACTCTCTGCGATTTGCGCTCCATACCACATGATTTTTTTAGGGACACAGCCGAGGTTGACACAAGTTCCACCTAATTTCTTTTCCTCAATAACTGCCGCTTTAGCACCATGCTCACCAGCACGATTCATGGTAGCAATTCCCCCGCTACCTCCTCCGATGGCGATAATATCATATTCTCTCATAAGAAAGCTCCTTTAGTTGTTTTCTAGTCATATTCTATCTTTTTTTGGAGGCCAATGCAAAAATTTGCTACGTTTAAATTTCTTAAGAAAATGCTTGCAAAAATAAAAAAGAAGTTGTATTATATAACTAACACAACAATAAAAGATTTGGCAATTATTTTTGGATGGTCAGAAAGCAATTGTCCATTTTTATGACTTGTGCTATAATCTTAATATATGTTTATAAAAGAGGTATGATATGAAAAAGAAGTCAAAAGCTAAAAAATGGCCCCTATTTACAGCTATAGGAGTTACGTCAGTTCTTGTAGTAGGAGCAGCTGCTGTCCTTCTATTGAGACAACCAAATCAAGTTGCAACACAAGACGAAACTGCAAAAATCGTTCTTGCCAAAGAGGGGTCAGTGGCTTCATCGGTTCTCTTATCTGGTACCGTAACAGCTCAAAATGAACAATATGTATATTATGATGCTAGTAAAGGTGACTTGGATGAGGTTTCGGTCTCTGTCGGAGATAAGGTAAGTGAAGGCCAAGCTCTTGTTAAGTATAGTAGTACTGAAGCTCAGGCTGCCTATGATGCTGCCAGTCGTGCAGTTGCGAAAGCTGACCGTCATATCAATGAATTGAATGAGGCTCGAAATACTGCTGCAGCAACACCTGTGCTCCCTCAAGCAGGTATTGAAGGCGCTGCGGACCAAACCCAAGCACAATCTTCTACATCAGCTACAGCTTCTATCGATTCACAAATCAGTGATGCGCGTGATGTTCGTGCAGACGCGGCAGCGCAACTTGAAAAAGCCCAGGCACAGTTGGATGCAGCTACAGTTTTGAGTACAGTAGAAGGTACAGTTGTCGAAGTCAATCGCAATGTTTCAAAATCTCCAACAGGAAATAGCCAAGTATTGGTACATATCGTTAGTAACGACAACTTGTAGGTCAAGGGAGAACTTTCTGAGTACAACCTTGCAAATCTATCTGTAGGCCAAGAAGTTACCTTTACTTCTAAGGTTTATCCAGATAAAACTTGGAATGGTAAGATTAGCTATATTTCAAATTATCCAAAGAACAGTAGCGAAGCAAGTAGTAGCTTAGCTGGTTCAAACTCAGGATCTAAATACCCATATACGGTCGATGTAACTAGTGAAATTGGCGATTTGAAACAAGGTTTTTCTGTCAGTGTCGAAGTGAAAAGTATGAGTAAAGCATTGCTTGTTCCTATTACAAGTATCGTCATGGAAGAAGATAAAAACTATGTTTGGATTCTTGATGAAAATCAAAAGGCCAAAAAGGTTGAAGTTGGATTGGGCAATGCAGATGCAGAAAACCAAGAAATCACATCTGGTCTGACAGATGGAGCAAAAGTCATCAGTAATCCGACAGCTTCCTTGCAAGAAGGAAAAGAGGTGAAGACTGATGAAGCAACTAATTAGCCTCAAAAATATCTGCCGTAGCTATCGAAATGGTGATCAAGAGCTTCAAGTTCTCAAAAACATTAACCTTGAAGTTCACGAGGGAGAATTCGTGGCTATCATGGGACCATCTGGTTCTGGTAAGTCCACCCTCATGAATACCATTGGTATGTTGGATACCCCTACAAGTGGTCAGTATTTTCTAGATGGAAAAGAAGTAGCTGGTTTGGGTGAGAAACAATTAGCCAAGGTGCGAAATCAAGAGATTGGCTTTGTCTTTCAGCAATTCTTTCTCTTGTCCAAAATGAATGCTCTCCAGAATGTCGAACTTCCCTTGATTTATGCGGGAGTTTCAGCTTCAAAACGTCGCAAATTAGCAGAAGAGTATCTGGAAAAGGTTGAACTGACTGAGCGTAGTCATCACTTACCTTCGGAGTTGTCAGGTGGTCAGAAGCAAAGGGTTGCCATTGCGCGTGCTCTAGTCAACAATCCTTCTATTATTCTAGCAGACGAACCGACAGGGGCACTTGATACCAAAACAGGAAATCAAATCATGCAACTCTTGGTTGAATTAAATAAAGAAGGAAAAACCATTATCATGGTTACGCATGAGCCTGAAATCGCTGCTTACGCTAAGCGTCAGATTGTCATTCGTGATGGCGTCATTTCATCTGATAGTGGTCTCGTAGAAAAGGAGGAAAACTAAGATGCAGAATCTGAAATTTGCCTTTTCATCCATTATGGCCCACAAGATGCGGTCCTTCTTGACCATGATCGGGATTATCATCGGTGTATCCTCAGTTGTCGTGATTATGGCCTTAGGTGATTCCATGTCTCGTCAGGTCAATAAAAACATGACCAAGGCCCAGAAAGACATCCATGTCTTTTTCTCACCTACCAAGAGTAAGGACGGTTCCTTTACACAAAGACAATCTGCATTGACCTTGTCTGGTGGTCAAGAAGAAAATTTTGTTGAACCACCAAAACCTCAAGAATCTTGGGTTAAAGAAGCTGCCAAACTAAAAGGTGTGGACAGCTACTATGTAACCAACTCAGCCAATGTGACCTTGACTTATAAGGATAAAAAGGTCGAACACGCTAACATGACGGGTGGGAATGTCACCTATATGGATGCGGTCGAAAATGAAATCATTGCAGGTCGTGGACTTAAAGCACAAGATTATAAAGATTTTGCAAGTGTGATCATTTTAGATGAAGAGCTTGCCAATAGCCTTTTTGGTTCTGCAAAAGAAGCCCTCAACCAAATTGTTGAAGTAAATGAAATCAGTTACCGTGTTATTGGTGTTTATGCAAGTAAAGAAGCTAAGGCTGCGAAAACATTTGGAGTCGGAGGACTACCAATTACGACCAATATTTCCTTAGCGGCTAATTTTAACACAGATGAGATTTCAAATATTGTCTTCCGTGTCAATGATACTAGCTTAACCCAGACTTTGGGTCCAGAGTTAGCAAGAAGAATGACAGAGATTGCAGGTCTTCAACAAGGGGAGTATCAAGTTGCAGATGCGTCTGCCACCTTCCAAGAAGTACAACAACTCTTCGGCTTTATAACTACGATTATTAGTGCCATTGCAGGGATTTCCCTCTTTGTTGGTGGTACTGGTGTTATGAACATTATGCTTGTTTCGGTGACAGAGCGTACCCGTGAGATTGGTTTACGGAAAGCACTAGGAGCAACACGGGCTAATATTCTGGTTCAGTTCTTGATTGAATCCATGATTTTAACCTTATTAGGTGGATTCATTGGTCTACTGCTTGCTGCAGGGGTGACTATGCTTGCAGGTGTTCTTCTTCAAAACATGATTGCAGGAATAGAAGTTGGTGTATCCATCCCAATCGCTCTCTTTAGTCTAGCGGTCTCAGCTAGTATCGGTATGATATTCGGTGTTCTACCAGCCAATAAAGCCTCTAAGCTTGATCCTATCGAAGCACTTCGCTATGAATAAGACAATCAACAGGAAAAACGAGATGGACGCTTGTCTATCTTGTTTTTTGTATGGATTTCTCTATCGAAAATCACTAAAAATGTGGTATAATGAAGTGTTAGAAAAACAGGTTTCATTAGCCTGGAAAGGAAATATTATGTCTGAAAAGAATTTTTATATTACAACACCGATTTACTATCCATCTGGTAAACTTCATATCGGTTCTGCCTACACAACTATAGCATGTGATGTCTTAGCACGTTACAAACGCCTGATGGGCTACGATGTCTTTTATCTGACTGGTCTTGATGAGCATGGCCAAAAGATTCAACAAAAAGCAGAAGAAGCTGGCATCACGCCTCAAGCCTATGTTGATGGTATGGCAGTTGGAGTTAAAGAACTCTGGAAATTGCTTGATATCTCATATGATAAATTTATCCGTACTACAGATGATTACCATGAAAAAGTGGTAGCACAAGTTTTTGAACGCTTGCTTGCTCAAGATGACATCTACCTAGGTGAATACTCTGGCTGGTACTCAGTATCCGATGAGGAATTCTTTACAGAAAGCCAGCTTGCGGAAGTTTTCCGTGATGAAGCTGGAAATGTAACAGGTGGTATCGCTCCATCAGGTCACGAGGTTGAATGGGTTTCAGAAGAGTCTTACTTCCTTCGCCTCAGCAAATACCAAGACCGCTTGGTCGAATTTTTCAAATCACATCCTGACTTCATCACTCCAGATGGTCGCCTTAATGAAATGTTGCGTAACTTCATTGAACCAGGCTTGGAAGACTTAGCAGTTTCTCGTACAACCTTTACCTGGGGTGTACCAGTCCCATCAAATCCGAAACACGTTGTCTACGTTTGGATCGATGCCCTTCTTAACTATGCGACAGCTCTTGGTTACGGTCAAGATGAACATGGTAACTTTGATAAGTTCTGGAATGGAACAGTCTTCCAAATGGTTGGGAAAGACATCCTTCGTTTCCACTCCATCTACTGGCCAATCCTTCTTATGATGTTGGATGTTAAATTACCTGACCGCTTGATTGCCCATGGTTGGTTTGTCATGAAAGATGGCAAGATGTCCAAGTCTAAAGGGAATGTCGTTTACCCTGAAATGTTGGTAGAGCGCTATGGTCTCGATCCACTTCGTTACTACCTCATGCGTAGCCTTCCAGTTGGTTCAGACGGAACCTTCACTCCAGAGGACTATGTAGGTCGTATCAACTATGAATTGGCAAACGACCTTGGAAACCTCCTCAACCGTACGGTTTCAATGATTAACAAGTACTTTGATGGTCAAATCCCTGCCTATGTAGAAGGTGTAACAGACTTTGACAATGAACTTGCTCAAGTGGCAGAACAATCAATCGCTAACTACCATACCTACATGGAAGCAGTTGACTACCCACGTGCGCTTGAAGCAGTCTGGACTCTTATCTCACGTACTAATAAATACATCGATGAGACAGCTCCATGGGTACTGGCTAAGGACGAAGCGCACCGTGAGCAATTGGCAAGTGTGATGAGCCACTTGGCAGCCAGCCTTCGTGTCGTAGCTCACTTGATTGAGCCATTTATGATGGAAACCAGTCGTGCAGTCTTGACACAACTTGGTCTAGCAGAAGTTTCTAGCCTTGAAAACTTGAGCCTAGCTGATTTCCCTGCAGGTGTAACAGTAGTTGCCAAAGGAACACCAATCTTCCCACGTCTCGAAATGGAAGAAGAAATCGCCTATATCAAGGAACAAATGGAAGGCAACAAGCCAGCCGTCGAAAAAGAATGGAATCCAGACGAAGTCGAACTCAAACTAAACAAGGAAGAAATCAAGTTTGAAGACTTCGACAAGGTTGAAATCCGTGTTGCTGAAGTCAAAGAAGTTTCTAAAGTGGAAGGTTCTGACAAGTTGCTTCAATTCCGCCTAGATGCTGGTGATGGTGAAGACCGTCAAATCCTCTCAGGTATTGCGAAATTCTATCCAAACGAACAAGAATTGGTCGGCAAGAAAGTCCAAATCGTTGCCAACCTTAAACCACGTAAAATGATGAAAAAATATGTCAGCCAAGGGATGATCCTCTCAGCTGAACATGATGGCAAATTAACCCTTCTAACAGTTGATCCAGCTGTACCAAACGGAAGTGTGATTGGGTAAGATTTAAGAGAGTGGGACAGAAATCGGTAATTCGTTAGACTTCGATTTCGTCGTCCCACCTCCGCACAGTAGAGTAGGGCTGTAAAAGCTGATGAAATCAGCGTAGTAGAGCCCACTCAACCACTGCGTCTGGCTCGACAATCCAAAGACAATTGAGAGGCTAGGACTTTTGTCCCAGCCTCTTTCTTTTTTTATGTAGTAGTTGATAAAAGTGTCATTCTACTTTATAATGAAGAAAAACGGAGGAAATTGCCATGAAATACATTCCATTTGGTCAAGAGAAAAGAGAATTGTCCGAAATCGTCCTAGGTATGATGCGAATCAGTGACAAGTCAGTTAAAGAGGTTGAGGAGTTGGTTGAAACAGCCCTATCTGTAGGAATTAATGCCTTTGATTTGGCAGATATCTATGGTGGAGGTCGTTGCGAAGAATTACTGGGTCAAGTGTTAAACAATCGTCCTGACCTGCGAGAAAAGATGTGGATCCAGTCCAAGTGTGGCATTCGCATAGAAGAATTTACCTATTTTGATTTTTCAAAAGATTATATTTTAGAATCAGTAGACGGGATTCTAAAAAGATTTCAGGTTGATTATCTAGATAGTTTGCTTCTCCATCGACCAGATGCTTTGATGGAAGCTGATCAAGTGGCTCAAGCCTTTGAAATTCTACACAAATCAGGTAAAGTTCGAGACTTCGGTGTGTCCAATCAAAATCCTATGATGATGGAATTACTGAAGAAAGAGGTCAAACAACCTTTATCTATCAATCAATTACAACTAAGCGCAGCTTTCACGCCAGGATTTGAAGCAGGATTTCATGTCAATATGGAAGGTGACAAGGCAGCTTTGCGTGATGGTAGCGTCTTTGAATACTGCAAATTAAATGACATGGTTATTCAGGCCTGGTCAGTCTTGCAGTTCGGATATTTCAAAGGGAATTTTGTCGGTAATGAGAAGTTCCAACAACTAAACCAAGTCCTAAATCGATTAGCCTTAAAATACGGTGTAAGCCCATCAGCAATTGCTATCGCTTGGGTGTTACGCTACCCAGCTAAGATGCAGGCAGTAGTAGGAACAACCAATCCAAAGCATTTAATAGAGGCAAGCCAAGCAAGTCATGTCAACCTAACTCGAAAAGAATGGTATGAGATTTACCTCGCAGCAGGGAATGATTTGCCGTAAGGGGAATTTGCATTTCAGAACTCACAGTCAAAAAGCCGTTGAAAAACGGTTTTTTGTTATAATGAAATTAAGATTTATAGATAATTAAGGAGAGAAACATGACATTTGAAGAAATTTTACCTGGACTAAAGTCTAAGAAGAAATATGTGCGTACTGGTTGGGGTGGGGCTGAAAACTATGTGCAGCTTTTTGACACCATCGAGCAAAATGGCGTCGCCCTTGAAGTGACACCCTATTTCCTTATCAACGTATCTGGTGAAGGAGAAGGTTTTTCTATGTGGAGTCCAACTCCTTGTGATGTCTTAGCGACGGATTGGGTGGAAGTTCATGACTAGACGAGTTTTGGTGACAGGCGTTAGCTCAGGGATTGGTCTGGCTCAAGCTCGACTCTTTTTAGAAAAAGGTTATCAGGTTTTTGGAGTGGATCAGGGTGAAAATCCTGAATTACAGGGTGACTTTCACTTTTTACAACGTGATTTAACGCTTGACTTGGAACCAATTTTTGACTGGTGTCCTCAGGTAGATGTTCTCTGCAATACAGCTGGGGTTTTGGATGACTACAAACCTTTACTAGAACAATCCGCCCAAGAAATCCAAGAGATTTTTGAAATCAACTATGTAACGCCTGTGGAGTTAACCCGCTATTATTTGATGAACATGTTAGAAAATAAGCGAGGAATCATCATCAATATGTGTTCCATTGCCTCAAGTCTAGCAGGCGGAGGTGGACACGCCTATACCTCGTCTAAGCACGCCTTGGCTGGTTTTACCAAGCAATTAGCTCTAGACTATGCTGAAGCTGGGATTCAGGTCTTTGGCATTGCTCCTGGTGCAGTTAAGACAGGTATGACCGCTGCCGACTTTGAACCAGGTGGTCTGGCAGACTGGGTAGCCAGTGAAACACCCATCAAACGCTGGATTGAGTCAGAGGAAGTGGCAGAAGTTAGCCTCCTCCTAGCAAGTGGAAAGGCAAGCGCCATGCAAGGACAAATCTTGACTATTGATGGTGGCTGGAGCTTGAAGTAGGAGAATCTGATGGAAATCAAAAATCACTTTGGGGTATACGGAGTCTGTCTTCAAGAGGGAAAACTGCTCTGTATTGAAAAAACAAGAGGCCCCTATCAGCATCGTTTTGACCTACCAGGTGGTAGCCAGGAAGTAGGGGAGGGACTGACTGAAACCCTCAAGAGAGAAGTTCTGGAAGAGACGGGTTATATGCTTAGTCAGTATTCAAATCCTAGGATTTATGATGTGCTGGTTCATGAAGAAGGGCAAGACTTCGCAGTACACCATATTATGGCCTTTTATGATATCGTACTCGATTTCGAAGGCTCTCAAAAATTCCTACCTCATGAAGTTTTTGACGGAAGCAATGATTCAGCAAATACCATTTGGGTCCCTATTGAGCAGTTGACCGAAGAAAATGCCTCACCCTTAGTATTGAAGGTGAAGGCAGAGTTACGAGGATTTCCAGAATTAGAACTGATAAGCTATAAGAATTGGAAGGTAAAACATGCAAAATCAACTGGCTTTTAGTGGCGAAAGAATTGATGAAAAAGTTTATCCACATTTATTGCACCACGTCGGCTTGATTCGTGGGGAATACTTGCTAAGAGAGCTCAATCAAAACATACTATTACCAAATTGTCAGCAATTTGTGAAAGATTATCTAGACACTATTTGTCATTTGTACTCAGATGAAGAAGTTTGGTATCGCTTTTCAGAGTTAACAAATGCAGAAGCAAATAGTCTAGACGGGACTAAAGAGTATTTTGACGAACGCCACCCCTTATTTGGATACAGAGGTATCAGGCGTTTGTTGGCGTGTCCAGATGAATTTCAGGCTGAGGCAAATGTCGTTACAGATGTTTATCAAAATAATCCCAATTTGTCTGTTATTTTTTCTTTTGTTAATGATGCCGACCAATTAAAACGAGCTATTACATTGTTACGTCAGCATGGTTTTACTGGAAAAGTTGGAACAATGATTGAATTACCGTCAGCTTATTTTGACTTGGACAGGATACTGGAAACTGATATTTCAAAGATTGTAGTGGGAATGAATGATTTGACTTCATTTATTTTTGCGACTGTAAGAAACAGTCAATGGCATGATATGGAAAGTCCCATTATGTTAGAAATGCTGAGACATATGCAGGATAAAGCAAGGATGAAAAAGATAGATTTCGCTGTAGCAGGCTATCTGAATGCTTCTTTCATACAAAAAATGAATCAGATGGGGATTGAGTGCATTATCCACTACAGTTCTATTCCAGAGATTTTTGATTTAAAAATTGACCATCCAGACCATCTCAAACGTGTAAAAGAAGAAAGTAAAAAAATACAAAGGAGCAACCTATGACACCTCAAGAAATGTGGAATGCCTATAAGCGAATCAACCCCTTTATCGGTGATGAGATAGACGCCTGGGCTTTTGGGGTGGAAGCTGATCTCTTGGCAGACTTGGTTTTAAAAGGTGAAAAGACGGCAACCGCCTCAGCTTATGACCTTTACGCACTAGAGGACGAACCCCTTCCCCAAGAAGGGACCTTTGATGTTATTTTAGACAGTAAGGATCAAGCTATCTGCATTATTGAAATTACAAAGGTTTCCGTTCAGCCTTTCCATCAGGTTTCAGCCGACCATGCCTACAAGGAAGGTGAAGGCGATAAATCCTTAGCCTACTGGCGTCAGGTTCATGAGGAGTTTTTCACGGAGTGGCTGGAGGAAGCTGGTCTGACTTTCACACCCGAAAGTAAGGTTGTTTTAGAAGAATTTCGCAAGGTTTACCCTCTGTAGACTGCTATAAGAAATAAAGTTTTGGAAATCACTATCCAAAACTTTTTTCTGACTTTAAATGATAAAATAGCCAAACAAAAAGCGGACAATCATGTCCGCTTTTTTCAATCTATCAAGTGAAGTTGTGGATAAAGTATTTCAAAGATGTTTGTCTTTTGAATCCTTATTCAGTCACTTCTACATTGGTTGATTATTTTTTACGATAATGTAAAACTGTTCCTACAGCTACGATAAGCATTGCAACACCAGCAACAGAAACAATTAGGCTATTACGTTCACCAGTATTTGGAAGTCCTGGTTTGTCTCCAGTTGTTGTAGTGGTTTTTGAACCATTAGCTTCAGGAGTTGTTTTTTCTGAATTTGGAGTTGTTGTAGAGTTTGACTCTTCACTACTATTTTGACTAGTTGGCTCTTCTGGAGTCGTAGTTGTAGTGGTTGAAGATGAAGTCTTAGGCTCTTCAGTCGGAGTTGTAGTAGTTGAAGATGAAGCCTTAGGCTCTTCAGTCGTAGTTGTAGTAGTTGAAGTTGAAGCCTTAGGCTCTTCAGTTGTAGTTGTAGTAGTGGAAGTTGAACCCTTAGGCTCTTCAGTTGTAGTTGTAGTAGTGGAAGTTGAACCCTTAGGCTCTTCAGTTGTAGTTGTAGTAGTGGAAGTTGAACCCTTAGGCTCTTCAGTTGTAGTTGTAGTAGTGGAAGTTGAACCCTTAGGCTCTTCAGTTGTAGTTGTAGTAGATGTAGTTGTAGACTCTGTAGTAGTTGTTGTAGTAGATGTAGTCGTAGACTCTGTAGTAGTAGTTGTAGTGGTTGTTGTAGTTGGTTTGTTTGATGTGTTGACGACCTTAATCACGTTTGCATCATCAATTTTTTCAACTTTAGAAGTGTAACCTTCAGGTGTATTTGTTTCCACTACTGAGTACTCAATCTTCTTACCGTCTTTGATACCTGGTAAATTAGTGAATGCTGCTTTCCAATCAGAAGCTTTTGTAAGAGTTTGTGTCATCCCTTCCAAGGCTTGGCCGTCAGCATACAATTGAACTGTGATATCTTTACGGTCAGATTCTTCGTCTCCAACCCATTCTTTTTGAACGGTCACAGTTGTGTCACCAGATACCCAGAATTTCAACTCAGTGTTGTTCCAGAAAGCCGGATCTTCTTGAGGAGTTGTGATTTCGTCAGATTTCAATGTAGCGTTGTTATCTACGCGAATGGTAGTCTTAGGAATTAATGTTTGGTATTCGATGATTAATTCTTCGTCCGTAGCTGTTTTGAAAACATCGCTGACGTCTGATAAATTAACGGTAAATCCATTACCGTCGGCATCGAATTTAACATGTTTCCAGAAGTCCCATCCTGAAGCAACCACTTGTCCACCTTTTCTTAATGTGAATGATGGTTTCAAGTAAGTTCCCACAAAGAATTCACTTGCAGCATGATTAGCTGCAGGAGCAAAAGTGATTTTTGAGTAATCTACAGATGGAGCTTGGATACGGTCACTAACAACTGGGTTAGTGAGGGCTTGTTTCTTACCATCTCCGTTGATACGGATGAACCATTTTGTTAGATAGTAGTCATCTCCAACATTCATCCATGCATAGTTTTCAGATGCATCTAATTTGAATTGTTTAGCTACATAGTCACCAGTAAGGTTGTACTTGTTCAACACAGATTCAAATACGCCAGGACCGTCAGGACGTGTGATGACAACTGATTCAGAACCTACTTTTGAAGTAGCTGTTTTGTTACCAGGATTTCCTGGTGTGTTATCCCATTCTGCTTTGTATGAGAATCCACCTTTAACGTTTTCGTTCATTGACTCGATTGCTTTTTTGAATGTAAAAGTAATCTTTTTGTTTGTCATTGAAATAGTCGCTACTTCAGCACCATTAGCTTGAAGTGATTGCGTTGCGAGTTCTGTGATATTGACACCTTCTGGAGCGTCAATGGTGAAAGTGTCCCCATCTTTAACAGATTTACCTGTTAAATCCCAGTCAAATGAGAAGGTAACTTTTTGTCCATTTGCTTGAGCTTTTAAATTAGTTACTGTCGGTGTAACAGTCGCTGCAGAAACTGGCTTGATGATTGAAAAACCAAGAGCAACTATACTGAACATTGCAACAAACGCGAATAATTTTTTATATAGAGATTTCAATTTCCCCAAATCCTTTCTTCTATAAAATCTTCTTGTTTGGTAATAACACCCAAAATATTGATTTATATCATTTAATAAAATTGACAGTCCTATTCTGACGAAAAATCCTTTCTTTATTGCAGTTTACTCCAGCTCCATTGAAAATAAATTAATGCAATAGTTCTGAGACTCCGTATGTTATCAACTACTTTATATTTAGAGTAACGATTAGACGTAAAAGGGATTTTCTGCTAGTTTATTTCATGGACGTGAATCCAATATTTAAAAAATAACTAATGAATTTTTTAAATATTGGATTCGATTCTGAAGAAAACTAATAATAGAAGTGCAATATATTAAAAAAGACATAATAATTGTCATAAATTAAGTATTAATATACCAAACACACTAATTTTAGCACTAACGTATGTATTAGTCAACGAAAATGACGCGAATTTCCTATAATTTTTGGTGTTTTTTGACTTGTTTTGACAAAATCCCAAAACAGGCTTAAAATATAGAAATTCTAGGCGTTCGCAAAACCGTTTTCTTATTATTTGAGTTTAAAAAGACAAAAATTGTATAAATGAACGTTCAAAGCTTTTTTCTGACTAAAAATATGATAAAATAGGTATGTTTGAACTAGAGCATTCGCTCATAAATTTAGAATAGGAGAATATGATGCAAGCAGTAGAACATTATATAGAAAAATTTGTTCCTGAACATTATGATTTATTTTTAGACTTGAGTCGTGAGACCAAGACTTTTTCAGGGAAAGTAACCATTACTGGTCAAGCTAAAAGTGACCGTATTTCCCTTCACCAAAAAGACTTGGAAATTGCTTCTGTTGAAGTAGCAGGACAAGCTCGTCCATTTACAGTTGATAACGAAAACGAAGCTCTTCATATCGAACTTACAGAAGCAGGTTCAGTTGAATTGGTTATTGCTTTTTCAGGTAAAATCACAGACAACATGACAGGAATCTATCCATCATACTACACAGTTGATGGAGTTAAGAAGGAAGTTTTGTCGACTCAGTTTGAGAGCCACTTTGCCCGCGAAGCCTTCCCATGTGTGGATGAGCCAGAAGCTAAAGCAACCTTTGACCTAGCTCTTCGTTTTGACCAAGCAGAAGGCGAACTTGCCTTGTCAAACATGCCAGAAATCGATGTTGAAAACCGCAAAGAAACTGGCATCTGGAAGTTTGAAACTACACCTCGTATGTCTTCTTACTTGCTAGCTTTCGTAGCTGGTGATTTGCAAGGGGTAACTGCTAAAACTAAAAATGGTACTTTGGTAGGTGTATACTCAACTAAGGCACATCCACTTTCAAACCTCGATTTCTCACTAGATATCGCTGTTCGTTCTATTGAATTTTACGAAGACTACTACGGAGTCAAGTATCCAATCCCTCAATCTCTTCACATCGCCCTTCCTGACTTCTCAGCAGGTGCTATGGAAAACTGGGGTCTCGTAACCTACCGTGAAGTCTACTTGGTTGTAGATGAGAACTCTACCTTTGCCAGCCGTCAACAAGTAGCCCTCGTTATTGCCCACGAGCTTGCTCACCAATGGTTCGGTAACCTCGTAACTATGAAATGGTGGGATGATCTTTGGCTCAACGAAAGCTTCGCCAACATGATGGAATACGTCTGTGTGGATGCGATTGAGCCAAGCTGGAATATCTTTGAAGATTTCCAAACAAGTGGAGTGCCAGCCGCTCTTAAACGTGATGCGACTGATGGTGTTCAGTCTGTTCACGTCGAAGTCAAACACCCAGATGAAATCAATACACTCTTTGACTCTGCTATCGTTTATGCTAAAGGAAGCCGTCTCATGCACATGCTTCGTCGTTGGCTAGGAGATGCTGATTTTGCTAAAGGCTTGCACGCTTACTTTGAAAAACACCAATACGGAAACACTATTGGTCGTGACCTTTGGAATGCCCTTGGTCACGCATCAGGCCGTGATGTAGCAGCCTTTATGGATTCTTGGTTGGAGCAACCTGGTTATCCAGTTTTGACTGCTACAGTTGAAAATGATGTTTTGAAGATCTCACAAAAACAATTCTTCATCGGTGAGCATGAAGACAAGAATCGTCTTTGGGTAGTACCCCTTAACAGTAACTGGAAAGGTTTGCCAGATACACTCGAAACTGAAAGCATCGAAATTCCTGGTTATGCAGCTCTTCTTGCTGAAAACAAAACAGCTCTTCGTCTCAACACTGAAAATACTGCCCACTACATTACTGACTATCAAGGTGAATTACTGGATGCTATCCTTTCAGAATTAGTTGAACTTGATAACACAAGTAAGCTTCAAATCGTCCAAGAACGTCGTTTGCTTGCTGAAGCAGGACATGTATCATATGCAGACTTGTTGCCAGTGCTTGATAAACTTGCTAAGGAAGAGTCTTACCTGGTTGTTGCTGCAGTTTCTCAAGTTGTTTCTGCCCTTGAGCGCTTTATCGATGAAGGAACAGAAGCTGAGAAAGCCTTTAACACTTTGGTTGCTAAATTGGCCCGTCACAACTATGAAAGACTTGGTTTTGAAGCGAAAGAGGGAGAATCTGATGAAGATGAATTGGTTCGTCAATTGACCATTTCTATGATGATTCGTTCAAATGATGAAGAAGCTAGTCAGGCAGCAAGTCAAATCTTTGCAGCCCATAAAGAAAAACTTGCAGGTCTTCCGGCAGCCATTCGTTCTCAAGTTCTTATCAATGAGATCAAACATCACGAAACTAAGGAATTGGTGGCGACTTATCTGGATCTATACACTCATGCAACGGATGCAGTTTTCAAACGTCAATTAGCAGCTGCGCTTGCATACAGTACAGATGCAGAAAACATCCAAACTCTTCTTGCAACTTGGAAGGACAAATTTGTCGTGAAACCACAAGACCTTTCAGCATGGTACCTCCAATTCCTTGGACACCAAGCTACCCAAGAAACTGTTTGGGTTTGGGCTCGTGAAAACTGGGATTGGATCAAGGCAGCCCTTGGTGGAGATATGAGCTTTGACAGCTTTGTCATCTTCCCATCACATATCTTTAAAACAGAACAACGTTTGGCAGAGTATAAGGCCTTCTTTGAACCACAACTTTCTGATCTTGCCCTTAGCCGTAATATCAGCATGGGTATCAAGGATATCGCAGCACGCGTTGAATTGATTAAACGTGAGAAAGCAGCAGTTGAAGCAGTTGTTGCACAATATGGCAAGGCTTAAAAACTTCTTGACTAAATAGTATATAAAAACTCAACTTTCTCTTAGAAAAACAAGGAAAGTTGAGTTTTTTTTAAGATATTTTTGCTATAATGGATATAATAAGGAGGAATTTTTGATGATTAAAATTCTATTAGTGGAAGATGACCTAGGCCTGTCAAATTCAGTCTTTGATTTTTTGGATGATTTTGCAGATGTTATGCAGGTATTTGATGGCGAAGAAGGTCTCTACGAGGCTGAAAGTGGCGTCTATGACTTGATTCTATTGGACTTGATGTTACCAGAAAAAAATGGTTTCCAAGTCTTAAAAGAACTACGTGAAAAAGGTGTTTCGACTCCTGTTCTCATCATGACAGCCAAGGAAAGTCTTGATGACAAAGGACATGGATTTGAGCTGGGAGCAGATGATTATCTAACCAAACCATTTTATCTAGAAGAACTCAAGATGCGTATTCAGGCCCTTCTCAAACGATCAGGGAAATTTAACGAAAATACCTTAACGTACGGTGATTTGACAGTCAATCTATCTACTAATGAAGTTAAGGTTCAAGATGCCTCTGTTGAGCTGCTTGGTAAAGAATTTGAACTCTTGGTCTATTTCCTCCAAAACCAAAATGTCATCTTACCAAAAACCCAAATCTTTGACCGTTTATGGGGATTTGACAGTGACACAACCATTTCCGTTGTAGAAGTTTATGTATCAAAAGTTCGTAAGAAATTGAAAGGTTCAACCTTTGCTGAAAATCTCCAAACTTTGCGTAGTGTTGGGTATATTTTAAAACATGTTTAAGAAATTAAAAAAGAATTGGTACGCAGAAGATTTTAGCTACTTTATTCGTAATTTTGGTGTGTTCACCCTAATTTTCTCTGCCATGACCTTGATTATCTTGCAGGTTATGCACTCCAGTCTCTACACATCAGTGGATGAGAAACTGCTATCTCTCAGCAACAATCCTCAGGACATCATTCAATTGGCCGTCAATCGTGCAACTGAAGACGTTAAGGATTTAGGTAGTGGCAGTGTCGCTTCAGCATCTGATAAAAAACCAAATGTGAGTTCCAATACTGAAGTGATTTTGCTAGATTCAAATTTGAATCAATTAGTGACTGGTAATCGCTTTTTAGGATTAGACAGAATAACGTTCAATAAAAAGGATTTAAACCATATCCGACAACTTCATGTTGTGAATAGCTACGGCCAGGATGAGATTTATCGGGTGGTCTTAACGGAAATGAATATTGATTCTGTTTCGACTAATATTAAGTATGCTGCTATCCTGATTAACACAAGCCAACTAGAGCAAATTAGTCAAAACCACGAGCAGTTAATCGTGGTGGTAATGGCAAGTTTTTGGATTCTATCTATCTTAGCCAGTCTTTATCTTGCACGTGTCAGTGTTAAACCCTTACTTGAAAGTATGCAAAAGCAAAAAAGCTTTGTGGAAAATGCCAGTCATGAATTACGGACTCCGTTGGCAGTTCTTCAGAACCGTCTGGAAACTCTTTTTAGAAAACCAGAGGCGACTATTATGGAGTCAAGTGAGAGTATCGCTTCTAGTTTGGAAGAAGTTCGAAATATGAAGTTTCTAACAACTAACCTTCTCAATCTGGCACGTAGAGATGATGGAATCAAGCCTGAGTTTGGAGAGGTAGAGCCAGACTTCTTTAATACAACCTTTACTAACTATGAGATGATTGCGTCCGAGAATAATCGTGTTTTTCGTTTCCAAAATCGTGTTCATCGCACCATTATCACAGATAAACTCCTCCTCAAGCAATTGATGACCATTCTGTTTGACAATGCGGTCAAGTATACAGAAGAAGAAGGAGATATATATTTTGAGATTTCAACGAAAGAACGAAGCCTCTATTTAACGGTAGCTGATAATGGGATCGGTATTTCTGTAGCCGATAAAAAGAAAATCTTTGATCGTTTTTATCGTGTTGATAAGGCACGTACACGGCAAAAGGGTGGTTTCGGTTTAGGCTTGTCTTTAGCTAAGCAGATCGTCGATGCCTTAAAAGGCTCTATCAGTGTGAAAGATAACAAACCTAACGGAACAATTTTTGAAGTCAAGATAGCTATCACAACACCATCAAAACGAAAGAATAAATAAAAAAAACCTTCGATTTATCGAAGGTTTTTATTTGAATTTTTTCTTGATAAAAGTGCGCTGAAATTGTAAAGCTACAAGACTGAGGCCGATAGCCAAAGCAAATGATAAAACAGTGTTCAATTTAAGCGATAAGAACATAAAACTAAAGATAGCTAAAAAGACACAGAAGCAAGCAATGTTTACAAAAAATAGGACTTCCTTTACACTAGCAACAGAAGTATTTTCTGGGACATAATCTTGAAACTGAGCAGCTTTTATACTTTCTTGTTCTAACTCATACGGGTGTAGTTTTCTTGCGGGCATATTTCTCTCCTTAACAGTACATTACTATTTTATCATTTTTTAAAGAGAGAATTATTACAGGATTGTTACAAATTGCATAAAATCTGTTATCAAGGCCAATTTCGGAAATCTTGACATGCTGATGGGAAAATGATAGGATGAGTAAACCGTTTAAACTTTATCATTTTCTCATATTATATACAAGGAAAATTTGATGGTTAAAACGAATAAAAATCATACACAGATGCAAATAAATTCAATTTTGAAGTAAGGACAGGATTCTTTTAAATTGATTCTAGTTTTTCATGACGAGATAGTTTTCTGTCTTTAGTGCTATGGTAAAGAGGAGATTTGTTCCCTCGACAACAGAATACTTAAAGGAGACTGGCATGTATCTTGCTATCAAAGAAATTTTACAGAATAAACTGCGTTATAGTTTAATTCTAACTACCATTTTTCTCATTGCTTTTATGGTCTTTTTTATGACCAGTTTGGCTCTCGGGCTTGTTCGAAATAACAGGGCTGCTATTGATAATTGGCAAGCAACAGGAGTTGTGCTATCCGATTATGCAAATGATAATTTGACTGCATCCTTTATACCAGAAAAAGACTACAAAGATAAAGTGTCTAAGGATGCTGTTCCCCTAAGCTACATGTTTGCGGTGACAAACCTTGTTAATAGTAATGACAAGATGAATGTCTCTATTTTTGGTCAAGAGTGGGACAGTTTTATTTCGCCAACCCTGATTGAAGGTCGTTACCCAGAAAACGACCAAGAAGTGGTAGTGGATCAGTCTTTTGAAAATTACGGCATCAAACTCGGGGATGCTATTCAACTCAACGGAAGTGAGACAAGTTTTAAGATTGTAGGTTTGACCAGAGAAAATAAATTTTTCACGGAACCTGTTGTCTTTACAAGTTTAACAACGTATTGGGATTTACAAGGAATAACAAAAGGCAATCGTTCGATCTCTGCATTGGTATTGCAAAATGATGTAGAAGTGACTGGTGATGGTTTGAAGCAGATTTCTATTCAAAAAATGATTTCGAAAATTCCTGGCTATACCCCTCAGGTCAATGTATTCTCAGGAATGATTCTAGCTATGATTGTCATTACAGGTCTGATTGTAGGAATTTTTATCTACATCATTACCATTCAAAAATTAGGCCTCTATGGCATTATGCGAGCGCAAGGGATTCAGATAAAATCCATCGTATGGTCCCTTTTCTGTCAAATCTTTCTTTTATCTGGTTTGGGTATAGGATTGGCTTTGTTAGCCATTTGGGCTGTCATTTTAGTCTTACCTGCGACCTTCTTTTTCTACCCTAATTGGTTGGCATACTTTGTCTTAAGCCTGGTCATTTGCTTGATGGCACTACTAGGTGGCGTCATTTCGCTTCCGCGTTTACTTAAAGTGGATCCAATTACAGCGATTGCAGAATGATAAGGAGAATGATATGACGACATTAATTGAGATGATTCAAGTGACAAAAACTTATGGCGAAGGCAATATGAAAGTTACAGCTCTCCATGAGACCAACTTTCAGCTAAACGCTGGGGAGTTTGTAGCGATTGTGGGGCCTTCCGGGTCAGGGAAAACAACCTTTTTAACGACTCTAGGCCAACTTCAAGAAGCTTCAAGTGGAAAGATTCTAGTAAAGGGAAAAGAGACTGGGCATTTATCTGAAAAAGAAAAAACGGATTTGCGCTTCAGAGAATTTGGTTTTATCCTCCAGGCTTCAAATTTGATTCCATTTTTAACAGTAAAGGAGCAATTAGATTTAATTGACCGTTTAGATAAAAAGAAATCAGAAAAAAGTGATAGACAAGAGTTATTTAGTTTGTTGGATTTGGAAAAGGTTCAAAATCACTATCCCAAAGCTCTCTCTGGTGGTGAACGCCAACGAGCTGCAATTGCTAGAGCCCTTTATAATAATCCTAGTATCGTGCTTGCAGATGAGCCGACAGCTAGCTTGGATACGCAACGCGCTTATCAAGTGACGGATATGTTGGCTTCAATTGCCCATGAGCAAGGCAGGGGAGTTGTCATGATTACGCATGATACTCGCTTACTAGATAAGGTTGACCGTATTTATGTGATGAATGACGGACGACTTGTTGAAAAGATACAAGCATAAATCTAAAAAGTGAACTGTTATTGATACGGTTCACTTTTTTTGAAAATTTGGGCTAACAAGACTCACTTTTCTATCTAGCTGATTTTTTGGAAATATGGTATAATTTTGTCTATGGAAAAGATTATCATTACAGCAACTGCTGAAAGTATTGAACAAGTGAAACAGCTACTTGAAGCTGGTGTCGACCGTATTTATGTTGGTGAGAAAGATTTTGGTCTTCGTTTGCCAACTACCTTTAGTCATGAAGAATTGCGTGAAATCGCAAAAATTGTTCATGATGCCGGTAAGGAATTAATCGTTGCGGTCAATGCTCTTATGCACCAAGACATGATGGACCGTATCAAGCCCTTCTTGGACTTTTTAGAAGAAATCAAAACGGACTATATCACAGTTGGGGACGCAGGTGTCTTTTATGTGGTTAACCGTGATAAGTATTCTTTCAAAACGATTTACGATGCCTCAACCATGGTAACCAGCAGTCGTCAGATTAACTTTTGGGGACAAAAAGCAGGAGCGTCAGAAGCAGTTTTGGCGCGTGAAATCCCATCTGCAGAACTCTTCAAGATGCCTGAAATTTTAGAAATTCCTGCTGAGGTCTTGGTATACGGTGCTAGTGTCATCCACCATTCGAAACGTCCACTCTTGCAAAACTACTATAATTTCACACAGATTGATGATGAAAAATCTCGTCAACGTGATTTGTTCTTAGCTGAGCCAAGTGACCCAGAGAGCCATTACTCTATTTTTGAAGACAATCATGGAACTCATATCTTTGCTAACAATGACCTTGATTTGATGACCAAGTTGACTGAGTTGGTAGAACATGGTTTCACTCATTGGAAGCTTGAAGGTCTCTACACTCCAGGCCAAAACTTTGTAGAAATTGCAAAACTCTTTATCCAAGCGCGCAATTTGATTCAAGAAGGGAACTTTACTCATGACCAGGCCTTCTTGCTTGATGAAGAAGTTCGCAAGCTCCATCCTAAAAATCGTTTCTTGGATACTGGTTTTTACGATTATGACCCTGATATGGTTAAGTAAACATCACAAAACCCGACATAAATTGTTCGGGTTTTTCTAGTGCAAGGATGAATTTGAAGCGTATTCATGATATAATGGAAGTAGCTCTATTTGGAGGTGTATAAGTGGAAAATCTGAAAAAAATGGCAGGGATTAAAGCTGCCGAGTTCGTCAAAGATGGTATGGTTGTCGGGCTTGGAACAGGCTCAACTGCCTACTATTTCGTAGAAGAAATAGGTCGTCGTATCAAGGAAGAGGGCTTACAGATTACAGCTGTAACGACTTCTAGTGTGACCAGCAAGCAGGCAGAAGGACTCAATATTCCTCTTAAGTCAATTGATCAAGTGGATTTTGTAGACTTAACCGTTGATGGTGCTGATGAAGTAGATAGTCAGTTTAATGGCATTAAAGGTGGTGGTGGTGCCCTTCTCATGGAGAAAGTTGTCGCAACTCCATCTAAAGAATATATCTGGGTAGTTGATGAAAGTAAGCTAGTAGAGAAACTTGGTGCCTTTAAATTACCTGTAGAGGTCGTTCAGTATGGTGCAGAACAGGTCTTTCGTCGATTTGAGCGAGCTGGGTATCAACCGAGCTTCCGCGAAAAGGATGACCAACGTTTTGTGACAGACATGCAGAACTTTATCATTGACCTTGATCTTGGTCTCATCGAGGATCCTATTGCTCTTGGGCAGGAGTTAGACCACATTGTTGGCGTTGTCGAGCATGGCTTGTTTAACCAAATGGTGGATAAGGTCATCGTTGCTGGACAAGAGGGCGTTCAGATTTTAACTTCAACAAAAAAATAAAATATAAGGAGACATACTATGCCAAAATTTAATCGTATTCACTTGGTGGTACTAGATTCTGTAGGAATCGGTGCAGCACCAGATGCTAATAACTTTGTCAATGCTGGGGTACCTGATGGCGCATCAGACACTCTTGGACACATTTCAAAATCAGTAGGTCTAAATGTCCCAAATATGGCAAAACTTGGTCTTGGGAATATTCCTCGAGAAACACCATTGAAGACAGTTCCAGCTGAGAGCAATCCAACAGGTTATGCGACTAAGCTCGAAGAGGTATCTCTAGGGAAAGATACCATGACTGGTCACTGGGAAATCATGGGGCTCAACATCACTGAACCGTTTGATACTTTCTGGAATGGATTCCCAGAGGAAATCCTTACTAAAATCGAAGAATTTTCAGGACGTAAGGTTATTCGTGAAGCCAACAAACCATATTCTGGAACAGCTGTCATCGATGACTTTGGACCACGCCAAATGGAAACTGGCGAGTTGATTATCTATACATCAGCTGACCCAGTTCTTCAAATCGCAGCTCACGAAGACATCATTCCTTTGGATGAACTCTACCGCATCTGTGAATACGCTCGTTCGATTACTTTAGAGCGTCCAGCTCTTCTAGGACGTATCATTGCTCGTCCTTATGTTGGTGAGCCTGGAAACTTCACTCGTACGGCTAACCGTCGTGACTTGGCTGTATCTCCATTTGCCCCAACTGTTTTGGACAAATTGAATGAAGCAGGTATCGATACATATGCGGTTGGTAAGATTAACGATATCTTCAACGGTGCTGGTATCAACCACGATATGGGCCATAACAAATCAAATAGCCACGGTATAGATACCTTGATTAAGACCATGGGACTTCCTGAGTTCCAAGAAGGCTTCTCATTTACCAATTTGGTAGACTTTGATGCTCTTTACGGACACCGTCGCAATGCGCACGGCTACCGTGATTGTTTGCATGAGTTTGATGAGCGCTTGCCTGAAATTATGGCAGCCATGAGAGAAGACGATCTTCTTTTGATTACTGCTGACCACGGAAATGACCCAACCTACGCTGGTACTGACCATACGCGTGAATACATTCCACTTTTGGCATACAGTCCATCCTTTAAAGGCAATGGATTAATTCCAGTTGGACACTTCGCCGATATCTCAGCAACAATTGCGGATAACTTTGACGTTGAAACTGCCATGATTGGTGAAAGTTTCTTAAATAAATTGGTATAAGATGACGCGATATGCTTTACTTGTTCGGGGCATTAATGTAGGTGGGAAAAATAAAGTTGTCATGGCGCAACTTCGTCAAGAACTGACAGAGTTGGGACTAGAAAAGGTTGAAACCTACATCAACAGTGGCAACATTTTCTTTACTTCGATAGCTCCTAAAGCCCAATTGGTTGAAAAGTTAGAGGCTTTCTTTGAAATCCATTATCCATTTATTCAGAGTTTTTCCTTGCTGAGTCTTGAAGACTATGAAAAGGAGCTTAGAAATCTTCCTGATTGGTGGAATCATGAGATGGCTCGAATGGATGTGCTCTTTTATACTGAGGGCTTGGATGTGGATCAAGTCATCGAAAAAGTGAACAGTTTGGAACTGGTCGATGAAGTGCTTCATTTTGGGAGACTTGGGATTTTCTGGGGGAAATTTTCTGAGGAATCCTACTATGCAACTGCCTATCACAAGTACTTGCTCAAGATGCCTTTCTACCGCCAAATCACCATTCGTAATGCTAAAACTTTTGACAAAATCGGTCAAATGCTAAAAAACTAATAAAGGAGACACACAATGACATTATTAAATAAAATCAATGAAACAGCAGCTTTCTTGAAAGAAAAGGGAGTTGAAGCGCCGGAGTTCGGCTTGATTCTTGGTTCAGGTCTTGGAGAATTGGCTGAAGAAATCGAAAATGCAGTCGTAGTAGACTACTCTGACATTCCAAACTGGGGTCAATCCACAGTAGTCGGACATGCTGGTAAATTGGTTTATGGTGATCTTGCTGGACGTAAAGTCTTGGCTCTTCAAGGTCGTTTCCACTTCTACGAAGGAAATCCTCTTGAAGTTGTGACTTTTCCTGTCCGTGTTATGAAAGTCTTGGGCTGCGAAGGTGTCATTGTAACCAATGCAGCTGGCGGTATCGGCTTCGGTCCTGGTACCTTGATGGCTATTACTGACCACATCAACATGACTGGTCAAAACCCATTGATCGGTGAAAACTTGGATGACTTTGGTCCACGTTTCCCTGATATGTCGAAAGCTTACACTCCAGAATACCGTGAGACTGCTCATCAAGTAGCAGACAAATTGGGCATTAAACTGGATGATGGGGTTTATATCGGTGTGACAGGTCCAACTTATGAAACTCCAGCTGAAATCCGTGCATATAAGACTCTTGGTGCAGATGCTGTCGGTATGTCCACTGTTCCTGAAGTTATTGTGGCCGCTCACTCAGGCTTGAAAGTTCTCGGTATTTCATGTATCACTAACCATGCTGCAGGATTCCAAGAAGAACTTAACCACGAAGAAGTTGTAGAAGTGACCGAGCGTGTCAAAGGCGACTTCAAAGGATTGCTGAAAGCGATTCTTGCTGAATTATAATCATGGTACATGAGTTGAGGAGGAGTCTTCAGAAGATCCCATATAACCTCAAATTAGTTCTAGCGGTCATCATGCTAGGACTAGTTTCAGGCATATTCGGAATTTTGCTCCATTATCTTTTAGAGCTGGTTGAAGGGATTGCTTTTGGTCAGACAGAACATAACACTGGGTTCTTGACAGATGGGGTTGCCTCATCACGAATAGGCTTCAGTTTAATCATCGTGGGTGTCAGTTCTGCCTTGATCTGGTATTTCTTGCAAAGAAAAGCAAAGATTTTTTCCATCAAAGCGCAGATGAAAGATGAAACATCACAATACAAACTTCATTTTTTAAAACAGTTAGTTCATTCAATTTGGCAGATTGTTGCAGTTGGAGGAGGAGCGCCTATCGGTAAGGAAGCTGCGCCGCGGGAGATTGGAGCTTTATTTGCAAGACCTATTGCCAATATTTTTTCTCTCTCCGTGAAGGACCAAATCTTTCTCATTGCCTGTGGAGCTGGTGCGGGTTTAGCAGCTGTCTATCAGGTTCCGTTAACGAGTGTATTTTTCGTTTTTGAAACCTTGGGAATTGCTTTATCTGTAAAACGTTTTTTCTTGGTCGGTCTGACCACATATGTATCAGCCTTTATAGCAGGCTTTGTTGTTTCAGATCATGCTCTCTACCAGATTCCAGCTCTGACTTGGTCACTAGGTGATGTGTGGCTTGTTCCCTTATTAGTTCTTTTCCTGACTCCACTTGCTTGGCTTTTTAGTCGCTTCAACAAACAAGTTTCTTCAAAGAGAATAAAGGACAAGCGGATACTCTATACTCTGCCGGTAACATTCCTTTTCCTTGTTGGATTGGCTAGCCATTTGCCTCATCTACTTGGTAATGGGCGTATGATGGCTCAGGAGATTTTAAACGGCAGTAATGCCAAGATGGTAATCCTCTTGTTTGTCTTGAAAGCCTTGGTCGTTTTAGTTACCCTTTGGGCAGGTGCCTATGGTGGGACCTTGACCCCATCTTTTGCCTTGGGGATGGCAGGAGCTGCACTCTTGACCATGATTTTAGGTAGTGGCAACCAGCCAGCAGTCTTACTATTAGGTTCGGTTTGCTTTTTAGCAGTGACCTTGAAGGCTCCCTTGTCTGCAACTGGATTGGTAATGGGTTTCACTGGTCAATCATTAGAGGCTATACCTTTTCTTTTGGTGACTGCTTACTTGGCATTTGGTTTTGCTAAAATGCTGGACCGAATCCCTTGGGAGAAATACTTACGACCAAAGACAAGGATAATAGAAAATTAATAAGAATACTCTAGTTTTTCTAATCCAAAATATATTTTAAATTTATAATCAATATCATTTAATAAAGAAAGGTAGAGCGTGTGTTCTAACTTTGAACACGAGCGGAAAGCTTTTCTAAACAAAAAAGAAAGGATGGGTTAACCGTATTTGTTGAACTGAATACGGGTTACTCTCCTCTAAATCATCAAAATAAAAAAAGAAAGGAATTGAACCCACCCTAAAAGCAGTGGAAAAAAGATAGTTGGTCTAGCGAGCATCGCTCACTGCGCCCAACTCCTATTTTCCCTTCGCTTTTTGACGGGTTTGGTATCTTATATTATGTCTATCCATATTGCTGCTAAGCAGGGTGAAATTGCTGATAAAATTCTCCTTCCTGGGGATCCTCTTCGTGCGAAATTTATCGCTGAGAATTTTCTTGAAGATGCTGTTTGCTTTAACGAAGTCCGTAACATGTTTGGTTACACAGGTACTTACAAAGGTCACCGTGTATCTGTTATGGGAACTGGGATGGGAATGCCATCCATCTCTATTTATGCGCGCGAGTTGATTGTCGACTACGGAGTAAAGAAATTGATCCGTGTGGGAACGGCTGGATCTTTGAATGAGGCTGTTCACGTCCGTGAATTAGTCTTGGCTCAAGCAGCTGCAACCAACTCAAACATCATCCGCAACGATTGGCCTCAATACGATTTCCCACAAATCGCAAGTTTTGACTTGCTAGACAAGGCATACCATATTGCCAAAGACCTTGGTATGACTACTCACGTCGGAAATGTCTTGTCATCAGACGTTTTCTATTCAAACTATGGTGAAAAGAATATCGAGCTTGGTAAATGGGGTGTGAAGGCTGTCGAAATGGAAGCAGCAGCTCTTTACTATCTTGCTGCCCAACACCACGTCGATGCCCTTGCTATCATGACCATTTCAGACAGTTTGGTTAATCCAGATGAGGACACTACAGCAGAAGAACGTCAAAATACCTTCACTGATATGATGAAGGTTGGTCTGGAGACTTTAATTGCAGAATAAGAAAAGAGGCTGGGACAAAAGTCCTAGCCTCTCAAGTGTCTTTGGATTGTCGAGCAAGACGCAGTGGTTGAGTGGGCTCTCCTACGCTGATTTCATCAGCTTTTACAGCCCTACTCAACGGTGCGGAGGTGGGACGACGAAATCGAATTCTAACGAATTACCGATTTCTGTCACACTCTCTCTTTTTTATGAAGAAAGCTATCTAGTTCTTTTTGATTAGTGATTATGGTTACTTTGTCAGCATAGTCTGAACAGATCTGTTGATAATGGTCTTTGTGAGAAGAAGTACGACCATCCCAAAGAATCCAGCGGATAAACTCCCAGTCAAAACGTTCAGGACAACCCTCTGCCATACTTTCTCTAACTTTTCCTCTGTATCTTAGATAGCGTTTAAAGGCTCTTGCTAAACAATTCCATGCTGAGAAGTTTAAAAAGATAATCTGATCGGCTTGCTCCATTCTTTCCTTGTAGCTACACCATGTATAGTTGCCGTCGATAACCCAATCCTCATATTTAGAAAGGAAAGTCTTCATCTCCTTTAACATCCAATCGCGATCGCTATCTTGCCACCCAGGCTGAAATTGCAATCGGTCTATATGGAGTTTAGGAATGGAGTAGTAGCTGGAAAGTTTATCTGCCAGAGTAGATTTACCTGAGCCTGAATATCCTATAATAGCAATTTTCATGATAACCTCCAGAAAAATGTGTACAAAAAAAGCTCCGAAGAGCTCATTTTGTATCCAGTTAAAGATTAACCGAGTTTAGCTGCAAGACGTGCTTTATCACGGTTAGCTTTATTCTTGTGGATCAAACCTTTAGTTTCTGCTTTATCGATGGCTGAGCTAGCAGCACGGTAAAGTTCTTCAGATGGGTTTGCTTCAAAAGCTTTGATAGCAGTACGCATAGCTGATTTTTGAGCTGAGTTCTTTTCGTTTTGTTTAACGTTCAATTCAGCGCGTTTGATAGCTGATTTAATGTTTGCCAATGTTCTTACCTCCATATTTACTAACTATACCATTATATCTGAAAACTATTATTTTGACAAGGGGAAATCACTTTTTTAAATAAATTTCATCAATTTCATGATTTTTAGATTTATGAAGAATGACTTCTGCCCGATTTCTGGTTGGTTCGATGTAGTTTTGTAGATTGGTCAAATTAATACTTGTCCAAACCTGATGGGCAAAATCTTTGACTTCACTAATTGGTTGCTGGGTGAAACGATAGTAATAGTTGTTTGGATCATCTTGTGCAAAGCTAAGGAGTTTCAAGAAACGGTCCAAATACCAGCTCTCGATATCCTCGACTGCAGCATCTACATAGATTGAAAAATCGAAGAAGTCTGTAATATAAAGACGGCTGTTATGTGGTGTTTGAAAGACGTTGATACCTTCTACAATGACAAAATCCGCTGCTTGAACTCTTTGTGTTTTATCAGGTACGATATCGTAGATTTCGTGAGAATAAACGGGGATATCTACATCCTGACCGTTTTTAAGTTGATCAAGGAAATCGAGCAAGCTTTCCATATCATAACTCTCAGGGAAACCTTTTCGGTTTAGGATATTTCGCTCATTTAAGATACTGTTAGGATACAGAAAGCCATCAGTTGTCACTAATTCAACACTTGCTTCTGGAAAAATACGGGAAAGCAAAATTTGTAAGAGTCGGCTAGTAGTTGATTTGCCAACAGCGACACTACCTGAAATTCCGATAATAAATGGCTGATTTTTACTCTCCCTTTGGAGGAAAATCCCTTTTGAAAAGGCTAGGTCTTCTTTGGAGCGTTTGTAGATTTGAATCAGATGAGCTAGCGGCAGGTAAATATCTGTTACATCTTGGAGACTAATCTGGTCATTAAAACTCTTAATCGAATCCAATTCCTCCTCGGTTAAAGGAGGTGTAGTTTTACGATGTAAAGATTGCCAAGTTCCGCGACTGATTTTTTCATAATGTATAAATTCGTTGGTCATAAAATTTCCTCGTTTGATACCTCAGTATACCATAATTTACAAAGAAAGACATCTGAATCATTTGAGAAAAAGCGCTTTCTTTGTTAGAATAGAGGTAGAATAAACATCAAAAGAGGTGGTGTTATGAGACTAGAAATAAGTGATAAAATACTAAAACTAAGTTGTTTACTTGTTGCTATTTTGTGGTTGTCTCCAACATTGATTGAGTTTACTGTGAGTTTAGGAAGTCAAACCTATAGTTGGTCTGCCTTTGTCTTGTTATTCTTGCTACCAATTATTGGTTTTATTTATTTGATTCTCGCCATTTTAACAAGAAAATGGTGGCTGATATTGATTGGTCTAGCTTGTCTATTTTCATTTTTTATTAGTATGTTCCTAGGTTATTTCTTCTTAGGGCCTTAGATGGTATAGACCGTGTAAACGATTTAAAATATCTAAATTTTATGGTAAAATGAAACTATGAGTAAAATGTATTATGCAGAAAATCCAGATGCAGCCCATGATGTTCATGAGCTTAGAGTTGAGCTACTTGGGCAAAAGATGACCTTTTTGACAGATGCTGGTGTCTTTAGCAAAAAAATGATTGATTTCGGAAGTCAGCTGTTGTTAAGATGTCTGGATGTCGAAAAAGATGAAAAAATCCTTGATGTTGGTTGTGGCTACGGTCCAATAGGCTTGTCTTTGGTTAAAGCTTATGGTGCCCAAGCGACCATGGTGGATATCAATAATCGTGCCCTGGATTTAGCCCAGCAAAATGCGGTAAAAAACAATGTTCAAGCGACTATCTTCCAGTCCAATATTTATGAGCAGGTAGAAGGTCAATTCGATCATGTCATTTCGAATCCGCCCATTCGTGCAGGCAAGCAGGTCGTTCATGAAATCATCGAGAAAAGTATTGATTATCTTGTTGACGGTGGAGATTTGACCATTGTCATCCAGAAAAAACAAGGAGCTCCTAGTGCCAAAAACAAGATGGAAGAAGTCTTTGGTAATTGTGAGGTCGTGAAGAAAGACAAGGGATATTATATCCTTAGAAGTGTGAAAGAATGAGAGCAGTAGATCTAATCCAGAAAAAAAGAGACGGACAAGAACTCAGTTC
Source organism: Streptococcus wuxiensis (assembly GCF_040888245.1). Classification (NCBI taxonomy): domain Bacteria; kingdom Bacillati; phylum Bacillota; class Bacilli; order Lactobacillales; family Streptococcaceae; genus Streptococcus; species Streptococcus wuxiensis. Next base: position 159,221 of record NZ_JBFNFE010000001.1, read on the forward strand.
CAATGAAATCCAATGGTTGGTTGAAGGCTATGTTGCAGGAACTGTTCCTGATTACCAGATGTCAGCCTTTGCTATGGCTGTTTATTTTAAAGGCATGACCACTAGAGAGATTTCCGATTTGACTATGAACATGGTCAAGACAGGTCAGGAATTTGATTTATCTGCTATTGAAGGTATCAAGGTCGATAAACACTCCACTGGGGGAGTAGGAGATAAGGTTACCTTGATTTTAGCTCCATTAGTCGCTAGTTTTGATGTACCAGTTGCCAAGATGAGTGGTAGAGGTCTAGGTCATACTGGTGGAACAATCGATAAATTAGAATCTATCAAAGGTTTTCAAGTCGAACGCAGTCAAAATGACTTTATCAAACAGGTTCAGGATATCGGGGTTTCAGTTATTGGTCAATCTGACCAACTAGTCAAAGCGGATAAGCTGCTCTATGCACTACGTGATGTGACAGCAACAGTTGATACTATTCCACTGATTGCTAGTTCTGTCATGAGTAAAAAGATTGCAGCTGGAGCGGATGCTATTTTGCTTGATGTTACTGTCGGTGAAGGTGCCTTTATGAAAACAGTCGACGAGGCGCGTGAACTGGCTCAAACCATGGTGAATCTCGGGAAAGCTGTTGGTCGCAAGACAGTAGCAGTCATTACGGATATGAGTCAACCTTTGGGACGTGCCATTGGGAATCGCTTGGAAATTCTAGAAGCACTAGAAATTCTTCAGGGTAAAGGACGCGAGGATATTAGTCACTTTATCTGTGAGTTAGCCCAGATTATGCTTTCTCTGGCAAATGTTGAAAAAACAGTCGAGGAAGTAAGGCAGCATCTTGAAAATGGTCAGGCACTCAAGAAATTCGAAGCGATGATCCTCGCTCAAGGTGGAGATTTAGAAGATCTTTATCGACCTGTAACAGTTGATCATGTGGTAGAAATTCCTGCTCAGGAAGATGGTGTTATTGAGGCACTGCCAGCCATGGAGTTCGGTCTTTTCGCTATGAGATTAGGTGCTGGTCGTGCAGTCAAAACAGATGCTCTTGATTATGAGACAGGAATTGTTTTTGAGAAGAAAGTTGGAGAATCAGTCAAAAAAGGTGAAATTGTCGCAAAAGTATATGCAAATGGCAAAATTTCTCCGGAACTAGTTACAGATTTCCAAAAATATGTTAAAATTAAAATGAGTGATGAAACGCTAAAAATGCGTGAAATCATCGAAATTATCTCCTAATTTAAGGAAAATCCGAAATGAAATTAAATAAATACATTGATCATACGCTTTTAAAGCAAGATGCGACCGAACAACAAATCGATTGTTTGCTATCTGAAGCAAGAGAGTACGATTTTGCCAGTGTTTGTGTGAATCCTTGCTGGGTTTCGCATGCAAAAGCTGGTCTAACAGATACTGATGTCAAGGTTTGTACAGTTGTAGGTTTTCCTCTTGGAGCTACAACTTCAGCTGTCAAAGCCTATGAAACCAAAGAAGCTATCCAAAATGGTGCTGACGAAATTGATATGGTTATCAACGTTGGTGCACTAAAATCAGGAAATATTGCATTAGTTGAGACAGACATTAAAGCTGTTGTTGAAGTAAGTGGAGATAAATTGGTTAAGGTTATTATTGAAGCTTGTTTGTTAACGGATGAAGAAAAAGTTCTGGCTTGCCAACTTGCTCAAAAAGCTGGTGCAGACTTTGTCAAGACTTCTACAGGATTCTCGACAGGTGGTGCGACCCTACCAGATGTTCAATTAATGCGTCAGACAGTTGGTCCTGATATGGGGGTCAAAGCAGCTGGTGGAGCTCGTTCTTATGCAGATGCAGTTGCCTTTGTTGAAGCAGGAGCTACTCGAATTGGAACATCTTCTGGTGTTGCAATCTTAAAAGGAGAATTAGCTGATGGCGACTACTGAGTTGATTGAATTAGCGATTGAAACTAGTAAAAAAGCTTACGTTCCCTACTCACATTTTCCGATTGGCGCTGTTTTGGTAGCCGAGGACGGAAGTATCTATACAGGGGTTAACATTGAAAATGCTAGCTACCCCTTGACCAACTGTGGCGAAAGAACTGCAATCTTTAAGGCGGTCTCTGAAGGACAACGAGACTTTTCAGAATTGATTGTCTATGGTCAAACTGAAAAACCAATTTCGCCTTGCGGTGCTTGTCGCCAAGTTATGGTCGAATTTTTTAAACCAGATCTAAAGGTGACTCTAGTTGCCAAAGATAAAACGACGGTCGAGATGACGGTCGGGGAATTACTTCCATATTCTTTTACAGACTTGCAATAGTCTGTGTCACTCTCTGAGTGGCAAGGGTCCTTGTGACCAATCAATCCATACTTGCAACTTAGTTGCGCATCTTATTTAGGAGGTTCAGTAATGAACAAGAAACAATGGCTAGGCCTTGGTCTAGTTGCAGTAGCAGCATTTGGACTTGCTGCATGTGGTAATCGCTCTTCTCGTAACGCAGCTTCATCTTCTTCTGATGTGAAGACTAAAGCAGCTATCGTTACAGATACTGGTGGTGTTGATGATAAATCATTTAACCAATCAGCTTGGGAAGGTCTTCAAGCTTGGGGTAAAGAACACAACCTTTCAAAAGACAATGGTTACACTTATTTCCAATCAACAAGTGAAGCTGACTACGCTAACAACTTGAACCAAGCAGCTGGAAGCTACAACTTGATCTTTGGTGTTGGTTTTGCCCTTCACAACGCTGTTGAAGAAGCAGCAAAAGAACATTCAGATAAAAACTATGTTTTGATTGACGATGTGATTAAAGATCAAAAGAACGTTGCTAGCGTTACTTTCGCAGACAACGAAGCAGCTTACCTTGCAGGTGTTGCAGCTGCTAAAACTACAAAAACTAAACAAGTTGGTTTTGTAGGTGGTATGGAATCTGAAGTTATTTCTCGTTTCGCAGCTGGTTTTAAAGCTGGTGTTGAGTCAGTTGACCCATCTATCAAGGTTCAAGTAGACTATGCTGGATCATTTGGTGATGCGGCTAAAGGTAAAACAATCGCTGCAGCTCAATACGCTGCAGGTGCAGACGTTATTTACCAAGCAGCTGGTGGTACTGGAGCAGGTGTCTTCTCTGAAGCTAAATCATTGAACGAAAGTAAAAATGAAGACGAAAAAGTTTGGGTTATCGGTGTAGACCGTGACCAAGTTGATGAAGGTAAATACACTTCTAAAGACGGTAAAGAAGCTAACTTCGTGCTTGCTTCTACATTGAAACAAGTTGGAACAACAGTTCAAGATATCTCAAACAAGACTGAAAAAGGTGAATTCCCTGGCGGTCAAGTTATCGTTTACTCATTGAAGGATAAAGGTGTTGACTTGGCAGTGACAAACCTTTCTGAAGAAGGTAAAAAAGCTGTTGAAGATGCAAAAGCTAAAATCCTTGATGGTAGCATCAAAGTTCCTGAAAAATAATTGAAGGAAGTCATTTCTTAGGAAGCGGCCAGTGGCCGCTTCTTTAAGAATTGAGACAAATGGTTTTGTCTCAATAGAGCTTGCTAAGTTTCTTTAGTAGGTTTTATTGAAACAAAATAAAACTCTGAAAGGAAGAGCACATGGCACACGAAAATGTCATTGAAATGCGTGAAATTACCAAAGTTTTTGGTGAATTTGTCGCTAACGACAAGATTAACCTTGAACTTCGTAAAGGTGAAATTCATGCACTTTTAGGAGAAAATGGAGCTGGTAAGTCCACTCTTATGAACATGCTAGCGGGGCTTCTAGAACCAACTAGTGGTGAAATTGTGGTAAACGGTCAAGTTGTAAAGCTAGATTCGCCATCAAAAGCGGCTAGCTTAGGAATTGGGATGGTCCACCAACACTTTATGTTGGTAGAAGCTTTCACTGTTGCTGAAAATATCATTTTGGGGAGTGAATTGACCAAAAATGGTGTGCTAGATATTGCTCGTGCAACTCGAGAAATCAATGAGTTGTCTGAACGTTATGGCCTTGCTGTGAATCCTTCTGCCAAAGTTGCAGACATCTCTGTTGGGGCTCAACAACGTGTTGAAATCTTGAAGACACTTTATCGTGGCGCAGATATTCTTATCTTTGACGAACCAACTGCCGTCTTAACACCATCAGAAATCGATGAGTTGATGGCTATCATGAAGAACCTGGTCAAAGAAGGTAAATCCATTATCTTGATTACCCACAAATTGGATGAAATTCGTGCTGTATCTGACCGCGTCACTGTTATCCGTCGTGGTAAATCTATCGAAACAGTTGAAATTGCTGGTGCAACCAATGCTGACTTGGCTGAAATGATGGTGGGACGTTCAGTTTCCTTCAAAACTGAGAAACAGGCAGCTCAACCAAAAGAAGTGGTTCTATCGATTAAAGACTTGGTTGTTAACGAAAACCGTGGCGTTCCAGCGGTTAAAAATCTATCACTCGATGTTCGAGCTGGTGAAATTGTCGGAATTGCCGGGATTGATGGAAATGGTCAATCTGAATTAATCCAAGCTATCACTGGTCTTCGTAAGATTGAGTCTGGTAGCGTGGAGTTGAAAGGCCAGTCTATCGTAGGCTTACACCCTCGTCAAATTACAGAAATGAGTGTAGGCCACGTTCCGGAAGATCGCCACCGTGATGGTTTAGTTTTAGAAATGATGATTTCTGAAAATATCGCTCTTCAAACCTACTATAAGGAACCTCTTAGCAAGAAGGGAATCTTAAACTACACCAATATCATCGGGTACGCTAAACAGTTAATGCAGGAATTCGATGTGCGTGCTGCTAGTGAGATTGTTCCAGCATCAGCTCTTTCTGGAGGAAATCAACAAAAAGCTATCATCGCTCGAGAAGTCGATCGAAATCCTGATCTCCTTATCGTCAGTCAACCTACTCGTGGTTTGGACGTCGGTGCTATTGAGTACATTCACAAACGCTTGATTCAAGAACGTGATAATGGGAAAGCTGTCCTTGTAGTCAGCTTTGAACTAGATGAGATTCTAAATGTCTCTGATAGAATTGCTGTTATCCATGATGGTAAGATTCAAGGGATTGTAACGCCAGAAACAACCAACAAGCAAGAGCTTGGTGTCTTGATGGCTGGTGGTGAATTGGAAAAGGAGAAGAGTGATGTCTAAAAAATTACAACAAATTTCGGTTCCTTTGATTTCTGTTATTTTAGGAATTCTACTCGGAGCCATCGTCATGTGGATTTTCGGTTACGATGCTATCTGGGGTTATGAAGAATTATTCTACACAGCCTTTGGTAGTGTTCGTGGAATCGGTGAAATCTTCCGTGCTATGGGACCTTTAATTCTGATTGCCCTTGGATTTGCAGTTGCAAGTCGTGCTGGTTTCTTTAACGTTGGTCTTCCAGGACAAGCTCTCGCAGGTTGGGTTATGAGTGGCTGGTTCGCCCTCTCTTTCCCAGATTTGCCACGACCATTGATGATTCTTGCGACGATTGTAATTGCTTTAGTTGCGGGAGGGATCGTTGGTGCTATTCCTGGTATTTTAAGAGCCTACCTTGGGACATCTGAAGTTATTGTAACCATCATGATGAACTACATTGTTCTCTATACAAGTAACGCCTTTATCCACTCTTTCCCAAAAGATATCATGCAAAGTACTGACTCATCCATTCGTGTTAGTGCAAATGCAACCTATCAGACACCATGGCTTGCTGAGTTGACTGGAAACTCTCGTATGAACATTGGAATTTTCTTTGCTATCATAGCAGTAGCAGTTATCTGGTTCTTGCTCAAGAAAACAACTCTTGGTTTTGAAATCCGTGCAGTTGGTCTCAATCCAAATGCTTCTGAATACGCAGGTATTTCAGCGAAACGCACCATTATTCTATCAATGATTATTTCTGGTGCCCTTGCAGGACTTGGTGGCGCAGTAGAAGGACTTGGTACTTTCCAAAACGTTTATGTTCAAGGTTCATCATTGGCAATCGGATTTAACGGTATGGCAGTAAGCCTACTTGCTTCAAACTCACCAGTTGGAATTCTATTTGCAGCCTTCCTTTTCAGTGTTCTTCAAGTTGGAGCCCCTGGTATGAATGCTGCACAAGTACCATCTGAGCTTGTAAGTATCGTTACAGCCTCAATTATCTTCTTTGTCAGCGTTCACTACATCATCGAACGCTTTGTCAAACCAAGAAAGCAACTTAAAGGAGGTAAATAAGGATGTCGATTACAACAATGTTAACCCTTATGGTTTCTTCGATGTTGATTTATGCAGCACCACTTATTTTCACAAGTATCGGAGGAGTTTTCTCTGAACGTGGTGGAGTTGTTAACGTTGGTCTTGAAGGAATCATGGTCATGGGTGCCTTTTCTGGAGTTGTTTTTAACCTTGAATTTGCTCAAGATTTGGGAGCATTAACTCCTTGGTTAGCTCTTCTAGTTGGTGGATTAGTCGGAGCTATCTTCTCGCTCATTCACGCAGTAGCTACAATTCATTTCCGTGCAGACCATGTTGTCAGTGGTACTGTACTTAACTTGATGGCGCCAGCCTTGGCAGTTTTCTTGGTGAAGGTGCTTTATAATAAGGGACAAACGGATAACTTAACGCAAACTTTTGGTCGTTTTGACTTCCCGGTATTAGCTAATATCCCTGTTATCGGCGATATCTTCTTCAAGTCAACTAGTCTACTAGGTTACCTAGCAATTACTTTCTCATTCCTAGCATGGTTTGTTCTCTTTAAAACTCGCTTTGGACTTCGCCTTCGTTCAGTTGGTGAACACCCACAAGCAGCAGATACTTTGGGTATCAATGTCTACAAGATGAGATATCTTGGAGTAGTGATTTCAGGCTTCCTTGGAGGAATTGGTGGAGCTATTTACGCTCAGTCAATCTCCGTCAACTTTTCAGTTACAACTATCGTAGGACCTGGATTTATCGCTCTTGCAGCCATGATCTTTGGTAAATGGAATCCTGTTGGTGCTATGCTTTCAAGTCTCTTCTTTGGACTATCACAAAGTTTGGCAGTTATCGGTTCTCAACTTCCTTTCTTGCAAGGAGTTCCAGCCGTTTACTTGCAAATTGCACCATATCTCTTGACCATTGTCGTCCTAGCAGCCTTCTTTGGTAAAGCTGTTGCGCCGAAGGCAGATGGTATCAACTATATCAAGTCTAAATAACATAAAAAAAACGTCAGTTTCAACTGACGTTTTATTTTTTTGGTTCTTGGTGCGTTAGGTTAAGTCCCCAAGGGATGAGATTTTCTGTTTTATTTTGGATACGTTTGATATTGTCCTTGTGTCGAACAATCACCAGACTAGCAAGACTGATAATAATTAAAGTGAAAAGTAGGTCATAACTAGTTAAAATAAATCCAAAGAGAGGAAACAGAAGGACTCCAATAATCGCAGCAATAGCAGCTGAAATACTAGAGAGGGAAATCATACTTCCCAGATAAAGGATTCCAAAGAAAATAACTGCAAGGTAAAGACAAAAGAGAGGAGCAAAACCAAAAATAACTCCAGCACTGGTTGCAACAGCCTTACCACCCTTAAATTTGGCAAAGATAGGGAAGGTGTGGCCAATGACTGCTAAAAGTCCAAAGACGATTGGTGAAATACCCTGCACATGGAAGATTAGTGGAAGTAAAGTGGCCAAAGTACCTTTAAAGAAATCAATTACAAAGGTTGCCATTCCAGCTTTTTTGCCTAAGATTCGGAAGGTATTGGTCGTTCCAGTATTACCAGATCCATGTTCTCTTAGATTGATGTTAAAGAATATTTGTCCAATCCACAAGCCTGAAGGAATTGAACCCAATAAATAAGCTAAAATTAATAATACTATTGTCATCATGTTTCTATTATACCATGAAATAGGAGAGAAACGAAACTGAATCTGTTTACTAGCTGTGACATCTGATACTTTATCAAAGTTGATAAGTTTATCATGAGTACTATTTTTATTCAAAAATAAAGGCTAAAGTTTTAAAAATTCATGAAAATTTCTGAAAAACTTGATTTTGTGTTTATTTATGCTATAATAGGAACAATTATTTTTAGGAGGTGGAGTATGTCTTACTTATTTGAGATATTACCTAGTTTATTGAGCGGAGCGACAATGACTTTACAAGTATTTGCACTGGTCTTACTCTTTTCAATTCCTTTAGGTATTTTGGTTGCCTTTTGCTTACAGGTCCATTGGAAACCCCTCCATTACATGATTGATGTTTATATCTGGGTGATGCGTGGGACACCCTTGCTCTTGCAGTTAATCTTTATCTATTATGTTTTGCCAAGTATCGGGATTCGACTTGATCGGGTACCAGCAGCGATTATTGCCTTCACGCTTAATTATGCAGCCTATTTTGCAGAAATATTCCGTGGAGGGATTGCAACGATTCCTCAAGGACAATATGAAGCAGCTAAGGTTTTGAAATTCAAACCTATCGATACCGTCCGCTATATTATCTTGCCTCAGGTCACTAAGATTGTTTTACCAAGTGTATTTAACGAGGTTATGAGTTTGGTTAAAGATACTTCTTTAGTCTATGCACTCGGTATTTCAGATTTAATCCTAGCTAGTCGTACTGCAGCCAATCGTGATGCGAGCTTGATTCCAATGTTTCTAGCAGGAGCCATCTATCTTCTCATGATTGGTATTGTTACGATTATAGCTAAGAAACTTGAGAAAAAGTTTAGCTACTATAGATAGGAGGTTATCCATGTTAGAGTTAAAAAATATCAGCAAAAAATTTGGAAAAAAAGAAATTTTATCCAATTTCAATTTAAAAATTCCTGAAAAGCAGATTTTGGCTATTGTTGGACCTTCTGGTGGTGGGAAGACAACCTTACTTAGAATGTTAGCTGGACTTGAAACCATTGATTCAGGTGAGATTTTTTATAATGGAGAATCCCTACCTTTGGATGAACTTGAAAAGCGTCACTTGTTAGGTTTTGTTTTTCAAGATTTTCAGCTTTTTCCACACTTATCCGTTATGGAGAACTTGATTTTGTCACCCATCAAAACTATGGGGATGTCTGAAGCAGATGCCAAGAAGAAGGCAACCGACTTACTCGCTCGTCTGGGGCTCGAAGCTCACGCAGATGCTTATCCATACTCATTATCTGGTGGTCAAAAGCAACGGGTTGCCTTAGCACGCGCTATGATGATAGATCCTGAAGTGATTGGTTATGACGAACCAACTTCAGCCCTTGACCCTGAGTTGCGTCTTGAGGTTGAAAAACTGATTCTACAAAATCGAGAATTAGGCATGACTCAGATTGTAGTGACTCACGATCTCCAGTTTGCAGAGAATATTGCTGACCAGATTCTCAAAGTAGAGCCTAAGTAGGAGGTGTCTATGAATCGAAAGAAAATCAGCTTTGTTTTGGTATTCTTTCTGGCTTTTTTCCTGGTAGGATGCACACAAAAAGCTAGTGATCCCAAAGTCGATAATTGGGACAAATACCAAGAACAGGGAACCATTACCATCGGGTTTGACAATACCTTTGTTCCCATGGGCTTTGAAGAAAAGAATGGGCAATATGCTGGATTTGACATTGATTTAGCACAGGCTGTTTCTGAGAAACTTGGTTTCAAGGTACAGTTTCAACCCATTGATTGGGACATGAAGGAAACCGAACTTCAAAACGGCACCATTGATGCTATCTGGAATGGATATTCAGCGACTGATGAACGCCGTGAGAAGGTTGCTTTTACCATTCCTTACATGGAAAATCAGCAGGTTCTAGTCTCTAAGAAATCTCAGAATATACAATCAGTGTCTGATATGACAGGCAAGGTTTTGGGTGCCCAGGCAGGATCTTCTGGTTATCTAGATTTTGAAGCCCAACCAGAACTCTTAAAAAACATCGTAAAAGATCAAAAAGCCAATCAATATCAGAGTTTTAACGAAGCCTTGATTGATTTGCAAAATGATCGGATTGATGCTCTTTTAATTGACCGTGTTTACGCCAATTATTATCTTGAAACTGAAGGAATTTTAGACCAGTATGAGATTTTTCCTGCTGGTTTTGAGAGTGAGTCTTTTGCAGTTGGTGTGAGACCAGCTGATAAGACCTTGTTAGCAAATTTAAATCAAGCTTTTGTAGACCTTTATCAAGAAGGTAAATTCCAAGAAATAAGCCAAAAATGGTTTGGTGAAGATGTGACCACAAATCAAATTAAAGGAAAAGAAAACTAAGATTTTTATCTTGGTTTCTTTTTTTGATAGAGATGGTTGATGTTTTTGCTAAAAAGACTTGGGAATAGGCTTTTTAACTAGAAAAACTTTGCAAAATCCTTAGAAAACCTGTAAAATAGAAAAGATGAACAAATAGGAGGTTCCTTGTGTCAAAAAAGGAAATCAATATTAATAATTATAATGATGACGCCATTCAGGTGCTAGAAGGGTTGGATGCGGTCCGTAAACGTCCAGGGATGTATATCGGATCGACTGACGGTGCTGGTCTCCACCACCTAGTCTGGGAAATCGTCGATAATGCGGTCGATGAAGCCCTATCTGGATTTGGTGACCGGATCGATGTGACCATTAATAAGGACGGAAGTTTGACAGTTCAAGACCACGGACGTGGAATGCCGACTGGAATGCACGCTATGGGAATTCCTACGGTTGAGGTTATCTTTACCATCCTTCACGCCGGAGGAAAATTCGGTCAGGGTGGTTATAAGACATCAGGTGGTCTCCACGGGGTTGGTTCTTCTGTCGTTAATGCCCTCTCTAGTTGGTTAGAGGTAGAAATTACTCGTGATGGAGCAGTTTATAGACAACGTTTTGAAAATGGTGGGAAGCCAGTAACAACTCTTGAAAAGGTTGGAACGGCACCTAAGTCTAAGACAGGTACCAAAGTGACCTTCATGCCAGATGCCAGTATCTTTTCTACGACAGACTTTAAGTACAATACTATTTCAGAGCGTCTCAATGAGTCAGCTTTTCTCTTGAAGAATGTAACCTTGTCATTAACAGACAAGCGAATAGATGAAGCAATCGAGTTCCATTATGAGAATGGGGTACAGGACTTTGTTTCTTACCTCAATGAAGACAAGGAAACCTTGACGCCAGTTCTATACTTTGAAGGGGAAGACAATGGTTTCCAAGTAGAAGTAGCCCTCCAGTATAATGATGGCTTTTCAGATAACATCTTGTCCTTTGTCAATAACGTCCGTACCAAAGACGGTGGAACGCATGAGACAGGACTTAAGTCAGCCATCACCAAGGTTATGAATGACTATGCACGCAAGACGGGGCTTCTCAAGGAAAAAGATAAAAATCTTGAAGGTTCAGATTACCGTGAAGGATTGGCGGCCGTTCTTTCTATCTTGGTTCCTGAAGAACATCTTCAGTTTGAAGGACAGACTAAGGACAAACTAGGAAGTCCACTAGCTCGTCCAATCGTTGACAGTATTGTTGCTGAAAAACTGACCTTCTTCCTTATGGAAAATGGGGAATTAGCTTCAAATCTGATTCGTAAAGCCATCAAGGCGCGTGATGCCCGTGAAGCAGCACGAAAAGCGCGTGATGAGAGCCGAAATGGCAAGAAAAACAAAAAAGATAAGGGCTTACTTTCTGGTAAATTAACGCCAGCCCAGTCTAAAAATCCAGCTAAGAATGAACTCTACCTAGTCGAGGGTGATTCTGCCGGTGGATCTGCCAAACAAGGACGTGATCGTAAGTTTCAGGCTATTTTGCCTCTTCGTGGTAAGGTGATCAATACAGCCAAGGCCAAGATGGCAGATATCCTCAAAAATGAAGAAATCAATACCATGATTTATACCATCGGTGCTGGTGTTGGGGCAGATTTCTCTCTTGAAGATGCTAACTATGACAAAATCATTATCATGACCGATGCGGACACCGATGGTGCCCACATTCAAACCCTTCTCTTAACCTTCTTTTATCGCTACATGCGTCCACTAGTCGAGGCAGGACATGTCTATATCGCCCTTCCGCCTCTTTACAAGATGTCCAAAGGCAAAGGCAAGAAAGAAGAAGTAGCCTACGCTTGGACGGATGGCGAGCTAGAAGAACTCCGTAAACAATTCGGCAAAGGCGCTACCCTACAGCGCTACAAGGGGCTTGGTGAGATGAATGCGGACCAACTCTGGGAAACAACCATGAATCCAGAAACTCGTACCCTCATCCGTGTTACGATTGAAGACTTAGCACGCGCCGAACGCCGTGTCAATGTTCTCATGGGCGACAAGGTCGAACCACGTCGTAAGTGGATTGAAGATAATGTCAAGTTTACATTGGAAGAAGCGACTGTGTTTTAAGTAAATCTTCCTCCTTCAAAATCTTAGCTCTTTAAAAGAGGTGTACATCATGATTAGTTTATTGTCCGATACTCCTTTTCTTGTGATTGTCCTGGTACTAGGCGCAGTTACGTATATGATTGCTAAACCAGGAAAACCTGAAAAAATTCGCTCTCTTGAATTTTTACTATTAACTATAGTAACCACAGGTGTCTTTTTATTTGATAATCCTTTAAGGTCTAATCCTTATGCAGGTTTGCTCTTCTATGTTTTTGACTTTTATATTTTCACACCAGTGAGCCTTGCTTTTGGATTCACAGCTATTTATAAGAGCAATAAACATCTCAAACATTATCCTAGTAGTTACTCAAAATTTCTAAGGCTAAATGCTTGGTTTTTAGCAATATTTTCAGTTATTAACTTCCTCTTTTTAATGCTGACTGAAGAAATGGGAATTATGTTGTTGCTACCACTTTTTGGAATCAGTTCAATTATCCAATTTATAGTCGGAGAGTTAGAGAGAAAAAGAATTCAGAAGCTTCTTAAACAAAGAAAAGAAGATGCTGATATTCAGAACATAGAGACCACTGAGGAAGAACCACATGAGAACTGACCAGGAAATACTTGGACTGATTTTACAAATAGCTAAAAAATTACAGGTTGATGCTGTGGCACTATCTGGTTCACGTACAAACCCAAAGGTTCAAACAGATGAATTTCAAGACTATGATCTTGTCTATGTAGTAGATGACATAGACAATCTAACGAGTGACCTTTCTTGGCTGGACCAGTTCGGCAAACGTATCATCGAGCAACATAATATCTTAGGCAACCGTCGTCTCTATCTCATGCTATTTGAAGATGGCAATCGGATTGATTTAACCCTCTGTCCTAAAGATTACATCAACGAGTGGGTGGATAGTGAGGCGGGCTTCACAGTTTTAGAAGATAAGAAGGGGATTTTTGAGACTTATTCTCCAAGTCCTCAGCGCTATTGGACGGCACCAGCCAGTGCGACTGACTTTGACAAATCTTGCAATGAATTTTGGTGGGTGTCAACTTACGTGGTCAAAGGAATTTGTCGTAATCAGCTCATCTATGCGACTGACCATCTCTACGGTATTTGCCAGCAAGAACTCTTGAAAATCTTAGCTTGGCAGGTGGCAAGTGATAGAGAAGCAGTCGACATCGGTAAAAACTACAAGTATCTCTTTAACTACTTGACTGCTGAGAAGGAGAAGGAATTCTCAAATCTGCTTGATTTCTCGAGTTTAGACAAAATCACTCAGTCTTTATTTGCTACCATGCAACTTTTCCATCAGGAAGCTCAAAGCCTTGCTCAAAAGATGGACTTTAAGTATGAAAAAGAAGTGGCTGAGAAGATGATGAGATATGCTGAGGAAAACCTTCTAAATCATTAAAAAAATAAAGAACGAAACTTAAAAGATTAAACTACGGAAAGGGACGTTTGGTTACTGAGGGTAACTAATTTCCTTTACTCTGTAAAACCTACTCTACATTCTTTGAAAGGAGTTGAACACGCCCTAAATACTGGGTGGAAACTCCTGACGCATCTTTTAAAACGTATTTTAAACTACAGAAAGGATAGTTTGGTTACTAGAGGTAACTGAACACGGGACTAATTTCTTATGAAAAAAGATAAATCGTCTAGGGTTCATCGAACCCTGCATCGATTTCCTATTTTTCTACAGAAATTTTCGGCACGCCGAATCGCCCCTTTGTATCTTATATGAGTAATATCCAAAATATGTCCTTGGAGGACATCATGGGAGAGCGCTTTGGTCGCTACTCCAAATATATCATTCAAGACCGGGCTTTGCCAGACATTCGGGATGGATTGAAGCCGGTTCAACGCCGTATTCTTTATTCTATGAATAAGGATGGCAATACTTTTGACAAGAGCTACCGTAAGTCAGCCAAGTCTGTCGGGAACATTATGGGGAATTTCCACCCACACGGAGATTTTTCTATCTATGACGCCATGGTTCGTATGTCTCAGGACTGGAAGAACCGTGAGATTCTAGTTGAAATGCACGGAAACAACGGTTCCATGGACGGAGATCCACCTGCAGCAATGCGTTATACGGAAGCTCGTTTATCAGAGATTGCTGGTTATCTTCTTCAGGATATCGAGAAAAAGACAGTTCCCTTTGCTTGGAACTTTGACGATACCGAGAAAGAGCCAACAGTCTTGCCAGCGGCTTTTCCAAACCTTTTGGTCAATGGGTCAACTGGTATTTCAGCTGGTTATGCCACAGATATTCCACCACATAATTTGGCAGAGGTTATCGATGCGACAGTCTATATGATTGATCACCCAACTGCTAAGGTTGAAAAGCTCATGGAATTCTTGCCTGGGCCAGACTTTCCTACAGGAGCGATCATCCAAGGTCGTGACGAGATCAAAAAGGCCTATGAAACTGGTAAGGGTCGCGTGGTCGTTCGTTCCAAGACTGAAATTGAGAAGTTAAAAGGTGGTAAGGAACAAATCGTTATCACTGAGATTCCCTATGAGATTAATAAGGCTAACTTAGTCAAGAAAATTGATGAAGTTCGTGTCAATAACAAGGTAGCAGGAATTGCTGAGGTTCGAGATGAGTCTGACCGTGACGGTCTTCGCATTGCTATCGAACTCAAGAAAGATGCGAACACAGAGCTTGTTCTCAACTATCTTTTCAAGTATACTGACTTGCAAATCAACTACAACTTCAACATGGTTGCGATTGACAATTTCACCCCTCGTCAGGTTGGAATTGTGCCTATCTTATCTAGCTATATTGCCCACCGTCGTGAGGTCATCTTGGCACGTTCTCGCTTTGACAAGGAAAAGGCTGAAAAACGTCTCCATATCGTGGAAGGTTTGATTCGTGTCATCTCTATTTTAGATGAAGTCATTGCTCTTATCCGTGCTTCTGAGAACAAGGCTGATGCCAAAGAGAACCTCAAGGTCAGTTATGATTTTACTGAAGAGCAGGCTGAAGCTATTGTTACATTGCAACTATACCGTTTGACCAATACAGACGTAGTTGTCTTGCAGGAAGAAGAAGCAGAACTTCGAGAAAAAATTGCTATGCTGGCGGCTATCATTGGTGACGAACGGACTATGTACAATCTCATGAAAAAAGAACTTCGTGAGGTCAAGAGACAGTTTGCGACACCTCGTTTGAGTTCTTTAGAAGATACAGCAGAAGTGATCGAAATTGATACTGCTAGTTTGATCGCTGAAGAAGATACATACGTCAGCGTGACGAAGGCTGGCTATATCAAGCGTACTAGCCCTCGTTCTTTCTCAGCTTCAACGTTAGAGGAAATTGGTAAACGGGATGATGACCGATTGCTATTTATCCAATCTGTTAAGACAACTCAACATCTCTTAATCTTTACGACACTAGGAAATGTTATCTACCGTCCTGTCCATGAATTAGCAGATATTCGTTGGAAGGATATCGGGGAGCACTTGAGCCAAACGATTACAAACTTTGAAACCAATGAAGAAGTGCTATACGTAGAAGTTGTGGATCAGTTTGATGATGCGACGACCTACTTTGCAGCGACTCGCCTTGGACAAATCAAGCGTGTTGAACGCAAAGAATTCTCTCCATGGAGAACCTATCGTTCTAAATCTGTCAAATATGCTAAGTTGAAAGACGATAGTGACCATATTGTAGCTGTTGCACCAATCAAACTTGATGATGTTTTGTTGATTAGTAAAAATGGATATGCCCTTCGCTTTAATATCGAAGAGGTTCCAGTTGTTGGAGCCAAGGCTGCAGGTGTTAAAGCTATGAATCTGAAAGCAGATGATGAGCTTCAAGCTGCCTTTATCTGCAATACTTCATCCTTCTATCTGTTAACGCAACGTGGAAGCTTGAAACGGGTTTCAACAGAGGAAATTCCAGCAACCAGTCGTGCTAAGCGTGGTCTTCAAGTTCTGAGAGAATTGAAGAGTAAACCACATCGCGTCTTCTTGGCCGGTTCTGTCTCAGAACAAGGATTTATCGGAGATCTCTTCAGTACAGAAGTAGAAGATGGCGAACAAACTCTGGTTGTTCAATCAAATAATGGAACGATTTACGAATCAATCCTACAAGATTTGAATCTATCAGAGCGCACAAGTAATGGAAGCTTTATCTCAGATACTATTTCAGACGAGGAAGTTTTCGATGCCTATCTCAAAGAAGTCTTTAAAGAAGAAAAAGATAATTAAGAAGAAAATCAGTCCTAGTGACTGATTTTTTATAAATAAAATTTTCAGAAAATTACAAATAATACTTGAATTTTTAGGAGAATAGTGTAGAATAGAACACAAAGCTTGATTAGAATAAAGGAGATTGTCATGACCGTTACGATTGATTGGGAAAATCTCGGTTTTTCCTATATGAAACTACCTTATCGTTATATCGCTTATTTTAAAAATGGACAATGGACTCAAGGAGAATTAACAGAAGATGCAACCTTGCATATTTCAGAATCATCTCCAAGCCTTCACTATGGACAGCAAGCATTTGAAGGATTGAAAGCCTATCGTACAAAAGATGGCAGTATTCAACTCTTCCGTCCAGATGAAAATGCTAAACGACTCCAACGTACCTGTGACCGTCTCTTGATGCCCCAAGTGCCAACAGAAATGTTTGTAGAGGCTTGTAAGTCAGTAGTTCGTGCTAATGAAGAATACGTACCACCTTACGGAACTGGTGGAACCCTTTATCTTCGTCCGCTCTTGATTGGTGTCGGAGACATCATCGGGGTAAAACCAGCCGAGGAGTATATTTTCACCATCTTTGCTATGCCAGTTGGAAATTACTTTAAGGGTGGATTGGTTCCAACAAACTTCTTGATTCAAGATGAGTATGACCGTGCTGCACCAAATGGGACAGGAGCTGCCAAGGTCGGTGGGAATTATGCAGCTAGTCTTTTGCCAGGAAAAGTGGCTAAATCACGTCATTTCTCAGACGTTATTTATCTCGACCCATCAACCCACACCAAGATTGAAGAAGTCGGTTCAGCAAACTTCTTTGGTATTACTGCTGACAATGAGTTTGTAACGCCACTGAGTCCATCAATCTTACCATCGATTACCAAGTATTCATTGCTTTACTTGGCAGAGCATCGTTTAGGCTTGAAGCCTGTCGAGGGAGATGTACCAATTGATAACTTGGATCGATTTGTAGAAGCAGGTGCCTGTGGAACAGCAGCAGTAATCTCACCTATTGGGGGAATCCAACACGGTGATGATTTCCATGTTTTCTACAGTGAAACAGAGGTTGGTCCAGTGACTCGTAAACTATACGATGAATTGACAGGTATCCAATTTGGGGACATTGAAGCACCAGAAGGCTGGATTGTAAAAGTAGATTAAATATTATTAAAGGAGATCTTTATGAAAACGAAAAAGTGGATGTTAACAGCAGGAGTGGTCCTGAGTACAGCAGTTTTTCTTGTGGCTTGTGGTAAAGTTGATAAAGAAGCAGATGCACCTACAACCTTCTCTTATGTCTATGGAGTAGACCCATCATCTCTGGACTACAGTATTGCAACTCGTACTTCAACAACGGATATTATTGGTAACGTTGTTGATGGTTTGTTGGAAAACGATGAATATGGAAATTTGGTTCCTTCACTAGCAGAAGACTGGAGTGTCTCACAAGACGGTTTGACTTATACTTATAAACTTCGTAAAGGAGTTAAATGGTATACCTCAGAGGGTGAAGAATATGCTGAAGTAACAGCGCATGACTTTGTTACAGGACTAAAACACGTAGCAGATGGTAAATCAGACGGTGTCACTCTTATTCAAAACTCCATTAAGGGCTTGAATGAATATATGACTGGTGAGACTAATGACTTCTCTACAGTTGGGGTTAAGGCATTGGATGACTACACAGTCCAGTATACTCTTAATGCACCTGAAAGTTTCTGGAATTCAAAAGTGACTTCAGCAACCATGTTGCCGGTAAACGAGGAATTCCTCAAAGCTTCAGGTAAGAACTACGGAGCAGTAAGTCCATCTGGAATTCTTTATAATGGTCCGTATATCTTGAAGACATTGACTTCAAAATCTTTAATCGAATACGAAAAGAACCCAAATTATTGGGATAAAGAGAAGGTTAAAATTGAGAAAGTAAAATTGACCTACTATGATGGTTCAGACCAAGAATCATTAATCCGTAGCTTCTCTTCAGGTGTTTATACAACAGCTCGTATCTTCCCAAGTAGCTCAAACTTTGCTTCTACATTGGAACAATACGGAGATAAAATCACATACAGTCCACAGGATTCAACTAGTTATTACTTTACCTTTAACGTAAACCGTCAATCTTACAATAAGACTGCGAAAACAAGTGAAGAACAGAAAACTTCTACAAAAGAAGCGATGTTGAACAAGGACTTCCGTCAAGCAATCAACTTTGCCTTCAACCGTCATTCATATGCTGCACAACTCAATGGTGAAGATGGTGCGGACAAGATCATTCGTAACAGTCTAGTTCCAGATAACTTTGTACAATCTGGTGGTAAAAACTTTGGTGATATCGCTCAAAAAGAATTGGTCAACTATGGAGACCAATGGAAAGGCGTTGAGCTTGTAGACGGAAAAGATACCATCTACAATCCTGATAAAGCCAAAGCTTCGTTTGAGAAAGCTAAGAAAGAATTGGAAGCAAAAGGTGTAACCTTCCCAATTCACTTGGATGTTCCAGTTGAACAGACAGATACAATTGCTGTTCAACAAAGCAATTCCTTTAAACAATCAATCGAGTCAACTCTTGGTTCTGAAAATGTCGTTATCGATGTTCTTCAGATGACTGACAATGAGAAGGAAAGTATTACATCTCAAGCACGTGTTCCTGCTCAGAAAGACTATGACTTGAATAGCACTGGTTGGGCTCCAAGCTATCAAGACCCAGCAAGTTATCTAAATATCATGGATCCTAAAACTGGTTCTGCTATGAAACACCTTGGTATTACGAAAGGTAAAGACAAGGAAGTAGTAGCTCAACTTGGTCTGGATGAATACAAGAAACTCTTGGATGATGCAGTTTCTGAGACAAATGACTTGGACAAGAGATATGAAAAATATGCCAAAGCGCAAGCATGGCTCACTGATAGCTCTCTCTTGATGCCAACAGCTTCATCAGGTGGTTCACCAGTTGTCAGCAACGTCGTTCCATTCTCTAAACCATACTCACAAGTAGGTATTAAGGGTGATCCATATATCTTCAAGGGAATGAAATTGCAAAAAGAAATTGTATCTGCTAAAGAATATCAAGCAGCTCTTGAAAAATGGCAAAAAGAAAAATTGGAATCAAACAGTAAATACCAAAAAGAACTAGAAAGTCATGTCAAATAAAACAGACTAGTATTTTTGGAATAAAGGGGCCTATATGGAATGGATTAAACTAATAGGGATAGTTATCATTGTGGTTGGTTTTATCTATAAATTAGATACCATCGCAACGGTAGTCTTAGCTAGTTTAGTTACAGCTCTAGTTTCTGGAGTTTCTCTTGTTGAGTTCTTGGAAATTTTAGGAAGAGAATTTAGCAATCAACGAGTTCTTACGATTTTTATGGTAACCTTGCCCTTGGTTGGTTTATCTGAAACTTTTGGCCTCAAGCAACATTCAATTGACTTGATTCAAAAGATTAAAGGGTTGACCGTAGGAAGTTTTTATACAATTTATTTCTTTTTTCGAGAACTCGACGGGTTCTTTGCCATTCGTCTAGGAGGGCAGCCGCAGTTTGTAAGGCCTCTGGTTCAACCCATGGGACAAGCAGCGGCAGAGTCACAATTAGGTAGAAAATTAACGGAGCAGGAGAGCGAAGCGCTAAAAGCGCGTGCAGCAGCAAATGATAATTTTGCAAATTTCTTTGCTCAGAACACTTTCGTTGGTGCAGGTGGTGTCCTCTTGGTGGGGGGCACTCTGGACCAATTAGGTTACGAAAGTAATTATGCAGGAATCGCTTCGGCTTCTCTTATTGTTGCAGGAGTTGCCTTGCTTGTGGTAGGGCTGTACAATTACTTATTTGATAGAAAATTGCTAGCGAATAAGCTTAGTAAAGGAAAAGAAGAATGACCAATCTAGCAAGACAGTTATTAGAGTTAACCTATATTGTGATTGGTTGTCAATTTCTTCACACGGCCTATTGTAGCTATAAAGACAAAACAAACCCAGTTCGATATGGAACAGCTGGGTTTTGGGCTTTATTAGGAATCAGTTTTATTGGAGGTTCCTATCTACCATCTATCTGTATTGGAGTTATCGTAGTGCTCTTAGCCCTACTAACGCTCTTTAAACAGGTTCGTATCGGAACCTTTCCGTCTCTGGATGAAGTCAAGGCAAACTTTGAAGCTAAACGGTTGAAGAATAAAATTTTTATTCCAGTCATGTTGATGGCTTTAATCGCTTTAGTATTAGCGAAAATGATCCCTGAGTTTAGTAAGATTGCTATCAGTCTTGCAGCATTTTTAGCAACCATTTCTCTTTTATTGATTACTAAGAGTTCTCCTAAAAGCTTATTATCAGAAAACAATCGCATGGTTCAGCAAGTCTCAACTAGTGGGATTGTTCCCCAACTTTTAGGAGCTTTGGGGGCTATTTTTACTGTAGCTGGAGTTGGAGATTTAATGTCACATCTGATAAGTGGTTTTGTGCCTTCGGGGAGTCGGTTGATGGGTGTAGTGGCTTATGTGTTGGGAATGGTTCTATTTTCAATGATTATGGGAAATGCCTTTGCGGCCTTTACTGTCATTACTGCTGGAATTGGTGTTCCCTTTGTATTTTCCTTGGGAGCAGATCCAATCGTGGCGGGTGCTCTTGCTATGACAGCAGGTTGTTGTGGGACTCTATTAACCCCAATGGCTGCCAATTTCAATACTCTACCTGTAGCCCTTTTGGATATGAAAGATCCAAATGGCGTTATCAAAGCACAAGTAGGAGTAGCTATTGTCATGATTGTCATACATGTATTTCTGATGTACTTTTTGGCATTTTAGTAAAGGAAATAAAATGAAAATATTAGTTACAGGATTTGATCCTTTTGGTGGTGAAAAGGTCAATCCAGCTCTAGAAGCAGTTAAATCATTACCGTCTGAAATCAATGGTGCAGAGCTTCATTGGATAGAAATCCCAACAGTCTTTTATAAATCAGCAGAGGTTTTAGAAGCAGAAATAAATCGATACCAGCCAGATGTTGTGCTTTGCATTGGACAAGCAGGAGGAAGAGCGAGTTTAACTCCTGAGAGAGTTGCTATCAATCAAGATGATGCTAGAATTCCAGATAACCAAGGAAATCAACCGATTGACACTCCAATTCGCCTTGATGGAGAAGCTGCCTACTTTAGCACACTCCCTATCAAAGCAATGGTACAAGCCATAAAAGAAGAAGGGCTGCCTGCAGCAGTATCCAATACAGCAGGAACCTTTGTTTGTAACCATCTGATGTATCAGGCTCTCTATTTAGCGGATAAGAAATTTCCCGATATGAGAGCAGGATTTATGCATATTCCCTATATGACAGAACAAGTGGTAAATAAGCCTAGTACTGCATCCATGTGCTTAAGAGATATTGTCCGAGGTATCGAAGTTGCTATTGCTGCTATCGTGGACCATAAAGATAAAGATTTGAAATTAGTCGGAGGGGCGACTCACTAATAATTCAAATTTCAAATTAAAAAATATTCCTTAAACTCTCTGTCAAGATAAGCATGATAGAGAGTTTTTTCTTGCTAGATTAGGGAATTTCTTGTAAAATAGAAAAAGTGAAAAGAGGTATGGTATGAGCAAAAAAGATAAAAAAATTGAGATTCAATTGTCAGATGCTAAAGTAGTAGTTGGAAAAGATAAGTACGCTGGTTACACATTAACAATTGGTAAAAAGTTAATCGGTGAAATTGCCGAACTAGATGACCAATTTGCAATCATAAAGAATGGAAATGTCGATAGTTTTTACAAGAATCTTGAAAAAGCTGTGGAAATATTGATTGAGAACTATAATTTAGCAAAATAATGCTTGTTTTTTGCAAATTTTCATGATATAATAGTTTTCGTTGATTGTCGGAGAGATAGCGAAGAGGCTAAACGCGGCGGACTGTAAATCCGCTCCTTCGGGTTCGGGGGTTCGAATCCCTCTCTCTCCATATCATCAATGGGGTATAGCCAAGCGGTAAGGCAAGGGACTTTGACTCCCTCATGCGTTGGTTCGAATCCAGCTACCCCAGTTCTTAGGTAATAAATTCAAGATAAAAAGAAAAATATCTTAGGGTATTTTATTTTTATAATTGAAGGACGTTCGAGATGTTCATGTCGTTGCGGGTGCTTAGGAAAAAAATTATAAGTATGTCAAGTTAAAAAGACTTGATTGTTGGAGGATTTTTTAGATGAATGAATTTGAAGATTTGCTAAATAGCGTTAGCCAAGTTGAACCTGGTGATGTTGTTAGTGCTGAAGTATTGACAGTTGATGCTAATCAAGCTAACGTTGCAATCTCTGGAACTGGTGTTGAAGGTGTCTTGACTCTTCGCGAATTGACAAACGATCGCGATGCTGATATCAATGACTTTGTAAAAGTAGGTGAAGTATTTGATGTTCTTGTACTTCGTCAAGTAGTTGGTAAAGATACTGATACAGTAACATACCTTGTATCTAAAAAACGCCTTGAAGCTCGCAAAGCATGGGACAAACTTGTAGGACGCGAAGAAGAAGTTGTTACAGTTAAAGGAACTCGCGCTGTTAAAGGTGGACTTTCAGTAGAATTTGAAGGTTTGCGTGGATTTATCCCAGCTTCAATGTTGGATACTCGTTTCGTACGTAACACTGAGCGTTTTGTAGGTCAAGAATTTGAAGCTAAAATCAAAGAAGTTGACCCTAAAGAAAACCGCTTCATCCTTTCACGTCGTGAAGTTGTCGAAGCAGCTACTGCAGCAGCTCGTGCAGAAGTTTTCGGTAAATTGGCTGCTGGTGATGTTGTAACTGGTAAAGTTGCGCGTATCACAAGCTTCGGTGCTTTTATCGACCTTGGTGGTGTTGATGGATTGGTTCACTTGACTGAATTGTCACACGAACGTAACGTTTCACCAAAATCAGTTGTAACTGTTGGTGAAGAAGTTGAAGTGAAGATCCTTGACCTTAACGAAGAAGAAGGACGTGTATCACTTTCACTTAAAGCAACAACACCTGGACCATGGGATGGCGTTGAGCAAAAATTGGCTAAAGGTGACGTTGTAGAAGGTACAGTTAAACGTTTGACTGACTTCGGTGCATTTGTTGAAGTATTGCCAGGTATCGATGGACTTGTTCACGTATCACAAATTTCACACAAACGTATTGAAAATCCAAAAGAAGCTCTTACAGTTGGTCAAGAAGTTACTGTTAAAGTTCTTGATGTTAATGCTGATGCAGAACGTGTATCACTTTCTATCAAAGCTCTTGAAGAACGTCCAGCTCAAGAAGAAGGACAAAACGAAGAAAAACGTGCTCCACGTCCACGTCGTCCAAAACGTCAAGAAAAACGTGACTTTGAACTTCCTGAAACTCAAACAGGATTCTCAATGGCTGACCTGTTCGGAGACATCGAACTTTAATCAATCAGAACTAATTATAAATCCTTTGTTGTAAAACAAGGGATTTTTCTTTTTTCAACTAGTATTTTTTGATATAATGGATTTATGTTACATTCCGAAAAAGAATCAATTTACCAAATTGTAAATGAACAACTTTCTAGTCTTTTAGAAGGTGAGACCAATGTGTTGGCTAATCTATCAAATGCCAGTGCTCTCTTAAAAATGAACTTTCCTCGTACTGTCTTTGCAGGTTTCTATTTATATGACGGAAATGAGCTTATTTTAGGTCCTTTTCAGGGTGGAGTCTCATGTGTTAGAATTGCGCTCGGAAAAGGAGTTTGTGGTGAGTCAGCGGCTAGTCGTCAAACAGTTATCGTTGGTGATGTCAAGACTTATCCAAACTATATTTCTTGTGATAGTAGTGCTCGTAGCGAGATCGTACTTCCAATGGTAAAAAATGGACAGCTTCTGGGTGTATTAGATTTGGACTCATCTCATGTTGATGATTATGATGAAATTGATCAACGCTATTTAGAAGAGTTTGTGTCCATTTTACTAGATAAGACAGAATGGAAATTTTCAATGTTTGAGGAGAAAGCATAATGTATCAGGCGCTTTATCGAAAATATAGAAGTCAAAATTTTTCACAGCTAGTGGGCCAGGAAGTTGTTGCTAGAACTCTTAAACAGGCTGTGGAACAGGATAAGATTAGTCACGCCTACCTTTTTTCAGGGCCTCGTGGAACTGGTAAGACTAGTGTGGCTAAGATTTTTGCTAAGGCTATGAACTGCCCTAATCAAGTAGGGGGAGAACCTTGTAATAACTGTTATATCTGCCAAGCTGTTACGGATGGAAGTTTAGAAGACGTTATCGAAATGGATGCTGCTTCTAATAATGGTGTTGATGAAATTCGTGATATTCGTGATAAATCAACCTATGCTCCAAGTATAGCTCAGTATAAGGTTTATATCATTGATGAGGTTCATATGCTTTCGACAGGTGCCTTTAATGCCCTTTTGAAAACACTGGAAGAACCAACTCCAAATGTAGTCTTTATTTTGGCAACGACTGAGCTTCATAAAATTCCTGCAACTATTTTGTCTCGTGTTCAACGATTTGAGTTCAAGTCCATTAAGACTCAGGATATTCGAGATCATATCTTCCAGATTTTAGAAAAAGAAGGGATTGATTACGAAACAGAAGCTGTTGAAATTATTGCTCGCCGAGCTGAAGGTGGGATGCGGGATGCCTTGTCAATTCTAGACCAGGCATTAAGCTTAACTCAAGAAGCTACATTGACAACTGCAGTCTCAGAAGAAATCACTGGTACCATTAGTTTAAGTGCCTTGGATCATTACGTAGCTACTTTAGCTCAAAAGGATGTACCAGGAGCCCTTCAAAATCTTGATCTGATTTTTGAGAATGGAAAGAGCATGACACGTTTTGTAGTCGATTTGCTGCAATATCTCCGTGATATCTTAATTGTTCAAGCAGGCGGAGAAAATACACATCATAGTGATGCATTTGAGAGAAACTTAGCTCTTCCGCAGGATGTCTTGTTTGAGATGATTAGTCTTGCTACTAGAAGTCTAGCTGATATTAAGGCTAGCCTACAACCTAAAATTTATGCCGAAATGATGACTATTCGTTTAGCAGAAATCGATTCTCAACCAGAACTTTCAGGTGAGGTGGCTGAGGAATTGTCTTCTCTTCGAGAAGAAGTTGCACGATTGAAACAAGCTCTTGCCAATGTTGGTTCTAATCCCAAACAAACTGTTTCTACACCAAGTCGTCCGACTAACAGTAAGTCAATCTATCGTGTAGACCGAAATAAGGTGCAGTCTATTCTTCAAGAAGCAGTAGAAAATCCAGACTTAGCTCGTCAAAACTTAATCCGTCTTCAGAATGCTTGGGGAGAAGTCATTGAAAGCTTATCTGGTCCAGATAAGGCACTCTTGGCTGGTTCTAAACCAGTTGCTGCTAATGAACATCATGCGATTTTGGCTTTTGAATCGAATTTCAATGCCGGTCAAACCATGAAACGAGACAATCTAAACACTATGTTTGGCAATATTCTTAGTTGCGCTGCTGGATTTTCTCCAGAGATTCTTGCTATTTCTATGGAAGAATGGAAGGAAGTTCGAGCTGCATTTTCAAGCAGAGCTAAAGGTTCTCAAGAACAAGTCAATAAGGAAGAACCCGAAGAGTCCATACTTCCTCAAGGCTTTGAATTTTTAGCAGATAAAGTGACCATAGCTGAAGATTAAAGGGAATTGGTGGTAAAAGACTATGAACAGACAACAATTTATTATCATGGCCTTCTTTACTGCTGCTGAGACTTATTTCTTTAATGAATCCATCATGGAGCAACGGTATATCGTGGCCTTGCTTTGGGCTATTTTGATCCTGAGAAATTTTCGCGTGAGTTATATCATGGGTAAAATTGTGAGCGCTATAGATGATCATTTTCAAGGGAAGAAGTAGCTCCTAGCTTCTAGACAAAATCAAAGCCTTTTAGGCTTTTTTTTGTTATACTATTAAGGTATATTTATTGACATTTTACTGTGTTTTTCTAGGGATTTAAAAAGGTTAAATTTCAGGTAAATACAGTAAAAAGGATGAAAAGAAAGGAACAATCATGTCAGTATTAGAGATCAAAGATCTTCACGTTGAAATTGAAGGAAAAGAAATTTTAAAAGGGGTCAATCTGACTCTTAAAACAGGAGAAATTGCAGCTATCATGGGACCAAATGGTACCGGTAAGTCTACTCTTTCAGCTGCTATTATGGGGAACCCAAACTATGAAGTCACTAAAGGTGAAGTCTTGTTTGACGGTGTAAACATCCTTGAATTGGAAGTGGATGAGCGTGCGCGTATGGGACTTTTCCTTGCCATGCAATATCCATCAGAAATTCCTGGGATTACAAATGCTGAGTTTCTTCGTGCAGCTATGAATGCTGGTAAAGAAGATGATGAGAAGATTTCAGTTCGTGAATTTATCACTAAGTTAGACGAAAAAATGGAATTGCTCAACATGAAAGAAGAAATGGCAGAGCGTTACCTCAACGAAGGTTTCTCAGGTGGTGAGAAAAAACGTAACGAAATTCTTCAACTCTTGATGTTGGAACCAACTTTTGCCCTCTTAGATGAGATTGACTCTGGTCTTGATATTGATGCCCTTAAAGTTGTCTCTAAAGGTGTGAATGCTATGCGTGGTGAAGGTTTTGGTGCTATGATCATTACTCACTACCAACGTCTTTTGAACTATATCACACCAGATGTGGTACACGTTATGATGGAAGGTCGTGTTGTTCTTTCTGGTGGCCCAGAATTGGCTGCACGCTTGGAACGTGAAGGATACGCGAAACTAGCTGAAGAACTTGGCTATGACTACAAGGAAGAATTGTAATCCCTTCGTATCTTTTAGGAGAAGTAAATGACTAAAGAAACTATTAAACTTTTTTCAGAAATGCACGCTGAACCAAGCTGGTTGTCAGACCTCCGTCAAAAAGCTTTTGATAAGATTGAGAGTTTGGAATTGCCAGTCATTGAGCGTGTAAAATTTCACCGTTGGAATCTTGGTGATGGAACCATCACGGAAAGTGAACCATCAGCAAATGTTCCTGATTTCACTGCTTTAGATAATCACTTGAAATTGGTGCAGGTTGGAACTCAAACAGTTTTTGAGCAAATTCCAGTTGAGTTGGCTGAACAAGGAGTGTTCTTTACAGACTTCCATTCGGCTTTAGAAGAAATTCCAGAACTCGTAGAAGAATTTTTCATGTCATCAGTAAAATACGACGATGACAAATTGGCAGCCTACCACACAGCTTACTTTAATAGTGGTGCTGTTCTCTATATTCCAGACAATGTAGAAATCACAGAACCAATCGAAGGAATTTTCTACCAAGATAGTGATAGTGATGTGCCATTTAACAAGCATATTCTGATCATTGCAGGTAAAAACTCTAAAATCAGCTACCTCGAACGTTTAGAATCACGCGGTGATGGTAGTGCTAAGGCGACTGCTAATATCACTGTTGAAGTGATTGCACGTTCTGGTGCTCAAGTGAAATTTGCTGCAATTGATCGTCTTGGTGAGAATGTCACTGCCTACATTAGCCGCCGAGGTAAATTGGGCAACGATGCAAGTATTGACTGGGCAATCGGTGTCATGAACGAAGGAAATGTTGTTGCTGACTTTGATAGTGACCTACTTGGAAATGGTAGCCATGCAGACCTCAAGGTCGTAGCTCTTTCAAGTGGTCGTCAGGTGCAAGGGATTGATACTCGAGTAACTAACTATGGTTGCAACTCTATCGGTAATATCCTTCAACACGGTGTTATTCTTGAAAAAGCAACTTTGACCTTCAATGGTATTGGCCACATCATCAAGGGTGCTAAGGGAGCAGATGCCCAACAAGAAAGCCGTGTTCTCATGCTTTCTGACCAAGCGCGTTCAGATGCTAACCCAATTCTTTTGATTGATGAAAATGATGTCACTGCAGGGCATGCAGCGTCTATCGGACAAGTGGATCCAGAAGATATGTACTACCTTATGAGCCGTGGGCTGGACAAAGCCACTGCAGAACGTTTGGTTGTTCGTGGTTTCCTTGGATCCGTTATCGTTGAGATTCCAGTCAAAGAAGTTCGTGATGAAATGATTGCGACGATCGAAGAAAAATTGTCAAAACGCTAAGGGGAAGCCTATGTTAGATGCAGAAGCTATTCGCAAGGATTTTCCAATTTTAGATCAGATTGTCAATGACGAACCTCTGGTTTATTTGGATAATGCTGCGACGACACAAAAACCACTAACTGTTCTGGAAGCCATTAACCGCTACTATGAACAGGACAATGCCAATGTCCACCGAGGTGTTCACACCTTGGCAGAGCGTGCGACAGCATCTTATGAAGCTGCTCGTGAAACCATTCGCAAGTTCATCAACGCAGGTTCGACAAAGGAAGTACTCTTCACTAGAGGAACTACGACCAGTCTTAACTGGGTGGCGCGTTTTGCTGAGGAAATCTTGACTGAGGGAGATCAGGTCTTGATTTCTGTCATGGAACACCATTCCAATATTATTCCATGGCAGGAAGCTTGCCGAAAGACTGGGGCAGAGCTTGTTTATGTCTATCTCAAAGATGGAGCTCTGGATATGGATGACTTGCGTTCTAAATTGACTGACAAGGTCAAGTTAGTCTCACTAGCTCACGCATCAAACGTTCTTGGAGTGGTTAATCCTATCAAAGAAATCACACAAATGGCTCACCAAGTTGGAGCCATCATGGTGGTAGATGGTGCTCAATCTACGCCTCATATGAAGATTGATGTCCAGGATTTGGATGTGGACTTCTTTGCCTTTTCAGGTCACAAGATGGCTGGTCCGACTGGTATTGGCGTCCTTTACGGTAAAGAAAAGTATCTGGAACAAATGTCACCAGTAGAATTTGGTGGCGAGATGATTGATTTTGTTTACGAGCAATCTGCTAGCTGGAAGGAGTTACCTTGGAAATTCGAGGCAGGAACTCCCAATATGGCTGGTGCTATTGGACTTGCAGCTGCCGTGGATTATCTTGAAAAGATTGGCATGGATGCCATTGAAACCCATGAACAAGAATTGATTGCATATGTCTTTCCAAAATTGCAGGCAATTGAAGGTTTGACCATTTACGGTTCGCAAGATTTGGCTCAACGTTCAGGAGTTATTGCCTTTAACCTAGGTGATCTTCATCCTCATGACCTTGCAACTGCTCTGGATTATGAAGGAGTAGCAGTTCGTGCGGGTCACCATTGTGCGCAACCTTTGCTTCAATATTTGGATGTTCCAGCAACAGCTCGCGCTAGTTTTTATATCTACAACACCAAGGCTGATTGCGACAAGTTGGTAGATGCCCTACAAAAGACAAAGGAGTTTTTCAATGGCACTTTCTAAACTAGATAGCCTTTATATGGCAGTGGTAGCAGACCATTCAAAAAATCCCCATCATCAAGGAAAGTTAGAAGACGCTGAACAAATCAGTCTCAACAATCCGACCTGTGGTGATGTGATTAATCTCTCTGTTAAGTTTGACGCAGAGGACCGTTTGGAAGATATTGCTTTTCTAAACTCTGGTTGTACGATTTCAACTGCCTCTGCTAGTATGATGACAGATGCAGTTTTAGGAAAGACCAAGCAAGAAATCCTAGAGCTTGCGACCATTTTTTCTGAAATGGTTCAAGGTCAAAAGGATGAGCGTCAAGATCAACTTGGAGATGCAGCTTTCTTGTCAGGTGTTGCTAAATTCCCACAAAGAATTAAGTGTGCGACCCTAGCTTGGAATGCCCTGAAGAAAACAATCGAAAATCAAGAAAACAAATAAGACAAGCTTCTTTTGTCTTATGAATTATTAGAAATGAAGAATGAAAGAAAGGATATTATGGCTGAAGAAAGAGTAGAACCAAAACCAATTGATCTTGGTGAATATAAATTTGGTTTCCATGACGATGTAGAGCCTGTCCTATCGACAGGAAAAGGATTGAATGAAGATGTCATTCGTGAACTATCAGCTGCTAAGGGAGAACCTGAGTGGATGTTGGAATTCCGTTTGAAATCTTATGAAACCTTCAAAAAAATGCCCATGCAAACTTGGGGGGCAGACTTGTCAGAGGTTGACTTTGATGACTTGATCTACTACCAAAAACCATCTGATAAACCAGCTCGTTCCTGGGATGATGTACCTGAAAAGATTAAAGAAACCTTTGAACGAATCGGGATTCCAGAAGCTGAACGTGCTTATCTAGCTGGAGCTTCTGCCCAGTATGAGTCAGAAGTGGTTTACCATAACATGAAGGAAGAATTTGAGAAATTAGGAATTATCTTTACAGATACA
This sequence comes from Streptococcus wuxiensis, assembly GCF_040888245.1. NCBI lineage: Bacteria > Bacillati > Bacillota > Bacilli > Lactobacillales > Streptococcaceae > Streptococcus > Streptococcus wuxiensis. Next base: position 189,883 of record NZ_JBFNFE010000001.1, read on the forward strand.
GATTCTGCCCTCAAGGAATACCCAGACTTGTTTAAACAATACTTTGCGAAGTTGGTACCGCCGACAGATAACAAGTTGGCAGCCCTCAACTCAGCAGTATGGTCTGGTGGAACCTTTATCTATGTACCAAAAGGTGTCAAGGTAGATATTCCGCTTCAAACCTATTTCCGTATCAATAACGAAAATACAGGTCAGTTTGAACGTACCTTAATCATCGTTGATGAGGGAGCAAGTGTCCACTACGTAGAAGGATGTACAGCGCCAACTTATTCTAGCAACAGCTTGCATGCTGCTATTGTAGAAATCTTTGCTTTGGACGGAGCTTACATGCGTTATACAACCATCCAAAACTGGTCTGACAACGTTTATAACTTGGTAACCAAACGTGCTAAAGCATTGAAAGATGCGACTGTTGAGTGGATTGATGGAAACCTAGGTGCCAAAACAACCATGAAATACCCATCTGTTTACCTTGATGGAGAAGGTGCGCGTGGAACTATGCTTTCTATTGCCTTTGCCAATGCTGGTCAACATCAGGATACTGGTGCCAAGATGATCCACAACGCGCCACATACAAGTTCATCAATTGTGTCTAAATCCATCGCCAAAGGCGGAGGGAAGGTTGACTATCGTGGACAAGTAACCTTTAACAAGAACTCTAAGAAATCTGTTTCTCACATTGAGTGTGATACCATTATCATGGATGACTTATCAGCATCAGATACTATTCCATTTAATGAAATTCATAACTCACAAGTTGCATTGGAGCACGAAGCTAAGGTTTCTAAGATCTCAGAAGAACAACTCTATTACCTCATGAGTCGTGGTTTGTCAGAATCTGAGGCGACCGAGATGATCGTCATGGGATTTGTAGAGCCCTTCACCAAAGAACTGCCAATGGAATATGCAGTTGAGCTCAACCGCTTGATTAGCTACGAAATGGAAGGATCAGTTGGATAATCATTATAAAAAAAACTGAGCAAATATTATATTTGTTCAGTTTTTTCAAATAAAATTTTATAAATATTCACAAAATACATTATCTGTGGTAAAATAAAACAATTATTGTTAGTGGAGATGAAGAATGAATATTTTTAGAACAAAAGACTTCAGTCTAAGTAAAACAGAAATGCATCGTCATTTGAAATTATGGGATTTAATTCTTTTAGGAATTGGGGCCATGGTGGGAACTGGTATTTTTACCATTACAGGAACAGCTGCAGCAACACTAGCAGGACCTGCTCTTGTGGTATCTATCGTGATTTCTGCGATCTGTGTGTCCTTTATGCTTCAATATACTCTTGAAACTTGGATAGCATTTGTATTAGCCCTAGTAGTAGGAGTTATTACTTACTTTACTTATGGCTATAAAAACTCTACACTATCAAAAAATTAATAAAGAAAAAATCGCGATTTATCGCGATTTTTTTATAATTTTTCATTTACAAATCGAACGAAACGATTCCACCATACTTTTAAGAAGAAGGCTTTTTCAACATTCTTTTCAGCGACCATTTCAAAGGTGGGTTTATCAGTGGTGATATAACCTTGACCAACTAAGTCCTTGTCCTCATAGGTCAGATGTCCAACGACCGTACCTGCTTCTAGAGGAGCAACATGCTCAGTAGTATCAGGTGTGTATGTAACACTTGATTCCGCTCGACTACCAAGACGTTGAACAATTTTTATATCTTCTTTAGCGACTGCTGTAACCGTATCTTGCTTCCCGTCATAAACTGGAGATTTGCTATCTTGGTAGCTTTCCCCCTGCTTAACGATTGTTTGGAGAGCAAAATTAGATGAGATATAGTCCAGAAGTGCTGAAGTTGCTGTGAAACGAGCGTAAGGATTGGTATCTTGGTTGTCAGCGTTAAGAACAACTGTAATAATACGCATTCCTTTTTCTACAGTTGTTCCAACAAAGGATGCTCCTGCTTTATCAGTAGTTCCAGTTTTTAGGCCGTCAATTCCCCCACGGTAGGCAGGCATACCGTCTAACATTGAGTTTGTAGAATGAATAGTCATTCCTGCAAAAGTGGAAGAAGGTTTCTTTGTGATTTCTAAAACCTGAGGATATTTGAGGATAAGATTACGAGCGACAACAGCAACATCATAGGCGCTCATCTTATTTTCGTCATCTTTCTTAGAACCAGGATAGATATTATTCCCGAGAGTTTCATTATTTAGACCAGTTGTATTGACGAGGGTAGCATCTTGAATTCCCCATTCAAGAAGTTTAGCCTTCATCATATCAACAAAGTCTTTTTCTGATCCAGCAACCTTTTCTGCCAACGCGATAGCTGCACTATTGGCACTAGATACCAATGTTGCTTCTAGCAACTCTTCAACAGTGTAGTTACGAGCTTCCATAGGAACGTTACTTGCTTCGGAGTTGGTTGTGAGCTGGTAGGGGTAATCTGAAATTTCCACTGGGGTAGAAAGAGTGATTTTGCCTTGCTCTAGAGCTTCATATACTAGGTAAACGGTAAGTAGTTTACTGATAGAGGCAATTTCAACCGGTTGGGTCGCATCTTTTTCATACAAAATCTTACCACTGTTAGCCTCAACAGCGATGGCGTGTTTTGCTGCGACATCAAAATCCTGAGCAAAAACAGTAGTAGCAGAACCAAATGAAATAAGCGTGATTAATGTTAAAAATAATTTCTTCATAGTAACTTTATTCTATCATAAAGACAAAAAATATTCTTGTTTTTATAATGTAGGCTATCAATCTTTTTCGAAATATGGTAAAATAGGAAAAAGAGGAGGTGGCTTATGTTTCGGAGAAATAAATTATTCTTCTGGACCACTGAGATATTATTAATAACCCTTATTTTCTACCTATGGAGAGAAATGGGTGCCATTATTACACCATTTGTAAGTGTCATAAATACAATCATGATTCCCTTCTTATTAGGAGGATTTCTCTACTACTTAACAAATCCAATTGTCAATTTTTTAGAGAAGGAATGTAAAATTAATCGAATCGTTGGGATTTTGTTAACCCTTTGTGTTCTCATTGGTTCTCTGGTGATAGGTGTAGTATATCTTTTACCGATTTTAATCAATCAGTTGAGTAGTTTGATCAATTCTAGCCAGGGAATCTATGGTCAACTCCAAGATTTGGTAATAGAATTATCAAAATATCCTGCTTTCCAAGAGCTTGATATTCAACAAACAATCCAGCAATTGAACCTTTCTTATGTTGATATTTTACAAAATATCTTAAATAGTGTAACCAATAGTGTAGGCAGTGTTCTTTCAGCTTTAGTAAGTACCGTTTTAATTATTATTATGACGCCAGTTTTCTTGGTATATTTCCTTCTTGACGGTCATAAATTTTTGCCAATGCTAGAAAGAACGGTTTTAAAAAGGGATAGACTAAATATCTCTGGTTTATTAACAAACTTGAATGCGACGATTTCCCGTTACATTAGTGGTGTATCGATTGATGCATTCATAATCGGATGTCTGGCCTTTATCGGATATAGTGTCATTGGACTCAAGTATGCATTGGTTTTTGCTATTTTCTTAGGTTTAGCGAATCTGATTCCTTATGCTGGACCGTTTATTGGAATAACCCCGATGATTATTTCAAATCTGTTTACGGATCCTCAAAAGATGATTATCGCAGTTATCTATATTCTGATTATCCAACAAGTAGATGGGAACATCATATACCCTCGTATTGTTGGTGGAGTCATGAAAGTTCATCCAATTATTATCCTGGTTCTGTTACTATTGTCAAGTAATATCTATGGTATTATTGGTATGATTGTTGCCGTCCCAATTTATTCTATATTAAAAGAAATATCCAAATTCCTAGTTCGACTTTATGAAAAACATAAAGAAGTACAAGAAGTAAAAGAAAAATAAAGATTTTTAAAAAGAAACGGATTCATCTGTTTCTTTTTTTATCAATAAATCGACAACTTATAGTAAGAATAAGAATAATTAATAAAAACTTTGTAAAACACTTGCAATTTAGCTAAAATTTGATAAAATAGTAAGGAAAGTTAGACTGTATTGCCTACTGTCTATCTATAAAATATATTTTATTGGAGGCTTTTACTCAAATGGCAAAAGAAAAATACGATCGTAGTAAACCACACGTTAACATTGGTACTATCGGACACGTTGACCACGGTAAAACTACCCTAACTGCAGCTATTACAACTGTTTTGGCACGTCGCTTGCCTTCAGCAGTTAACCAACCTAAAGACTATGCGTCTATCGATGCTGCTCCAGAAGAACGCGAACGCGGTATCACTATCAACACTGCGCACGTTGAGTACGAAACTGAAAAACGTCACTACGCTCACATCGACGCTCCAGGACACGCGGACTACGTTAAAAACATGATCACTGGTGCCGCTCAAATGGACGGAGCTATCCTTGTAGTAGCTTCAACTGACGGACCAATGCCACAAACTCGTGAGCACATCCTTCTTTCACGTCAGGTTGGTGTTAAACACCTTATCGTCTTCATGAACAAGATCGACTTGGTTGACGACGAAGAATTGCTTGAATTGGTTGAAATGGAAATCCGTGACCTTCTTTCAGAATACGATTTCCCAGGTGACGATCTTCCAGTTATCCAAGGTTCAGCTCTTAAAGCTCTTGAAGGTGACTCTAAATACGAAGACATCATCATGGAATTGATGAACACTGTTGATGAGTACATTCCAGAACCAGAACGTGACACTGACAAACCATTGCTTCTTCCAGTCGAGGACGTATTCTCAATCACTGGACGTGGTACAGTTGCTTCAGGACGTATCGACCGTGGTACTGTTCGTGTCAACGACGAAATCGAAATCGTTGGTATCAAAGAAGAAACTTCAAAAGCAGTTGTTACTGGTGTTGAAATGTTCCGTAAACAACTTGACGAAGGTCTTGCAGGAGATAACGTAGGTGTCCTTCTTCGTGGTGTTCAACGTGACGAAATCGAACGTGGACAAGTTATCGCTAAACCAGGTTCAATCAACCCACACACTAAATTCAAAGGTGAAGTTTACATCCTTACTAAAGAAGAAGGTGGACGTCACACTCCATTCTTCAACAACTACCGCCCACAATTCTACTTCCGTACTACTGACGTTACAGGTTCAATCGAACTTCCAGCAGGTACTGAAATGGTAATGCCAGGTGATAACGTGACAATCGACGTTGAGTTGATCCACCCAATCGCCGTAGAACAAGGTACTACATTCTCTATCCGTGAGGGTGGACGTACTGTTGGTTCAGGTATGGTTACAGAAATCGAAGCTTAATTCGATTTAGTTCCCAGAAGAACAATTATTTAAGTCAGACATTAAAAGAATCTTGCTATGCAAGGTTCTTTTTTTACTAGTTATACAAAGTCAAAATAAGACAGTATGGGAGTTGATTACAAATATAGAAACTTAATTAAATAATTATCTGATTTATTAACGAATGTATATCCTAGTTTTTCAGAATAAATTTTTATTAGGTTAAAAAGCTTTTCACAAATGCCTGTTTTTTTGATAGAATAGAAGGAAGAAAAAAAGAAATGAGTTCGTCATGTCAAAAGGATTTTTAGTCTCTTTAGAGGGGCCAGAGGGAGCTGGTAAAACGAGCGTGCTTGAAGCTATCCTTCCTTTGTTAGAAGAAAAGAATATTGAGTTTTTAACAACACGTGAGCCAGGTGGTGTTTTGATTGGTGAGAAGATTCGAGAAGTCATTTTAGATCCTAGTCATACTCAGATGGATCCAAAGACAGAGTTGCTTCTCTATATTGCAAGTCGTAGACAGCACCTAGTAGAGAAGGTCTTGCCAGCACTTGCAGCTGGAAAATTGGTCATCATGGATCGTTTTATTGATAGTTCAGTTGCTTATCAAGGCTTTGGTCGTGGTTTGGATATTGAAGCTATTGACTGGCTCAATCAATTTGCGACAGATGGACTCAAGCCAGATTTGACACTTTATTTTGATATTGAAGTAGAAAAGGGGCTTGAAAGAATCGCGGCAAACAGCGATCGCGAAGTCAACCGTTTGGACTTGGAAGGTTTAGACCTACACAGAAAAGTTCGTAAAGGCTATCTTTCTCTTCTTGAGAAGGAAGGTGAGCGTATTGTTAAAATCGATGCGAGTTTACCACTAAATCAAGTGGTTGAAAATACTAAACAAGTTTTATTTGACAGAATGGGGCCGACAGAATGAATCAAGAGCAATTAAGAGCTTGTCAACCCCAGCAATTTGACCGTTTTGTTCACATCTTAGAACAAAGACAGCTGAATCATGCCTATCTCTTTTCAGGGTATTTCGGAAGCATGGAGATGGCCTTATTTCTGTCTAAGAGTTTGTTCTGTACAGAAAAGCAGGGTGTCTTACCTTGCGAGTCTTGCCGAAATTGTAAGTTGATTGATCAGGAAGAATTTCCTGATGTCACCATTATTCGTCCGATGAATCAAATCATTAAAACGGAAAGAATCCGAGAATTAGTTGGCCAGTTTTCTCAATCAGGAATCGAAAATCAACGTCAGGTTTTTATTATTGAACAAGCTGAAAAAATGCATGCCAATGCCGCCAATTCACTACTAAAGGTCATTGAAGAACCGCAAAGTGAAACCTATATTTTCTTCTTAACCAATGATCAAGAGCAGATGTTACCAACTATCCGAAGTCGGACTCAAATTTTCCAGTTTAAGAAACAAGTTGAAAGCCTTAGGAATCAACTTGAACAAGCAGGATTGGTCAAAAATAAAGCAAGGTTTTTAGCTGAGTTTAGTCAATCGCAAGCAGAAGCCGAAAAACTGACAAATCAAACAAGTTTTTGGACTCTAGTTGAAGAAAGTGAACGATTCTATTCTTGGTTAGATGCTGGGAAAAAGGAATCTTATTTACAGGTCTCAAAATTAGCTAGCTTAGCAGATGACAAAGAAAAACAAGACCAAGTCTTTAGAATTTTAGAAGTTTTAGCAGGTCAAGAGATTCAAAAAAATGCAGCACGTACAATATTGCAAAACCTTCTCGAAGCCAGAAAAATGTGGAAAGCAAATGTGTCTTTCCAGAATTCTTTGGAATACCTAGTTTTACAATAAAATGAACATGAAAACAGAAAAAAGAAAGGGCTGTTCATGAACAAGAAAGAATTATTTGATGCCTTAGATGATTTTTCTCAACAGTTGTTGGCAACCTTGGCAGATGTCGAAGCTATCAAAAAAAATCTCAAGAGTGTTGTAGAAGAGAATACAGCTCTTCGTTTAGAGAACGATAAATTGAGAGAGCGCCTGAATGAGGAAGAAGAAACAGCTCCAACTAAGACCAAGCATGTTAGAGAAAACGTGAGCCGAATCTATGACGACGGTTTTCATGTGTGTCGCGACTTTTATGGTCAACGTCGTGAACAAGATGCAGAATGTATGTTTTGTGATGAATTGTTGTTTAGGGAGTAAGCATGCAGATTCAAAAAAGTTTTAAAGGTCAGTCACCTTATGGTAAGTTATATCTTGTCGCAACGCCGATTGGGAATCTAGAGGATATGACCTTTCGTGCTATTCAGACTTTGAAAGAAGTGGACTGGATTGCTGCCGAGGATACTCGTAATACTGGTCTATTGCTGAAGCATTTCGATATTTCAACAAAACAAATCAGTTTTCATGAGCATAATGCCAAGGAAAAGATTCCAGATTTGATTGGTTTCTTGAAAACAGGTCAAAGTATTGCTCAAGTTTCGGATGCGGGTTTACCAAGTATTTCAGACCCCGGTCATGATTTAGTCAAGGCTGCAATTGAAGAAGATATAGCAGTTGTCACAGTTCCAGGTGCTAGCGCAGGAATTTCTGCCTTGATTGCCAGTGGTTTAGCTCCACAACCCCATATTTTTTATGGATTCTTACCTCGAAAATCGGGACAACAAAAGCAATTTTTCGAATCAAAAAAAGATTATCCTGAGACCCAGATTTTCTATGAATCTCCACATCGTGTGGCTGATACCCTAGAAAATATGCTAGAGATCTACGGTGATCGCTCAGTTGTTCTAGTTCGAGAATTGACTAAGATTTTTGAAGAATACCAACGGGGGAAAATCACTGAGTTGCTTGAAAGTATCTCTGAAACCCCACTTAAGGGCGAATGCCTTCTGATTGTGGAAGGTGCTAGTCTAGAAGTTGAAGATAAGGATGAAGAGGATTTATTCTCAGAAATACAAGAGCGCATCCAACAAGGTGTTAAGAAAAATCAAGCCATTAAGGAAGTTGCTAAGATTTATCAGTGGAACAAAAGCCAGCTCTACGCTGCCTACCACGAGTGGGAAGAGAATCAATCTAACGACTAAACAGGGAAGTTTTCCTTCTTCCCTTTTTTTGTTATACTAATAGAAGAATAAAATAGAAAGATTTGTGGGTGTCAAACAGCCTAGTGGCTTGATTTAATTTGGACTTAGTTTGCACCCAAAGAGGTATTAGTGTCATGTCTCAATCTTATATCAATGTTATCGGTGCTGGTTTGGCAGGTTCGGAAGCAGCCTACCAAATCGCAGAGCGTGGTATTCCGGTTAAACTCTATGAAATGCGTGGTGTTAAATCAACACCTCAGCATAAAACAGATAATTTTGCAGAATTAGTGTGTTCCAACTCATTACGAGGGGATGCTCTTACAAATGCTGTCGGGCTCCTCAAGGAAGAAATGCGTCGCCTAGGTTCTATTATCTTGGAATCAGCAGAAGCTACACGTGTTCCTGCTGGTGGAGCGCTTGCGGTTGATCGTGACGGTTTTTCTCAAATGGTTACTGAAAAAATTGCCAATCACCCTTTAATTGAAGTGGTTCGTGATGAAATTACAGAATTGCCGACAGATGCTATTACAGTTGTCGCTACTGGTCCCTTGACTAGCGATGCCCTGGCTGAGAAAATTCATGCCCTTAATGACGGCGATGGCTTCTATTTCTATGACGCGGCAGCGCCTATTATAGACGTCAATACCATCGATATGAGCAAGGTCTATCTCAAGTCTCGGTATGACAAGGGAGAAGCTGCTTACCTCAATGCTCCGATGACCAAGCAAGAGTTTATGGATTTCCATGAAGCCTTGGTCAATGCGGAAGAAGCACCCCTTAATTCTTTTGAAAAAGAAAAGTACTTTGAAGGGTGTATGCCAATTGAAGTTATGGCTAAACGTGGTATCAAAACCATGCTCTATGGCCCTATGAAACCAGTTGGTCTGGAGTATCCAGATGACTACACAGGCCCTCGTGATGGAGAGTTTAAAACCCCTTATGCAGTTGTCCAGCTTCGTCAGGACAATGCAGCTGGAAGTCTTTATAACATCGTTGGTTTCCAAACTCACCTCAAATGGGGAGAGCAGAAGCGTGTCTTCCAAATGATTCCAGGTCTTGAAAATGCTGAGTTTGTTCGCTATGGCGTCATGCATCGTAATTCCTATATGGATTCGCCAAATCTTCTTGAACAGACTTACCGTTCTAAGAAACAGCCAAATCTTTTCTTTGCTGGTCAAATGACTGGTGTGGAAGGATATGTTGAGTCGGCGGCATCTGGCTTAGTTGCAGGAATCAACGCTGCGCGTCTTTTCAAAGGAGAAAGCCCAGCTATTTTCCCTGAAACAACTGCAATTGGCAGTCTAGCTCATTATATCACCCATGCGGACAGCAAACACTTCCAACCCATGAATGTTAATTTTGGTATTATCAAGGAGTTAGAAGGAGAACGTATTCGCGATAAAAAGGCTCGTTATGAGAAAATTGCAGAACGTGCTTTGTCTGATTTAGAGAAATTTTTATCTGTCTAATTTTTTTGAAATTATTGCTCATGATACTATAAAAATCCTTGAAATTGTGATAAAATAGATAGAATGAAAAAGGAGAGAGAAAATGGTAGAACCTAAGTATAAACGTATCTTAATCAAGCTATCTGGTGAAGCCCTTGCTGGCGAACGTGGTGTCGGTATTGATATCAAAACCGTCCAAAGTATGGCCCAAGAAATCAAAGAAGTTCACGAGCTAGGAATTGAAATTGCCTTGGTTATCGGTGGTGGAAACCTTTGGCGTGGAGAGCCTGCAGCAGAAGCTGGTATGGATCGTGTTCAAGCGGATTACACTGGAATGCTTGGGACAGTTATGAATGCTCTTGTGATGGCAGATTCATTGCAACAAGCTGGTGTTGATACTCGTGTACAAACAGCTATTGCCATGCAACAAGTAACAGAGCCTTATATTCGTGGACGTGCACTTCGCCACCTTGAAAAAGGACGTATCGTTATCTTTGGCGCGGGAATTGGTTCACCTTACTTCTCTACAGATACAACAGCGGCTCTTCGTGCAGCTGAAATTGAAGCGGACGCTATTTTGATGGCTAAGAATGGTGTAGACGGTGTCTACAATGCTGATCCTAAGAAAGATAAAACTGCTGTTAAATTTGAAGAATTGACTCACCGTGATGTGATCAATAAAGGTCTCCGCATCATGGATTCAACAGCTTCAACTCTATCAATGGACAATGACATTGACTTGGTTGTCTTTAATATGAATCAGCCTGGCAATATCAAACGTGTTGTATTTGGTGAAAATATCGGAACAACTGTTTCAAACAATATCGAAGAAAAGGAATAAGAAAAATTATGGCTAACGCAATTGTAGAAAAAGCTAAAGAGAGAATGACTCAATCTCACCACTCGCTTGCTCGTGAGTTTGGTGGTATCCGTGCTGGTCGTGCTAACGCAAGCTTGCTTGACCGTATCAATGTTGAATACTATGGTGTCGAAACACCTCTTAACCAAATCGCTTCTATCACAATTCCTGAAGCACGTGTTTTATTGGTAACACCATTTGATAAATCTTCTCTAAAAGATATCGAACGTGCCTTAAACGCTTCAGACCTTGGTATTACACCAGCTAACGATGGTTCTGTTATTCGCTTGGTAATCCCAGCTCTTACAGAAGAAACTCGTCGTGACCTCGCTAAAGAAGTGAAAAAAGTTGGTGAAAATGCTAAAGTAGCGATTCGTAATATCCGTCGTGATGCTATGGATGAAGCTAAAAAACAAGAAAAAGCTAAAGAAATTACTGAAGATGAATTGAAGACTCTTGAAAAAGATATTCAAAAAGCGACAGACGATGCTGTTAAACACATCGACGACATGACTGCCAATAAAGAAAAAGAAATCTTGGAAGTCTAAGAAATAAACAGAAAAACTCAGTTGGCATTGCTGGCTGAGTTTTATTCGAAAGAAGGAAACATGAATACAAATCTTGCTAGTTTTATCGTCGGTTTGATAACTGATGAAAATGACCGTTTTTACTTTGTTCAAAAGGATGGTCAAACATACGCTCTTGCTAAGGAAGAAGGTCAGCATACAGTTGGTGATACGGTCAAAGGTTTCGCCTACACGGATATGAAGCAAAAACTTCGCTTGACGACCATAGAAGTGACTGCGACCCAGGATCAATTTGGTTGGGGAACAGTAACAGAAGTTCGTAAGGATTTGGGTGTTTTTGTGGATACAGGACTTCCGGACAAGGAAATCGTTGTGTCAATGGATATCCTACCTGAACTCAAAGAGCTCTGGCCAAAGAAGGGTGATAAGCTCTATATTCGTCTAGAAGTAGATAAAAAAGACCGTATTTGGGGAATTTTGGCTTATCAGGAGGACTTCCAACGATTAGCACGCCCTGCCTACAATAATATGCAGAACCAAAACTGGCCTGCAATCGTTTATCGTCTCAAGCTGTCAGGTACCTTTGTCTATCTGCCAGAGAATAACATGCTGGGCTTTATCCATCCTAGCGAGCGCTTTGCAGAGCCACGTTTGGGGCAAGTGTTAGATGTGCGTGTCATTGGTTTCCGTGAAGTTGACCGAACTCTTAATCTATCACTAAAACCTCGCTCTTTTGAGATGTTAGAAAACGATGCACAAATGATTCTGACTTACTTGGAAAGTAATGGTGGATTTATGACCTTAAATGACAAATCATCACCAGATGACATCAAGGCTACCTTTGGTATTTCTAAAGGTCAGTTTAAAAAAGCGCTTGGTGGTTTAATGAAAGCTGGAAAGATTAAACAAGACCAGTTTGGTACTGAGTTAATTTAGGGAGGCTTATGCGAAAATCATTTTATACTTGGCTTATGACAGAGCGTAATCCTAAAAGTAATAGTCCCAAAGCAATTTTAGCGGATCTTGCCTTTGAGGAGTCAGCCTTCCCAAAACATACGGATGATTTCGATCAGGTGAGTCGATTTTTAGAAGAACATGCTAGTTTTTCCTTTAATATGGGAGACTTCGATCGTATCTGGCAAGAATATTTAGAACATTAAAGATACCATAGGTGTTAGGGATAGCAATTTCTAATTGCCTTTGCTATAATAAAAAGAAATTAAAGAGTTAGAGAGGTTCTTTATTTGAAGGAACATTCAATAGACATTCAGTTAAGTCATCCAGATGACCTGTTTCATCTTTTTGGTTCCAATGAACGCCATCTTCGCTTGATGGAGGATGAGTTAGATGTTATCATCCATGCTCGTACAGAGATTGTACAAGTCTTGGGAGAGGAGTCTTCTTGTGAAGAAGCACGGCAAGTAATTCAAGCCTTGATGGTCTTGGTCAATCGTGGCATGACAGTAGGAACTCCGGATGTGGTGACAGCCATCAATATGGTTAGAAACAATGAAATCGATAAGTTTGTTGCCCTCTATGAAGAAGAGATTATCAAAGACAATACTGGTAAGCCGATACGTGTAAAGACACTAGGTCAAAAACTTTATGTAGATAGTGTTAAGAACCATGATGTTACCTTCGGAATTGGGCCAGCGGGGACAGGAAAAACTTTCCTCGCAGTGACCTTGGCTGTTACAGCTCTCAAACGTGGCCAAGTCAAGCGTATTATCCTGACTCGTCCAGCAGTAGAAGCTGGAGAAAGCCTAGGATTTCTACCTGGTGATTTGAAAGAAAAGGTGGATCCTTATCTTCGACCAGTCTATGATGCCTTGTACCAAATTCTTGGGAAGGACCAAACAACTCGTCTCATGGAGCGAGAAATTATTGAGATTGCACCTTTGGCCTATATGCGTGGACGTACCTTGGATGATGCCTTTGTTATTTTGGATGAAGCCCAAAATACAACCATCATGCAGATGAAGATGTTCTTGACACGTCTTGGATTCAATTCTAAAATGATTGTCAATGGGGATATTAGCCAGATTGACCTGCCGCGTAATGTTAAATCAGGTTTGATTGATGCCCAGGAAAAACTTAAGAATATTCACCAGATCGACTTTGTACACTTCTCAGCCAAGGATGTGGTTCGCCATCCAGTCGTTGCTCAGATTATCAGAGCCTATGAACCTCGACCTGTCAAAGCTGAAGAAAATCAAGAAGAAACAGAATAAAGAAAAAGAGCAGTTGAAAAACTGCTCTTAATTTTTTGAATTTCTTATTAGACAAGTTCACTGATAGGTGTGAAGTCACGTTCTAAACCTTCAGCAACTGGTTGGCTGGTGAGTTGACCTTGGTAAGTTGTTACACCTTCAAGCAAGCCTGCGTCTTCAAGGATTGCTTTCTTAAATCCTTTTCCTGCCAAGGCTTCGATATATGGAAGAGTCACATTTGTAAGGGCGATAGTAGAAGTACGAGCAACTGCTCCAGGAATGTTAGCAACTGCATAGTGAAGGACACCGTGTTTCTCATAGACAGGCTCATCATGGGTTGTCACACGGTCAGCTGTTGCAATAACACCACCTTGGTCTACAGCAACGTCTACGATGACAGAACCAGGACGCATTTGTTGAACCATGTCATCTGTCACTAATTTTGGAGCTTTAGCACCAGGAATCAATACTGCACCGATAACAACGTCTGCTTCACGCACACTTGCTTCGATATTAAATGGGTTAGACATGAGTGTTTGGATTTGGTGACCAAAGACATCTTCAAGTTCAGAGAGACGTTTAGCGCTGATATCTAGAATAGTTACTTGAGCACCTAAACCAAGAGCGATACGTGCTGCGTGTGTACCAACGACACCACCACCGATAATGGTTACTTTTCCTTTTGGTACACCTGGGACACCACCTAAAAGAACTCCAGAACCACCAGCTTGTTTCGTCAAGAAGTGAGCTCCGATTTGGACAGCCATACGACCTGCAACCTCACTCATTGGAACCAATAGAGGAAGTTGACCTTCAGTATTGCGTACAGTTTCATAAGCAACACCAGTTGTTTTCGCTGCAAGCATAGCATCCGCTAATTCTGGGGCTGCTGCCATGTGCAAGTAGGTGAAGAGAAGTAAATCGTCACGCAAGAACTGGTACTCACTAGCAAGGGGTTCCTTGACTTTAACAACTAACTCTGCGGCCCAGGCTTCAGCAGCAGTTGCGACAATCTCAGCTCCTTGCTTTTCATAGTCAGCATCAGCAAAACCAGATCCAAGTCCTGCATTTGTTTCGATGAGGACTCGGTGACCACGCCCGACAAGACTCTGTACACCAGCAGGTGTCAAAGCAACACGATTTTCATTATTTTTAATTTCCTTTGGAATTCCAATTAACATAGAGATTAGCTCCTTATTTAACATCTAGGTTCTTATACGAAATCATCACAGGAAGAACCCAGTCATTTCTTGTGATGTTCTTATTTTATATAAAACCGCTATAAATTGCAAGAAAAACTTATTTCTCTACTTAAGATATGTCTTGAAAAAGGAAGAATATTTTGCAAATAAGTAAGCAGTTGAAAAGATTTTTCAGCTGTTTTTTCTTTCTCTTACGAATAAGCTAAGAGAGGAGAAATTATGGAAGAACTTATTGAGAAAATCAAAGAATATAAAATCATTGTTATCTGTGCTAGTTTGGGCATGGTCTTAGGCGGATTTTTCTTCCTAAAGCCAGTCGCTCAAACACCGGCTAAGGAAAGCAATTTGCAAACAGAAGTTACAACTGTTTCAAAGGATGAAAAGGAAGATAAAAATCAGAAGGAAGAAGTGGTGGAGCAAGATCTGATTACTGTCGATGTCAAAGGTGCTGTCAAATCACCAGGAATCTATGATTTGCCAGTTGGAAGTCGTATCAACGATGCTGTCCAAAAAGCTGGTGGACTTACAGATAATGCTGATAGTAAGTCTATCAATCTTGCCCAGAGAATTAGTGACGAAGCACTTGTTTATGTTCCAACTAAGGAAGAAGCTACCAGTCAAGAGGCGCATTCAAATGCTTCCAACACCAAAGAAAATAAGAAAGTCAATCTTAATAAAGCCAGTTTAGAAGAACTTAAACAAGTCAAGGGGTTGGGAGCCAAACGTGCTCAGGATATCATCGACCATCGTGAGTCCAACGGTAAGTTTAAGTCAGTTGATGAGCTCAAAAAGGTTTCTGGTATTGGTGCAAAAACGATAGAAAAGTTAAAAGAGTATGTCACAGTGGATTAGTCGATTTCCCATCCCTAAAATCTATCTTAGTTTTCTCCTGCTTTGGCTCTACTATGCTATCTTTTCAGCAAGCTTTTTAGCACTTTTGGGCTTTGTCTTTTTACTGCTCTGCCTCTTTTTTCAATTTCCATGGAAGACTGTGGTCAAGGTTCTCTTTGTTTGTGGTCTTTTTGGAAGCTGGTTTATATTTCAAAAATGGCAACAAGAAGAAACGAGTCAACATCTTGTTGACTCCGTTAATACGGTACGAATCTTGCCTGATACTATCAAGGTCAATGGAGATAGTTTATCCTTTCGTGGGAAGGCTGATGGCAGACTCTTTCAGGTCTATTATAAATTCCAGTCAGAGTCTGAAAAGGAAAGGTTTAAAGAGTTATCTGAACTGCATGAGATAGTAGTAAAAGGAAAGCTAGCTATTCCTCAAGGAGCAAATAATTTTGCTGGATTTGATTATCAAAACTATCTCAAAACACAGGGGATTTATCAGACCTTAACTATATCGGAAATGGTCGAATTAAAGAAAACATCCAGCTGGGATATAGGAGAAAATCTATCCAGCTTGCGGAGAAAAGCAGTTGTCTGGATTAAAAGGAATTTTCCTGACCCCATGCGTAATTATATGACAGGTCTTTTATTAGGGCACTTGGACACAGATTTTGAGGAAATGAACGAACTCTATTCCAGTCTAGGGATTATTCACCTTTTTGCTTTGTCAGGAATGCAGGTCGGTTTCTTCATGAATGCTTTTAAGAAGTCACTCTTACGATTGGGTTTGACGCAAGAGAAGTTCAAATGGCTTGCCTATCCCTTTTCTTTGGTCTATGCAGGTTTGACAGGTTTCTCAGCTTCTGTCATTAGAAGCCTGTTGCAAAAACTTTTGGCTCAGCATGGCTTCAAGGGTCTGGATAACTTTGCTTTGACAGTCCTTGTCCTGTTTATCGTGATGCCGAATTTCTTCCTAACTGCTGGTGGAGTGCTCTCCTGTGCCTATGCCTTTATCCTGACCATGACTGGTGAAGAAGTAGCAGGGATAAAAGGTTTGGTAAGAGAAAGTTTCATTATTTCCCTAGGAATTCTGCCAATTTTATCATTCTATTTTTCTGAATTTCAACCTTGGTCCATACTCTTAACCTTTGTCTTTTCTTTTTTATTTGATATGGTCTTGCTACCACTTTTATCAATACTCTTCTGTCTGTCATGGATATATCCTATTACCCAGTTTAACTTTTTTTTTGAATGGCTAGAAAACATCATACGCTATGTATCTCAGCTATCTACTAGACCCTTTGTTTTTGGTCAACCGAGTCTTTGGGTTCTGGTATGTCTATTAGTCTCTTTGGCTCTGATTTATGATTATCGTAAAAATTTGAAGAAAGCACCTTTGCTTATCCTATTTATCGTTTTACTTTTCTTAGTAACCAAACAACCACTGGAAAATGAAATCACAGTTCTAGACATGGAGCAGGGACGTAGCATTTTCCTAAGAGACATGACAGGAAAGACAATATTACTGGATGTCGGTGAAAAGTTAGCAGTTGAGAAAAAAGAAGCTTGGCAGGAGAAAGTCACCTCGAGTGTTGCCAAACGGAGTTTAATTCCCTATCTGAAAAGTAGAGGAGTGGCAAAGATTGATCAGCTTGTTTTAACGGATAGTGAACCTAAGCAGCTAGACCATCTACTAGAAATTAGTAAAGCCTTCAATCTTGGAGAGATTCTAGTAACTGAAGAAACTCTATCTAAAAGAGAATTTATGGATAAATTAAATGAAAGTAACTTGAAAGTACGTCCTATTAAAACAGGAGAGCAGTTATTTATTTTTGGGAGTAGTTTAGAAGTAATCGAAAATCAAAACAGTGATAGTAAAGCCTCAATAGCAATGTATGGAAAGCTACTAAATCAAACTTTTCTAGTCACTGGAAATATAGAGGAGAAGTTCTTAAACAAGTCTTATCCAAAAATCCAAGCAGATGTAGTGCTAACTCATCAGCAAGTATCGAAGAAAAAGACAGATGTCGAAGTCTTCGAAATCTTTCAGCCTAAAATTACTGTCATTTCTGTAGACAAGAAGAAAAAATTTAAAGAAAAAAATGGGGAGAATAACCAAGAACTTGGGAATTCGATTTACAAAACGGATCAAAAGGGGGCCATTCGTTTTAAAGGTTGGGGTGCTTGGCAAATAGAAACAGTTCGCTGAGCTTAGCTTTTCAAGAAAATTAAAATTGTCTAAACAATCAATCAAAACTTGATTTTAGAACCTTTTTGCTATAAAATGGTAAAGATTAGTGTCAAACTTTTATATTGCAAATAGGAGAAAACATGACAAAAACTTTGAAACGTCCTGAGGTTCTATCACCTGCAGGAACACTTGAAAAACTAAAAGTAGCTGTTCAATATGGAGCAGATGCTGTCTTTATCGGTGGGCAGGCCTATGGTTTACGTAGCCGTGCAGGGAACTTTACTTTCGAACAAATGGAAGAAGGAGTTCAGTTCGCGGCTAAGTATGGAGCTAAGGTATATGTGGCTGCCAATATGGTTATGCACGAAGGAAACGAAGAAGGTGCCGGAGAATGGTTCCGTAAATTACGTGATATTGGGATTGCAGCGGTTATCGTGTCTGATCCAGCCTTGATCATGATTGCAGCAACAGAAGCACCAGGACTTGAAATCCACCTTTCAACCCAGGCTAGTGCGACTAACTACGAAACCCTAGAATTCTGGAAAGAACTTGGATTGACGCGTGTCGTTTTAGCGCGTGAGGTTTCTATGGAAGAATTGGCAGAGATTCGCAAACGTACAGATGTTGAGATAGAAGCCTTTGTTCATGGAGCTATGTGTATCTCATACTCTGGTCGTTGTACTCTTTCTAACCACATGAGTATGCGTGATGCCAACCGTGGTGGATGTTCACAATCTTGCCGTTGGAAATACGACCTTTACGATATGCCGTTTGGCAAAGAACGTAAGAGTCTCAAGGGAGAAATTCCTGAAGAATTCTCTATGTCTGCGGTTGATATGTCTATGATTGACCATATCCCTGATATGATTGAAAATGGTGTGGACAGTCTTAAGATTGAAGGCCGTATGAAGTCGATCCACTATGTTTCAACAGTAACAAACTGTTATAAGGCAGCTGTTGATGCCTATCTTGAGAGCCCTGAAAAGTTTGAAGCTATTAAGCAAGACTTGATTGATGAAATGTGGAAGGTTGCCCAACGTGAGTTGGCTACAGGTTTCTACTACGGAACACCATCTGAAAATGAACAACTGTTCGGTGCTCGTCGTAAGATTCCAGAATACAAGTTTGTCGCTGAAGTTGTAGCTTATGATGATGCAACACAAATTGCAACTATTCGTCAACGTAACGTTATCAACGAAGGCGACCAAGTTGAGTTCTACGGACCTGGCTTCCGTCATTTTGAAACTTATATCGAAGACCTTCATGATGCTAAAGGTAACAAAATTGACCGTGCCCCAAATCCAATGGAACTTTTGACTATCAAGGTTCCTCAACCTGTTCAAGCTGGTGACATGGTACGTGCTTTGAAAGAAGGCCTGATCAATCTTTACAAAGAAGATGGAACAAGCGTCACAGTTCGTGCCTAGATAAGGAAAAAGAATGGTTCAAGCTCAGGGCTTACTAGTAGATCATGAAAGCAGATGTGTTCATTACCATAGTGATAAGGATATCGTAGCACTTCAGTGCTATGAGTGTAAAAAATACTATGCCTGTTATCAGTGTCATAATGAACTGGAGTCGCACGTATTTTCTCCCTATCCTTTAAATCTGAAAGAGGATAGACCTATCTTATGTGGATCCTGTGGGAAAACACTAACGTATGAGGAGTATACAGAGACGGGCACATGTCCATTTTGTAATGCTGCATTTAATCCAGCTTGTCAAAATCATTACTCAATTTATTTCAGATAAGAACTGACAAATCCGAGTTGTAAAACTCGGTTTTTTGTTTTCAGAAAACAAGGAAAGGCAGTGAAAGTGGTAGGAAAAGACAATAAAATTTTCTATATAATTGTCTTGAAAATCGTAAAATTAGAAATAAATGATTCGAAACGCTTTCATTACTAGTAAAAAGTTGACAAAAGCAAATTTTAGGACTAAACTAGAAGGGTAAATTTAATTTAAAAAAGGAGAATTCGTCATGAATTTAACATTTTTCGGACTTTGTCTTGCCTGTATGGGTGTATCTATTGCTGAAGGATTGATTATGAGTAATCTCTTCAAGTCTGCCGCTCGTCAACCTGAAATTATTGACCAATTACGCAGCCTTTTAATTCTTGGTGTTGCCTTTGTAGAAGGTACCTTCTTTGTAACCCTAGCGATGGCATTTGTCATTAAATAGACAACTCTATTTAGAAATGGAGGTGTCAAACCATGGAAGAAAGTTTGAATCCAACCGTTAATATTGGACCAATATCCTTTGATTTGACCCTGCTTGCCATGTCTCTTGTAACTGTTTTGATGGTTTTTGCCTTTGTCTATTGGGCAAGTCGTGAAATGACCATCCGTCCCAAGGGCAAACAAAATGCTCTTGAGATGATTTATGACTTTGTGGTTAGTTTTGCAAAACCAAACATTGGAGATTCATACATCAAGGATTATTCCTTGTTTCTGTTTTCTCTATTCTTGTTTATCTTGGTTGCCAATAATATTGGTTTAATGGCAAAAGTACAAACAACAAACGGTTATAACTTGTGGACTTCTCCAACAGCCAACCTTGGATACGATTTATCCCTCTCATTATTGATCACTTTGATCGCTCATGTAGAAGGAGTTCGTCGTAGAGGCGTTAAAGAATATTTGAGAGCATTTGTTACACCTGGCTTTATGACTCCGATGAACATTTTAGAAGAGTTCACCAATTTTGCCTCTTTGGCGATTCGGATTTACGGAAATATCTTTGCCGGTGAGGTTTTAGCAGGATTGCTATTGGCCTTGTCACAACATGCCTTGTATTGGTATCCTTTTGCCTTTATTGCAAACATGTTATGGACAGCATTTTCGATTTTCATTTCATGTATTCAAGCTTATGTATTTACCATGTTGTCATCTATGTACATTGGTAAAAAAATAAATGAAGGGGAAGAGTAAGTAGAGGAGGATTAGAAGATGGATTTAACTATTAGTACCATTATTGGTGACTTTATTCTGGTCGCTGGTTCCTTCCTTTTATTGATCTTTTTAGTGAAGAAATATGCTTGGGGAAATATTACCAGTGTCTTAGATGAACGCGCTGAAAAGATTTCTTCAGATATTGATGGTGCCGAAGAAGCCCGTAAAAAGGCAGAGGAACTTGCTAGCAAACGTGAAGCTGAGTTAGCAGGCAGCCGTACCGAAGCTAAAACGATTATCGAGAATGCAAAGGAAACAGCTGAGAAAAGTAAAGCTGATATTTTGGCCGAAGCTAAACTTGAAGCTGGGCGCTTAAAAGAAAAAGCCAACCAAGAAATTGCTCAAAATAAAGCTGAAGCTTTACAAAGTGTTAAGGGAGATGTGGCAGACTTGACAATCAGTCTAGCTGGAAAAATTATCTCTCAAAACCTTGACGGTCAGACCCATAAAGAACTCATTGATCAGTATATCGATCAGCTAGGAGAAGCTTAATGGACAAAAAGACTCTAAAGGTAATTGAAAAATACAGCATGCCTTTTGTCCAATTGGTGATTGAAAAAGGAGAAGAAGATTCTATTTTTTCAGACTTGTCTCAAATCAAGCAAGTAGCTGAAGAAACAGGCTTACCTTCTTTTTTAGCTCAGGTGGCAGTAGATGAGTCGGATAAAGAAAAAACGGTTCGTTTTTTCCAGGACTCTGTGTCACCTTTAGTACAAAACTTTATCGAGGTTCTACTTTACAATCACAGATCAAACCTGTTTTATGATGTGATTGTAGATTGCTTGAATCGTCTTGAAAAAGAAACCAATCGTTTTGAAGTGACTATTTTGTCTGCACATCCTTTGACTGATGAACAGAAAGAACGACTAATTCCTCTCATCGAGAAAAAGATGTCTCTAAAAGTTCGTAGCATTAAGGAAAAAGTTGACGATAGTTTAATCGGTGGTTTTGTTATTTTTGCCAATCACAAGACAATTGATGTGAGTATTAAACAACAACTTAAAGTTGTTAAGGAAAATTTGAAATAGAAAGTGGTGTTCTTTTGGCAATTAACGCACAAGAAATCAGCGCTTTAATTAAGCAACAAATTGAAAATTTCAAACCCAATTTTGATGTGACTGAAACAGGTGTTGTAACCTATATTGGTGACGGGATTGCGCGTGCTCATGGTCTTGAAAATGCCATGAGTGGTGAGCTGTTGATTTTTGAAAATGGCTCTTATGGTATGGCGCAAAACTTGGAATCAACAGATGTCGGTATTATCATCCTTGGGGACTTTACAGATATCCGTGAAGGCGATACAATTCGTCGTACAGGGAAAATCATGGAAGTTCCAGTTGGTGATAGCTTGATTGGACGTGTTGTCGATCCCCTTGGTCGTCCTGTAGACGGTTTGGGTCCAATCAACACTGATAAGACTCGTCCAGTTGAAGCACCAGCTCCTGGTGTTATGCAACGTAAGTCTGTCTCAGAACCATTGCAAACAGGTTTGAAAGCTATTGACGCCCTTGTTCCAATCGGTCGTGGCCAACGTGAGTTGATCATTGGTGACCGTCAAACAGGGAAGACAACTATCGCTATTGACGCTATCTTGAACCAAAAAGGTCAAGATATGATTTGTATCTATGTAGCGATTGGACAAAAAGAATCAACAGTTCGTACACAAGTGGAAACACTTCGTCAGTACGGTGCCTTGGATTACACAATCGTTGTGACAGCTTCAGCTTCACAGCCTTCACCATTGCTCTACCTCGCACCATATGCTGGAGTTGCTATGGCAGAAGAGTTCATGTACCAAGGGAAGCATGTCTTGATCGTTTATGATGACCTATCTAAACAAGCGGTAGCTTATCGTGAACTTTCTCTCTTGCTCCGTCGTCCACCAGGTCGTGAGGCCTTCCCAGGGGATGTCTTCTACCTTCACAGTCGTCTACTTGAGCGTTCTGCTAAAGTTTCAGATGAGCTTGGCGGTGGATCTATCACGGCTCTTCCGTTTATCGAGACCCAAGCAGGAGATATCTCAGCCTATATCGCCACAAACGTAATCTCTATTACGGATGGACAAATCTTCTTAAGTGATAGTCTCTTTAATGCGGGTATTCGTCCAGCTATTGATGCGGGTTCTTCTGTATCTCGTGTTGGTGGTTCTGCTCAGATTAAAGCCATGAAGAAGGTTGCTGGTACTCTTCGTATCGACCTTGCTTCATACCGAGAGTTGGAAGCCTTCACTAAATTTGGTTCAGATTTGGATGCTGCTACTCAGGCTAAATTGAACCGTGGTCGTCGTACTGTAGAAGTATTGAAACAACCTGTTCATAAACCACTACCTGTTGAGAAACAAGTGACCATTCTGTATGCCTTGACTCATGGATTCTTGGATACTATATCAGTTGATGATATTGTTCGTTTTGAGGAAGAATTCCATGCCTTCTTTGATGCGCAACATCCAGAGATTTTGGAAACTATTCGTGAAACAAAAGACTTGCCAGAAGAAGCAGTCTTGGATGCTGCGATTACTGAGTTTCTCAACCAATCCAGCTTCCAATAAGAATAGAGGTGTCAGATGGCAGTATCTCTAAATGATATTAAAACAAAAATCGCCTCAACGAAAAATACTAGTCAAATTACTAACGCCATGCAGATGGTTTCTGCAGCTAAGTTAGGTCGTTCTGAAGAAGCTGCACGCAACTTCCAGATTTATGCTCAAAAAGTCCGTAAACTCCTTACAGACATCCTTCACGGAGATGGTGCTGGCGGATCAACAAATCCCATGTTGATTAGTCGTCCGGTCAAGAAAACAGGCTATATCGTCATTACTTCTGACCGAGGTCTTGTTGGAGGATATAACTCTTCAATCTTGAAGGCTGTCATGGAGCTGCAACAAGAATACCATCCATCAGGTGATGATTTCGAAGTCATCTGTATCGGTGGTATGGGAGCAGACTTCTTTAAAGCTCGTGGTATTCAGCCAATTTATGAATTGCGTGGTCTAGCCAGTCAACCAAGCTTCGATGAAGTTCGTAAGATTATTTCAAAAACCATTGAAATGTATCAAAATGAACTTTTCGATGAGCTCTATGTTTGCTACAACCACCACGTGAATACACTGACAAGTCAAATGCGTGTGGAGCAGATGCTTCCAATTGTCGACTTGGACCCAAATGAAGCAGATGATAACTACAGCTTGACATTTGAGCTTGAAACAAGTCGTGAAGAAATCTTGGATCAACTATTGCCACAGTTTGCAGAAAGTATGATTTACGGTGCTATTATTGATGCCAAGACAGCTGAAAATGCGGCAGGGATGACGGCTATGCAAACAGCTACAGATAATGCTAAAAAAGTTATCAATGATTTGACTATCCAGTATAACCGTGCCAGACAGGCGGCGATTACACAAGAAATTACAGAAATCGTAGCAGGAGCTAGTGCCTTAGAATAGGCTCTAGTCCAGCTCGTATGAAAATGAACTTATACTCAATGAAAATCAAAGAGTAAACTAGGAAGCTAGCCGCAGGCTGTACTTGAGTACGGTAAGGCGACGCTGACGTGGTTTGAATTAGATTTTCGAAGAGTATTAGGACCTAGTTGAGCTAGGAACCGACAGTATCTTATACAGAATAGGAGAAGTAGATGAGTTCAGGTAAAATTGCTCAGGTTATCGGTCCCGTTGTAGACGTCATGTTTGCAGCAGGTGAGAAACTACCAGAGATTAATAATGCACTTGTCGTCTACAAAAATGACGAAAGAAAAACAAAAATCGTCCTTGAAGTAGCCTTGGAGTTGGGAGATGGTATGATTCGTACCATCGCTATGGAATCAACTGATGGCTTGACCCGTGGTTTGGAAGTATTGGACACAGGTCGTCCAATCTCAGTGCCAGTTGGGAAAGAAACTCTAGGACGTGTCTTCAACGTTTTGGGAGATACCATTGACTTGGAAGCTCCTTTTGGTGAAGATGCAGAGCGTCAGCCAATTCATAAAAAAGCACCAACTTTTGATGAATTGTCTACCTCTTCAGAAATTCTAGAAACAGGGATCAAGGTTATCGACCTTCTTGCCCCTTACCTTAAAGGTGGTAAGGTCGGACTCTTCGGTGGTGCCGGAGTTGGTAAGACCGTTTTGATCCAAGAATTGATTCACAACATCGCCCAAGAACACGGTGGGATCTCAGTATTTACTGGTGTTGGGGAACGTACTCGTGAAGGGAACGACCTCTACTGGGAAATGAAAGAATCAGGCGTTATCGAAAAAACAGCCATGGTATTTGGTCAGATGAATGAGCCACCAGGAGCACGTATGCGTGTTGCTCTTACTGGTTTGACAATCGCTGAATACTTCCGTGATGTAGAAGGTCAAGACGTTCTTCTCTTCATTGACAACATTTTCCGTTTCACACAAGCTGGTTCAGAAGTATCTGCCCTTTTGGGTCGTATGCCATCAGCCGTTGGTTACCAACCAACCCTCGCAACAGAAATGGGTCAACTGCAAGAACGTATCACTTCAACCAAGAAGGGTTCTGTAACCTCTATCCAGGCCATTTACGTGCCAGCGGATGACTATACTGACCCAGCGCCAGCAACAGCCTTCGCTCACTTGGACTCAACAACTAACTTGGAACGTAAATTGGTTCAATTGGGGATTTACCCAGCCGTTGACCCCCTTGCTTCAAGCTCACGTGCCTTGGCACCTGAAATTGTTGGAGAAGAGCACTATGCAGTAGCTGCTGAAGTGAAACGTGTTCTTCAACGTTACCATGAGTTGCAAGATATCATCGCCATCCTTGGTATGGATGAACTTTCTGATGAAGAAAAGACTTTGGTTGCTCGTGCACGTCGTATTCAGTTCTTCTTGTCCCAAAACTTCAACGTTGCGGAACAATTTACAGGTCAACCAGGATCTTATGTTCCAGTAGCTGAAACTGTTCGTGGCTTCAAGGAAATTCTTGACGGTAAATACGATCATTTGCCAGAAGATGCCTTCCGTGGAGTAGGTTCAATCGAAGATGTTATTGCTAAGGCTGAAAAAATGGGATTTTAAGAGGTGATCTATGGCACATTTAACTGTCCAGATCGTGACACCAGATGGCCTCGTCTATGATCACCATGCCAGCTTTGTATCGGTACGAACTCTGGATGGTGAGATGGGGATCTTGCCACGACATGAAAATATGATTGCGGTTCTAGCAGTTGATGAAGTAAAGGTTAAACGCATCGATGATGATACTCATGTGAACTGGATTGCAGTAAACGGAGGAATCATTGAGATTGCTAATAATGTCATTACCATTATTGCTGACTCAGCTGAACGTGCGCGCGATATTGATGTTAGTCGTGCAGAACGTGCTAAACTTCGTGCAGAACGCGAAATTGAAGAAGCACAAGACAAACACTTAATCGACCAAGAGCGCCGTGCTAAAATTGCATTGCAACGTGCTATTAACCGTATCAATGTCGGAAATAAATTATAAAATAAAAAATGAACTTGTTAAATCAAGTTCATTTTTTTATGCCTTATTTATTGAAACTGATGCAGACTGCTTCAGGAACCTGAAATTCATTAGAGAGTTCTGCCAGTCTACCAGTTTCAGGATTGCGCTTAAAGACAGTCGCATTATCAGAATCCTGGTGAACAGCGATAAGGAATTCTTGGTCAGGCGACAAATCAAAATCACGTGGATTTTTTCCATTGGTTGGAACAATCTCTAATAATTCCAAGCTTCCATCTGCTAAAATGCTATAAACAGCGATAGAATCATGGCCTCGATTAGAAGCGTAGAGGAATTTGCCATCTTTAGAAAGACGAATAGCCGCAGTACCATTAAAACCACTATAGTCATCTGGTAAGGTTGAAATGACCTGCATTTGTTCAAATTCTCCAACACCATCGTAAATCAATACTTCAATCGTACTATTGAGTTCACAGATGAGATAAGCAATCTTGTAGTGGTGGTGGAAAACAAGGTGACGAGCACCAGCGCCAGGATTACAATTATAAGTTGCTAGTTTCGTCAACTTTCCTTCTAGATTGACATCATAGGTAGTGACTTCGTCAGTACCCAAGTCACAAGTTACCAAATATTGGTCTGGTGTTAAATCGGTGTAGTGTACGTGGGGAGAAGATTGGTTTTCATGTGGACCATGGCCAGTATGTTGAACTTTGTCTGCCAATTCAAGACAGCCATCTTCTTTACGTTTGTAGACTAGAACTTGACCTTTATGATAGTTAGCGCCATAGACTAGACTCCGTATCTCATCCACTGCAACATAGCAGTGAGGAGCGCCTTCTTCAACGACGTGATTCAGGAGGACACCATCAGTTTTGTATGCTGCGATTCCACCTTTGTCCTCATGGCTTCCGACAGTATAGAGATGCTGATGCTGATCAAAGGCTAGGTAGGTTGGACTTGGCTCGGTTGCAAATAATTCTAGATTTGAGAGTTTGCCAGTCTCATTATCAAAATCAGCCTTGTAAATCCCTTGAGAAATACGTCGTGTATAGGTTCCAAAATATACTATTTCTTTCATATTCATACCTCTAGAAAAAGATAATTCAATTATAACATAAAAAGGCCTGCTAGATGAAAAATCTAGGTCAGAAAAAACAGCTCTTCCCTTGTCAAGAAGACAAATTTATCCCTTGCTAAATGACTATAAAAAACCCTTATTTTTCTTAAAACATGGTATAATGTTAGGACAAAGGAAAGGAAGAAAAAATGGAACAAAAAGAGAAACACTTTACTTTATCTTGGTTTTTTAAATGGTTTTTAGACAATAAAGCGACCACTGTTTTCTTGGTGACCTTGTTATTAGGTCTCAATATTTTTATTCTCAGTAAAATTAGCTTTTTATTTTTCCCAGTTATAGACTTTTTATCAGTAGTGATGTTGCCGGTTATCTTATCGGGTCTACTTTTTTACCTCTTAAATCCACTAGTAGATCTGATGGAGAAGTACAAGATTAACCGTGTCTTAGCCATTAGTATCATCTTTATCATTATTGCCATTCTCTTGATTATTGGACTAGCCGTTGCAATTCCAAACCTTCAACGTCAAGTAGTAATTTTTGCGCAAAATGTCCCAAGTTATCTCGAGGATGCTGATAGAGTCATTAATGACCTTGTAACCAAGCATTTGCCAGATGACTTTAGACCCCAACTGGAGCAAGTTTTAGCTAATTTTTCAACACAAGCAACTGCTTGGGCAAGTAATATTTCTTCTAAGGCTGTTAACTGGGTAAGTGCTCTTATCAGTGGAACGTCACAGGTCATTGTCGCTCTGATCATCATGCCATTTATGCTCTTTTATCTCCTTCGAGATGGAAAAGGACTTAGAGACTATATTACTCAATTCTTACCAAATAAATTGAGAGAACCAGTTGGTAAGGTTCTTTCAGAAGTAAATCAACAACTTTCCAATTATGTTAGAGGACAAATTACGGTCGCTGTAATCGTAGCTATCATGTTTATTATCTTATTCAAGATTATAGGACTTCGTTATGCTGTTACTTTAGGTATTACAGCCGGTTTTCTCAATTTAGTTCCTTATCTAGGTAGTTTTCTTGCAATGATTCCAGCCCTTGTTTTGGGTTTGATTGCTGGTCCTGTTATGCTCTTAAAAGTTATTATCGTTTTCATTGTAGAGCAAACTATTGAAGGACGTTTTGTTTCTCCACTGATTTTGGGTAGTCAATTAAATATTCACCCAATTACCATTCTTTTTGTACTGTTGACTTCAGGATCCATGTTTGGTATTTGGGGTGTATTGCTAGGTATTCCAATCTACGCTTCCGCAAAAGTAGTCATCTCAGCAATATTTGATTGGTATAAAGGAGTTAGTGGACTTTATGAACCAGTAGAGGAGACTGAAGGTGAACAATAGTCAACAAATGCTCGAAGCCTTGGAGCAACAAGATTTATCAAAAGCAGAATCTTTTTTCCAAAAAGCCCTAGAGGAAGATTCAGATGAAGTTCTTCTTGAACTTGCTGCATATCTCGAAGGGATTGGTTTCTATCCACAGGCAGCACAAATCTATGAGAAACTAGCACCGAAATTTCCAGAAGTCTACATCAATCTAGCTGCAATAGCTGGTGAGGATGGATTGATTGAGGAGGCTTTTGATTATTTAGAGAATATTGGTCCGGAAAGTGAATGGTACGTATCAGCTCTTGCCTTAAAAGCAGATTTATATCAGATGGAAGGATTGACAGATGTTGCGCGTGAGAAGCTTCTAGAAGCTCGTAGCTACTCTGATGACCCTCTCCTGATATTTGGACTAGCTGAACTAGATAGTGAGCTAGGAAACGATTTAGAAGCCATTAAGGGCTATGCTCAACTAGATAATCGTGCTATCTACGATCAAACTGGAATTTCGACCTATCAGAGAATTGGTCTTGCTTATGCACGTTTAGGTAAGTTTGAATCTGCAATAGAATTTTTAGAAAAAGCCTTAGAGTTAGAATATGATGACCAAACAGCCTTTGAGCTTGCAAGTCTCTATTTTGACCAAGAGGACTACCAGAAAGCCGTACTATACTTTAAACAACTAGACACTATTTCCCCAGATTTTGAGGGTTATGAATATGGTTATAGTCAAGCCCTTCATAAAGAGCATCAGACAGAAGAGGCTCTTAAAATAGCTCAGCAGGGCTTGTCAAAAAATCCTTTTGAAACTCGACTCTTACTCCTTGCATCTCAGCTATCTTATGAGTTGCATCAATCTGAGCAAGCAGAAGCTTATCTGATTCAAGCACAAGAAAATGCTGATGACCAGGAAGAAATTTTGCTACGCTTAGCTACCATCTACCAAGAACAAGAAAGATACGAAGATATTCTAGCTTTAGCAGTCTATGAACCTGAAAATCTCTTGACTAAATGGATGATTGCTCGAAGTTATCAAGAAACTGAAGAATTAGATGCAGCATATGATCTCTATAAGGAACTTGCTACTGAACTCAAGGATAATCCAGAGTTTTTGGAACAGTTTATTTATTTGTTAAGAGAGTTAGGTAAGCTAGAAGAAGCAAAAGACTACATTCAATCCTATCTACAATTAGTACCCGATGATTTACAAATGCAAGATTTGTATGATTATTTATCTTAAATACAAAAGATAATCACCAAGCATAGGTGATTTTCTTTTTTTATTAAAAAGAAGTATAAATTGCTTTAAATTTAGGTGGATTGAGTATGAACTTTTAGTATTTTTTTGATATAATTGTTATAGTTATAAGTTGAATAATCAACAAAGTAAAAATAGAAAGATTAGCAAAATGACAAAAGTAAAAATTGTAACGGATTCTTCGGTTACTATTGAACCGGAAGTGGTTAAAGAATTTGATATTACTGTTGTTCCACTATCTGTAATGATTGATAGTGTCCTTTATTCAGATGCAGATCTTGAAGAAGGAGAATTTCTTCGCTTGATGCAAGCTAGTAAAAATCTTCCTAAGACTAGTCAACCACCAGTGGGACTCTTTGCAGAAATTTTTGATGATTTGGGTAAGGATGGTAGTCAGATTCTAGCTATTCACATGTCCCATGCTTTATCAGGAACTGTTGAAGCGGCTCGTCAAGGTGCAAGTTTATCAACAGCAGATGTCACTGTTTTGGATAGTTCATTCACAGATCAGGCCTTGAAGTTCCAAGTTGTGGAAGCTGCTAAACTAGCTCAAGAAGGAAAAGACCTTGAAACTATTCTAACCCATGTAGAGGACGTAAAAAATCACACTGAACTCTACATCGGTGTTTCAACTTTAGAAAATCTTGTAAAAGGTGGTCGCATTGGCCGTGTTACTGGTTTGCTAAGCTCTTTACTTAATATTCGAGTAGTTATGCAAATGAAAGACAATGAGCTTCAACCGATTGTCAAAGGACGTGGTTCAAAAACCTTTAAGAAATGGTTGGATGAGTTAGTAGCCACTCTTTCAAATCGTTCAGTAGCTGAGATTGGTATTTCTTATGCAGGTACAAATGAATTTGCAAACGAGATGAAAGCTGTTCTACAACCTTACGTTGAAAAACCAATTTCAGTTCTAGAAACAGGCTCAATTATCCAAACTCACACCGGAGAAAACGCCTGGGCGATCTTAATTCGCTATAATTCCTAAAAAAATGAAGAAAAATTGAGATAAAAGGTGTTTTTGACTTGACCTAAAAGCAATTTTAGGTTATGATTATAAGTGTTAATTAGAAATAATTTTGGAGGATTCATTAACATGGCAAACAAACAAGATTTGATCGCTAAAGTAGCAGAAGCTACAGAATTGACTAAGAAAGATTCAGCAGCAGCAGTTGACGCTGTATTCGCAGCTGTAACTGAATTCCTTTCAGCTGGTGAAAAAGTTCAATTGATCGGTTTTGGTAACTTCGAAGTTCGTAAACGTGCAGCTCGTAAAGGTCGCAACCCACAAACTGGTAAAGAAATCAAAATCAAAGCTTCTAAAGTTCCAGCATTCAAAGCTGGTAAAGCTCTTAAAGAAGCAGTTAAATAATGATTTTATAAAAAACCTATTAATCAAGCGTCAAGCTTGGTTAGTAGGTTTTTTTGTTTAATGGAGGACTTGTTACGAAAGTAGAAGTAGAAATAAGAATTGGGACTATTATAAGCTATAAAAAAAATTAAAGCTTGAAAAAATAAAAGAAACAAAAAAAACAACTCCGAATCGAAGTTGTTTTCGTTTAACCGTATACAAGTGATGCGGTTGATTATTTGAGACCGTATTTTTTGTTGAAACGATCCACGCGTCCATCTGCTTGAGTGAACTTTTGACGTCCAGTGTAGAATGGGTGTGAGTCTGATGAAATTTCCACACGGATCAATGGGTAAGTTTCGCCTTCGAACTCAACAGTTTCGCTAGAGCGTTTTGTTGAACCGCTAAGGAATTTGTAACCAGTAGTTGTGTCCATGAAGACAACTGGGCGATATTCTGGATGGATATCTTTTTTCATTTTGCAATATTTCCTTTCTGCCATGGTCTCTTTGCGAGCCATAGATTGTTACCATACTAGTCTATCAGATTCTGAAAAGTTTGGCAAGCTTTTTATCTATTTTTCAGCAAGTTTTTTAATTTTTGGTAGATGAGCTCATTCTCTTCTAAACTATATGAATTTGCCCCACTAGCAAGAGGATGGCCACCGCCATCATGTTCTTTTGCAACTTCATTGATTGGGACAAATTTACTGCGAAGACGTACGCGGTAGTGACCATCTGCTTGCTCCACAAAGATTCCCCAAAGGCTAACAGTATCAATACGGCCCGGAGCTCCAACGATGGCTGCTGTTTCCGCATCAGTAACGTCGTATTTCCTCAAGATTTCTTGGGTGAGAATAACACGTGCAGCACCATTTTCATCAACTTCTAAGTGGTCATAAACATAACCCTGGAGTTTGGCAATCTTAAAGCTCATAGTATCCATTTTACGTGTTAATTCAGCATAGTCAAAGTTATGTTCTCTGAGTTGACTTGCGATACGAAGTGTACGTGCAGAAGTAGAAGGGTAGAGAAAACGGCCAGTATCACCAATAATTCCAGCGCAGAGCATTTTGGCAGCGTAGTCGGATAATTCTAAGTTAGTTGCTTCAGCAAAAAGAGCAATCATCTCACTCGCACTACTAGAGTTCGTGTCTACCCAAACAAGATCACCGTAGACTTCGTCATTTGGATGGTGGTCAATTTTGATAATAGTCTCAGCATTAAGATATCGTTTATCATCAATACGTGCTGTGTTTGCTGTATCACAGATAATGGCAAGTGCACCTTGATAGTCTGTGTCCTCTACCTGATCCATTTTAGCAAGCCAAGTTAAGGTTGGTTCATTAAAACCAACTACTTTTATCGTTTTTTCTGGAAAATGATGCTCAAGCAAGGCTTTTAAACCTAACTGACTCCCCAAAGCGTCAGGATCTGGTTTCATATGACGGTGGATGATAATAGTATTGTATGCTTTGATTTTTTCTAAAATTTGGTGACAAATTTCCATAATGAACCTCAATTCTTTCTCATTTCATTGTAGCACAAGAGTTTTTATTTTTAAAATGAAAAAGATGTGATATAATGGAGAAAGATTAATTGAGGAGGACCTTATGGCATTAGCAAAAATTGTATTTGCCAGTATGACCGGTAATACTGAAGAAATCGCTGATATTGTAGCAGATAAATTAAGAGAATGTGGTTTAGAAGTGGATGTTGATGAGTGTACAACCGTTGACGCTTCTGACTTTTTAGAAGCAGACATCGCCATTGTCGCAACCTATACCTACGGAGATGGAGAATTACCAGATGAGATGATGGACTTCTACGAAGATCTAGCAGACCTCAACTTGAGCGGTAAAATCTATGGTGTAGTCGGATCAGGAGATACTTTCTACGATGAATTCTGTAAAGCTGTTGATGACTTCGACCGAGTATTTATCGCTACTGGAGCTGAAAAGGGTTCAGAGTGCGTTAAAGTTGACCTTTCTGCTGAGGAAGAAGATATTGAACGCTTGGAGCAATTCGCGGAAGAATTAGCTGCTAAAGTAGGATAAGCATGAAGTGCACTGATGAAAATTGTCAGTGCAGTTTTTATTAAGCAGGATTAGAACTTTACTAGCCTATTTAGTGCTTTTTTGGTACAATAGTTCAATTAAAAAGGAGACTCTATGGATTTAGATAATATTCGACAAGAAATCGATAAAATCGATGACCAAATCGTTCAACTTTTAGAAGAGAGGATGCATTTAGTTGAAGGAGTAGTTGCCTATAAAAAAGCTTCAGGAAAACCTATTCTAGATACTAAAAGAGAAGAAGTTATCTTTGAGAAAGTCAAAAGTCGTGTAGGCAATAAAAAATACGAAGATACAATTGCTGAGACTTTTTCAGATATTCTCAAACGTTCACGAGATTATCAGGATAAAACGATCAAATGAAAAAAGAAAAATTTTACCCTCTAGGAATCTTTCTAGCTGGTATGCTGGGAGGAATTGTGCGTTTTCAGATTTCGATATGGTTGCCATCTAGTCCAGACTTCCCTTGGGGAACACTAGTAGTCAACTATTTAGGAATTTTTTGCCTTATCTACCTTGTAAAAGGTTATCTGGTTTATAAGGGAAGTAGTAAAGGCACTATTCTAGCACTTGGAACAGGATTCTGTGGTGGCTTAACGACATTTTCTAGTCTCCTATTAGATGCTGTGAAATTACTGGATACAGGGCGGTACCTTAGTTTAGTGACCTATTTGCTTTTGAGCATCGGCGGTGGACTTTTATTAGCTTATTGTCTAGGGAGGAAGAAATGGTAGTATTTTATCTAGCGCTTGCTTGTGGACTGGGTGCTCTTGTTCGTTATTTCTTTTCCCGTTATAATCAAGGGTCAGTGCTTCCACTAGGAACACTCATAGCTAATCTTCTAGGTTGTTTTTTGATTGGATTATGCTATAACCATGTGGAGTCAAAAGAAGTCTATCTTATTCTTGCAACTGGTTTTTGTGGTGGTTTGACTACTTTCTCAACCTTGAACGATGAACTACAAAAACTGCTAAGTGACAAGAAGGCATTTTATAGTTATTTATTATTAACCTACTTGCTTGGTTTTCTTGCAATTTTTTTGGGAATTTTGCTTTAAATTTCTTTACTTTTTCTAGGAAATTTGATAAACTGTATCTTGTGTGTAATGGACGCACAAAAATACAGTTTATCCGCTGAGGAAGTTTCCTCAAGATTGACAAAGATAGGAGAATAAAATGAATCCATTAATCCAAAGCTTGACTGAAGGTCAACTTCGTACAGATATCCCTTCATTCCGTCCTGGTGACACTGTTCGTGTACACGCGAAAGTTGTCGAAGGAAACCGTGAACGTGTTCAGATCTTTGAAGGTGTTGTTATTGCACGTAAAGGTGCTGGCATCTCAGAAAACTACACAGTTCGTAAAATCTCTAACGGTGTAGGTGTTGAACGTATCTTCCCAATCCACACTCCTCGTGTTGAAAAGATCGAAGTTGTTCGTTACGGTAAAGTACGTCGTGCGAAATTGTACTACTTGCGTGCTCTTCAAGGTAAGGCAGCTCGTATCAAAGAAATCCGTCGTTAATTCGATGAACAAAACTCTGCTGCAAGGCAGGGTTTTTCTCTAGCTCCCTTAGTTCAATGGATATAACAACTCCCTCCTAAGGAGTAGTTGCAGGTTCGATTCCTGCAGGGGGCATTTTAAGAAGCGTAAAGAAACATAAAGAATATTCAAAGTCTTTATTTATAGGCAATCATCACAATTTAGTTTTTTAAAATAGTATAGTATATTTTGTTTTTTTGACCAAACGTTGACCAAAATTTGACCAAAAATTTGTTTTGATTTTTATGAATATAGAATAAAGTAGATCAGGAAGCTGGTCTATTTTATTTTGTATTTAATATGTATAAAAATTTGAATTGTCTGTCTAAAATAACTTAGTATTTTTGGAATTTTTGACCAAAGTGTGACCAAAATTTGACTAAATATTTGTTTTGATTTTGATGATTATGAGGTTAAGTAGATCATAGGAGTAAGTCTTTATAGGTATAAGTTATTTATGCTCGCTATGTTAGTTAAATAATTAATTTTTGACTGATTTATCTCTGTTTAATGTAAATTAGTTATGAGGAATATTGTCTTATTTATATACGAATATATAAAATAATGATACAATAATATTATATAGAAAATTGTAGATATTAGACTGACTATAAAAAATGGAGGTAATTTATGAATAGCAAGGAATGGATTATGGAATTTGAATCTTTAAATGTATGATTACTATAACCGTTATAAAATCAATAAGAAACGTTGTGGTCGGAATTTTTGATATCTTCTAAGAGTAGTCAGAGGATTATTGATTTAATAACAGAAGTACACGAAGACATATATTTAACATCTATTATTTTACCCATCCCGAAGATTTTAGCTCAATCTTTAGCATTTTGGTAAAGTATGGAAAAAGTACAAGTAAATATATTTTATCGAAAGGAGAGATATATGAGTGAAATAGTTATTAATGCTCAGAATTTATCTAAAAATTTTTATAATTTTGATTCAAGACTCCCATTTATCAAGAGATTTTTGAAACGTAATCAAATAACGATTCGAGCTGTTCAAGATATTAGTTTTACGATTAAGAGAGGGAGTATAGTTGGCTTTATTGGGAGTAATGGAGCTGGTAAATCCACAACGATTAAAATGTTGACTGGGACTCTTTATCCTAGTTCCGGAAAATTAGAAGTGAATGGAGAAATTCCATTTAAAAGAAGTATAAATTTTAGAAAAAAAATTTCAATAGTAGTAGGAAATAAATTACAGTTATTTCAAGATGTTTCGGCTATGGATTATTTTCAATTGATTGGTACTTTATATGAGGTAGAACCGGCGATTTTACAAGAACGAATTCAGGAATTAAGCAATTTGTTGAATGTAAAAGATCAGCTTTACCAGCAGGTCCGGACCCTCTCTCTTGGACAAAAAATGAAAATGGAGTTTATCGCGGCATCTTTAACAAGTCCGGAAATATTATTTTTAGACGAGCCTACTATAGGGTTAGATATACAGTCTAAAAAAGATATCAGAACATTTTTAAAGAAAATGAATGAAGAATGTCATACTACTATTATTTTAACGAGTCATGATATGGATGATATTTCGTCTGTTTGTGACGAATTAATCGTCATTGACAAAGGAAAAATTATTTTGCAGGAGTCAATGGATGTTATTTTATCTAAATTTTCTGATTTTAAATATTTAAAGATAAAAATGACATTAGATTTGGTACCAGAGTTATGCTCTGTTAAAGGAGTAGTAGTCATTTCTCAAACAAAATCGGAATGTATACTAAAAATACCTAGAGATTTTGTCTTTGAGACATTAGAATCAATCAATAAGCTTGTAGATATAGAAGATTTTGAAATATCAAATCTTTCTTTAGAAGAAATTATTTTACAAAACTATTTTACAAAAAAGGAGCACAATTGAAAAAAGAAATGTCTATTATTCTGATATCATTTCGATCTATTTTGAACTATAAATCAAGTGTACTATTGTTAATGTTACAGGGAAGTATACAAATTATGATATCAGTATTTTTATGGACGTATATATATCAGAGTAACCAGATAAATATAGCAGGATATGATTTTACCTCAATGGTTCAATACTATTTGGGGACTATAATTTTTTCATATTTTGTTTTTTATCCAGTTGATTGGGAAATCAATGACGATGTTCATTCAGGAAATTTTTTTAGCATATTAATAAAACCTGTTACTTTTTATAAGTATTATTTTTGTAAAATGCTTGGAGATAGGCTTGCTCATTTATTATTTATCATCATTCCTGTCATTTTATTCTCTAGTGTTTATTACAAGAATGAGTTATTAACCATTGAAATTCTTATTTTAGGAAGTATTGCAATTATTCTATCTATGGTTCTATGGTTTTTAATATCATGTTGTGTAGGTATGCTTTCTTTTTGGTTAGAAAATATATTTTTTGTCCTTACTGTTAAAGAAATAGTAATTCAGTTTTTATCAGGAATATTATTGCCTTTAAGTTTTTTTTCAAATAATTTTCGTCTGTTTTTAGATGTATTACCTTTTAAATACTTAGTATATGAACCGCTTCAGATGTTTAGTAATGATACATATAAATTAATAGACCATTTGAGAATTATTTGTATTCAATTGATTTGGTGCATCATTTTTTATATTATATCAAGATTCATATTGAGAAAAGGAGTGGAGCACTTCTCAAATGTGGGAGGATAAAATGTTTAGAATAAAAGTAATTTTTAGGCTACTTCATTTTGGTTTTAAATCTGATATGAATTTTCATTTTGACTTCTTTTGTGGTCTATTTTCGTCGATACTGTGGATTGGTTTACCTATTGTATTTTTTAGATTGATTTTCTTAAACATAGACTCTTTTAATGGTTGGGACTATTATCAAATTTTATTTTTGGTAGGTTCCTACACTATTGTAGATGGAGTTATGATGGGATTGTTAATTAGAAGTATGGGAATTTTAGAATCAGATATTTTGAGTGGTAACTTGGATCAAATTTTATTGAGGCCGTTTGATACTCAGTTGTTCTATATTTTTAGATCATTTAATTTAGTTCAATTCGTGAATACTTTTTTTGGTCTTGCGATCATTTTTATAAGTTATGGAAATTTAAATGTACATTTAAATTCATTAAAAATATTATTTTATATCCTTTCTTTAATGTGTGGTTGTATTATATATTATTCAATTTGGTTTCTAATAACGATTAGTTCATTTTGGTTCCCAACTAAATTTTCAAAAGTAGATGTATTTTTGAATTATATTGGAATTTCTAAGTATCCATATAATATTTTTACAGGTATTAACAGATTGATCACTATGTTATTTGTTCCCAATTTATTAATTGCCAATCCTGCAGTATTAATATTTTTAGGGAAAGATACATTGAACCTATTTTTCTATCAAATAGTTTTTACAGTTTTTTTGATTATTATCAGTCGTACAATTTTTAGAAAAGGATTGAAAAAATATGAAAGTGCAGGAAGATAAACAATGTTGTTCAGTTATATGTTTGACTAAAGGAAGTGATTCGCTGTACTTTCGGATATGAGCTTGAAGGTGGAATTGCCGGAGTGAGTTTGAAAAAAAGTAAGCGAAATTTTTGACCAAAAATTGACCAAGTAAGTTAGAAAAGCCTTTAAATCAAGGGTTTGAGTCCTGTTTTTTGATTCCTGCAGGGGAGCGAAACTAGCCACAAAAACACTGGATAACCAGTGTTTTTTCTTTGACCAAATTTTGAACCATTCATAAGATATCCATGGTGTGGTATAATGGACATAGAATGTTTAGGAGAAAGAGATGAAAAAAGGCTTATTAATTGGCTGCTTATCCATGGTTATACTATTTGCAATATTCATAATCCTTAGTCCTATTCTTGCAATGATGGATATGTGGGGTCTATTTGCCCATGCAAGTCGGAATGAAC
This sequence comes from Streptococcus wuxiensis, assembly GCF_040888245.1. Taxonomy (NCBI): domain Bacteria; kingdom Bacillati; phylum Bacillota; class Bacilli; order Lactobacillales; family Streptococcaceae; genus Streptococcus; species Streptococcus wuxiensis. Next base: position 228,394 of record NZ_JBFNFE010000001.1, read on the forward strand.
TTGAGCAAGCTGTACATCGTTCTTATGAGAACTACGGTCTTACAGGTCAGTTTGAGTTAGAAAAATACGAAAAAAACTATACAAGTGTAGGAGGATTTGTAATCCATGGTACTTACACTGAAAATATAGATGGTAAAACCTATCAGGCTAATTCTCGATTTGAATACTATACTCGTCCTTCGGAAAACAAAAAGTATAAAAAGACGGATGCAGAAGTAGATTATGAACAAAACAAAAAAATTTATCAGGTTTTTCCAGAATTAGCCTATCTAGGAATTGAGATTAGTCCAGGTACCAGTGAGTTTTTAAAAACATTGGACACTTCAATAACAGATCCTAAAATGACTGCTTTGAAGTACGAAGGGATTGATTTTCAATTTAATAGTAAATCTGGCAACATGTATCTTTATGATAAAATATTAGAGGAAAATCAAAGAAATGGACAAGCATTACAAGGGATGTATCCTATGGATGCTCAATATCTTTTCCAAAAAGATATTTTTATACCAGAATTTCAATTTCGATACTACACTCCAGAAGACAAGAAGGATCAGTTATATGATGCCTATCTTGAAGACCTTGAATCGCAAATGAAAGAGTTTTTTAACAATCAACCCTTACCAAGCGGTCTTTATGCTGTAAAGATTGATAAATATGAAGGGGATAAACTTGTCAATAATAGCGGTGGCTATTATGTTAGAATTGGAAACCGTCAAGTTGTTGCTTTTATCAAAGATTTATACTAAAAGTTGCGTTCAACTGTTCAAAATATTAGAGAAAGATGAAATTGATTAAATGACCCAAGAAGAATATTTGCAACTAAAAAAGAATATAAAATTCGCTTAGTCTTAGTAATAGTTCTATTCGTATTATTTTCTATCCTAAGTATCTTGCTTATCATAAATCTCAATAGATTTATCCCGCTAGGCGCGACAGCCATGGCTACAGTTGTGCCATTTAACCATTTTTTACTCGTTCCACTTTGGGAAGAAAAAAAAGCGATTGAAACAGAGCATGCTGAATGAAAGGACCTTAGTACAAGCGGAGCTAGGGTTCCTTCGACAGAAGCGAGTAAACGGAACATAGCAGCCGTTGGGAGCGTTATTGCCTTGTTCTTATCGTTTGCTTTACTCTATAGGCCTGCTAAGGTATACCAGAAGGTACCTACTGCCGATGAACTAAAGAACCTTCCCAAGATTGAGAACAAGGGCATTCCTGAACTGGATAATAAGAAAATCCCAAAAATAAAAAGGGAATCAGAAGAGTAAGAGTGACGAATCTAGGTATAGTAGAATGTAAGAAAATTAGCTATCTATAAGGAGTAGAAACGATGTTAGCCATTTGTATTGATACTATAGGCGACAAGTCAATGACCTATAAGTTGTTAAGAAACTATTCATCCTTGTCTCTTTCTCTAATCCAATCAAGAATAAAAAATCATGATACAGTTATGGAAGTGGATATTCTAGATTTGGACGAATTAAAAAAAGTAAGAGCCCTTATTCATGACTTAAGTAGCATTGGAACCATGGTTACAATGAATGATTCGACTGGTGTCATCACATTAGAAATATTAAATAATATTATTACGACCTATGAAGAGATTGCAGCTGAAAGAGAAGAACTGGATGCGCTTATGTTTGATGAGGAAGAGTAATCTGTAATTAAAACACCCCCAGAAGTTAGTTTTTTATCTCTAACTTCTGAGGTGCTTTTTCTATATTCTGATTATTTTACAAGACCCAAGTTCGAATCGCATGGGCAACGCCTGATTCATCATTTGTTTTAGTGATGTATTTGGCGATTTTTTTGAGTTCGGGGTTTCCGTTTTCCATAACAACGGGGTTACCAACGACTTCGAGCATAGCACGGTCATTTTCTTCATCTCCGATAGCCATAGTCTCATCTTTTGTCAATCCTAGTTTTTCAGCTAGATGTGTAATAGCTGAGCCCTTGTCTACACCTTTTTTGAGAAGTTCGAGGTAGAATGGTGAGGACTTATTAATAGAGTAGCGTTCATAAAATTCCGCTGGGATTTTTTCAATAGCAGCATCAAGGATTTCAGGTTCGTCGATAAACATACATTTGACGATTTCCTTGTTAGCCATTTCTTCAGGTGTACGGTAGAAGATTGGCATGCTGACAAGGGTAGATTCATGTACGGTATATTTACCAATATTGCGATTGGCAGTGTAAATCCCGTCCTTGGTAATGGCATGCATATGGACTCCTAGTTTACGACTGAGAAATTCCATATCCAGATAGTCTTCGTAGGACAAGGATTCACTGATAATCTCATGTCCTGTAGCAGTTTCTTGGACAAGGGCGCCGTTGAAGGTAACAACATAGTCGCCCTCATCTCTCAACTGTAAGTCGTCAAGGAGTTTAGCAACACCGGCAATAGGACGACCTGTTGCAATCACAACCTTAACACCAGCTTGTTTGGCATCTTGGATGGCTGCAAAGACTTCTGGGGTAATTTCTTTCTTGCTATTGACTAGGGTACCATCGATATCGACGGCGATTAGTTTAATACTCATAAATTTCCTCTGTTATTTCTTGTCTGGAGTAAAATGATCATTCTCGATTAAATGTGAAAATTGTTGAATGGTAGAAGCAAAAATATTGTTTGGATTCAGCATTTCTTTAGGGAAGTAGAAACGGTTGTCACCATGACGACTTCCTGCAAGAGATTGGACGATAGGTGAAAGACTAGAAAGTTCAGCTAACTCACTATTTTTCTGCACAATTTCAATTTGCGTTCTAGGATTTTCAGATTCTGGTCGATATATATCGTAAGGAAGGTCGAAATTCTTATGAATAGCAGTGTAGTAGTTGGGGTCAAAACCAATTTCCTCTACTAAACCTCGCATGATTTCAAGTTGATTCTGGTCTTCTTGAGAAAAAGTAATAGATTTGAAGACCTTACGGTTGATAAAACGTTGCGAAAGATCGGCTAGAATTTTATCTGTACTAGTCATCCAGAGTTGGAAATAGGTATTCATAACCCCGTCGTCAAGTGCAAGATAGTCAGACAAGCTAACGTTTTTCTCAAAAAATGGTAGTAGATGGGGTGATGTAAGGGCAAAGAAGTCCTTATTTTCAGGATAGAGCTCCTTGGCACGTTTGAGAAGATTTTGCAGAAGAACCTCCATAGCTCGTGTGGCTGGGTGGAAATATACCTGCATATACATCTGGTAACGGCTGAGGACATAGTCCTCGATAGCGTGCATTCCATTACGTTGAAAGGCGATACCATTTTCAACAGGACGAATGACACGAAGGATCCGTGTTAAATCAAACTGACCATAAAATGCACCGGTGAAGTAGGAATCACGAAGGAGATAATCCATGCGGTCCGCGTCAATCTGACTAGAAATCAGCTGAACCACCTGTTTGTTTGGATAAGTGTGATCGATAACGCTGGCTACTTTTTTTGGAAAATCTGGTGCCACCTGCAAAAGAACCTGGTGAATCTCTGTCTCAGGGCTTTGGATTATTTCCTGAGTAATTGCCTCATGGTCGGTGTCAAAGAGATTTTCAAAAGTATGAGAGTAGGCACCGTGTCCGAGATCATGTAGAAGAGCCGCAGTCATGGTTAATAGTGACTCGTTAGAATCCCATTCCTCAGGATATTTCTCCTCAAAAATCTCCGTGATTTGACGGGCAATTTCGTAGACACCCAAACAGTGAGAAAAACGACTATGCTCTCCACCGTGGAAAGTATAGCTAGATGTCCCAAGCTGTTTGATGCGACGGAGCCGCTGAAATTCTTTGGTATTGATCAGGTCATAAATGACTTGATTATTAACGTGGATATAGTTGTGAACAGGGTCACGAAATACTTTTTCATTCATAAGACCATTATAGCAAATTCCTTGCCTTTTTGGTAAAATAGTAGGGATAAGTGAGAAGAAAGAGGAATAGATGTGAAGATTAGAATGAGAAATACCATCAAGTTCGATGAACAATTGGAAGTAATCGACCAACTTTATGATGTTGAATTACGGGAAAAGGGCGATTTTTCCTATCTTTTGTTTTACAATGAAGACCAAGAAAAAGTAGTTTTGAAATTTAATGGGGAGGAACTTGTCATGACACGTTTCTCAAATCCCAAGACCATCATGTGTTTTCTCAAGGATTCTGATAGTTTAGCCTATATTCCAACACCTATGGGACTGCAGGAGTTTATCATCCAAACTAGTCACTATGAAGTTGGTGAAGGGAAGATTGAACTAGCCTATCAGTTGCAAAACAAAGAAGGAGTTCCATTTGCGGACTACCGTTTAGAAATTACTTGGGGATAAGAAAAAGAGGCTGGGAAAAAAGTTCTAGCCTCTCAATTGTATTTGGAGTGTCGAGCAAGACGCAGTGGTTGAGAGGGCTCTAATACGCTGATTTCATCAGCTTGTACAGCCCTACGCAACTGTGCGGAGGTGGGACGACGAAATCGAATTCTACCGAATTACCGATTTCTGTCCCACTCTCATTTGATATAGAGTTCTTGATTTTTTAGGACGATTTCACGTACACTTGCAAATTTCTTAAGTTTTTTAAGTTCTTCTGGATGGGTGACAAGAGTGATGACATAGCCATCTTTACCCATACGCCCTGTACGACCCGCACGGTGAGTGTAAGTTTCCGTGTCTCTAGGGACGTCAAAGTTAATCACGCATTCCAAGCTATCAATGTCGATACCACGAGCCAGAAGGTCTGTCGCAAGAAGTAGTGTCAGTTGATTATCTTTGAATTTTTCTAGAATAACTTTTCTAAATTTAACGTTGACATCGCTAGCTAGCGAAACTGCTAAAACATCACGGTATTGTAATTTTTCCTCGGCGCTTCCAAGGTCTGACAAGCTATTAAAGAAGACAAGACCACGGAAGTTATTGACATGTGCTAGTTTCCGAAGCATATCTACTCGGTGACGTTGGTCTACTTGCATGTAGAAGTGTTGGATGTTGTCTAACTTTTGATCCGAAAGGTCAATGATGCGCGTGTTTACTGCAATCTTATCTTGGTCAAACTTAGTAGTCGCACTCATGTATATGAGTTGGTGGTCACGAGGAGCGTAGTGGGTAATTTTCTCAACAAAATGAATCTGAGAATCATCTAGCAGCTGGTCGAATTCATCCAGAATGATAGTATCCACATTCATCATCTTGATTTTTTTCAATTTGATGAGTTCAAAGATTCGACCAGGTGTTCCAATTAAAATTTCTGGCCCTTTTTTGAGACGTTCAATCTGACGTTTCTGGCTTGAACCTGAAAGGAATAGCTGAGCAGTCAAGCCGATAGCTTCGCCCCATGTTTTGGTGACATCGAAAATCTGGCCAGCCAGTTCAGTGTTAGGAGCTAAAATCAACAGTTGCTGCGCTTTTTTCTTTTGGAGTTTTAAAAGACTCGGGAGTAGGTATGCTAAGGTTTTTCCCGTACCGGTTGGACTAACTCCGAGGAGTGTTTCTCCTTCTAAAATAGGATTAAACAGTTGTTCTTGAATAGGAGTGAAGTCTTGGAACCCCAGTTGGTCAATCAATTCTTGCCATTCGGTAGGTAGTTTGGTTTTCATTTTTCTGCCTCAAATCTAATGCCAGCATCCTGGCGCATAGCGTAAAGTAGGTTGTGGACGTGTGTCGCATCATCAATCCAAGATTGGTAGAGAGTTGGGTCTGCTTGTTTAATCATGTTTGCAAAATTAGTAACTTCCTCAGTCATATTGTGAGGAGCTTGCTGGATAGGAAGTTGAAGTTCTTTTCCTTGATGGTCTATAAAAACAGCTGATTGGATATGCTCGATTGTATTAAGTGTCAAGGTTCCATCAGTCGTATAAATCTCACAAGGAAGATTAGAAGTGATATTCTTTCCAGCTTTGATATGTACTTGATAGTTAGGATATGAGAGAATACCATCCCCATTTAAATCAATGCTATTATCTAGTTTCTGAGCTTGATAGGTTGCATGAGTCGGTTTTCCAAATAAGCGAACAGCTGCATAAATCGGATAAATACCAAGATCCATAAGTGCACCACCTGCAAAACGGTCTGAGAAAACGTTAGGAGTATCGCCAGCAAGTAGGTTAGGCATCTTAGAAGAGTATTTAGCATAGTTAAAATCTGCACCAAGAATTTGCTTGTCTGCAAGAAATTCTTTAATTGTGGAGAAAGCATCTTCGTGGTAGTTTCTTGCTGCTTCAAAGATAAAACATTTATTATCTTTAGCCGTTTGAACTAATTCCTGCCATTCTTGTGGTTGAGTGACAGCTGGTTTTTCAAGGATAACATGTTTTCCAGCAGATAAAGCCATCTTTGCCTGACTAAAGTGTAAGGAATTTGGACTAGCAATATAGACGACATCAAAGGGGTATTTGAAAAAATCTTCTAACTGGTCAAATAATGTTATATCTTGATAGTGAGAAGCAAACTTTTCTGCGGTTTCTATTTTTCTAGAATAGACTGCACCCAGTTGAAATTTCCCGCTAGTATGGGCAGCATCTAGAAAATGATGGCTGATTGAACTAGTTCCTATGATACCAAGTTTTAGCATAGTTACTCCTTTTCCACAAGTAATGATTGATTTCATTATATCATAGAAAGAGCCAACTCGTTATCTTGAGATAATTCTTTTGCTTTGATACTTCGAAATTTCTAGAAAAAATGGTACAATAGTTACAGTAAATTTAGGAGTTTAGTATGAGATTGTTACCTATGAGAAAAATTTCTCGTCATTCAAAAAGATTGGCGCTTTTTTTGACTTTTTGTGCAGGCTATGTAGATGCCTATACCTTTATTGTAAGAGGGAATACCTTAGTCGCTGGGCAAACGGGGAATGTGGTATTTTTATCAGTCGGAATCGTTCAGAGAAATTTAGCTGATGCCGAAATAAAGATATTGACACTTTTATCTTTCATGTTAGGCGTTTTTTTGCTTACGATTTACAAGGAAAAACTTCGCATTGTTAAAAAACCCATTATATCACTTATACCATTGGCCATTTTATCATTGATAATCGGCTTTATTCCATTGAGTGTAGATAACATGTTTATTGTTCCTCCTCTGGCATTTTGTATGGGTCTCGTTACAACAGCTTTTGGAGAGGTTTCAGGGATTGCCTATAATAATGCCTTTATGACGGGAAACATTAAGCGAACTATGTTGGCTTTTGGCGAATACGTCCGGACCAAGCATACAGCCTTTTTGATGGAAGGATTGATTTTTGTAAGTCTACTGATTAGCTTTATTCTAGGAGTAGTATTTTCAGCTTACTTAACGATTATCTTCAACGAAAAAACGATTTTAGGTGTCCCTATCATGATGAGTATTTTTTATCTAAGTATGGTTTTATCTTCTTTGCAAAAAAAGTCTAATAAAAGGCTGAATTTTGAGTGAAAATACTTGTCAAAAATTTGGAATCATGCTATACTTGTAGAGTTGACTATGCACAGTCCTGTGCAACCGCACGAACATCGTTGCTTGATTCTTCAAGTTTAAGTGGTTCGTCCCACGATGCTAGGCGAGTCTTCACAAAAATTCGGGGAAACCCAAAAAATCATAGGAGGTGCATAATGAGCACATACGCAATTATCAAAACTGGCGGAAAACAAGTTAAAGTTGAAGTTGGTCAAGCAGTTTACGTTGAAAAATTGAACGTTGAAGCTGGTCAAGAAGTTACTTTTAACGAAGTTGTTCTTGTTGGTGGTGAAAACACTGTTGTCGGAACTCCACTTGTTGCTGGAGCTACTGTTGTTGGAACTGTTGAAAAACAAGGAAAACAAAAGAAAGTTGTTACTTACAAGTACAAACCTAAAAAAGGTAGCCACCGTAAACAAGGTCACCGTCAACCATATACTAAAGTTGTCATCAACGCAATCAACGCTTAATTTTAAGGAGAACACATGATACAAGCAGTCTTTGAGAGAGCCGAAGATGGCGAGCTGAGGAGTGCGGAGATTACTGGACACGCCGAGAGTGGCGAATACGGCCTAGATGTCGTGTGTGCATCGGTTTCTACGCTTGCCATTAACTTTATCAATTCCATTGAGAAATTTGCAGGCTATGAACCAATCTTAGAATTAAACGAAGATGAAGGTGGCTATCTGATGGTTGAAATTCCAAAAGATCTTCCTTCTCACCAGAGAGAAATGACACAATTATTCTTTGAATCATTTTTCTTAGGTATGGCAAACTTATCGGAGAACTCTTCTGAGTTCGTCCAAACCAGAGTTATCACAGAAAACTAACACGGAGGAAAACATTATGTTAAAAATGACTCTTAACAACTTGCAACTTTTCGCCCACAAAAAAGGTGGAGGTTCTACATCAAACGGACGCGATTCACAAGCTAAACGTCTTGGAGCTAAAGCAGCTGACGGACAAACTGTAACTGGTGGATCAATCCTTTACCGTCAACGTGGTACACACATCTATCCAGGTGTAAACGTTGGACGTGGTGGAGACGATACTTTGTTCGCTAAAGTTGAAGGCGTAGTACGTTTCGAACGTAAAGGTCGCGATAAGAAACAGGTTTCTGTTTACCCAATCGCAAAATAAACATTAAATAAGGCTTTCCAAGATTTTTGGAAAGCTTTTTTTCTTGAACAATATTAGGATCAGTTATTTTTTAAGTTTACTTCAGAAACTATTCTCACTCAATAAACTCTTAAGGAACTTATTTGATTTATTATGATAGATAATAAGAAAGAAATATGGTATAATATAGGGTGAGACCTTATGAATAAATAGTGAAAGAGTATATAAAAATAATGAAAAAAATTGTCATTAACGGTGGACGCCCATTAAAGGGTGAGATAACCATTAGCGGAGCGAAAAATAGTGTGGTAGCTCTGATTCCAGCTATTATTTTGTCAGATGATATAGTTATTTTGGACTGTGTTCCAGACATCTCTGACGTTGCTAGTTTGGTTGATATCATGGAAATTATGGGTGCTAGTGTAAAGCGCTATGATGATGTTTTAGAGATTGATCCTCGTGGTGTTCAAAATAAACCAATGCCATATGGTAAAATCAACAGTCTTCGTGCATCCTATTATTTCTACGGTAGTCTTCTTGGACGTTTCGGTGAAGCAACAGTAGGTTTACCTGGTGGATGTGACTTGGGACCTCGTCCGATTGACTTGCATTTAAAAGCCTTCGAAGCTATGGGTGCTAAGACAACCTATGAGGGTGACAATATGAATCTCTCAACAAACGGCTCTAGATTACAAGGTGCTCATATTTATATGGATACTGTTAGTGTTGGAGCAACCATTAACACAATGCTTGCAGCGGTTAAAGCTCAAGGACGTACAGTCATTGAAAACGCGGCTAGAGAGCCTGAAATCATTGATGTAGCTACTTTGTTAAATAATATGGGAGCTCATATTCGTGGTGCAGGTACAGATATGATTACTATCGATGGTGTTGAATCTCTACACGGCACACGCCATCAAGTAATTCCTGACCGTATTGAAGCAGGGACCTATATTGCAATGGCTGCTGCTGTGGGACAAGGAATTCGTATTAACAATGTACTTTATGAACACTTAGAAGGTTTTATTGCAAAACTTGAAGAAATGGGTGTTCATATGACGGTTTCTGAAGACAGTATCTACGTTGAAGAACAAACAAATCTTAAGGCTGTAAATATCAAAACAGCTCCATATCCAGGATTTGCTACAGACCTTCAACAACCGATTACTCCTCTTTTGTTGAAATCAGAAGGACGAGGAACACTGATTGATACCATTTATGAAAAACGTGTCAATCATGTCTTCGAATTAGCCAAAATGAATGCAGATATTTCTACAACGAATGACCATATTTTCTACAAGGGTGGCAATCCTTTACACGGTGCAAGTGTAAGAGCGACTGACTTACGTGCAGGAGCTGCCTTGGTTATTGCTGGATTAATGGCTGAAGGTAGAACAGAAATTACTAGTGTAGAGTTCATTTTAAGAGGCTACTCAAATATTATTGAAAAATTACGTAACCTTGGAGCAGATATTGAGCTAATCGAAGATTAGCCATTTTGAGGAACACAATGAATATCTGGACAAAATTAGCAATGTATTCTTTCTATGAGACGGAACGTTTGTATTTCCGTCCATTCTTTTTTACGGATGTAGATGACTTTCATGCTATAGCATCAGACCCTGAAAATCTCCAATTTATTTTTCCTACACAAGCCAGCATTGAGGAAAGCCAATATGCTCTTGCTAACTACTTTATGAAATCACCCTTGGGAATTTGGGCGATTTGTGATAAGAAAGCACAGAAGATGATTGGAGCCATCAAGTTTGAAAAGCTAGATGAAATTCGTAAAGAAGCGGAAATTGGCTATTTTTTAAGGAAAGATTATTGGTCTCAGGGATATATGACGGAAGCAGTGACTAAATTACGTGATTTGTCTATGGATCAGTTTGAATTAAAGCAACTTTCTATTGTGACGCATCTAGAAAATAGTGCTAGTCAAAAGGTTGCACAAAAATCAGGCTTCGTTCTATATCGCCGTTTCAAGGGTAGTGATCGATATACTCGTAAGATGCGGGATTATCTAGAATTTCGCTATACAAAAGGAGAGCTAAATGAGTAAACACCAAGAAATTTTAGCTTATTTAGAAGAATTACCAGTCGGAAAACGGGTCAGTGTTCGAAGTATTTCAAATAGACTGGGAGTGAGTGATGGTACAGCTTATCGTGCTATCAAAGAAGCTGAAAATAGAGGATTGGTTGAAACACGTCCTCGAAGTGGAACTGTCCGTGTCAAGTCAAAAAAAGTTGCTATTGAGAGATTAACCTTTGCAGAAATTGCAGAAGTCACTGGTTCGGAAGTTTTAGCTGGCCAAGCTGGTTTGGAGAGAGAATTCAGTAAATTCTCCATTGGAGCCATGACAGAAAAGAATATTCTTTCTTATCTTCATGATGGCGGTCTACTTATTGTCGGTGACAGAACACGAATCCAATTATTGGCACTTGAAAATGAAAATGCTGTCTTGGTAACAGGTGGATTTGAAGTTCATAAAGATGTTTTGGATGCTGCTAATAAGAAAAATATCCCAGTGTTACGCAGTAAACATGACACATTTACCGTTGCGACCATGATTAACCGAGCTTTGTCAAATGTACAAATAAAGACAGATATTTTAACGGTTGAAAAAATCTATCGTACTTGCCATGAATATGGTTTTTTACAAGAAACGGATACTGTAAAAGATTATTTAGATTTAGTTCGTAAGAATAGAAGTAGTCGATTCCCTGTTATAAATCAGCATAAGGTTGTTGTGGGTGTCGTGACCATGCGAGATGCTGGAGATAAATCACCAGGGACTACCATTGATAAGGTCATGACAAGAACTGTCTACATGACCGGTTTAGCTACAAATATTGCTAACGTGAGCCAGAGAATGATTGCAGAAGATTTTGAAATGGTACCTGTTGTACGGAGCAATCAAACCTTGCTTGGTGTCATTACTAGACGTGATGTCATGGAAAAAATGAGTCGTTCTCAGGTCTCAACTTTACCAACCTTTTCAGAGCAGATTGGACAGAAGTTATCTTATCATCATGATGAAGTTGTTATTACAGTCGAACCCTTTATGTTAGAAAAAAATGGTGTTCTGGCTAATGGTGTTCTTTCAGAAATCTTGACTCATATGACGCAAGACTTGGTCGTTAATAGCGGGCGTAACCTCATCATTGAACAAATGTTGATTTACTTTTTACAGGCTGTTCAGATTGATGATGTTCTACGGATTCAAGCTAGAATTATTCATCATACGAGACGATCGGCTATTATTGATTATGACATTTATCTCAATCATCAAATTGTATCAAAAGCAAATGTAACTGTAAAAATTAATTAGAATCTAGGAGTAAACATGATTACATTAAAATCAGCTAGAGAAATTGAAGCTATGGATAAGGCCGGTGATTTTCTTGCAAGCATCCATATTGGCTTGCGTGATATCATCAAGTCAGGTGTTGATATGTGGGAAGTAGAAGAGTATGTTCGCCGTCGTTGTAAAGAAGAGAATTTCCTTCCACTACAGATTGGTGTTGATGGAGCAATGATGGACTATCCATATGCAACCTGCTGTTCGCTCAATGACGAAGTAGCACACGCCTTCCCTCGTCATTATATCCTCAAAGAGGGTGACCTCCTCAAGGTTGATATGGTTCTTGGTGGGCCAATCGCGAAGTCCGACCTCAATGTTTCTAAACTCAATTTTAACAATGTTGAGCAGATGAAAAAATATACTCAAAACTTTACGGGTGGTTTGGCTGATTCTTGTTGGGCATACGCAGTTGGTAAACCATCAGAAGAAGTTAAAAACTTGATGGACGTGACCAAGGAAGCTATGTATAAGGGTATCGAGCAAGCTGTTGTTGGCAACCGAATTGGCGATATTGGTGCAGCGATTCAAGAATATGCTGAAAGTCGTGGATACGGTGTTGTTCGTGATCTTGTAGGACACGGTGTTGGCCCAACCATGCATGAAGAGCCAATGGTTCCTAACTATGGTGTAGCTGGTCGTGGTCTCCGTCTTCGTGAAGGTATGGTTTTGACAATCGAACCTATGATCAATACAGGTGATTGGGAAATCGATACAGACATGAAGACAGGTTGGGCTCACAAAACTATCGACGGTGGTCTATCATGTCAGTATGAACACCAGTTTGTTATTACCAAGGATGGACCTGTAATCTTGACAAGTCAAGGTGAAGAAGGAACTTATTAATAAAAAAAGGGAGCTGAGCTCCTTTTTTTGTTAAAGCTGAAATAAAATTTGCGTAGCAGATATCTTACAAACGTTTTCTTTTATAGTAAAATAAAAGATGACTATATGAAAGAAGGTTCTTAATTGGAAAGTATTATATTTTTTATCTCTGTATTTTTAGCTGGGGTTTTATCGTTTTTCTCACCCTGCATATTTCCCTTGTTACCAGTTTATGCAGGTGTCTTGTTAGATGATCAAGAGCAGTCAAAGACATTTCGTTTTTTAGGTAAGGATGTTGCCTGGTCAGGATTAATTCGGACATTCTGTTTTATCGCAGGTATCTCTCTGATTTTCTTTATTCTAGGGTTTGGAGCAGGATTTCTCGGGAACTTACTCTATGCTGATTGGTTTCGTTATGTTATGGGTGGTATTATTATCATACTAGGCTTACATCAGATGGAGATCCTTCATTTACGAAAATTAGAGTTCCAAAAAACAGTAAGATTTGATCAAAAAAAGTCTAGTAAATATCTATCAGCCTTTCTATTAGGTATTAGCTTTAGCTTTGGTTGGACTCCATGTATTGGTCCAGTTTTAAGTTCGGTTTTAGCATTAGCTGCCTCAGGAGGAAATGGAGCTTTTCAAGGGGCATTATTAACCCTAGTTTATACTCTTGGAATGGCGCTTCCATTTTTAGTATTGGCTTTGGCATCAGGTCTCATCATGCCTTATTTTAGTAGAATTAAATCTCACCTACTCTTACTGAAAAGAATCGGTGGTTTACTAATTATTCTCATGGGAATTTTATTAATGTTGGGACAGTTAAATGTCTTATCCGGAATATTAGGATAAAAGGAGTTATCTATGAAAAAAACAATCTATTTTGGACTTAGTTTCTTATCTATCTTTCTTTTGATTGCTTGTGGCAAGGAAGAGAAGGAATCAAGTCAGGAAAATCAAACGACTCAAGCACAGCAACAAGCAACGGTTAAGCAAATAGCTGTAGGAGCAGAAGCGCCTGATTTTACGCTACAATCGATGGATGGAAAAGAAGTCAAACTATCTGATTTTAAAGGTAAAAAAGTTTATCTAAAATTCTGGGCTTCTTGGTGCGGTCCATGTAAAAAAAGCATGCCAGAACTAATGGAACTTGCTGCAAAAGAAGATCGTGATTTTGAAATATTATCTGTTATTGCACCAGGCCTTCAAGGTGAAAAAACCATAGACCAATTTCCAAAATGGTTTGAGGAGCAGGGCTATAAGGATATACCTGTCCTATATGACACCAAGGCGACAACCTTCCAAGCCTATCAGATTCGAAGCATTCCAACAGAATTTCTAATTGATTCAAATGGTAAAATTGCCAAAATCCAAATAGGTGCAATTAGTAATGCAGATGCAGAAGCGGCGTTTGCACAAATGAATTAACGTTATAAAAAAATGTCTAGACTGTTTTGTCTAGACATTTCTTTTTTTTAAAAAATTTAATTGAATTAGTTTTTAGAAGCAGCTTGGAATTCTGGGTTTTTCCATGCTTCGTCAATAATTTCTTGCAATTCACGAGCAGAAAGTTGCATTTTTTGAGTTTCAGCGTCGTTCAATGGGATGTTAACTGGGCGAACGATACCGTGCGCACCAACGATAGCTGGTTGACCGATAAAGACGTTTTCAACTCCGTATTGTCCTTCTTGGAAGACTGAAAGTGGAAGAACCGCATTTTCATCATCAAGGATAGCTTTTGTGATACGAGCAAGAGCAACTGCGATACCGTAGTATGTAGCACCTTTTTTGTTGATGATTGAGTAAGCAGCGTCACGAACTGAGATGAAGAGTTCAACAAGATCCGCTTCATTCAAGTCACGGTTAGCTTGTAACCATTGTTCCAATTTAACACCGGCAACGTTAGCGTGTGACCAAACTGCAAATTCAGAGTCACCGTGCTCACCCATGATGTAGGCGTGAACTGAACGAGCATCAACACCGATAGTTTCAGCAAGTGCTTGACGGAAACGAGCTGAGTCAAGTGAAGTACCTGAACCGATAACACGTTCTTTAGGGAATCCTGAGAATTTCCAAGTTGAGTAAGTTAAAATGTCAACTGGGTTAGCAGCAACAAGGAAGATACCGTCAAATCCAGATGCAACAACTTGTTCAACAATTGATTTGTTGATAGCAAGGTTTTTACCAACAAGGTCAAGACGAGTTTCACCTGGTTTTTGTGGAGCACCAGCAGTGATAACTACAAGGTCTGCATTCGCACAGTCTTCGTACTTAGCTGCATAGATTTTTTTAGGTGAAGTAAAAGCTAGCGCGTGGCTAAGGTCTTCAGCATCACCAACTGCTTTTTCAAACAATTGAGGAATTTCAATGATACCAAGTTCTTGTGCAATTCCTTGTGTTACGAGGGCAAAAGCGTAAGATGAACCTACGGCACCGTCACCGACGAGGATAACTTTTTTGTGTTGTTTAGTTGCTGTCATTTGTCTAAACATCTCCTTTATTTTATTAAGGGGGAAGCCCCATTTGATTTCATTCTATCACTTTTGCTAAGCTTTGTCACGGATATACCTTCGGGATAAATATGTAAACGTTTTACGCGTGTTGTTAGACTGTAAAATAGTCCAAACTATGGTATAATATATCTAGTTACTAATAGTGAAATGAGGCATTTGTTAATGCAAGATAAAAATTTAGTGAATGTCAATCTGACCAAGGAGATGAAGACTAGCTTTATCGACTACGCCATGAGTGTAATCGTATCGCGTGCTCTTCCTGATGTTCGTGATGGGTTAAAACCTGTTCATCGTCGTATTTTGTACGGAATGAACGAATTAGGAGTTACGCCTGATAAACCTCATAAGAAATCTGCCCGTATTACAGGGGATGTAATGGGTAAATACCACCCACACGGAGACTTATCTATCTATGAAGCTATGGTTCGTATGGCTCAATGGTGGAGCTACCGCTACATGCTTGTAGATGGGCACGGTAACTTTGGTTCTATGGACGGTGATGGTGCTGCCGCGCAACGTTATACCGAAGCGCGTATGAGCAAGATTGCTCTTGAAATGCTTCGCGATATCAATAAAAATACTGTTGATTTTGTAGATAACTATGATGCAAACGAGCGTGAACCTGTTGTTCTACCAGCTCGTTTCCCAAATCTTTTGGTCAATGGTGCCACAGGTATTGCCGTTGGTATGGCGACCAATATTCCACCTCATAATTTGGGTGAAACCATTGATGCTGTTAAACTCGTCATGGATAATCCTGAAGTTACAACCAAAGATTTGATGGAAGTTTTGCCTGGTCCAGACTTCCCAACTGGTGCCCTAGTTATGGGTAAATCAGGTATTCATAAGGCGTATGAGACTGGTAAGGGATCTATTGTTCTTCGTTCTCGTACGGAAATTGAAGAGACTAAAACAGGTCGCGAGCGTATTGTTGTTACGGAATTCCCGTATATGGTTAATAAGACAAAAGTACATGAACATATTGTGCGTCTGGTTCAAGAGAAACGTATTGAAGGAATTACAGCTGTTCGTGATGAATCTAACCGTGAAGGTGTTCGCTTTGTTATTGAAGTTAGACGCGACGCATCAGCTAATGTTATTTTGAACAACTTATTCAAGATGACTCAGATGCAGACTAGCTTTGGCTTTAATATGTTGGCTATCCAAAATGGTGTGCCAAAGATTCTGTCTCTTCGTCAAATCTTAGATGCATACATTGAGCACCAAAAAGAAGTTGTGACTCGTCGCACTCAATTTGATAAAGAAAAAGCTGAGGCACGCGCCCACATTTTAGAAGGTCTCTTGATTGCTTTGGATCACATTGACGAAGTCATTCGTATCATCCGTGCAAGTGAAACTGACCAAGAAGCGCAAGCAGAATTGATGAGCAAGTTCAAGCTTTCTGAGCGTCAAAGCCAAGCTATTCTTGATATGCGTCTACGTCGCTTGACAGGTTTGGAACGTGACAAGATTCAATCAGAATATGATGAGTTGATTGCTTTGATTGCTGACTTAGCGGACATTCTTGCTAAACCAGAACGTGTTGCGCAAATTATTAAAGAAGAACTTGATGAAGTGAAGCGCAAATTTGCTGATAAACGCCGTACTGAGTTAATGGTTGGTGAAGTATTGACGCTTGAAGATGAAGACTTGATTGAAGAGACTGATGTTCTTATCACTCTATCAAATAAAGGTTATATTAAACGTTTGGACCAAGACGAGTTTACTGCCCAAAAACGTGGTGGACGTGGCGTACAGGGAACAGGAGTCAAGGACGATGACTTTGTCCGTGAGTTGGTTTCTACCAGCACCCATGATCACTTGCTCTTCTTTACCAACAAAGGTCGTGTCTATCGTTTGAAAGGTTATGAAATCCCAGAATATGGTCGTACAGCCAAGGGATTGCCTGTCGTTAACCTCTTGAAACTGGATGAGGGAGAAAGCATCCAAACTATCATTAATGTCGAATCAGAACGTAGTGATGATGCATACATCTTCTTTACGACTCGAGCAGGTATTGTTAAGAGAACTAGCGTTAAAGAATTTGCCAACATTCGTCAAAATGGTCTAAAAGCCTTGAATTTGAAAGATGAGGACGAATTGATTAATGTTCTTCTTACTCAAGAAGATACTGATATCATTATCGGTACTAAGTTAGGCTATGCAGTTCGTTTCAACCAGTCATCCGTTCGTAGCATGAGTCGTAGTGCAACTGGTGTTAAAGGGGTAAATCTTCGTGAAGGAGATGCTGTAGTTGGAGCTAGAGTAATCACTGACCAAGATGAGGTCCTCATTATCACCGAAAAAGGATACGGTAAGCGTACAGTTGCCACTGAGTATCCAACTAAAGGTCGTGCTGGTAAAGGTATGAAAACCGCTAATATTACTGATAAAAACGGTCAACTCGCAGGCCTTCTAACAGTAAAAGGTGACGAAGATTTGATGGTTATCACAGATACCGGTGTCATGATTCGTACAAATGTTGCCAATATTTCTCAAACTGGACGTTCAACCATGGGAGTTAAGGTTATGCGTTTAGATGAGAACGCTAAGATTGTAACCTTTACAACAGTTGCGGCAGCTGAGAAAGAAGAAGTTGGGGCAGAAAACGAAACAGAAAGTGAAGAATAATGTCTCAAAAAAGAACTAAGAGTAAAAAAAATAAACGTAAGAATCTGCTGATTAATATTTTAGCTGGCTTTCTAATCCTTTTGTCTCTAGCCTTGATTTTTAACTCAAAGATTCGTAATATCTTTATGGTTTGGAATACTAACAAGTATCAAGTTAGTCAAGTCTCAAAAGAGAAGCTTGAAGAGAACAATGGTGCAGAAGGGAATTTTGATTTTAATTCCGTGAAAGCTATTTCTTCGGAGGCTGTTTTATCATCCCAATGGGATGCACAACAGTTGCCCGTTATAGGTGGAATTGCAGTTCCTGAAGTAGAAATCAACTTGCCAATCTTTAAAGGTTTGGACAATGTAAACTTGTTCTACGGAGCAGGAACCATGAAACCAAATCAAAAAATGGGTGAAGGAAATTATTCTCTAGCTAGTCACCATATCTTTACAGCTGAGAATGCTAGCCAAATGCTATTTTCTCCTTTGGTTAATGCCAAAGAAGGAATGAAGATTTATCTGACTGATAAGGATAAAGTTTATACCTACGATATTCGGGAAGTGAAACACGTAACCCCAGATCGAGTTGATGAAATTGATGATCGTGAAGGTATCAATGAAATTACCTTGGTGACTTGTGTAGACTATGATGCAACCGAACGGATTATCGTAAAGGGAGATTTAAAAGAAATCAAATCTTATTCAGACACTCCGTCAGATGTCTTGGCAGCATTTAATAAACCGTATAAACAAAGATATTAATTTGTAAATTTTTTGAAAAAGGTTCGCTAATGATAGCGACCTTTTTTCTTGTCAATTTCAGAAAATAGATAAGGTAAAGACTTTTCAATTTTTCTAAAAAGTAGTATAATGTTTCTATTATAGAAATTTTTAGAAAATTCCAAAAGAGGTTTGTTATGGGATATACAGTTGCTGTTGTCGGTGCTACAGGAGCCGTTGGTGCTCAAATGATCAAAATGTTGGAAGAATCAATTCTTCCAATCGATAAGATTCGCTACCTTGCGTCTGCACGTTCTGCAGGAAAGGTCTTGCAATTCAAGGGCCAAGATGTGACTATTGAAGAAACAACAGAAGAAGCTTTTGAAGGAGTTGATATTGCTCTCTTCTCTGCTGGTGGTTCAACTTCTGCAAAATACGCACCTTATGCTGTTAAAGCAGGGGCAGTAGTGGTAGATAACACTTCTTATTTCCGTCAAAATCCAGATGTGCCATTGGTTGTTCCTGAAGTAAACGCCCATGCCCTTGATGCTCATAATGGGATCATTGCATGTCCTAACTGTTCAACTATTCAAATGATGGTAGCTCTTGAACCAGTTCGTCAAAAATGGGGCTTAGACCGTATCATCGTTTCAACTTATCAAGCTGTTTCAGGTGCAGGTATGGGAGCCATTCTTGAGACACAACGCGAATTACGTGAAGTATTGAATGATGGTGTAAATCCACGTGATTTGCATGCGGAAATCTTACCTTCAGGTGGAGATAAAAAACATTATCCAATCGCCTTTAATGCTCTTCCACAAATCGACGTCTTCACAGATAATGACTACACTTATGAAGAAATGAAGATGACAAACGAAACTAAGATAATCATGGAAGACGATAGCATTGCCGTTTCAGCAACTTGCGTGCGTATTCCTGTCTTGTCAGCTCACTCTGAGTCTGTTTACATTGAAACAAAAGAAGTGGCTCCAATCGATGAAGTCAAAGCTGCGATTGCTGCCTTTCCAGGTGCAGTTCTTGAAGACGATGTGGCTCACCAAATCTATCCACAAGCTATCAATGCGGTTGGTTCTCGCGATACCTTTGTCGGACGTATCCGTAAAGACTTGGATGCTGAAAAAGGGATCCATATGTGGGTGGTTTCTGATAATCTTCTCAAGGGTGCTGCTTGGAACTCAGTTCAAATTGCAGAAACCCTTCATGAGCGTGATCTAGTACACCCAACAGCTGATTTGAAGTTTGAATTGAAATAGGGAGCAAAACAGAAATCAGTAACTCGAAGAGTTTGATTTCGTAGTTTTGCCCCCGCACAGTTGATTAGTAAGTACGAATGTTGCAAACATGAGTAGTTCCAATCAACCACTGCGTTATGAAACAGAAATCAGTAACTCGAAGAGTTTGATTTCGTAGTTTTGCCCCCGCACAGTTGATTAGTAAGTACGAATGTTGCAAACATGAGTAGTTCCAATCAACCACTGCGTTATGAAACAGAAATCAGTAACTCGAAGAGTTTGATTTCGTAGTTTTGCCCCCGCACAGTTGATTAGTAAGTACGAATGTTGCAAACATGAGTAGTTCCAATCAACCACTGCGTTATGAAACAGAAATCAGTAACTCGAAGAGTTTGATTTCTCCTTCGCTAGCTAGCGAATCTACTTATTTTATGTACAGAACAGGAGGCAAAGGCAAGTATGCCCCAGCCTCTTTCTTATATAGAGAAAGGTTTTTTCTATGTCTTATCAAGATTTACAAGATTGTAAAATTATCACGGCCTTTATTACTCCTTTTCATGAAGATGGGTCCATAAATTTCGACGCGATTCCGAAATTGATTGAACATCTATTGGCACATCACACAGACGGAATTCTCTTGGCGGGGACGACTGCTGAAAGTCCAACTCTTACTCACGATGAGGAGCTGGAACTTTTTGCAGCAGTACAAAAGGTGGTCAAAGGACGGGTTCCTTTGATTGCTGGTATCGGTACTAACGATACGCGAGACTCTATTGAGTTCGTTAAAGAAGTAGCTGAATTTGGTGGCTTTGCAGCAGGGCTTGCGATTGTGCCATACTACAATAAACCATCCCAAGAAGGTATGTACCAACACTTTAAGGCGATTGCAGATGCCTCTGATTTACCCATCATTATCTATAATATTCCAGGTCGTGTGGTTGTCGAATTGACTCCAGAAACTATGCTTCGCTTAGCGGAACATCCAAACATCATTGGTGTTAAGGAATGTACCAGCCTTGCAAATATGGCTTATTTGATTGAGCACAAACCAGAAGAATTCTTGATCTACACTGGTGAAGATGGAGATGCTTTCCATGCTATGAACCTTGGTGCTGACGGGGTTATCTCTGTTGCTTCTCATACCAATGGTGATGAAATGTATGAAATGTTCACTGCGATTGAAGAGAGTGATATGAAGAAAGCGGCAGCTATTCAACGTAAGTTTATTCCCAAAGTTAATGCTCTCTTCTCATACCCAAGTCCTGCACCTGTTAAGGCAGTCCTCAACTATATGGGATTTGAAGCTGGTCCAACTCGCCTCCCATTGGTTCCTGCGCCTGAAGAGGATGCTAAACGCATTATCAAGGTTGTTATTGACGGAGACTATGAGGCGACTAAAGCGACTGTCACTGGAGTTCTTCGACCTGATTATTAAGATAACAAATATAAAAAGAAACTTCCTACAAGTAAAAATTGTTGGGAGTTTTTTTCTTTTTCTACGAATATATAAATAGAGAGAGGATAACAAGGAGTTAATAATGAAGATTAAGATTGATAATTTTGAGATTTATAAGTTAAAGCAAGCAGGTTTAAGTAATCAGCAGGTTCTAAAAGTACTTCAATACGGAGAAATTTATGATCAGGAATTGAGTTTAGAGACAATCGCTGAAGCCTCAGAGTGTCGTAATCCAGTAGTTTTTATGGAGCGGTACCATAAACTGACTTTTGAAAGCATGGAACGCCTGAAGAAAGATTTTGAAAAGTTCCCATCATTTTCAATTTTGGATGATGTTTATCCCATTTCACTCAGTGAAATTTATGATGCACCTGTATTGCTTTTTTATAAAGGAGATTTAAATCTCTTGAAATTACCCAAGGTTGCAGTTGTAGGTAGTCGCTCTTGTAGTCAAATTGGAACCAAATCAGTCCGTAAAATCATTGAAGAATTGGAAAATGAATTAGTTGTGGTGAGTGGACTTGCTAGAGGAATTGATACAGCAGCCCATATGTCTGTTCTACAAACTGGGGGCAAAACGATTGGCATTATTGGGACTGGTTTAGATGTCTATTATCCCCGCTCCAATAAACGCCTTCAAGAATACATTGGAGAACATCATTTGCTTCTAAGCGAGTACGGTCCAGGAGAAGAACCTTTGAAATATCACTTTCCTGCCAGAAATCGCATTATTGCAGGATTGTGTCGAGGAGTCATCGTTGCAGAAGCTAAAATGAGATCTGGTAGCTTAATCACTTGTGAGCGTGCCATGGAGGAAGGTAGAGATGTCTTTGCGATTCCAGGTTCCATTTTAGATGGACGCTCAGACGGCTGTCATCATTTAATCCAAGAAGGAGCAAAACTAGCAACATGTGGGCAGGATATACTAGCAGAATTTGAATTTTAATGAATGAAATGATTTCATTTAGCAAACTTTTCTTCTATTATATGGGTGTTATGTCTTGACAGGTTTTTAAAAATGGTTTACACTTTATAAAGTTTAATTACTTTGAGAAGGTGTGATACTGTGGTAACGGCAACCAAAAAGAAAAAATCAACAAGTAAAAAAAATCTTGTAATCGTGGAGTCGCCTGCTAAGGCGAAAACGATTGAGAAATATCTAGGACGTAATTATAAGGTTTTAGCCAGCGTAGGACATATTCGTGATTTGAAAAAATCAAGTATGTCAGTTGACGTGGAAAATAATTACGAACCGCAATATATCAATATTCGTGGGAAAGGTCCTCTCATCAATGATTTGAAAAAAGAAGCTAAGAAAGCCAATAAAGTCTTTCTTGCAAGTGACCCGGACCGGGAAGGGGAGGCTATTTCATGGCATTTAGCGCATATTTTAGATCTAGACGAGAATGATACCAACCGTGTTGTTTTCAACGAGATTACCAAAGATGCAGTAAAAAATGCCTTTAAAGAACCTCGTAAAATCAATATGGATTTGGTCGATGCCCAACAAGCCCGTCGTGTTTTGGACCGTTTAGTGGGGTATTCAATTTCACCAATTCTTTGGAAAAAGGTTAAAAAAGGCTTATCAGCAGGACGTGTTCAGTCTGTTGCTCTTAAGCTAATCATTGATCGTGAAAATGAAATCAATGCCTTCCAACCAGAAGAATATTGGACGATTGATGGTGTTTTTAAAAAAGGTACCAAGCAATTCCAAGCTTCTTTTTATGGAATGAATGGCAAGAAGATGAAGTTGACTACCAATGATGAAGTCAAAAAAGTTTTATCTCATCTTAGCAGTAAAGACTTTACTGTTGATCAAGTAGATAAAAAGGAAAGAAAGCGCAATGCTCCTCTTCCATATACAACGTCTTCTATGCAGATGGATGCTGCTAACAAGATTAACTTCCGTACTCGAAAGACGATGATGGTTGCTCAGCAACTCTATGAAGGAATCAATATTGGTACAGGTGTCCAAGGTTTGATCACCTATATGCGTACGGATTCTACTCGTATCAGTCCAGTTGCTCAGAATGAAGCCGCTAGCTACATCAATGAACGTTTTGGTAGTAAGTATTCTAAACATGGTAGCAAGGTGAAAAATGCCTCTGGCGCTCAAGACGCCCACGAAGCTATTCGCCCTTCAAGTGTCTTTAATACACCTGAGAAAATTGCTAAGTATTTGGATAAAGACCAGCTAAAACTTTATACCCTTATCTGGAACCGCTTTGTAGCGAGTCAAATGACTGGTGCAATTTTTGATACCATGGCTGTTAAACTTTCGCAAAATGGTGTTCAATTCGCGGCGAATGGTAGTCAGGTTAAGTTTGATGGTTATTTAGCCATTTACAATGATTCTGATAAGAATAAGATGTTGCCAGATATGAAAGTAGGAGATGTTGTCAAACAGGTCAATAGCAAACCTGAACAACATTTCACACAACCGCCTGCACGATATTCAGAAGCAACACTGATTAAAACTTTAGAAGAAAATGGAGTTGGACGTCCATCTACTTATGCTCCAACTATTGAAACAATTCAAAAACGTTACTATGTAAGACTAGCATCTAAACGCTTTGAACCAACTGATCTAGGACAAGTCGTTAACAAGCTAATTGTCGAGTACTTCCCAGACATTGTTAATGTGAAGTTTACCGCTGAGATGGAAGGGAAGCTGGATGATGTCGAGGTCGGTAAAGAACAATGGCAACGAGTCATTGATGAATTTTACAAACCATTCTCTAAAGAGGTTGCAAAAGCTGAAGCAGAGATGGAAAAAATTCAAATCAAGGATGAGCCGGCAGGATTTGACTGTGAAGTTTGTGGTAGTCCTATGGTGATTAAGATTGGACGCTACGGTAAATTTTACGCATGTAGCAATTTCCCAGATTGCCGCCATACGCAAGCCATCGTTAAAGAAGTTGGTGTTACGTGTCCAAATTGTCATCAAGGCCAAATCATCGAACGAAAAACCAAACGTAATCGTATTTTCTATGGATGCAATCGTTATCCAGAATGTGAATTTACCTCTTGGGATAAGCCTGTTGGGCGTGATTGTCCAAAATGTGGTCATTTCCTCATGGAGAAGAAAATCCGTGGTGGCGGAAAACAGATTGTATGTAGCAATGGTGACTACGAAGAAGAAAAGATTAAATAAAAATAATTAGGGCTGAAATGATAATTTCAGCTCTTTTTAATTTAAACTTGACAGATTTTATCTTTTTATGCTTAACTAGAAGAAGATTATTCTTACTTAGGAGTAGATATGCGCATTATTTATCTTAGCATTGGATTCATTTCTTTAGCTTTAGCAATCGTTGGAGTTGTCTTGCCACTATTACCGACAACACCCTTTCTCTTGTTGTCAATAGCTTGTTTTTCAAAATCTTCTAAACGTTTTGAAGATTGGCTCTATCATACCAAGCTTTATCAAACCTATGTTGCGGACTTTAGAGAAACTAAGTCTATTGCGCGTGAACGAAAGAAGAAGATTATCGTATCGATTTATATTTTGATGGGTATCTCGATTTATTTTGCTCCGCTCTTACCTGTAAAAATTGCTTTAGGATGTTTAACGGTATTTATAACCTATTATCTCTTTAAGGTAATACCAGATAAAGAATAGCTAAAAAAGTAATGATTTTCCTTGATAAAAAGTAGGGGTTACTTAAAACAATATGATATAATAATATTAAAGAAACCTTCAAGGAGTATCAAATGATTTACGAATTTTGTGCTGAAAATGTAACCTTGCTTGAAAAGGCTATGCAAGCTGGAGCTCGCCGTATTGAGCTCTGTGATAATTTAGCAGTTGGTGGAACGACACCAAGCTACGGAGTTACTAAGGCAGCTGTTGAACTTGCATCAAACTACGATACGACTATCATGACGATGATTCGTCCACGTGGTGGTGACTTTGTTTATAATGACCTCGAGATTTCTATTATGCTCGAGGATATTCGTCTAACTGCTCAAGCAGGTAGCCAAGGGGTTGTCTTTGGTGCCTTAACAGCAGATAAGAAATTGGATAAGGCTAACCTTGAAAAGTTGATTGCTGCATCTAAAGGTATGGAGATTGTCTTCCATATGGCTTTTGACGACTTAAGTGACCAAGATCAACTAGAAGCTATTGATTGGCTCAGCCAGGCTGGTGTAACACGTATCCTGACTCGAGCTGGTGTATCTGGCGACTCTTTAGAGAAACGCTTTGCTCACTATCATAGAATTCTAGAACACGCTGCAGGAAAAATTGAAATTTTACCTGGTGGGGGTATTGACATGGACAACCGTCAAACCTTTATCGATCAATTAGGCGTGACACAATTACATGGAACTAAGGTTGTCTTTTAAAAAATAGAAAGGAACTGCTAGCTTTTGGTAGCAGTTTTCGCTTATGTTTGAAATTTTTAAGGCCTATCAGTTTAATAGTAAAAAGGCTAAAGAGTATGGATTTGTAGAAAATCAAGGTGTATGGACCTATAGTTCGACTATCTTGCAGGGTGATTTTCTTATGAAGATTACAGTTGAGGATGGGGACTTAAGTTTTCAAGTTTATGACCAAGAAACTGGTGACCTTTATCCTCAAGTTTATATGGAAAGTATGAGAGGTACTTTTGTCGGAACTGTTCGACAGGCTTGTTTAGAAGTTCTTTATGGCATTCGAAAGGCTTGTTTTGAGGTAGAGGAATTTCTCTGTCCACAGACCAAGAGAATCATGGCGCTTGTTCAAGAAAAGTATGGCAATCAGCTGGAATATCTATGGGAGAAATCACCTGATACGGCGGTTTTGCGCCATGAAGATAATCAGAAGTGGTATGCTATTTTAATGAGAATTCCTTGGGATAGGCTAGATAAGGGGAGAGAAGGGCTAGTGGAAGCAGTCAATCTCAAACACGACCAAGTAGCTGATTTGCTTTTTCAAAACGGAATTTATCCAGCCTTTCATATGAATAAACGCTATTGGATTAGTCTTCCACTCGATGACACTCTAACTGACGAAAAGGTCCTTGAATTATTTGAGAGAAGTTGGTTTTTGACTTCTAAGAAATAAATAAACATATTTGAGTTTTCAAATACTTTCAATTCGCAAAATATTCTTTATTGAAGAAATTTTCAGAAAATATTGGATTTTTTCTTGACAAGTGATTTTTCCTGTGCTAGAATACTAAACAAGACATCAAACAAAGGAGAAAGCCAAACATGAAAACAGCTAAGTTTAATCAATTTGCTTTGTTGTTGAGGTACTCGGACTAGTGCAAAAGCATTAGTCCTGTTTGGCTTACCAAGCGGGAGTAAATCAACATCTCGCTTGGAACTCCGAGCGAGATGTTTTTTCTATATCGAAAATGTGAAGGGAGAATTCTCATGCGTGTAGTTGAGTTTTTAGATACCAGTCTCCGAGATGGTGAGCAGACACCAGGTGTCAATTTTTCAATAAAGGAAAAGGTTGCTATAGCAAAACAGTTAGAGAAATGGGGGATTTCAGCAATCGAAGCTGGTTTTCCGGCTGCTAGTCCAGATTCATTTACAGCTGTTCAAGAAATTGCTAAGGCTATGAAAAAAACAGCCGTGACAGGCTTAGCACGTTCTGTTAAATCAGACATTGACGCTTGCTATGAAGCACTTAAAGATGCAAAGTATCCTCAGATTCACGTCTTTATCGCTACCAGTCCGATTCACCGTAAGTATAAGCTCAATAAGAGTAAGGAAGAGATTTTGGAAGCGATCAGTGAACATGTTTCCTATGCACGGAGTAAGTTTGAAGTAGTAGAATTCTCTCCAGAAGATGCTACTAGAACTGAGCTGGACTTTCTTCTACAAGTCGTTCAAACTGCGGTCGATGCGGGTGCGACTTATATTAATATTCCTGATACAGTAGGTTTTACAACTCCAGAGGAATACGGAAGTATCTTTAAATATCTGATTGACAATGTCCAAACAGACCGTCAGATTATCTATTCACCTCACTGCCATGATGACCTTGGAATGGCAGTAGCAAATAGCCTCGCTGCTGTAAAGAATGGTGCAGGACGTGTCGAAGGAACCATTAACGGAATCGGCGAACGAGCTGGGAATGCTGCTTTAGAAGAAATAGCGGTAGCCCTCAATATTCGTCAGGATTATTACCAAGCAGAGTCAAGTATCGTCCTAAACGAAACGATTAATACGTCCGAAATGGTCTCTCGCTTCTCAGGAATTCCAGTTCCCAAAAATAAGGCAGTTGTCGGTGGAAATGCCTTTTCTCATGAATCAGGTATTCACCAAGACGGAGTTCTTAAAAACCCACTTACCTATGAAATCATAACACCAGAATTGGTGGGTGTAAAGAGTAATAGTCTTCCGCTTGGAAAATTATCTGGTCGCCATGCCTTTGTAGAAAAACTGAGAGAACTGGCCTTAGACTTCACAGAAGAGGATATTAAGCCACTCTTTGACAAATTCAAATCACTTGCAGATAAGAAACAAGAAGTCACAGACGCGGATATTCGTGCTCTGGTAGCTGGAACCATGGTTGAAAACCCAGAAGGCTTTCACTTTGATGATTTACAACTTCAAACTCATGCGGAAAATGAAATTGAAGCGACTGTCAGATTGGCTAATTTGGACGGTGAGAAAGTCGACTTTAATGCGACTGGACAAGGTTCTGTTGAGGCTATCTTTAACGCTGTTGACAAGTTCTTTAATCAATCTGTTCGCCTGGTATCCTACACCATTGATGCGGTAACGGATGGTATAGACGCTCAGGCAAGGGTTTTGGTTACCGTTGAAAATAGAGAAACAGAAACAATCTTTAACGCAGCCGGAATTGATTTCGATGTGTTGAAGGCTTCAGCTATTGCCTACATCAATGCCAATACTTTTGTCCAAAAAGAGAATACCGGAGAGATAGGTCCAAATGTTTCCTATCGCGACATGCCTAGTCTTTAAAGGAGAATACCATGACAAAGAAAATTGTTGCCCTAGCAGGTGATGGGATTGGACCAGAAATCATGGAGGCTGGGTTAGAAGTTCTGGAGGCTTTAGCTGAAAAAACAGGCTTTGACTATGAGATAGATAGAAGACCTTTTGGAGGTGCAGGTATTGATGTTACAGGACACCCTTTACCAGAAGCAACACTAAAGGCTGCTAGAGAAGCGGACGCTATCCTCCTTGCTGCAATAGGTGGTCCTCAGTATGATAATGCTACAGTTCGACCCGAACAAGGGCTTTTGGCACTCCGCAAGGAACTTAATCTTTATGCCAATATTCGTCCGGTAAAGATTTTTGATAGTCTCAAGCACTTATCGCCTCTCAAACCTGAACGAATTGCTGGTGTTGACTTTGTCGTGGTGCGTGAGTTGACAGGTGGGATTTACTTTGGTGATCATATCCTTGAAGAGCGAAAAGCGCGTGATATCAATGATTATAGTTATGAGGAAGTAAAGCGAATTATTCGTAAGGCTTTTGAAATCGCAAGAAGTCGCAGAAAAATCCTGACCAGTATTGATAAGCAAAATGTTTTGGCAACCTCAAAACTTTGGCGAAGAGTGGCTGAGGAAGTCGCAAAAGATTTTCCAGATGTAATCCTGGAACACCAGTTGGTCGACTCAGCTGCCATGCTCATGATTACCAATCCAGCCAAGTTTGATGTTATCGTGACAGAGAATCTTTTCGGAGATATCCTCTCGGATGAGTCAAGTGTTCTATCTGGTACACTTGGGGTTATGCCATCAGCCAGTCACTCTGAGAATGGACCGAGTCTCTATGAACCTATTCATGGTTCAGCGCCTGATATTGCAGGCCTAGGAATCGCCAATCCTATTTCTATGATTTTATCAGTTGCTATGATGTTTCGTGATAGCTTTGGACGATATGAGGATGCGGAGCGTATCGAGCGTGCTGTTGAAGCAACTTTGGCTGCCGGAATTTTAACGAGAGATATAGGAGGACAGGCTTCGACCAAGGAAATGACGGAAGCCATCATTGAAAGATTATGAAGATAAATCAAGGAATTACTTTTGCTATTTTGATTTGGAATCTATTGGTATTTATGATTTATGGTATTGATAAATCTAAAGCAAAAAGAGGTGCTTGGCGCATCCCTGAAAAATATTTATTATCATTTGCATTCTTGTGTGGTGGTTTTGGTGCTTGGTTGGCAGGTGTTACCTTTCACCACAAGACTAGAAAATGGTATTTTAAAACGGTTTGGTTCCTAGGAATGGTGACTACACTAGTAGCTTTGTATTTGATATGGAGGTAATGAATGGCAGGAAAATCGATTTTTGATAAATTATGGGACCTCCATGTGATTACAGGAGAAGAGGGACAGCCTCAACTCATGTATGTAGATCAGCACTATATTCACGAGGTGACCAGTCCTCAAGCTTTTCAAGGATTGAGAGATGCAGGACGTAGATTGAGACGACCAGATTTAACATTTGGTACCTTTGACCACAATGTCCCGACGGTTAATATATATGATATTCGAGATGTAATCTCCAAAGCACAGATTGATAAGTTAGCTGAAAATGTTGAGGAATTCGGGATTGAACATGCTGCCCACGGTTCAGAAAAACAAGGGATCGTTCATATGGTTGGTCCAGAAACAGGAAGAACACAACCAGGAAAATTTATCGTCTGTGGTGATAGTCATACAGCAACTCACGGAGCTTTTGGAGCGATTGCCTTCGGTATTGGAACCAGTGAGGTCGAACATGTCTTTGCAACCCAAACCATTTGGCAGGTTAAACCCAAGAAAATGTTGGTGGAATTCACAGGAGTTCCTCAAAAAGGGGTTTATGCCAAGGATTTCATACTAGCCTTGATTGCCAAGTACGGTGTTGCTTGTGGTGTTGGCTACGTGGTGGAGTATCGAGGTCAGGCTATTGATGCACTGAGCATGGAAGGACGAATGACTATCTGCAATATGTCCATCGAATTTGGTTCCAAAATGGGAATCATGAATCCAGATCAGACCACTTTTGACTATTTAAAGGGACGAGAGTGTGTACCCAAAGATTTTGATGCAGCAGTAGCTGATTGGAAAAGGCTTGTTAGCGACGACGATGTCGTTTATGACAAGGTTATCCGGATGGATGCCTCTGAATTGGCTCCTATGGTGACTTGGGGAACCAATCCTGCTATGGGCGTTGACTTTGATTCTAGTTTTCCAGAAATTAAGGATATGAATGATGAACGTGCTTATCATTACATGGATTTACAACCAGGTCAGAAACCAGCAGATATCCAACTAGGCTATGTCTTTATTGGCTCTTGTACCAACGCTAGACTTAGTGATTTGCAACTGGCTGCGCGATTTGTCAAAGGAAAGAAAATAGCTCCCAATCTAACAGCAATTGTAGTTCCAGGTTCTCGACCAGTCAAGCGAGCTGCTGAGAAGTTAGGTTTGGACAAGGTATTCCTAGATGCTGGCTTCGAATGGAGAGACCCTGGATGCTCCATGTGCCTCGGGATGAATCCTGATAAAGTACCAGATGGTGTTCATTGTGCCTCAACTAGCAATCGTAACTTTGAAGATCGACAAGGATTTGGTGCTAAGACTCATCTCTGTAGCCCAGCCATGGCAGCTGCGGCAGCAATCGCAGGACGTTTCGTAGATGTACGGCAAATGCCAGAAGCTCAGTAAGGAGAGGATATGGAAAAATTTACAGTTTATACGGGAACGACCGTTCCTCTGATGAATGACAATATCGATACCGACCAAATTCTTCCCAAACAGTTTTTGAAGTTGATTGACAAGAAAGGTTTTGGCAAATACCTCATGTATGCTTGGCGTTATTCGGATGATAAGTATACTGAGGATCCAGATTTTGTCTTTAACCGACCTGAATATCGCAAAGCTACTATCCTCATCACGGGAGATAACTTTGGAGCTGGTTCTTCGAGGGAGCACGCAGCTTGGGCATTAGCAGATTATGGTTTTAAGGTCGTAATTGCAGGATCTTTCGGTGACATTCATTACAATAATGAACTCAATAATGGCATGTTGCCAATTGTTCAACCAAGGGAAGTTAGAGAAAAGCTCGCCCAACTCAAACCGAGCGACCAAGTAACTGTTGACTTGGAACAACAAAAAATCATTTCACCAGTCGGAGAATTCACTTTCGAAATTGATAGCGAATGGAAACACAAGCTCTTAAATGGCTTGGATGATATCGGTATTACTTTGCAGTATGAAGACTTGATTGCTGCCTATGAAAAACAACGACCAGCCTACTGGCAGGATTAGAAAAAATAGAAAAGGAACTATAGAACTATGACAAAACACATTCAATGGAACGGAACACTTTCACAAGAAGGATATGACATTTTAAAAGGTGAGGGCGGATGTATCGTTTGTCCTACTAAAGTCGGTTACATTATCATGACTAGCGATAAGGTAGGACTTGAGCGTAAGTTTGAAGCTAAAGAGCGTAACCGTAACAAGCCAGGTGTTGTACTTTGTGGTAGCATGGATGAGCTTCGTGCTTTAGCCCAACTCAATCCAGAAATTGAAGCCTTCTACCAAAAACATTGGGACGAAGACATTCTTCTAGGTTGTATCCTTCCATGGAAACCAGAAGCCTTTGAGAAATTGAAAACATACGGTGATGGCCGTGAAGAACTCATGACAGACGTTCGTGGTACTAGCTGTTTTGTCATCAAGTTTGGTAAAGCTGGTGAACAATTGGCTGCTAAACTTTGGGAAGAAGGTAAAATGGTCTATGCCTCATCAGCCAACCCATCTGGAAAAGGAAACCGTGGTAAGGTAGAAGGTATTGGAGAACGTATTGAAGGAGCAGTGGACCTTGTCATCGAAGCAGATGACTACGTTGCTTCAATCCAACCGGACAAAACGATTGAAACGCGCTACGAGCAAGGCGTGATGGTATCTATGGTTGATAAAGACGGCAAGCTTATCCCAGAACAAGGAGGAGCACGTTCAACTTCACCAGCGCCAGTTGTGATCCGCAAAGGGCTTGACATTGATAAAATCATGATGCATTTGTCAGACACCTTTAACTCATGGGACTACCGTCAGGGTGAGTATTATTAGGATAAAAAAGAAGTCTAGTGTTAAGAGGCATTTAATCTCCTAACGCTGGGCTTTTTCTTTAGAAATTCTTTTCATTTTTTATAGGATATGATATTCTATATATGAAATGTGTGTTAAGATAGTTATTAAAAATGTTTACACTAACAAATTATATTTAGAACCTTTAATAATCATTTAATAAGCGAGGTAAGGCATTATGATATCTGAATCAACTTTTATTGATAGAATAAAAAAAGAATTCCCAGATGCAATTGAAAATCAAACAAAAAGTTATATTTCTTTTCAGGTTAAAATATGAAAGGAAAGTTACAAAACTTTATAGAGATTAACTTTCAGAATAAAGGAATAAAGATTGCCGTTCTCTCCAAAAGCCTTCGTGATTCAGATTTTTTGATATTTAATAAGAAGCCTGATTCATTTGGTTGGACACTTGATGCTGAGTATTTTATTAAGGACGAAAATTCACTAAATGAGATTTTCCCTTTTATAAATAAATCTTATGAGTTTGTAAAAAGTGGAAATAACTCAGAGTGTTATAAAGTCTTCAGAGAATTTTTGGCTAAATTTGTGAATCAAGCAAATATCTATAATTCGAAAGATATAAAAATTAAACGTTCTCAAAAATTAGATGGAGCTAAAGTTATTTATCCTGCTGTTACAATTGAGGATATTCCATACAAAGTTGAAATGCTTAACACAGGTCAGTGTGGTCCAAAAAATGGTGAAGGATATAGAAAACTACCTTACTTTGGTTATCAATTAAATAAAATTGATAATTCATGGATAAATATAAGGTGTGGTTTTGAGAGATTTAAACTCACAGAATTTAAAATAGTAAAATGGTATAGTAATAAACAAGATGAAGATTTAGGGTATAAATACCTTGTCAAAGATTTAGAATTGGAATCAACCGCGGAACCTAATGATATTTTAAAAGAGTTTTACGACAATTTTACTAGTTTCTATGTGAAAAAAGAGAAGAAAGATGTAAACATGTTAGAAAATATTAACAAATATAAAAATATTTTATTGCAATCCAAAAACCTCATCCTTCGTGGTGCACCTGGTACAGGAAAAACTTATCTTGCTAAAGAAATAGCGGCAGAGCTAACGGGTGGTAATGAAGATCAAATTGGCTTTGTACAATTTCACCCTTCCTATGATTATACAGATTTTGTGGAGGGGTTGAGACCAGTATCAAATGGGGATGGAGCTATTGAGTTTAAATTACAAGATGGTATTTTTAAAGAGTTTTGCCAGAAGGCAAAAGAAGCTCAGAAGACTGGAGGTCAAGATAATTTTGAAGAAACGTGGGCTAAGCTAACGGATGCTATCAATGAAAAGCAAGGACAATATTTCTTCCCTCGTAGTTCGGTTCCAGCCAGTTTAAATAGTCAAGGGAATGTGAAGTTTGATTCTCCTGTTGCTACCAAAGAAAAAGTGTATCTTTTGTACAAGGGTGAGGAAACTAAGTTAAAGTACGAAACTTATCAAAAAATCGTTTTAGATCACATGAAAGAAAGTTATGGCTTATATGATTATGTGTCTCCAACGATCAACACTGACAAGAAATTCGTCTTCATCATCGATGAAATCAACCGTGGTGAGATTTCTAAGATTTTTGGGGAGCTCTTTTTCTCTATCGACCCCGGCTATCGTGGTAGAGATGGGGAAGTTTCTACCCAATATGCCAATCTACACGAAAGTGATGACAAGTTTTATATTCCTGAGAATGTCTATATTATAGGAACCATGAATGATATTGACCGATCAGTGGATACATTTGATTTTGCTATGCGTCGTCGTTTCCGTTTTGTTGAAGTTACTGCTGAAAGCCAACTATACATCCTTGATGAAAAACTAGGTGAGCATGCTGAAGAAGCTAAAACTCGACTAAGAAACTTGAATGTTGCTATCGAAAATGTTCAGGAGCTAAACAGTCATTATCATATCGGACCAAGTTATTTCCGTAATTTAAAAGAATTGGATTATGATTATGAATTACTCTGGTCTGATTATCTCAAACCACTTTTGGAAGATTACTTGCGTGGTTCTTATGAAGAAGACGAAATACTGAATACTTTGAAAAAAGCATATGATTTGACAAATCAGCAAGATATTGGTGATGACGATGCAGTTAACTGACAATCAACAGGCCTTAAACAAAGAAGAGTTTATCACAGAATACCCTAAAATTAGTCAAGTCCTTTTAGATAGAACTCTAGATAATCTTTCTCAAGAAGAAAGTATCTTTATATTTCCAAACGATCTGAAAAATTCTCCTGATTTGGATAAGGAACAAAAGATTTTGGAAACAGTCAATCAGAAAATTAATACAGGGAATGTGATTGGATTTCTGGGATGTGGTCAGGAGAGATTAACCATTTCTTCTCGTTTTTCGAGTAAAAGTGATGACTATTTTTTGCATTATCTATTGCAGAAAGTTCTAAATATCAATCTCACTAGTTTGGATGTTGGTTTATCGCGCGAGGAAAGACTCTATCAGCTTTTAATCTACCTCTTTCCAAAGTATTTGGAAGCTGCTATGCGAAAGGGAATTTATAAGGAATACCAGAGGTTTTCCCATAATGATAGTCATATCAAGGGAGTAATTGATGTAGTAAATCATCTCAAGAAAAATCTTCCTTTCACAGGTAATATTGCTTATACTACAAGAGAATTTACTTATGACAATCCGATGATGCAACTGATTCGTCATACTATCGAGTACATTAAAAATCAAAAATCTCTAGGAAGAGGCATCATTTGTACTAATCGTGAAAATATTACAGAAATAATTCGTGTAACACCTTCGTATAAACAAGCTGATCGTTCTAAGGTTATTCGACTAAATCAAACAAAACCTCTTCGTCATGCCTACTTTCGCGAGTACAGAAAATTGCAAGAACTTTGTCTGATGATCCTAAATAGAGAAGAGCATGGTTTAGGATACCAGGAGCAAAAAATCCATGGTATTCTTTTTGATGTTGCTTGGCTTTGGGAAGAATATGTTCATGCCTTGTTGCCAAAAGATTTCATACATCCACGCAATAAAGAAAAGAAAGGTGGTATCTCTGTATTTTCTGGTGGGAAGCGAAAGGTATTTCCAGATTTTTATGATAGAGAACGAAAGATTGTTCTAGATTCTAAATATAAAAAACTTGAAGATACTGAAAAAGGAATAAACCGTGAGGACTTGTTTCAGTTGATTTCCTATTCTTATATTTTAAAAGCTGAGAAAGCTGGACTGATTTTTCCGAGCAAGCACAAGGTTGTTGATAATGAGATAGGAAAGCTAGCAGGTTATGGAGCTATGTTGAAGAAATTGTCTATCCAAATCCCTCAAAAGGCCTCATCATATAATGATTTTTGTGAAATGATGGAAAGTTCCGAAGAAATTTTTCAAAATAATATAAATCAAAAATAGAGAGTCTAAAAACTCTCTATTTTTTATGAAATAAGGAGTAAAATCCGAACGTTATAAATTTTAGGTTTCAAAATAATTGACAAAAACTTTACCTTAGTTTATAATCGTTAGAGGAAACGTCGGAAAAGGCGTAGTGATGCGCAAGCATAGGTAGGTCATTATAAAAGAAACGAGACATTGAAATGTTAAACGAATTTCCGATTTTTGACTATGAAGATATTCAGCTAATTCCTAATAAGTGTGTTCTTCAAAGTCGAGCAGAGGCTGACACACAAGTAACACTAGGGAAGCACACCTTTAAATTACCAGTTGTTCCTTCTAATATGCAAACTATCTTGGATGAAGATGTTGCAGAACAACTTGCAAAAGGTGGTTATTTCTATATCATGCATCGCTTCGATGAAGCTGGCCGTATACCTTTTGTGAAACGCATGCACGAAAAAGGGTTGATTGCTTCTATCTCTGTTGGTGTTAAAGATTACGAATATGATTTTGTTAGTCAATTAAAGGAAGATGCTCCAGAGTACATCACTATTGATATCGCTCATGGACATGCCGACAGTGTCATTTCAATGATTCAGCACATTAAGAAAGAATTGCCAGATACCTTTGTCATTGCTGGTAACGTTGGTACTCCAGAAGCTGTACGTGAATTAGAGAATGCTGGAGCAGACGCTACTAAGGTTGGAATCGGTCCAGGTAAAGTATGTATTACTAAGGTTAAAACTGGTTTTGGTACTGGTGGTTGGCAGTTGGCAGCTCTTCGCTGGTGTGCTAAAGCTGCGCGTAAACCGATTATTGCCGATGGTGGAATCCGTACACACGGAGATATTGCCAAGTCAATCCGCTTTGGTGCAAGTATGGTTATGATTGGTTCGTTATTTGCAGGCCATATCGAAAGCCCTGGTAAAACTGTCGAAGTCGATGGTAAACAATTTAAAGAATACTATGGTTCCGCTTCAGAATACCAAAAAGGTGCCTATAAGAATGTCGAAGGCAAGAAAATTCTTCTTCCTGCCAAAGGACATTTACAAGATACCCTAACTGAGATGGAACAAGATTTGCAAAGTTCGATTTCTTATGCTGGAGGTCGAAAGGTAGCTGATCTTAGACATGTAGATTATGTGATTGTGAAGAACTCTATCTGGAATGGAGATGCTCACTAAAAATATGATTACTTATTTATGCCGCGAATTGGCGTGGCGTTTCTACAAGGTACCGTAAATACCTAACAATGAGTAAGTCGAAGAGAGATAAAAGAAGCAGTACTATCTGTTTCTATGTTTCCGAGGGACTTGCTTTGTGAGTCCCTTTTTATTTCGGAGGTTATTGTGAAATTACTAGAGGAACGTATTTTAAAAGATGGGAATATTCTAGGTGAGAATATTCTTAAGGTGGATTCTTTCTTAACTCACCAAGTTGATTATAAGTTAATGCGCGAGATTGGCCGCACCTTTGCAGAATATTTTAAAAATGCAGGTATTACCAAAGTCGTAACCATTGAAGCATCTGGAATTGCTC
The DNA here is from genome assembly GCF_040888245.1 of Streptococcus wuxiensis. Classification (NCBI taxonomy): domain Bacteria; kingdom Bacillati; phylum Bacillota; class Bacilli; order Lactobacillales; family Streptococcaceae; genus Streptococcus; species Streptococcus wuxiensis. The sequence continues at coordinate 265,646 of NZ_JBFNFE010000001.1, forward strand.
CAGCTCTATATGTTGCAGAACAATTAGATGTACCTATGATTTTTGCTAAGAAGGCAAAAAATATTACCATGAATGAAGGAATTTTGACTGCTGAGGTTTATTCTTTCACTAAGCAAGTTACTAGTACCGTATCCATTGCAGGGAAGTTCTTATCTCCAGGAGATAAAGTATTAATTATTGATGATTTCTTGGCTAATGGTCAAGCAGCTAAAGGTTTGATTCAGATTATCGAACAAGCTGGTGCTACAGTCGAGGCCGTCGGGATTGTGATTGAAAAATCTTTCCAAGATGGTCGTGAACTGTTAGAAAAATCAGGTCATCAGGTAGTATCACTTGCTCGTTTAGAGCGTTTTGAAAATGGAAGAGTTATCTTCAAGGAGGCAGAAATCTAATGAATCAAAAAGAAAACCACTCAAAAGCGGCCGTATTGGGCTTGCAACACTTACTTGCTATGTACTCAGGTTCAATCCTGGTACCAATCATGATTGCAGGTGCCCTAGGTTACTCACCTCAACAACTGACATACCTTATCTCTACAGATATCTTTATGTGTGGTGTTGCAACTCTATTGCAGTTACAATTAAATAAATATTTCGGTGTCGGTTTACCGGTTGTTCTGGGTGTGGCCTTTCAGTCTGTTGCTCCACTTATTATGATTGGACAAAGTCACGGTAGTGGTGCTATGTTTGGGGCCTTGATTGCTTCTGGTATTTATGTCGTTCTTGTAGCAGGCGTATTTTCTAAGATTGCTAATCTGTTCCCTTCAATCGTAACAGGTTCTGTCATTACAACAATCGGTTTAACCTTGATTCCTGTAGCTATCGGAAATATGGGAAATAACGTCGAAAAACCAACGGGACAAAGTCTAGCGTTAGCAACAATCACTATTCTTATCATTCTCTTGGTTAATATCTTTACAAAAGGTTTTATTAAGTCAATTTCTATTTTGATTGGTTTGATTGCAGGTACTATCATCGCTGCGACTATGGGCTTGGTTGATTTCTCTCCAGTAGCAGAAGCTCCACTTGTTCATATCCCAACTCCATTCTACTTTGGTGCTCCACAATTTGAGATTTCTTCTATTGTAATGATGTGTATTATCGCTACTGTATCAATGGTAGAATCAACTGGTGTATATCTTGCCCTTTCTGATATTACTAAAGATCCAATCGATAGCACTCGTCTCCGTAATGGTTATCGTGCTGAAGGTCTTGCTGTTTTACTTGGTGGACTTTTCAATACCTTCCCTTATACAGGTTTTTCTCAAAACGTTGGTTTGGTGAAACTTTCAGGTATTCGTACACGTTTGCCGATCTACTATGCTGCAGGTTTTCTTATCTTACTTGGTCTCTTGCCTAAATTCGGTGCCTTAGCACAGATTATCCCTAGCCCTGTTCTAGGTGGAGCCATGCTCGTCATGTTCGGTTTTGTTTCTCTACAAGGAATGCAAATCTTGTCTCGTGTAGATTTCGAACACAATGAACACAATTTCCTTATTGCAGCAGTTTCTATTGCTGCTGGTGTGGGATTAAACGGAAGCAACCTCTTCAATACTTTACCGACTGAATTACAAATGTTCTTCTCAAATGGTATCGTCATTGCAAGTACAGTGGCCATCATTTTGAACGCTATTTTGAATCGTAAAAAATAAAAATAAGTGAGAAGGATAGAATTATCCTTCTCATTTTGTTTTTTAGAGCTTCTGTATTGTTTCTATAGTCCTTTTTATGGTAAAATGGTTCTATGAATGAAAGAATGAAAGAGCTCGTTGAGTTGCTCAATCGCTATGCGACAGAGTATTATACAAGTGATAACCCATCTGTATCTGATAGTGAGTATGATCGTCTCTATCGTGAACTGGTAGAGTTAGAAAAAGCTCACCCAGAGCAAGTCTTGCCAGATAGTCCAACCCACCATGTTGGCGGTAAGATTCTAGATGGTTTTGAAAAATATAGTCATCAGTATCCTCTCTATAGTTTGCAGGATGCTTTTTCTCGTGAAGAGCTCGATGCCTTTGATGCGCGTGTTCGTAAAGAATTGGATGACGTTACTTATATCTGTGAGTTGAAAATTGATGGTTTATCGATTTCCTTGACTTATGAGCAAGGAATTTTTGTTGCTGGAGCGACTCGTGGTGATGGTTCTGTCGGTGAGAATATCACAGAAAATCTCAAACGTGTCAAGGACATTCCTTTATCATTATCTGAAAAAATAGATATAACAGTTCGTGGTGAATGTTATATGCCAAGAGCTTCTTTCAATCAAGTCAATCTTGCTCGTCAAGAAAACGGGGAGCCGGAGTTTGCTAATCCACGAAATGCAGCTGCAGGAACCCTTCGCCAGTTAGATACAGCAGTAGTAGCTAAGCGTAATCTTGCAACTTTCCTCTATCAGGAAGCAAGTCCTTCAACTAGAGACAGCCAAGAGAAGGTTTTAAATCATCTGGAACAGTTGGGCTTTGTTGTCAATCCAAGACGACTATTAGCTCACAGCATGGATGAGGTTTGGCAGTTTATCAAAGAAGTAGGTCATGAAAGAGACCAATTGCCTTATGATATTGACGGTGTTGTTATTAAGGTCAACGACCTAGCTGGTCAAGAGCAACTTGGTTTTACAGTTAAAGCGCCTAAGTGGGCAGTCGCTTATAAGTTCCCTGCAGAAGAAAAAGAAGCAAAATTGCTTTCTGTTGACTGGACAGTAGGAAGAACTGGTGTCGTAACTCCGACTGCTAATCTTACTCCGGTGCAATTGGCAGGTACAACAGTTAGTCGTGCAACGCTTCATAATGTCGACTATATTGCTGAAAAGGATATCCGCAAGGATGATACAGTGATTGTTTATAAGGCAGGGGATATCATACCAGCTGTTTTACGTGTAGTAGAATCCAAGCGTATATCTGAAGAAAAACTCGACATTCCAACAAACTGTCCAAGTTGTGACAGTAAGCTTTTGCATTTTGAAGATGAAGTTGCCCTTCGTTGTATAAACCCACGTTGTCCAGCTCAAATCAAGGAAGGTCTAATTCATTTCGCATCTCGTGACGCCATGAATATTTCTGGCCTTGGTCCATCAATCGTAGAAAAATTATTTGCCGCCAATTTAGTTAAAGATGTTGCGGATATTTATCGCTTAACTGTGGAAAATTTTCTCTTGCTAGATGGCATCAAGGAGAAATCAGCTCAAAAACTTTATCAGGCTATTCAAGCTTCTAAAGAAAATTCTGCTGAAAAACTTTTGTTTGGTTTAGGGATTCGTCATGTTGGAAGCAAGGCAAGTCAGTTACTCTTACAACATTTCCATTCAATCGAGTCACTTGCTCAAGCAAATCCTGAAGAAGTAGCAAGCATCGAAAGTTTGGGAAGTGTCATTGCTCAAAGTCTCCAATCTTATTTTGAGACCGAGGGTGCAAAAATTCTTTTAAGTGAATTGAAAGAATTAGGTGTTACTCTAGACTATAAAGGACAGGTCATTGCAGCAGATGCTGCCTTATCAGGTCTAACTGTCGTATTGACAGGGAAACTTGAACGTCTTACTCGCTCGGAAGCCAAAAGTAAGCTCGAAAATCTTGGTGCCAAGGTAACGGGTAGCGTATCGAAGAAGACTGACCTTGTAGTAGCAGGAGCAGATGCAGGAAGCAAACTCCAAAAAGCACAGGAACTAGGAATTGAGATTCGAGATGAAGCTTGGCTTGAGAGTTTGTAAGGAATATACAGTCTAGAATAATCATCTATCATTTCTTGCTTCTATCCAAATAAGTGAATCAAGAAATGTTACTATATAAATTAATAATTAGAAATTAGGGAAAAACATGTACAATTATCCTGTACTTATTCATTATCATCGTAAGGATGAAGCATATCAGAGTTGCAACTTTAGTAAATGGCCAGCTGATTCAGTAGAGTTTGTTAAAGAGCAAGAATACTTTGGAGATAAATTTTCATTTACCCAATCAAGTGAAACACCTCTTGAACAAATGGTGTTTACAGTTGATAAAGATGGAGTAAGCAAAGAATATCCTATCCGATTCAATCATTATCCACTCTTAACAGAAGTTTGGATTTTAGATGGAGATGCCACCGTTTATTATTCTGAAAACCCAGCCATTGCAAGTCCACACTATAAAGATCAAAATCCATTTGCTTTTGATAAAGCGATTAACAGTGCTAGTTTTGATCACCACTGGGGTTACCAAGGAGAGTTGGGATGCCAGGTTTCCGAAGAAGAAACAAGCTTTAAACTTTGGTCGCCAACAGCAACAACTGTACAAGTTGTAGTTTATGAATCAGCAAGTAATGATGCGGCTATCCTAAAGACTTATGAAATGCAACGTGGTAACAGTTATTCATATAGTCACAAGGATAATACAATTGGCGTTTGGAATTTGACAGTTCCTGAAAGTCTTGCTGGTCGTGCCTATCAATATCAGATTAATTTTCCACATCATCAATCATTGACACGAGATCCATATACCATTGCGACAAGTCCAGATGGCAAACGTTCAGCGATTCTTTCAGAAAAAGAACGTCAAGTTGAAGGTTTTGAAGTTAAGAATGGAACGGAAGCTACTTGGCGATTGGAAAATTCTTGTCAAGCTGTTGTTTACGAAATGCATATTCGTGACTTGACCAAGTCTGAAACTTCTGGTGTTGCTCCAGAATTAAGAGGAACATTCTTGGGTGCTGCCCAGACTGGAACAGTCAATCACTTCGGTCAGTCTACTGCATTTGACTACATCAAGGAACTTGGTGTGAACTATGTTCAACTGCAACCAATTGCTGATCGTCACAAAGAGTATGATGCAGATGGAAATGTGACCTACAACTGGGGTTACGATCCACAAAACTACAATGCACCAGAAACCAGCATGTCTACGAATCCAAATGATCCAGGTCAAGTTATCCGAGATTTGAAGACGATGATTCAAGCTTATCATGATGCTGGTATTGGTGTCATCATGGACGTTGTATACAACCATACGTTTTCAACTGTTGATGCCCCATTCCAAACAACAGTCCCAGACTATTATTACCGAATGAATCGCGATGGAAGTTATCAAAATGGTACTGGTGTAGGAAATGAGACTGCTAGTGAACACGAAATGTTCCGTAAGTACATGATTGATTCACTGCTTTATTGGGTGAATGAGTTTAATATTGATGGTTTCCGCTTTGACTTGATGGGAATTCATGATGTTAAAACGATGCAGATGATTCGTTGGGCTATGGATGAAGTCGATCCTAAAATCATCCTTTATGGAGAAGGGTGGGATATGGGAACTGGTCTTGCTCCTTATGATAAGGCTAAGAAAGACAATGCCTATCAATTACCTAATATTGGCTTTTTCAATGATGATCAACGTAATGCGATTAAGGGTGCTGAAGTTTATGGTGATATCAAATCAGGCTTCGTAAGTGGTGCTGCCACTGAACCAATTGTTGCCAAAGCTATCCTTGGTAGTCGTGAACTAGGCTCTTATCTGAGCCCTAACCAGGTTGTCAACTATGTAGAAGCCCATGATAACTATAACTTGCATGATTTATTAGCAACACTTCATCCAACAGAAGACCAAGCAAGTATCATGAAAAAGGTAGAAACAGCAACTGCAATGAATCTACTCATGCAAGGCATCTCCTTTATGGAACTTGGTCAAGAGTTTGGACGTACTAAACTGGTTCCTACAGGTAAAAACGGTGAGTTGACTCATGATGATTGCGAACGTGCTATGAACAGTTACAATGCTCCAGACGCTGTTAACCAGGTAGACTGGGACCTAATCAATGAGCGTCAAGAAAGCATAGAATTTATTCGTCAGATTATAGGGCTTAAAACAAAGACTAGTGCCTTTTCATATCCTACATACGAGGAAGTATACCGTCACGTCTTTGTTCACACAGCTATTGAAAATAGTGGCTGGATTGTCTATGAGATTCAGGGAACTAAAGAACATTTCTTGGTTGTATTTAATGCCAAAGGTGCATCTTTCTATTATGAAAATGCTGGAAATCTAGAAATGTTGGTTACAAATAGTCGTTCAAACCAAGAAAACACTCTTGATAATGTGAGCGTTGCAGTTATGAATGTTTTAGTTTAAAAAAATAAAACTCAAGATTAATCTTGAGTTTTTTTATATATAAATTTGTCCTAATAAAAAATATGGGAATATTACTAAAAATAGTTGAAAATTTCAGAAAATTTGATAAAATTGTACTTAAGATACTTTATCCGAACAAAAAGTTTGATTCATGAAAATAACGTTAAGTTTTTAAAGTATCTGTTTTGCAAAATTAGCATTGAAAAAAATATTGTAAGTGATTTAATGCTACAAAAACTGATATCAAGGTAGAATATCAATAAATACTGAAAATTTAAGAAATGTTAAGATAATTACTTGAAGATTTTCTAAAAAATATTTATGATAATTCGGAAATTGGTTGAAAGTTTTCTTAAAAGATAGTATAATAGAAATATAGAAAACGCTTACAATATAAAGGGGGATTTATGGATACATTAGAAGCTTTAAGAACTTTTACAACAGGCGAAAATTTCCATCTTCAGCACTATTTGGGCGCACATCGTGAGGAAAAAGACGGGGAATGGGGTTACACATTCCGTGTTTGGGCTCCAAATGCGCAGGCTGTTCATCTAGTCGGTGATTTCACGAATTGGGTTGAAAATCAAATCCCTATGGTACGAAACGAATCTGGAGTTTGGGAAGTTTTTACAACTTTTGCCCAAGAGGGTCAGATTTATAAATATCATATCACACGGGCTAACGGTCATCAGCTTATGAAGATTGATCCTTTAGCTGTTCGCTATGAAGCACGTCCAGGAACAGGTGCTGTGTTAACAGAAATTCCAGAAAAGAAATGGAAGGATGGACTTTGGTTAGCTCGTAGAAAGCGTTTGGGATTCTTCGAAAGACCAGTTAATATTTACGAAGCACATGCTGGTTCGTGGAAACGAAATCCAGATGGAACTCCATATAGTTTTGCTCAATTAAAAGAAGAGTTGATCCCTTACTTAGTTGAAATGAACTACACTCATATTGAGTTTATGCCTTTGATGGCTCACCCGCTAGGTTTGAGTTGGGGCTATCAACTTATGGGATATTTTGGTTTAGAACATTCTTACGGAAGACCAGAAGAGTTTCAAGACTTTGTTGAGGAGTGTCACTTAAACAATATCGGTGTTATCGTGGACTGGGTTCCAGGACACTTTACAATCAATGATGATGCCTTAGCCTACTATGATGGAACTCCGACTTTTGAATATCAAGACCATAACAAAGCTCATAACTATGGTTGGGGGGCGTTAAACTTCGACTTAGGGAAAAACGAAGTACAATCTTTCCTAATTTCTAGCATTAAGTTCTGGATTGATTTTTATCATTTAGATGGTATCCGTGTAGATGCCGTAAGTAATATCCTTTATCTTGATTATGATAATGCACCTTGGACACCAAATAAAGACGGTGGCAATCTTAACTACGAAGGCTATTATTTCCTTCAGCGTTTAAATACTGTTATTAAGCTAGCTCATCCTGATGTCATGATGATTGCAGAAGAAAGCTCTTCGGCAACTAAAATAACAGGTCCGAAAGAGATGGGTGGTCTTGGATTTGACTACAAGTGGAACATGGGATGGATGAATGATATCTTACGTTTCTACGAAGAAGATCCAATTTACCGCAAGTATGATTTTAACCTTGTAACCTTCAGTTTTATGTATGTCTTTAATGAAAATTATCTCCTACCATTCTCACATGATGAGGTTGTACATGGTAAGAAGAGTATGATGCATAAGATGTGGGGTGATCGTTATAATCAATTTGCAGGCCTTAGAAACCTTTATACTTATCAAATTTGTCACCCCGGTAAGAAATTGCTCTTTATGGGTAGCGAATTCGGGCAGTTCTTAGAGTGGAAATCAGAAGAGCAATTAGAATGGTCAAACCTTGAAGATCCAATGAATGCCAAGATGAAATACTTCACATCTCAGTTGAACCAACTTTATAAGGACCACCGTTGTCTTTGGGAAATTGATACAAGCTATGATGGAATTGAAATTATCGATGCAGATAATAGAGATCAAAGTGTTCTTTCCTTTATTCGTAAGGGCAAGAAAGGCGAGATGCTAGTCTGTGTCTTTAATATGGCACCAGTCGAACGATCTGATTTCACAATTGGACTGCCAGTTGCAGGTGTGTATGAAGAAATTTGGAATACAGAGTTGGAACAATGGGGAGGTGTTTGGAAAGAACACAACCAAACTGTTCAAACTCAAGAAGGGTTATGGAAGGATTATGAGCAGACTTTGACCTTTACTTTGCCAGCTATGGGGGCAAGTATCTGGAAAATAAAACGTCGCTTGAAACCCGCTAAAAAAGAATCAAATAAATCTCAAAAAGGAGTAGAAAATGAAGAATGAAATGCTAGCTTTAATCCTTGCCGGTGGGCAAGGAACTCGACTCGGTAAACTCACTCAAAGCATTGCAAAACCTGCTGTGCAATTTGGTGGGCGCTATCGTATCATTGACTTTGCTCTTTCTAACTGTGCCAACTCTGGTATCCACAATGTTGGGGTTATCACACAGTATCAACCACTAGCTCTCAACAGCCACATTGGTAATGGTTCTAGTTGGGGTCTTGATGTAATTGATTCAGGTGTTTCTATCCTTCAACCTTACTCTGCAAGTGAAGGAAATCGTTGGTTTGAAGGTACAAGTCATGCGATTTACCAAAATATTGACTATATCGATAGCATTAATCCTGAGTATGTTTTGATTCTTTCAGGAGACCATATCTACAAGATGGACTATGATGATATGCTCCAATCACACAAGGATAACAATGCCAGCTTGACAGTAGCTGTCTTGGATGTACCACTAAAAGAAGCTAGTCGTTTCGGTATCATGAATACAGATGCTAATAATCGCATTGTTGAATTCGAAGAAAAACCTGCCCAACCAAAATCAACCAAGGCATCAATGGGGATTTATATCTTTGACTGGAAACGACTTCGCAACATGCTAGTTGCTGCTGAAAAGGCTAACCTAGATATGTCTGATTTCGGAAAGAATGTTATTCCTAACTACTTAGAGTCTGGAGAAAGTGTTTATGCCTATGAATTCAGTGGATACTGGAAGGACGTCGGCACTATCGAATCGCTTTGGGAAGCAAATATGGAATATATTTCTCCAGACAACGCTCTAGATAGTCGTAATCGTCAATGGAAAATCTATTCTCGTAACCTTATCTCTCCACCAAACTTTATTGGAGAACATGCTCATGTAGAAGACTCTCTCGTAGTAGATGGATGTTATGTAAATGGTACCGTGAAGCACTCTATTTTATCTACAGCAGCTCAAGTTCGTGAAGGAGCAGAAGTTGTCGATTCTGTCATCATGAGTGGAGCAGTAGTCGGAAAAGGTGCTAAGATTAAACGTGCCATTATTGGTGAAGGTGCTATCATTGCTGATGGTGTAGAAATTGATGGAACTGAAGAAGTAGAAGTAGTCGGATATAACGAAGTAGTGGGGGTAGCAACAGATGAAGATTGATAAATATTCAGCGATTTTAGGAAACACTGTTGGTTTTCATGATATGTCAACCTTGACGAGTAATCGTCCTGTGGCGAGTTTGCCATTCGGAGGAAAGTATCGCTTGATTGACTTCCCACTCTCAAGTTTAGCAAATGCTGGTGTTCGTAGTGTTTTTGGAATCTTCCAACAAGATAATATCAGTTCAGTTTTCGACCACATTCGTTCAGGTCGCGAGTGGGGCTTGAATACACTACTTAGTCACTACTATTTAGGTATTTACAATACACGTGTAGAAAGTAGCACGGTCGGTAAAGAGTATTATCAACAACTCTTGACTTATTTAAAACGTTCTGGATCTAACCAAACGGTTTCCTTGAACTGTGACGTTTTGGTAAATATTGATCTTGCTCAGGTTTTCCATTTGCATAATACTACAAAATCTCCTATCACAGTTGTTTACAAGAAACTACCTAAGAAGGATATTTCAGAAGTAAATGCAATCCTTGATATCGATGAAACTGACCATGTGCTTTCTCACAAGCTCTTTGATAAAAAATTAGACCAAAATCTTTACAACATGTCTACCGATATCTTTGTCGTTGATACCCCATGGTTGATTGAACGTCTTGAAGAAGAAGCTCAGAAAGAACATCCAGAAAAACTTCGCTATGTTCTTCGTGATTTGGCAGCTAAAGAAGGTGCTTTTGCCTACGAGTATACTGGCTATTTGGCAAATATTCATTCTGTAGAAACCTACTACCAAGCCAATATTGATATGCTTGATCAGCATAAATTCTACTCTTTGTTCTCTCCAAATCAAAAGATTCACACAAAGGTGAAAAACGAAGAACCAACTTATTATGCACCTGGTTGTGAAGTAAATACTTCGCAGTTTGCTTCTGGTAGTATTGTCGAAGGTAAGGTTGTTCGTTCAGTTGTTTCGCGTAATGTTCAAATTCATAAAGATAGCTTAGTTAAAGAATCTATTGTTTTCCCTCGTGTTGTCATTGGTGAAGGTGCTCAAGTTGAGAATGCAATTATTGATAAGGGTGCTGAAGTAGCTGATGGAGTTGTTATTCGTGGTACAGCAGAAAATCCTGTTGTCATCAAAAAAGGTGAAAAAGTAACAGAGGACATTCTTTCATGAAAATTTTATTTGTAGCAGCCGAAGGAGCCCCTTTTTCTAAAACAGGTGGCTTGGGAGATGTTATCGGGGCTCTTCCAAAATCATTAGTTAAAGCTGGTCATGAAGTTGCTGTTATCCTGCCATACTATGACATGGTGGAAGCCAAGTTTGGTGATCAAATTGAAGATGTTCTTCAATTTGAAGTATATGTTGGTTGGCGTAGACAATTTTGTGGCATTAAGAAGACTGTTTTAAATGGTGTTACTTTCTACTTTATTGACAACCAGTATTATTTCTTCCGTGGTCATGTGTATGGTGATTTCGATGATGGTGAACGTTTTGCCTTCTTCCAACTTGCGGCTCTGGAGGCTCTGGAGCGTATTGGATTTATACCAGATGTTCTTCATGCTCATGATTATCATACAGCTATGATTCCTTTCTTGTTGAAGGAAAAATACAGATGGATCCAGGCCTACCAAAACATTAAGACTGTTTTAACGATCCATAATTTGGAATTCCAAGGCCAATTCTCTGAAGGTATGCTTTGGGATTTGTTCCGAGTTGGATTTGAACGATATGCTGATGGTACAGTTCGCTGGAATGACTGCCTGAACTGGATGAAGGCTGGTATCCTCTATGCAGATCGTGTATCTACTGTATCGCCAAGCTATGCTTATGAAATCATGACAACAGAGTTTGGTTGTGGCTTGGATCAGATTTTACGAATGGAGTCTGGTAAGGTTTCTGGTATTGTAAACGGAATCGATACGGATCTTTATAATCCAGAAACGGATCCTTTGTTGGATTATCATTTTAATAAATCAGACCTATCAGGAAAAGTTCAGAATAAAGCTAAACTTCAGGAGAAAGTTGGTCTTCCAGTTCGTCCTGATGTTCCAATGATTGGTATTGTGTCGCGTTTGACAAGACAGAAAGGTTTTGATGTCGTCGTTGAAGGTTTGCATCGCATGCTTCAAGAAGATGTTCAAATCGTTCTCTTGGGTACAGGTGATCCTGGTTTTGAACAAGCCTTCTCATGGTTTGGTCAAGTATTCCCAGATAAACTTTCTGCCAATATTACCTTTGATGTCAAGCTAGCACAAGAAATTTATGCAGCCTGTGATATTTTCCTAATGCCAAGTCGTTTTGAACCTTGTGGACTTTCTCAAATGATGGCGATGCGTTATGGAACATTACCACTTGTTCATGAGGTAGGCGGGTTGAGAGATACTGTTCAACCGTTTAATCCAATTGAAGGAACGGGTACAGGATTTAGTTTTAATAACTTAACCTCTTACTGGCTAAATTGGGCTCTTCAAACTGCTTTGGATGTTTACTATAATCATCCTGACGTTTGGAAGAAACTTCAAGTACAAGCTATGGAATGTGACTTCTCTTGGGATACAGCATGTCAGTCTTACCTTGATTTGTATCACAGCTTAGCAAATTAAATAAATAAAATCGTATGATGCTTTCATACGATTTTTTGAGATAATAAAGTAAGGATTATAAATGAAAACAATCAACGGTCTCTGTGTGCTAGATGTAGATGGAACTCTGATAGAAGAAGAGGTTATTGATTTATTAGGGAAAGAGGCAGAGTGCGAAGAAGAAGTAGCCCTGCTAACAGCTCAAGCTATGAGAGGAGAATTAGACTTCGAAGCAAGTTTAAAAAGTCGTGTTTCTCTTCTTAAAGGTCTCTCTATAAATTCTTTTGATAAGATTTATCATGAGCTTCACCTTAGTAAAAACGCTGCCCGGTTTATTAAAGTTCTTCAAGAAAATCAGATAGAAGTCGGTTTAGTATCAGGCGGATTTACCACTATTGTAGAAAGATTAGCAAAAGATTTGGGAATTTCATTATATAATGCTAATCAACTGGAAATCAGAGATGATCATTTAACTGGCAATCTAATTGGCCCTATTATAAGCAGAGAAGTAAAAGAAGCAACCCTGGTGAGATGGGCTGAAGAATTAGAAGTGCCATTTGATAGAACGATTGCAATCGGTGATGGAGCTAATGACTTAAAAATGCTTAAAAGTGCAGGACTTGGAATAGCCTTTTGTGCCAAGGATATTGTGAAAAAGGAAATAAATCTTCAGGTAGATGAGAGAGATTTTGGGAAAGTTTTGGAAATGATAGACTTCCTTTAGATAGAAAGAGGAATCAAAATGAAAGTTGTTATCGCGCCGGACTCTTTCAAAGAGAGTCTTCCTGCAAACGAAGTAGCAGAAGCTATAAAAAGAGGATTTAAAAGGGTGATACCGGATGCTGAATGTCTACTTTTACCTGTTGGTGATGGAGGTGAAGGAACAGTAGACGCCATTAAAAGTTCTCTAGGTTTGAAAGAAAAAAGAGTCCAAGTAACTGGACCTTTTGGTGATGAGGTTTTGATGTCTTACTATCAAAAAAGAGAATTAGCTCTATTTGAAGTTGCAAATTTAGTAGGTCTTGCTAAAATCCCTTTTGATAAACGTAATCCTCTAGAGATTCAAACAAAGGGAATTGGTCAACTGATTCTCCATTTGATAGAACAAGGAATCAAAGATATCTACGTTGGTGTCGGTGGTACGGCTAGTAACGATGGTGGAATTGGCATTGCTTCAGGACTTGGTTACCAGTTTTATGACAAAAACGGAATTGTACTTCAAGCAAATGGTCAATCACTATTTGATATCAGGAAAATTTTGAAGGAAGGAGTAATTCAAATTCCTTCTGATGTACATATAAAAATACTTGCAGATGTTACCAATCCGCTTTGTGGACCTTATGGTGCTACCTTTACATTTGGGAAACAAAAGGGATTGGATCCATCTAAATTTCAAGAAGTTGATGCTGCTATTAAAGATTTCTATAGTAAAGTTGGGCCCGAAATATTAAAATTAGATGGTGCAGGAGCAGGTGGTGGTATTGCAGCTGGCTTGTGTGCCTTCGCTGGAGCAGAGATTGTATCTGGTATCCAAACTTGTTTGGATTTGATAAACTTCGATCAAAAAGTTACTGATGCAGACCTAGTTATCGTTGGCGAAGGTAGACTGGACTCGCAAAGTCTAGCTGGAAAGGCGCCAATCGGTGTAGCAAAAAGAACACCTAGAGATGTTCCAGTTCTTGCTATTTGTGGTAGTTTATCAGAGGATTTACCACCCTTACCATTTGAGAATATAGTCGCAGCTTTTTCCATACTTGAAAAAAGCGAACCGTTAGCAGACAGTCTAAAAAAAGCAGCTGTTTATCTAGAAAATACAGCTGCAAGTATCGCACGAATAATGTCTTTGAGATAGAGTTAACCAAACCATTTTTTCCAGAGAGAAGTAGGAGCTTTCGTCTCTTTCTCTTGCCACAAGTCTGAAAAGGCCTTTCTGAGGTCTTTTTCACTTGTTTGAACCGGAACATCGCTATGAATAACCAGTCCGAAAGGAGAAGAGTTATGATCTTCAGAAACGATAGTTGCTTGGCAATCAGAATCTTTAGCATTTTTTAAATAATAAACTTGTTTTTCAAACTCAACTTGAGGAGAGATTTTGACAAATAGAGGTTCAGTTTCTTTTTTTAAACACTCTAAAATAGTCAAAAAACCTTTTTGAAATTTGTCATCATTCGCAGTAGCGAGTACAGCGTAGCCAAGAACACGTTCTTCAAAGGTACCAAGAAAACGTCTTTGTTCGTCGGGATTTAATTTAAGCCCGCCATGAGCTTTTTCTAATATTTGTTTTGATACATCAGTCATAAATATATTATATCATAAAAGTCTATAGATAAGGCGGAAAAGAAAGCGATTACTTAAGAAACTTAAGGAAAATTTGCACAAAGATAACGTTTTTTCTTGAAAAAGGTATCTTTTTGATGTATCATAGAGGTGTAAAATAATTTAACTCAAAGGAGAGTAAAAAATGTCAATTATTACTGATGTTTACGCTCGCGAAGTCCTAGACTCACGCGGTAACCCAACACTTGAAGTAGAAGTTTATACTGAATCAGGTGCTTTCGGACGTGGTATGGTTCCATCAGGAGCTTCTACTGGTGAACACGAAGCAGTTGAACTTCGCGACGGTGACAAATCTCGTTACGGTGGTCTTGGTACACAAAAAGCTGTTGACAACGTAAATAACATCATTGCTGAAGCTATTATCGGCTACGATGTACGTGACCAACAAGCTATCGACCGTGCTATGATCGCTCTTGACGGTACTCCTAACAAAGGTAAATTGGGTGCAAACGCAATCCTTGGTGTGTCTATCGCTGTGGCTCGTGCTGCTGCTGACTACCTTGAAATCCCACTTTACAGCTACCTTGGTGGATTCAACACTAAAGTTCTTCCAACTCCAATGATGAACATCATCAATGGTGGATCTCACTCAGATGCTCCAATCGCTTTCCAAGAATTCATGATCGTACCTGCTGGTGCACCTACATTCAAAGAAGCTCTTCGTTGGGGTGCTGAAATCTTCCACGCACTTAAGAAAATCCTTAAATCACGTGGTTTGGAAACTGCCGTAGGTGACGAAGGTGGATTCGCTCCTCGTTTCGACGGAACTGAAGATGGTGTAGAAACAATCCTTGCTGCTATCGAAGCTGCTGGTTATGTTCCAGGTAAAGATGTATTTATCGGATTTGACTGTGCATCATCAGAATTCTACGATAAAGAACGCAAAGTTTACGATTACACTAAATTCGAAGGTGAAGGAGCTGCTGTTCGCACTGCTGCTGAACAAATCGACTACCTTGAAGAATTGGTAAACAAATACCCAATCATCACTATCGAAGATGGTATGGACGAAAACGACTGGGACGGTTGGAAAGCTCTTACTGAACGTCTTGGTAGTAAAGTTCAATTGGTTGGTGACGACTTCTTCGTAACAAACACTGACTACCTTTCACGTGGTATCGAAGAAGGTGCTGCTAACTCAATCCTTATCAAAGTTAACCAAATCGGTACTCTTACTGAAACATTCGACGCTATCGAAATGGCGAAAGAAGCTGGTTACACTGCCGTTGTATCACACCGTTCAGGTGAAACTGAAGATTCAACAATCGCTGACATCGCAGTTGCAACAAACGCAGGACAAATCAAGACTGGTTCACTTTCACGTACTGACCGTATCGCTAAATACAACCAATTGCTTCGTATCGAAGATCAACTTGGTGAAGTAGCTGAATACCGTGGATTGAAATCATTCTACAACCTTAAAAAATAATCTAGTTCAGTGAACTAATGAAAGCCCTTGGATTTTTCCGAGGGCTTTTGTATATTATTAGACAAGCTCAAAGAAATCCAGTCTTGTTTTCGTATTCTAGAGGTGAAAAGAGAGATTTTTAAACGTTTTTTTGGTATAATAATACCCAGGAAAAACTAGAGAAAGAAGGAGGTTGAGATGGAAAAGTATTTGTCGGTAACAACTTTGACTAAGTATCTGAAAATGAAATTCGATAAAGACCCATACTTGGAGAGGGTCTATTTAACTGGTCAGGTTTCTAACTTCCGGAAGCGTCCAACTCATCAATATTTTTCTCTAAAAGATGATCGAGCTGTAATCCAAGCGACTATTTGGTCAGGTATTTATCAGAAACTAGGTTTTGATTTGGAAGAAGGGATGAAGATCAATGTTATCGGTCGTGTCCAAGTCTATGAACCAAGTGGGAGCTACTCTATCATCATTGAAAAGGCAGAGCCTGATGGTTTAGGGGCTCTTGCAATTCAGTTCGAACAATTAAAAAAGAAATTATCAGAAGAAGGCCTTTTTCAAGAACGCTTTAAACAAGCAATCCCTCAGTTTGCAAAACGTATCGGGGTTGTGACTAGTCGTAGTGGTGCTGTTATACAGGATATTATTACTACCGTTAGCAGACGTTTCCCAGGGGTTGAGATTGTTTTATATCCTACCAAGGTTCAAGGCGAAGGGGCAGCAGAGGAGATTGCCCGTAACATTGCTAGAGCTAATGAACGAGAAGACTTGGATGTTCTTATCATTGGTCGTGGTGGTGGATCAATTGAGGATCTTTGGGCTTTTAACGAAGAAATTGTAGTGCGTTCTATCTTTGAATCTCGTTTACCGATTATTTCAAGTGTTGGTCACGAAACGGATGTAACCTTGGCTGATTTTGTTGCCGACAAGAGAGCAGCAACACCAACTGCTGCAGCAGAGTTAGCTACACCTGTGACTAAGTTAGATCTACTGACCTACCTTAAAAATCAAGAGAAACGAATGGCTACTGCTGTACAAAATACTTTATCAAAGAAAAAAGAAGCCTTGAGAGGGCTTAGTCAATCAGTCATCTTCAGGCAACCAGAGCGTTTATATGATGGATATCTGCAACGCTTGGATCAGTTAGTACTTCGACTGAAGCAGGGATTGAATGGTGAGTTAGTTAGAAATCAACAGAAGGTTCAAGCTCAAATTCACCGTTTGGAGCAATTATCGCCAAATGTCAAGATTCAGCGCTACCAAGATCGTATTCAACAGTTACAAAAATTAATGCGTAGCCAGATGGCTGTGATCTATGATGCTAAGGTTGCTGAAGTAAAACGCTTGTCAGAAGCTTTACTCATGTTAGATACGAGTCGTATTGTAGCAAGGGGATATGCGATTGTTAAAAAAGAGGATACCGTGGTATCTTCAGCAAATGATTTGAAAGAAAATGACCAGGTGATGTTGATGATGAGAGATGGTCATGTAGAATTAGAGGTTAAAGATGTCAAAACAGAAGAAATTTGAAGATAATTTAGCAGAGCTTGAAACTATTGTTCAGAGTTTAGAAAATGGTGAAATTGCTTTAGAAGATGCTATTACTGCATTTCAAAAAGGAATGGTTCTTTCAAAAGAATTGCAAGCAACACTTGATAAAGCAGAAAAGACCTTGGTTAAAGTCATGCAAGAAGATGGAACAGAAAGCGAACTTCTATGAACAAGCAAGAAAAATTAGCTTTGGTTGAGTCAGCTCTTGAGGAGTTTTATGGAGACCAGCAATTAGCTGCTAATCTCAGAGAAGCTGTTCTCTATTCTATCCATGCAGGTGGGAAACGAATTCGTCCTTACCTACTTTTAGAAGTGTTGGAGTCTTTGCAGGTGCCAATCACTACAGCTCATGCCCAGGTTGCAGCAGCGCTTGAAATGATTCACACAGGAAGCTTAATTCATGATGATCTTCCTGCTATGGATGATGATGATTTTCGTCGTGGTCGTTTAACCAACCATAAGAAGTTTGGTGAAGCACTAGCAATTTTAGCAGGAGATGCCCTCTTTTTAGATCCTTATGCTTTGATAGCGCAAGCAGACTTGCCAAACGAAATTAAGGTAGATTTAATAGCTTCTTTGTCTCTTTCTTCTGGAAGTATGGGGATGGTCGCTGGCCAAGTTTTGGATATGGAAGGTGAAGGTAAACATTTAAACCTAGAAGAACTTCAGACCATCCATGCTAATAAAACGGGTAAACTCTTAGCCTTCCCTTTTCAAGCGGCAGGAGTTATTGCAGGATTGGATGAAAATCTTCAAAAACAGTTGAAAACAGTTGGAGAGCTGATTGGGCTTGCTTTTCAAGTGAGAGATGATATCCTAGATGTTACTGCTAGTTTTGAGGAAATTGGTAAAACACCACAAAAAGATTTGCAAGCTGAGAAATCAACCTATCCTGCTTTGTTAGGATTGGATGAGGCAAAAGTTTTTTGTAACCGAACTTTGGATCAGGCTAATGAAAAGTTAGACGTGATTAGCCAATTAGTTGACTTTGATAAAGAACCAATTGTAAAAATAGTAGAAAGTTTGAGAATCAATGCCTAAGGAAAGAGTAGATGTACTTGCCTACAAACAAGGTTTATTTGAAACAAGAGAACAGGCTAAGCGGGGCGTAATGGCTGGATTAGTGATTGCAGTCCTTAATGGTGAGCGTTTTGATAAACCAGGAGAAAAAATTCCTGATGATACTGAATTAAAACTCAAGGGTGAGAAACTCAAGTATGTTAGCCGAGGTGGCTTGAAACTTGAGAAAGCTTTAGAAAAATTTGACATATCAGTTGAAGGTAAAACGACCATTGATATTGGTGCTTCAACAGGAGGTTTTACTGATGTCATGCTTCAAAATGGTGCAAAACTGGTTTATGCCGTTGATGTTGGGACCAATCAGCTTGCCTGGAAATTACGTCAAGACTCACGAGTTGTTAGCATGGAGCAATTTAACTTTCGGTATGCTGAAAAAAATTACTTTGAAGAAGAGCCAAGTTTCGCAAGTATCGATGTGAGTTTTATTTCTTTGAGTCTCATTTTACCGGCTCTACATAGAATATTGGTCGACCAAGGGGAAGTTGTTGCACTCATAAAACCACAGTTTGAAGCAGGCCGAGAACAGATTGGTAAAAATGGAATTATCAGAGATGCCAAAGTTCACCAAAATGTTTTAGAATCAGTTACTAAAATGGCAGTTGATGAAGGATTCTCAGTCTTAGGATTGGATTTCTCTCCTATTCAAGGTGGACAGGGGAATATTGAATTTCTTGCTTATTTAAGTAAAGAAGAACATGCAAGCAACCAAGTGGTTTCTGAAATAGAAAAAGTAGTAGAAAAAGCACATAGAGAGTTTAAAGATGAATAAAAAAGAAAGACTTGAAAAGATTAGAAGATTTGTGACTGACTATCAAATCGGCACACAAGAAGAAATCGTTGAACACTTGAGAGAAGCAGGGATTTCTGCTACTCAAGCAACTGTTTCACGTGATATCAAAGAACTAGGGATTGTAAAAATTCCTTTGAAAGACAATACATATGTCTATGAATTACCAAAGTCAGTAGTTAAAAGTTTACAGTTAGCTGAGAACAATATCGAAAGTTTTGAAAGAATGGGAAATCTCATCAACTTAGATGTCATTCCTGGGAATACAATTTTTGTAAAAAGTCAATTGACTCAAACATTTTCGGATATGATTTTTAGCTGTTTAGCAGATGATAACTCAATTTTAATTGTGGCGCGAACTGAAGAAGCAGCTATAGAGATTGTTGAGCAAGTTAAAAAGTGGTAGGACCTTATGTTACTTGAAATTTCAATTAAAAACTTTGCCATCATTGAGGCTATTTCACTTAATTTTGAGAAGGGAATGACAGTTCTGACGGGGGAAACCGGTGCTGGGAAGTCTATCATCATCGATGCTATGAATATGATGCTGGGAGCCAGAGCTACAACGGACGTCATTCGTCATGGTGCTCCTAAGGCTGAAATCGAAGGTCTTTTCTCGGTTGAAAACAGTCATGCTTTGCAAATGATTTTTGATGAGCAAGGAATAGAGCTAGGTGATGAAATCATCATCCGTCGTGAAATTTTACAAAACGGGCGTAGTGTTAGTCGTGTCAATGGACAGATGGTTAATCTATCTGTTCTTCGCTCAATTGGACAGTATCTTGTTGATATCCATGGCCAACATGATCAAGAAGAGTTAATGCGTCCCCAATTGCATATTCAGATGCTTGATGGTTTTGGTGATGCAGATTTTCTGGAACTGAAGCAAGCCTATCAGACAAACTTTGATGCTTATCGTAAAATGCGCAAGCAACTTCTTGAGATTAAGAAAAATCAAGAAGAGCACAGGGCTCGTATTGAAATGTTGGAATTTCAGATGGCTGAAATTGAATCTGCGTCCTTACAGCCAGGTGAAGACCTCAAACTAAATCAAGAACGAGATAAACTTCTAAATCATAAAAATATTGCTGATACGTTGACTAATGCTTATACAATGTTAGATAATGAAGAATTTTCAAGTCTAGCTAACGTGCGTTCAGCTATGAATGATATGGAAAGTTTAGAAGAGTATGATGTAGAATATCGTGAAATTTCTAATTCCTTATCTGAATCTTATTATGTTCTAGAAGATGTCACTAAACGTTTAGAGGATATTATTGAAAGTCTTGATTTCGACGGTAATCGTCTCATACAGATTGAAAGCCGTTTAGATCTCATTCACGCCATTACACGTAAGTATGGTGGGAATGTTGACGATGTCTTGATGTACTTTGCTAAAATCACAGAAGAATACAACCTTTTGACTGGCAATCATTTATCTTCAGATGATATGGAAGCAGAACTCAAAAAGTTGGAAGTAAGCCTGGTAGATTTAGCAAGTAAGCTTGCATCTGCTCGACATAACTTAGCTCAACAATTAGAAATTGAGATTCAGCAAGAACTCAAAGACCTTTATATGGATAAGGCTCGATTTCAGGTTCAATTTACTAAAGGTAAGTTTACTCGTGAAGGAAATGAAAGTGTTGAATTTTACATCTCCACAAACCCTGGAGAAGACTTTAAACCATTGGTTAAAGTAGCTTCTGGAGGAGAGTTGTCTCGCCTCATGTTGGCAATCAAGTCTGCTTTTTCTCGTAAGGAAGGTAAGACCAGTATTGTATTCGATGAAGTGGACACAGGAGTTTCAGGTCGTGTAGCTCAAGCAATCGCTCAAAAGATTCATAAAATTGGTCAGAATGGTCAAGTATTAGCTATATCTCATCTTCCTCAAGTCATTGCGATCGCAGATTATCAGTTCTTTATTGAAAAGATAAGTAATGACCATTCAACTGTTTCAACAGTTCGCTTGTTGACAGTTGAAGAAAGAGTAGAAGAAGTTGCCAAGATGTTGGCAGGTGAAAATGTAACTGAAGCGGCACTTAGTCAAGCGAGAGAATTGTTGCAAAGTAAGGAGAAATAAATGACAGACTATTATGTAATTGGAGATGTTCACGGAAAAGCAGGAATGCTTGAAGACCTTCTTAAAACATGGGATGGCAAAACTCAATTACTCTTTCTTGGAGATTTGATTGATAGAGGAGAAGATAGTCGACGTGTTCTTGAAATGGTTAAGGATTTGGTTGATAATCAAGGAGCGATTTGCATTTCAGGAAATCACGAGTACATGTTTTTAACTTGGTTGGATAATCCTGAAGAAAGCTATGACCACTATCGTCGTAATGGTGGGGATACAACTATTAATTCTATTTTGGGGCGTCCACTGGATGCACCAGTAGATGGAGTAGCAGATGCTAAGCGTGTAGAAACTGAAGCAGCAGACTTAGTAGAATTTATCCGTCAGATGCCTTTTGTGATTGAAACGGATAAGTATATCTTTGTTCATGCTGGAATTGATTTAACTTTGGATGATTGGCATGAAACTACAGATTACAAGAAAGTCTGGCTAAGAAAACCATTCCACGAAGCAGCTAATCATACAGGGAAAACAATTGTCTTTGGGCATACACCAGTCTATGGACTTTTGGAACAAAAACCAGGAACTGCAGAACTTTGGATGACAGAAGATGGAAAAATCGGAATGGATGGAGGAGCTGTCTATGGTGGTGTCCTTCATGGAATTGTCTTTACTGACCAAGGTATGACAGACCACTATTTCATCGAAAATGACGGCTTTGTTGCTGAAGATTAATACTCTTTACAGGGTATTATGGTCTTGTCAAAAACATAAAAACAATTTATAATTAATAGATACCCTGAAAGGAAGAGAATCTTGAATTTAGAAGAATTGAAAAAACGTCAGGAAAAGATCCGAAACTTTTCCATTATCGCGCATATTGACCATGGGAAGTCAACATTGGCGGACCGTATTTTGGAGGCTACAGAGACGGTTTCTAGTCGTGAAATGCAAGCTCAGCTTCTTGATAGTATGGACCTAGAGAGAGAGCGTGGGATTACTATCAAACTGAATGCCATCGAGCTTAATTATACTGCCAAAGACGGCGAAACCTATATTTTCCACCTGATTGACACACCAGGACACGTGGACTTCACTTATGAGGTATCGCGTTCTCTAGCTGCCTGTGAGGGAGCTATTTTGGTTGTCGATGCTGCCCAAGGGATTGAGGCTCAAACATTAGCTAACGTTTACCTTGCCTTAGATAATGATTTGGAGATCCTTCCAGTTATTAACAAGATTGACTTGCCTGCTGCAGATCCAGAGCGCGTGCGTACAGAAATTGAAGATGTCATCGGTCTGGATGCTAGTGAGGCTGTATTAGCTTCAGCAAAAGCTGGAATTGGAATTGAAGATATTTTAGAGCAAATTGTAGAAAAAGTTCCAGCACCAACTGGTGATGTATCAGCACCATTAAAAGCTTTGATTTTTGACTCAGTTTACGATGCTTATCGTGGCGTTATTCTCCAAGTACGTGTCATGGATGGAGTTGTTAAGCCAGGTGATAAGATTCAGCTCATGAGCAATGGTAAAACCTTTGATGTTACTGAGGTCGGAATATTCACACCCAAAGCAGTGGGACGTGACTTCCTTGCGACAGGTGACGTTGGTTATATTGCAGCATCTATCAAGACTGTTCAAGACACTCGTGTCGGTGATACAGTTACCTTGGCGGCAAATCCTGCTTCAGAACCCCTATCCGGATACAAGCAGATGAATCCGATGGTTTTCGCAGGTCTTTATCCAATCGAGTCAAATAAATACAATGACCTTCGTGAAGCCCTTGAAAAATTGCAGTTGAACGATGCTAGTCTTCAGTTTGAACCCGAAACATCGCAAGCTCTTGGTTTTGGTTTCCGTTGTGGATTCTTGGGTCTCCTTCATATGGATGTTATTCAGGAACGTTTGGAACGTGAGTTCAACATTGACTTGATCATGACTGCACCATCCGTTATCTACAAGGTTAATCAGACTGATGGCGAGTCTATGGATGTATCGAATCCATCCGAGTTTCCTGATCCTACTAAAATTGCAACTATTGAAGAACCTTATGTTAAAGCACAAATCATGGTACCACAGGAATTTGTAGGAGCAGTTATGGAACTAGCTCAACGCAAACGTGGTGACTTTGTGACGATGGATTATATCGATGATAATCGTGTGAATGTTATCTACCAAATTCCACTTGCTGAAATTGTCTTTGATTTCTTTGATAAGCTCAAATCTTCAACACGTGGCTATGCAAGCTTTGACTATGAACTGTCAGAGTATCGCCCATCTAAACTGGTTAAAATGGATATCCTTCTCAATGGGGACAAGGTGGATGCTCTCAGCTTTATCGTTCACAAGGACTTTGCTTATGAACGTGGGAAACTCATCGTTGATAAACTCAAGAAAATCATTCCACGTCAACAATTTGAAGTTCCAATCCAAGCAGCTATTGGACACAAGATTGTAGCTCGTACAGATATCAAAGCTCTTCGTAAAAACGTTCTTGCCAAGTGTTATGGAGGTGACGTTTCTCGTAAACGTAAACTTCTTGAAAAACAAAAAGCTGGTAAAAAGCGCATGAAAGCAATTGGATCAGTAGAAGTTCCTCAAGAAGCCTTCCTAAGTGTCTTGAGTATGGATGAAGAATAATTGATTCCTAATTCAGTTATCTTTTGACACTTATCTTTTCTTTCATTAGAATAGAAGTGAAAGGAGAAGGATTATGAAAAAAATCGTCAGCTTATCTACACTTTTAGTGTGTTGCCTTTGCCTCGCTGCTTGTAATACATCAAAATCTAAAAAAGAAGCGGCTTCAGAAACAACAACAGTTCAAGAAACTACTACAGCCCAAGAAACAACAACTGTAGCCGAATCAACAATTAAAGATACACAGGTAATTGGGTCAGATGCGTATGGCTACGTAAAAGTGCCAAAATCATGGATTCATTTTACGGAAGTTGAGGGTGGTGATGATATTCAGTACTGTGATGGAACGGACATCAATATCGTAACCCTAAATACTTTTAAACCAGAGCACCTTGGTGTTAGTGAAAGTGAATATGCTGCTCTTGATGCTGTTCAAGTCTCTACTAGTGTTTATCAAACTAAACAACAAAGCAAGGATTTCTCTAAAGTTTGGGGATCTAAGTCAAAAATCGGTGGCTATGACGCCTATGTCGTAAACTGTATTGCTAAAAATGGTAAATATCTAGTGATCTGGATCTTTAAATCAGACGATGGTAAGTTAAGATACGTTTCTCTAGAAGGAACACCTGAAGTGTTGAAGGATATGCTTCCATTAATTGAACAAAGTTGGACTACGAAAAAAAATTAATAGATAAAAAACAGGATATATGTCCTGTTTTTTATATTCTTTTTCAAAACTATTTAAAATTATTTGTTGTTTAAAATCAAACAAAAAAAATAAAAATCAAACAAAATACAACAAAAAATATTGCCAACGGTTTCATATAGTGATATACTTGTATCATAAAAGTTAAATATGAAGGGAGAAGGTCATGGGATTAGATCATTTCTTCAGCAAAGACTTAGTTTTTTGTTTAGAAGCAGATAATCAAGAGCAACTATTTGATCAAGTTGCAACCCTATTGGAAGAAAAGAAAGTTGTTACGGATACCTATCGATCGGCATTGATTGAACGTGAAAAAATGTTCCCAACTGGTTTAGATATGGAATTTCTTGGGAAGGACTTGCCGAATGTAGCAATCCCTCACACAGACACGATTCATAATTTAACTGAAAACGTTGTTGTGGTTCGCCTAGCGAAACCAGTAACATTCCACAATATGATTGCTCCTGACAAGGAAGTAGAAGTATCATTACTCTTCTTTATCATCAATAATTCAAGTTCAAGTCAAACAAATATTCTTGCTCAATTGATGGACTTCTTTACAGGTGACGGTCATCTTGAAGCACTCTCTAAGCTTGCAGAGCCTGAAGCTTTGTTCCAATATATCTCAGAAGCAACTGCTTAAATTCATAAATAAATAGTAAATAAAAATCGGAGGAAATCCAAATGATTAAAATTCTTGCTGCATGTGGTGCAGGTGTCAACTCAAGCCACCAAATTAAAAGTGCTCTAGAAGAAGAGCTCTCAAGCCGTGGTTACGATGTACAGTGTGACGCTGTTATGGTAAAAGATGTCAATGAAGACTTGATTAAAGGTTATGATATCTTCACACCAATTGCTGCAACTGACTTAGGTTTTGACCCTGGTATCCCAGTAGTAGAAGCTGGACCGATCTTGTTCCGTATTCCAGCGATGAGCGCTCCAGTCTATGACAATATTGAAGCAGCAATCAAAGAACACGGATTAAGTTAATTATAATTTTGTCAATATTCCATAACACATAATAACGGGGGAAAAATTATGGATTTCATTATCAATTTAGCCAATGAATTCTTTAAACCAATCTTGGCTATGGGTGGCCCAATCATCATGCTGATCATTTTGACAGTATTGGCCTTGCTTTTCGGAGTGAAATTCTCTAAAGCACTTGAAGGTGGTATCAAATTAGCCATCGCACTTACTGGTATCGGTGCTATCATCGGAATGCTTAACGGAGCTTTCTCAGCTTCACTTGCGAAATTCGTTGAAAATACTGGTATTCAATTGACCATCACCGACGTTGGTTGGGCACCACTTGCAACAATCACTTGGGGATCTGCATGGACTCTATACTTCTTGCTAGTTATGTTGATTGTCAACATTGTAATGCTTGCAATGAAGAAAACAGACACACTTGACGTTGATATCTTCGATATCTGGCACTTGTCTATCACAGGTCTTTTGATTAAATGGTATGCTGACAAGAGTGGAGTTGGTCAAGGGGTTTCTCTTTTCATCGCGACTGCAGCAGTTGTGCTTGTAGGGGTTCTTAAAATCATCAACTCTGACTTGATGAAACCAACATTTGACGACCTTCTTAACGCACCAAGTTCATCACCAATGACTTCAACTCACATGAACTACATGATGAACCCAGTTATCATGGTTTTGGATAAGATTTTTGATAAATTCTTCCCAGGTCTTGATAAATACGACTTTGACGCTGCTAAATTGAACAAGAGAATCGGTTTCTGGGGATCTAAATTCTTCATCGGTTTCATTCTTGGTATTGTTATCGGTTTGATGGGAACTCCACATCCAGTTGCTGGTGTAGAAGGCGCTGATAAATGGGAACTTGTTATTAAAGGTTGGTTGTCACTTGGTTTGACTGCCGGTGTCTGCTTGGAGCTCTTCTCACTTATCGGTTCATGGTTCATCGCAGCCGTAGAACCACTTTCACAAGGTATTACAAACGTTGCTACTAAACGTCTTCAAGGACGTAAATTCAACATCGGTCTTGACTGGCCATTTATCGCTGGTCGTGCTGAAATCTGGGCTTGTGCGAACGTTCTAGCACCAATCATGTTGATTGAAGCAGTGCTTCTTTCAAATGTCGGAAATGGTATCTTGCCACTTGCTGGTATCATCGCAATGGGTGTAACTCCAGCTCTCTTGGTAGTTACTCGTGGTAAATTGCTCCGTATGATTATCTTCGGAACACTATTGTTGCCACTCTTCCTTCTTTCAGGTACACTTATCGCACCATTTGCAACAGATCTTGCTAAAAGTGTAGGTGCCTTCCCAGAAGGTGTGAGCCAAACTCAATTGATCACTCACTCAACACTTGAAGGACCAATCGAAAAACTTCTTGGTTGGACAATTGGTAACACTACAACAGGTGATATCAAAGCAATTATTGGTGCAGTAATCTTCCTTACTTTCTATATCGGTATTTTCGCATGGTACAGAAAACAAATGATCAAACGTAACGAAGAATACGCAGCAAACGCAAAATAATTTGCTCCTAAAAATGTAAATTGTAAAAACTAGGTTGTCAGTTTCCACTATGAAGCAGTCAGCCTAGTTTTTTTAGAAAATTGGAGGTAAGACTTATGATTGTATTAAAATCAGATCAATTAAATGTTGAGTTTCAAACACTTGGAGGAGCTCTATCCTCTATAAAAGATAAAGATGATGTAGAGTATTTGTGGCAGGGGGATCCAACTTATTGGAGTGGGCAAGCACCCGTATTATTCCCAATATGTGGTTCAGTAAGAAATGATACGGTCCTTTATGATAAGGAAGATGGTAGTCAAAAAGAAGGAAAAATCCCTCGACATGGCTTAGTAAGAAAAAAAGATTTTACATTAGTAGAACAAACAGATAATTCTGTTACATTCGCTATCGAAGACGATGAAGAAATGTATGAAAATTACCCTTATCATTTTCGTTTAGAAATTACTTATACAGTGACTGGGAAAACCATACGTACTCAGTATAAAATCTATAATAAAGAATCAGAAAAGAGTATGCCATATTTTATCGGTGGGCATCCTGGTTTTAACTGTCCCTTACTAGATGACGAGGTATATGAAGATTACTATCTTGAATTTGAAAAGCCAGAAACATGTACAGTTCCAAAACCTTTCCCAGAAACAGGAATGTTGGATTTCAAAGATAGAAATTCTTGGTTAAATAATCAAAAAGAAATAGACTTGAATTATGACTTCTTTAGCTATGATGCTGTGACATTAGATGAGTTGGAATCTCGCACAGTAGCTTTGCGTTCACGAAAACATGATAAAGGTTTGAAACTAGATTTTAAAGAGTTTCCAAATTTAATCGTATGGTCAACTCTTAATAAAGGGCCTTTTATTGCCTTGGAACCATGGTCAGGTTTGTCTACTTCAATAGAAGAAGGAGATAGACTGGAAGATAAGAAAGATGTTAAGATTATAAAACCTAGTGATTTTGATCAGGTTGGATTTGATATCGAGATTTTATAAAAAAATAAACAAAAACAAACATAAATTGTTGACTTCTCCAACTAATAGTAGTATATTATGTTTATAAAGAACAATTTGTGTTTATTTTAACAAGATTACTGTTCTGGCTTTTCTCTGAAGAAAGCTTATTAAGAAACGAATAAGATATTTGTTCTTAATTTAAATTATTGTCAACAAAACTACTAGTAACTATTTGAGAAAGGTCTCTTTTAGGCTAGAATCAGAAAGTTTTACTGGTCTATTATAAAAAAGGAGTATACAATATGGCTATTGTTATTGGTGCAGATGCTGCAGGTTTAAGATTGAAAGAAGTTGTAAAAAACTTCTTGGAAAAAGAAAACTTCCACGTAGTGGATGTTACAGCAGAAGGTCAAGACTTTGTTGATGTAACTCTAGCAGTTGCGGAAGAAGTTAAGAAAGAAGAACAAAACCTTGGTATCGTCATTGATGCTTATGGTGCAGGTCCATTTATGGTTGCTACTAAAATCAAAGGAATGGTTGCTGCAGAAGTATCTGATGAACGTTCAGCTTATATGACTCGCGGTCACAACAACTCACGTATGATTACGATGGGTGCTCAACTTGTTGGTGATGAATTAGCTAAAAACATTGCTAAAGGCTTTGTAAATGGTAAATACGACGGCGGTCGTCACCAAATCCGTGTCGACATGTTGAACAAAATGTGCTAATTTTGATATTGAAAGAAAGGTAAGATAAAATGAGAATTGCAATCGGATGTGACCACATCGTAACAAATGAAAAAATGGCTGTTTCAGAATTTTTGAAATCAAAAGGACATGAAGTTATCGACTTTGGTACTTATGACCACGCTCGCACCCACTATCCAATCTTTGGTAAAAAAGTTGGTGAAGCAGTAGTTAGTGGCCAAGCTGATCTTGGTGTATGTATCTGTGGTACTGGTGTAGGTATCAATAACGCTGTTAACAAAGTTCCAGGTGTTCGTTCTGCTTTGGTTCGCGATATGACAACAGCTCTATATGCAAAAGAACAATTGAATGCCAACGTAATCGGATTTGGTGGTAAAATCACTGGTGAATTGCTCATGTGTGATATCATTGAAGCTTTCATCAACGCTGAATACAAACCATCAGAAGAAAACAAAAAATTGATCGCTAAAATCCAACACGTTGAAACTCATAACGATCATCAAACGGATGCCAACTTCTTTACAGAGTTCCTTGAAAAATGGGATCGTGGTGAATACCACGACTAAGAGGTGACTTATGATTTTAACAGTCACAATGAACCCATCCATTGATATTTCCTATCCTTTGGATGAATTGAAAATTGATACTGTCAACCGTGTTGTAGATGTAACTAAGACGGCTGGTGGTAAAGGTCTTAACGTTACTCGTGTCCTATCAGAATTTGGTGACTCCGTAGTCGCAACAGGACTTGTCGGTGGTAAACTTGGTGATTTTTTAGTAGAAAATATTGATGATAAAGTAAGTAAACGTTTCTTCTCTATTCAAGGTGAAACCCGTAACTGTATCGCAATTCTACATGGAGAAAACCAAACAGAAATCCTAGAAAAAGGTCCTGAAGTTCAAGAAAAAGAAGGTCAGGATTTCTTAGCTCATTTCAAAGAACTTTTAGAGACTGTAGAGGTAGTAGCCATTTCAGGTAGTCTACCTGCAGGACTTCCAGTTGATTACTATGCTAGTTTAGTTGAACTTGCGAATCAAGCTGGTAAACCTGTTGTCTTGGACTGTTCAGGCGCTGCACTTCAGGCAGTTCTTGAGTCTCCACATAAACCAACAGTTATCAAACCAAATAATGAAGAATTATCTCAACTTTTAGGAAGAGAAATTTCTAAAGACTTGGATGAATTAAAAGAAGTCCTTCAAGAACCACTATTTGATGGAATCGAGTGGATTATCGTTTCCTTAGGTGCTAACGGAGCATTCGCTAAACACGGTAACACTTTCTACAAAGTAGATATTCCAAGAATTCAAGTAGTAAATCCAGTCGGTTCTGGTGATTCTACAGTGGCAGGTATTGCTTCAGGTCTTTTCCATAAAGAAACGGATCAAGAACTGTTGATCAAGGCAAATGTCCTTGGTATGCTTAATGCTCAAGAAAAAATGACCGGTCATGTCAATATGGCCAACTATCAAGGTCTATATGACCAATTAATTGTAAAAGAGGTATAAAATGGTTTTAACAGAAAATAAACGCGCTTGTATGCAAAAACTCTCTGATGAGAATGGTATCATCTCAGCTCTCGCCTTTGACCAACGTGGTGCTTTGAAACGCCTCATGGCTCAATACCAAACAGAAGAGCCAACAGTTGCTCAAATGGAAGAACTTAAAGTATTGGTGGCGGATGAATTAACTAAATATGCTTCATCTATGCTACTTGACCCTGAGTACGGACTTCCAGCTACAAAAGCTCTTGATCCAAATGCAGGTCTTCTCCTTGCTTATGAAAAAACAGGATACGATACAACAAGTACAAAACGCTTGCCAGACTGCTTGGACGTTTGGTCTGCAAAACGTATTAAGGAACAAGGTGCAGATGCTGTTAAGTTCTTGCTTTACTATGACGTAGATAGCTCTGACGAACTCAACCAACAAAAACAAGCCTACATTGAACGTATTGGTTCTGAGTGTGTAGCTGAAGATATTCCATTCTTCCTTGAAATCTTGGCTTACGATGAAAAGATTGCGGACGCAGGTTCTGCCGAATACGCTAAAGTAAAACCACGCAAGGTTATCGGTGCTATGAAAGTCTTCTCAGACCCACGCTTTAACATTGATGTCTTGAAAGTGGAAGTTCCAGTTAACGTGAAATACGTTGAAGGATTTGGCGATGGCGAAATCGTTCATACTCGTGAAGAAGCAGCAGCCTTCTTTAAAGCTCAAGATGAAGCTACTAACTTGCCATACATCTACTTGAGTGCAGGTGTATCAGCTAAGCTCTTCCAAGAAACTCTTGTATTTGCCCACGAATCAGGTGCAAACTTCAATGGTGTTCTTTGTGGACGTGCAACATGGGCTGGATCAGTTGAAGCTTATATCAAAGACGGTGAAGCAGCTGCTCGCGAATGGCTTCGTACAACTGGTTTTGAGAACATCGATGAACTCAACAAAGTTCTTAAAACAACAGCAACTTCATGGACCGAACGTGTGTAAATTTCCACCCTTTTTATGTCTAAAACCCAGCTAAAAAACTTTTAAAAAAGTTGTATGTAAAGGTTTACAAAATAAAAATCTTGTGCTATACTTAAATCACAAGTTAATAAGAGTGAGTGTTACTAAGTAATATTAGGCATGATCGCAGATGACTCAGAAATTTATTTTCAGGGTCATTTGTGGTCATTTTTTATGCTCTAGCTCTTAAATGACAGAACAAGGAGGTCGACATGTATCGGATATTAAATCCAATGAATAACAATGTTTCTCTTGTGCGGAATAGCAAGGGAGAGGAGTTGATCGTAGTTGGTAAGGGCATTTCATTTGGTAAGAAGAAGGGAGATTTGATTTCTGAGGATCAGGTTGAAAAAGTCTTTCGGATGAAGACTGAAGAATCTCGAGAAAATTTTATGACTCTACTCAAGGATGTTCCGCTAGACTTTATTACCGTTACTTATGAAATTATCGATAATCTTTCAAAAAAATACCAATATCCTGTTCAAGAGTACCTCTACGTAACCTTAACAGACCATATCTATTGTTCTTATCAAGCGATCAGCCAAGGACGTTATAAGGATAGTAATTTACCTGATATTTCAAAGGAGTATCCTATTGCTTTTCAAATAGCTCAAGAGTCTTTTGAAATCTATAATAGTAAACTATCTGGTAATTTACCAAAGGATGAAATAAAAAGAATAGCCTACCACTTTATTAATGCCGAGGGTGAGAATGAGGTAGAAGTTGCAGAAGCTATTGATAAGAGAAAGGAAATCATAAAGAAGGTTGAGAGTCTTCTCAGGAGCTATAACATTCAAAGAACCCAAGAAAATAATAATTTCTACGATCGTTTTATGATTCATCTAAATTATTTCTTGGATTACCTTGATCGTAGTCGCGATGATAATCAATCCTTGCTTGATATGGAAGAACATATCAAAACTACATATCCAAAAGCATTTGAAATTGGTAGCAAAATTTATGAAGTCATTGCACAGGAAACGGGTGTTGACCTTTATAAGAGTGAACGAGTTTACCTTGTTCTACATATTCAACGTTTATTGTCATAATATTACTAAAAATTATATAAGGAGAAATCTATCATGAATAGAGAAGAAGTAACATTGTTAGGTTTTGAGATTGTTGCCTATGCTGGCGATGCTCGTTCAAAACTCTTAGAAGCTCTGAAAGCTGCTGAAGCTGGTGATTTTGCTAAAGCAGATGCGTTAGTTGAAGAAGCCGGTGCTTGCATCGCAGAGGCTCACCATGCCCAAACAAGCTTGTTAACAAAGGAAGCTGCTGGTGACGATTTGGCTTATAGCGTGACCATGATGCATGGCCAAGATCACCTGATGACAACTATTTTGCTTAAAGATTTGATGCATCATTTAATTGAACTTTATAAAAGAGGAGCTAAATAATGAATAAGTTAATTGCCTATATCGAGAAAGGGAAGCCTTTCTTTGAAAAACTATCTCGAAATATCTATCTTCGTGCTATTCGGGATGGATTTATCGCTGGGATGCCAGTCATTCTATTCTCAAGTATTTTTATCTTGATTGCCTTTGTGCCTAATTCATGGGGATTTGTATGGTCTGATGATGTTGTAGCGCTTTTGATGAAACCTTATAGCTATTCAATGGGTATTCTCGCACTTTTGGTTGCTGGTACAACAGCTAAATCCTTAACAGACTCTGTTAACCGTAACATGGAGAAAACCAATCAAATCAACTATATGTCAACGCTATTAGCTGCTATTGTTGGGTTATTGATGTTGGCAGCTGACCCAATTGAAGGGGGCTTTGCAACAGGTTTCCTCGGAACAAAAGGTTTGCTTTCAGCTTTCCTAGCAGCCTTTGTGACTGTAGCAATCTATAAGGTTTGTGTGAAGAATAATGTTACTATTCGAATGCCTGATGAAGTTCCACCAAATATCTCACAGGTCTTTAAAGATGTTATTCCATTTACGCTTTCTGTCGTTTCCCTATACGGTCTTGACTTACTTGCTCGTCATTTTGTTGGTGCAAGCGTAGCAGAATCAATCGGTAAATTCTTTGCGCCTCTATTCTCAGCAGCAGACGGTTATGTTGGTATTACGATCATTTTTGGTGCCTTTGCATTCTTCTGGTTTATTGGTATCCATGGCCCATCTATCGTTGAGCCTGCGATTGCAGCGATTACTTATGCAAATGCCGAAGTCAACTTGAACCTCCTTCAACAAGGTATGCACGCTGATAAGATCCTTACATCTGGTACACAAATGTTCATCGTCACTATGGGTGGTACAGGAGCAACTCTTGTGGTTCCATTCATGTTTATGTGGTTGTGTAAATCGAAACGAAATCGTGCTATTGGACGCGCTTCAGTAGTTCCTACATTCTTCGGTGTAAACGAACCAATCTTGTTTGGTGCACCGCTTGTTTTGAACCCAATCTTCTTTATCCCATTCATCTTTGCACCAATTGCAAACGTATGGATCTTTAAGTTCTTTATTGAAACACTTGGCATGAACTCATTTACTGCCAACCTTCCATGGACTACACCAGGACCTCTTGGTATTGTTCTTGGTACAAACTTCCAGTTCTTATCATTCGCTCTTGCAGCATTGTTAATTGTAGTAGATATTGCTATCTACTATCCATTCCTCAAGGTTTATGATGAACAAATTCTTGAAGAAGAACGTTCAGGTAAAGCTAATGATGAATTAAAAGATAAAGTAGCTG
Source organism: Streptococcus wuxiensis (assembly GCF_040888245.1). NCBI lineage: Bacteria > Bacillati > Bacillota > Bacilli > Lactobacillales > Streptococcaceae > Streptococcus > Streptococcus wuxiensis. The sequence continues at coordinate 299,711 of NZ_JBFNFE010000001.1, forward strand.
CAAACTTTAACACTGCAAAAGCAGATGCTATTCTTGCAAAAGCTGGAGTAGAACCAGCACAAAATACTATTACTGAAGAAACAAACGTCCTCGTTCTTTGTGCGGGTGGAGGAACAAGTGGTCTTCTTGCCAATGCTTTGAATAAAGCCGCAGAAGAGTATAAAGTTCCAGTTAAAGCTGCAGCAGGTGGCTATGGAGCCCACCGTGAAATGTTACCAGAGTTTGATCTTGTTATCTTAGCACCACAAGTTGCTTCAAACTTTGAGGATATGAAAGCTGAAACTGATAAATTAGGTATCAAACTTGCTAAGACAGAAGGTGCACAGTACATCAAGTTAACACGTGATGGAAAAGGTGCTCTCGCATTCGTTCAGGCGCAATTTGATTAACGATAGGTATTGTGAAACAGTCTCCTATTATTTAGAAAATTACTCCGATTTTCTTATAGTTATAAATTTGTTTCCCCCTAATGTCACAAATTGGTGACGTAAAAAAGAAGTGAGATGGAGATGGATGGCTCACTAACTCCTCTCCCCCTCACTTTTCATTTTATCCAATCAAGAAATAGGTGAAAAAATGACAAAAACACTTCCTAAAGATTTTATTTTTGGTGGCGCAACAGCAGCTTATCAGGCAGAAGGTGCGACTCATACAGACGGTAAAGGACCTGTTGCATGGGACAAATACTTAGCAGACAACTATTGGTATACTGCTGAACCAGCAAGTGATTTCTACCATAAATATCCAGTAGACTTACAGTTGGCTGAAGAATATGGCGTAAACGGAATTCGTATTTCTATTGCTTGGTCACGGATTTTTCCAACTGGATATGGCGAAGTAAATCAGAAAGGGGTTGAATTCTACCACAAACTATTTGCGGAATGCCACAAACGTCATGTAGAACCATTCGTAACTCTTCACCACTTTGATACACCAGAAGCTCTTCACTCAAATGGAGATTTCTTGAATCGTGAAAATATCGAACACTTCGTAGATTATGCTGCCTTCTGTTTTGAAGAGTTCCCAGAAGTAAACTACTGGACAACCTTCAATGAAATTGGCCCAATCGGTGATGGTCAATACTTGGTTGGTAAATTCCCACCAGGTATTCAATATGACCTTGCCAAAGTTTTCCAATCTCACCATAATATGATGGTTTCTCATGCACGTGCTGTGAAATTGTACAAAGACAAAGGCTACAAAGGTGAAATCGGGGTTGTTCACGCCCTTCCAACTAAGTACCCATTGGATCCTAAAAATCCTGCAGACGTACGTGCTGCTGAGTTGGAAGATATCATCCACAACAAATTTATCTTGGATGCCACTTACCTTGGACACTATTCAGATGCAACCATGGAAGGTGTAAACCACATCTTATCAGTTAATGGTGGTAGCTTGGATCTTCGTGACGAAGACTTTGCAGCGCTTGAAGCAGCTAAAGATTTGAACGACTTCCTTGGAATTAACTACTACATGAGTGACTGGATGGAAGCCTTTGATGGTGAAACTGAAATCATCCACAATGGTAAAGGGGAAAAAGGAAGCTCTAAGTACCAAATTAAAGGTGTTGGACGTCGTGTAGCTCCTGACTATGTACCTCGTACTGACTGGGACTGGATCATTTATCCTCAAGGGCTATATGATCAGATCATGCGTGTGAAGGCGGATTATCCAAACTATAAGAAAATCTACATTACTGAAAACGGACTTGGATACAAAGATGAATTTGTGGACAACACTGTTTACGATGATGGCCGTATTGATTATGTAAAACAACATTTGGAAGTATTGTCTGATGCGATTGCCGATGGTGCAAACGTCAAAGGTTACTTCATCTGGTCATTGATGGACGTCTTCTCATGGTCTAATGGTTATGAAAAACGTTACGGACTCTTCTACGTTGATTTCGATACACAAGAACGCTATCCGAAGAAGTCAGCTCACTGGTATAAGAAAGTAGCTGAAACAGGCCTTATTGAGTAAATATAACGATAAAAAAGTCTCACCATTGGTGAGACTTTTTAAGGAGTCGATTTAATAATCTTTGTTTGTTTGGACAAAGTTTTTAGGGTTTCTTGGCTAAGTTTTGAATCTGAAATAATTGTATCAATATCAGCGATGTTATAGAAAGTATAAAAATCAAACTTATTAAATTTACTGTGGTCAGCAAGAAGAATCTTTTTATTAGCATTATTTAATGCTAGCTTTTGGACTTCGCCTTCATCTTCGCTAAAAGTAGCGATAGCATGATCTTTTATACCATTGCAACTAACAAAAGCTTTAGAGTATTGAAGACTTTCGATATCTTGGAGCGTTAAGGTTCCGACAAAGGCACCGGTGATTTCTCGATAATTTCCACCAATCAAAATTAAATCAGTCAACTTTCGTTCATTCAAGATAATGAAAACAGGAAGGCTATTTGTTACCACACGAATATTATCTATTGGAAGTTCACGCGCAAAGAACTCAAGAGTAGTACCCGGACCGATAAAAATCGTTTCTCTTTCTTCGACTAAATGACCAGCAAACTTTGCGATTTCTTGTTTTTCAGCAATCTGAAGACCTTGTTTTTCGATATTCGAGCGTTCATTTGCTAATAGAGAACCAGAGCGAAGTTTTTCAGCGCCTCCATGCACTCGAACAAGTAGGTCCTTGTCAGCTAACTCTTGCAGATAACGTCGAGCAGTCATATCAGAAATATCTAAACGATTCATTATTTCTTTGACTGTGATGGTTCCTCTTGTATTGACAATCTCTAAAATCACATCTAGTTTTTCTTGTTTTAGCATTGAATCACCCCCATATCCAATATCATTTTATCACATTTTAAACATCCAAGCAACTTAAATAAAACAAAAATAAACAAAAACAAAAAACATCTGTGTTTGTTTTTAACTCAGATGTTTTTATATTTTTTAATTAGTCTAATCCGTAGTTATAATCATCATCCTGCATAGCTTCAACTTCGCCAAGTAGATAACCATTACCAACTTGAGAGAAGAAGTCGTGGTTGGATGTACCAGTTGAAATTCCATTCATAACAATTGGGTTTACATCGTCGGCTGAGTCAGGGAAGAGAGGATCTTGTCCTAGGTTCATAAGAGCTTTATTGGCGTTGTAGCGAAGGAATGTTTTCACTTCTTCGGTCCAACCAACACCATCATATAAACTCTCTGTATAACCTTCCTCATTTTCATAAAGTGTGTAAAGAAGGTCGTACATCCAGTCTTTTAACTTTTCTTGCTCTTCTTCTGGTAATTCGTTGAAACCAAGTTGGAATTTATAACCAATATATGTTCCGTGAACTGACTCGTCCCGAATGATGAGTTTGATGATTTCAGCAACGTTTGCCAACTTGTTATTTCCTAGATAGTAGAGTGGAGTGAAGAAACCAGAGTAGAAGAGGAAGGTTTCAAGGAATACACTAGCCACTTTCTTTTCAAGTGGTGTTCCGTTAAGGTAAATCTCATTGATGATTTGTGCCTTTTTCTGAAGATATGGGTTTGTATCAGTCCATTCAAAGATTTCTTCAATCTCAGTCTTGGTATTCAAAGTTGAGAAAATAGAAGAATAAGATTTAGCGTGGACAGATTCCATGAATTGAATGTTGTTAAACACAGCTTCCTCATGAGGTGTACGGATATCTGCACGTAACGCTTGAACCCCTGTTTCAGACTGCATGGTATCCAAAAGTGTCAAACCCCCAAAGACTTTTCCTACCAAGTCTTTTTCTTGATTTGATAACTTTCTCCAGTCATCTAAATCATTAGATAAGGGAATACGTGTATCCAACCAAAATTGTTCGGTTAGTTTTTCCCATGTTGATTTATCGATGACATCTTCGATGGCATTCCAGTTAATGGCTTTGTAGTAAGTTTCCATTACAAATCTCTTTCTTTTGATTTTATTAAAATAGTGATGAATATTCTAGTCTTGTGTGATTGGGTTACCGCACAAAAAGTCGGTACTCCGACTTTTTGATGTTACCTTATCTTTGTAAACAAGATTTTTGTGAAATTTTAAATCACACAGCTTTCACATTGGTTAGCACCAACTTCACCGCCGTCATCTGTGTAGGTACGAACGTAGTAGATAGACTTAATGCCCTTGTTAAAGGCGTAGTTACGAAGGATAGATAGGTCACGTGTTGTTTGTTTGTTCTCTTTCTTCCATTCGTAAAGACCTGTTGGGATATCACTACGCATGAAGAGAGTAAGTGAAAGCCCTTGGTCTACGTGCTCAGTTGCAGCAGCATAGACATCGATAACTCTACGCATATCCATGTCATAGGCAGAAGTGTAGTAAGGAATAGTTTCAGTTGATAATCCTGCAGCAGGATAGTAAATCTTACCAATTTTCTTCTCTTGACGTTCTTCAATACGTTGAGTGATTGGGTGGATAGAAGCAGACACGTCATTGATGTAGCTGATAGAACCATTCGGCGCAACAGCAAGACGGTTTTGGTGGTAAAGTCCATCTGCTTTAACTTTATCACGAAGTTCAGCCCAATCAGCTGCAGACGGGATAAAGATACCTTCAAAGAGTTCTTTAACACGATCAGATTTTGGAACAAATTGACCAGACGTATACTTATCGAAATAAGAACCATTTGCATAGTCTGATTTCTCAAAGTTGTGGAAGGTAATGCCACGTTCACGCGCAATATTGTTTGATTCTACCAAAGTCCAGTAATTCAAAAGCATAAAGTAGATGCTTGTAAATTCAACAGACTCAGGAGATCCATATTCGATTAATTGCTGAGCAAGATAGCTGTGAAGCCCCATGGCACCAAGTCCAAATGTATGAGCTTGGCTATTTCCGTGGTCAATAGTTGGAACAGCAACGATGTGAGAGCTATCTGTTACAAAGGTCAAAGCACGAACCATTGCACGAATAGAACGTCCAAAGTCAGGTGATGTCATCATATTTACAACGTTGGTTGAACCAAGGTTACATGAAACGTCAGTACCCATTTGAAGGAATTCTTGCGCATCGTTGATAAGACTTGGTTCTTGGACTTGAAGAATTTCTGAACACAAGTTACTCATGATAATCTTACCATCGACAGGATTTGCACGGTTAGCAGTATCAATATTGACTACATAAGGATAGCCAGATTCTTGTTGCAATTTAGAAATTTCTGTTTCCAAATCACGCGCTTTGATTTTTGTCTTACGAATATTTGGATTTGCCACCAATTCATCGTATTTTTCTGTGATATCGATGTAGTTAAAAGGTACTCCATACTCTTTTTCAACAGAATAAGGACTGAAGAGGTACATTTCCTCATTCTTACGTGCTAATTCGTAGAATTTATCTGGTACCACAACACCAAGTGAAAGAGTCTTGACACGAACTTTTTCATCAGCATTTTCTTTCTTAGTAGAAAGGAAAGCAATAATGTCTGGGTGGAAGACGTTAAGGTAAACAACCCCAGCCCCTTGACGCTGACCTAGTTGGTTAGAGTAAGAGAAGCTGTCTTCGAAAAGCTTCATAACTGGTACGACACCAGAAGCAGCACCTTCATACCCTTTGATAGGTGCTCCAGCTTCACGAAGGTTGCTGAGGGAAATTCCGACACCACCACCGATACGTGAAAGTTGAAGAGCTGAGTTGATAGAACGTCCGATAGAGTTCATATCATCTGTTACCTGAATCAAGAAACAGGATACCAATTCACCACGACGTGCACGGCCCGCATTCAAGAAAGAAGGTGTAGCAGGCTGGTAACGCTGGTGGATGATTTCATTGGCAATATCAATTGCGATAGCTTCGTCACCATCAGCAAAGTAAAGAGCGTTAAAGAAGACACGGTCTTCCATGCTCTCAAGATAGTACTCTCCGTCATTCGTTTTCAAGGCATATTGATTGTAAAACTTGTATGCTGCCATGAAAGACTTGAATTGGAAGTTTTGATCCTTAATAAATTGGTAAAGCTCTTCTAAGAATTCTGGACGATATTTCTTGATAAACGCTGTTTCGATATAATCTTGTTTAATAAGGTAATCGATTTTATCAGTGATAGAATCAAAAACCATAGAATTTGGTACAACATTTTCTTTAAAGAAAGCGTCCAAGGCTTCTTTATCTTTGTGGAGCATGATTTGTCCATTAACAGGACGGTTGATTTCATTATTTAGACGGAAGTAAGTTACGTCCTCAAGTTGTTTTAATCCCATAAAATTTCCTTTAATTCATTACAAAAGAAAGGCTTCTAAGATTGACATAGAAGCTTTTAATCCTGATACTTAAGCAAGTTCTTTAAGTTTTGCTGGTTGGAAACCAGAGAAAACTTCAGTTGGTGTTTGAATGATAGGAGCAGCGCTGAAGCCTAGCTCTTTAACTTGTTCAATAAATTCAGGTTGTTCATCAAGATTGATTTCGCGATATGCGATCTTGTTACTATCTAAGAATCGTTTGGTCATTTTACATTGAACACAATTGTTTTTAGAATAAACGGTTACCATTCTGTAACTCCTCTTTCAAAATTTAATTACTTCTTAAGTATATCAGAAAAAAAATCTTTGTCAACGAAGAAAAACTAAATATTGTAGAATTTTTTTCGATGAGACTTAACAAAACACAATATATAGTGATTAGAAAAAATGAAATCCATAAATAACAGCGTTTTCTAAATGTTAAAATTATAAAAAACTATATGATGTATTTTGATAGATAAAATAGAAGATTTTCAGCAAGTTATCTGAAAGGAAAAAGAAGAAATCCCATAAAATACTTGAAAAAATTCCTAGAAGGTGATATAATACCAAATTGTAAGGGTTATCAGATATAACTCAAAAAGAAAACATTTAAAGGAGAGTCAAATTATGGCTTCTAAAGATTTCCACGTAGTGGCAGAAACAGGTATTCACGCACGTCCAGCAACATTGTTGGTACAAACTGCTAGCAAATTTGCTTCAGATATTACTCTTGAGTACAAAGGTAAATCAGTTAACCTTAAATCTATCATGGGTGTTATGAGCCTTGGTGTTGGTCAAGGTGCTGACGTTACAATCACTGCTGAAGGTGCAGACGCTGATGACGCTATCGCTGCTATCTCAGAAACAATGGAAAAAGAAGGATTGGCATAAGGATATGACAGAAATGCTTAAAGGAATCGCAGCATCTGATGGTGTTGCAGTTGCTAAAGCATATCTACTCGTTCAACCGGATTTATCATTCGAGACTATTACAGTCGAAGATACAAATGCAGAAGAGGCTCGTTTGGATGTTGCTCTTGAAGCTTCTCAAAACGAGCTTTCTCTTATCCGCGAGAAGGCTGTAGGTACGCTTGGTGAAGAAGCGGCGCAAGTATTTGACGCTCACTTGATGGTTCTTGCTGACCCTGAATTGATCGGTCAGATTAAAGAAACAATTCGTGCTAAGAAAGTAAATGCAGAAGCAGGTCTGAAAGAAGTTACAGACATGTTTATCACAATCTTTGAAGGCATGGAAGACAACCCATACATGCAGGAACGTGCAGCAGATATTCGCGACGTTACCAAACGTGTTTTGGCAAATCTTCTTGGCAAGAAACTGCCAAACCCAGCTTCAATCAATGAAGAAGTGATTGTGATTGCACATGACTTGACTCCATCTGATACTGCTCAATTGGACAAAAACTTTGTAAAAGCTTTTGTAACAAACATTGGTGGACGAACAAGTCACTCAGCTATCATGGCTCGTACACTTGAAATTGCAGCTGTATTGGGTACAAACAACATCACTGAACTTGTAAAAGATGGTGACGTTTTGGCTGTTTCAGGTATTTCAGGTGAAGTCGTTATCAACCCAACTGAAGAACAAATTGCAGAATTCAAAGCAGCTGGTGAAGCTTACGCTAAACAAAAAGCTGAATGGGCTCTTTTGAAAGATGCTAAAACTGTTACTGCAGATGGTAAACACTTTGAGTTGGCAGCTAATATCGGTACACCTAAAGATGTTGAAGGTGTGAACGAAAATGGTGCTGAAGCTGTTGGTCTCTACCGTACAGAATTCTTGTACATGGATTCTCAAGATTTCCCAACGGAAGACGACCAATACGAAGCTTACAAAGCAGTTCTTGAAGGTATGAACGGTAAACCTGTTGTTGTTCGTACAATGGATATCGGTGGGGATAAAGAACTTCCTTACTTCGATCTTCCTAAAGAAATGAACCCATTCTTGGGCTACCGTGCTTTACGTATCTCAATCTCTGAAACTGGTAACCAAATGTTCCGTACACAATTGCGTGCTTTGCTTCGTGCATCTGTTCACGGCAAATTACGTATCATGTTCCCAATGGTTGCTTTGTTGAAAGAGTTCCGTACTGCTAAAGCTATTCTTGAAGAAGAAAAAGCAAAATTGGTTGCTGAAGGTGTTTCTGTTGCGAATGATATCCAAGTTGGTATCATGATTGAAATTCCTGCTGCAGCTATGCTTGCTGACCAATTTGCTAAAGAAGTTGATTTCTTCTCAATCGGTACAAACGACTTGATCCAATACACAATGGCTGCTGACCGTATGAACGAACAAGTTTCATACCTTTACCAACCATATAACCCATCGATTCTTCGTTTGATTAACAACGTAATCAAAGCAGCTCACGCTGAAGGTAAATGGGCTGGTATGTGTGGTGAAATGGCTGGTGACCAAACTGCTGTTCCACTTCTTGTCGGAATGGGCTTAGATGAGTTCTCTATGTCAGCTACATCTGTTCTTCGCACACGTAGCTTGATGAAGAAACTTGACACAGCTAAGATGCAAGAATACGCTAACCGTGCTCTTACTGAATGTTCAACAATGGAAGAAGTTCTTGAACTTTCAAAAGAATACGTTAACTTTGATTAAAAACATTAAAACCTTGTAGAACTAAACTACAAGGTTTTTTTATTCTAATTTAAAAAGTCCACCTGTAAAATTTTCTAAAAATATGGTAAAATAGACAAAGGAAAAATACGGAGGCAACTATGCAAAACAGACCAATCATTATCGGAGTAACAGGGGGATCTGGTGGAGGAAAAACCAGTGTTTCTAAAGCAATCTTATCCCATTTCCCAAATGAAAAAATTGCCATGATTGAGCATGATTCCTACTATAAAGATCAATCTCATTTAACCTTTGAAGAACGTATTAAGACTAATTATGACCATCCTTTTGCTTTTGATACTGACTTGATGATTGCGCAAATTAAGGAATTGTTGGCAGGACGTCCTGTTGATATTCCTACCTATGATTATGCTGCCCATACAAGAAGTTCGAAAACCTATCGCCAAGAACCTCAAGATGTATTTATCGTAGAAGGAATTTTGGTTTTAGAAGACAAACGCCTTCGTGATTTGATGGATATCAAGATTTTTGTGGACACTGATGATGATGTTCGTATCATCCGTCGTATTAAACGCGATATGGAAGAACGTGGTCGTAGTTTGGATAGCGTCATTGATCAGTATCTTGGTGTCGTAAAACCTATGTATCATCAATTTATCGAGCCAACAAAGCGTTATGCAGATATCGTTATTCCAGAAGGAGTAACCAATACTGTAGCGATTGATTTGCTGACGACAAAAATTGAAAAGATTTTAGAAGAAGCTCGTTTAGCCCAGTAATAATTAAAAAAACTGTATCTCTTGATACAGTTTTTATTGTTTAATTTTTTCAAGTCTCGGAACAATGACGAGTGTTAAGAGGGCTGAGATAATTAATTCTGCGATTGAATTTGTTGAGATAACAGTCGCTAATAGTTTTTGAATATTTCCATCAAAAACATTACCAAAGAGAAAGAAGATACCACCTAAGACAAATACTGTATTCGTGAGTGAGCCAAGTGCACCTGCAAAGATGAGTCCAGCTCTTCCCTTTAGTAGTTTATAGACGAAATAAGGTGTCAAACCGATTAAGATACGAGGAACAATTGCGATCACAACTGAATAGAAGTTACCATTTGGTACAAATGGTGAGAAGAGATAGCTTGTTGGCAGGATTGTGAGAGTATTAACCGTTAAGCTAAGCATTCCCATCAGAAAACCTAAGGTTGCACCGATTCTTGGTCCGTAGATAATACTTGCAATAATTACTGGAATGTGAACGATAGTTGGTTTGATTGGAAAGGGAAGTACATTAAATAAAATCGAGCTTAGTAAATGAATAACAATCATAATGGCAAAAAAGATAGCGATTGGAGCAATATTAGAGCGTTTGTTCATGAATTTTATCCTTTATTTTTTGTAAAATAGTTTCGAGATCAGCGAGAGCACCACGACCTGTATCCCCACAGGCCAGTAGAGAATCTTTGGGAGAAATAATTGTATAAGCATAATCTTCTAAAGTTTTAAGATTAGCTTGGGTCGCAGGGTGGTCATACATCTTTGTGTTCATAGCTGGAGCCAATAGTTTAGGTACAAAGTGTGGCAAAGCAAGAGCAGTAGCAGTCACCATATTGTCAGCAAAACCGTGAGCTAATTTAGCGATTGTATTGGCTGTCGCAGGAACTACGATAAATAAATCTGTTTCTTTTCCTATTTGAATGTGATTCACTTGATCTGGAAAAGGTTCGTGCATGATATCGAGATGTACAGTATTTTGAGATAGTACTTGTAAAGTTAATGGCTGAATGAATTCTGTCGCTGACTGAGTCATAAGAACAGTAACAGAATGCCCCTGTTTTTTTAAAGAACTAACTAGGTCAACTGTCTTGTATGCAGCAATAGATCCTGTAATAGCGAGTGTAATACGGGCCATAAAATTCCTTTCTTTTAGTCATAACTTTTTATTTTCTCAAGGAGTAAATCAGCAATTTCATGTTTACTCATAGCAGTTTGGAAAGAATTTTTTTCAACTAGGTAAGCCTTATGTTGCTCGCTACTAATCTGAGTAAGGTCGTTTGCGACAATTAAATCAGCTTGGTTCTTTTCAAGACTTTCCCGAGCAACTTGAATCAGATGTTCCTGACTGACATCAACCAGTAATTTAAATCCTATCAGGTGAATCTTAGGATTCCATTCTTTAATAAGAGATATGATTTTTGGATTCTTCTTGAGAAATAGAACCTGGACGTCTTCCTTAGATGAGATTTTTGTTTCCTGATTTTTCTTATCTAAAAACTCTGTTAAATCTTGACTAGCTTCAATCTCATCAAAACCAGCCATATAGACAGGAGCGTAATCTGATACAGCCATAGAATGGATTAAGACCTGGTAGTCCATAACCTTATCTTTCATGACTTGTAGCAAATCAGCTGTATTTTTTATTTCGATGATGGTCAAGTTTGGATGATTAACTGGCTTAACTGCCTGAAGAGTGGTAATCAAACAAACTTCGTGGCCAGCCTTTAGAAGAGTTTCGGTGATAATTTTTCCAAGTTTACCGGAAGAGTGATTGGTAATAGAACGAACTCGATCAATTTTTTCACTTGTACCACCAGAAGTAACTAAAATTTTCATAGAACTATTGTACAAAAAAATGAGCATTAAGTAAAATGAAAGCGATGTAACAAGGGCCGAAAATAGGATGTTAATCCATAGTTAAAACCTATAAAGACATATAAAAATTTAAATAGAGATAAAGAAAGTCTGTTATTTAGCCATATTCACGAACGTTACTAATCATAATGACTGTTAAAAATCTTGTTTTATGATATAATGAATTAACACATTAGAGGCTAGAGGAGTTTTTTATGAAAACAGATATTGAAATTGCACAGAGTATTGAGTTAAAACCAATCGTTGATGTTGTTGAGAAACTTGGTATTTCATATGATGATTTGGAGTTGTATGGAAAGTACAAGGCTAAACTAAGCTTTGACAAGATTCGTGAGGTTGAGACAAATCCAGTTGGTAAGTTGATTCTTGTTACAGCTATCAACCCAACACCTGCTGGTGAAGGGAAGTCAACCATTACCATTGGTCTTGCTGATGCTTTGAACAAGATTGGTAAAAAAACTATGATTGCCATACGCGAACCTTCTCTTGGCCCTGTTATGGGGATTAAAGGTGGAGCTGCTGGGGGTGGTTATGCCCAAGTGTTACCAATGGAAGATATCAACCTTCACTTTACTGGGGATATGCACGCTATTACAACTGCCAACAATGCTCTTTCTGCCTTGATTGACAATCATTTGCACCAAGGAAATGAGCTAGGAATCGATCAACGTCGTATTCTCTGGAAACGTGTTGTTGACTTAAATGACCGCTCTCTTCGCCATGTAACTGTTGGTCTTGGTGGTCCACTTAATGGTATTCCACGTGAAGATGGATTTGATATCACAGTTGCTTCAGAGATCATGGCTATCCTTTGCTTGGCAACTGATATTGAAGATTTGAAACGTCGTTTGGCTAATATCGTTATTGGCTACCGTTATGACCGCACACCAGTTTCAGTTGGTGATTTACAGATTGAGGGTGCCTTGACATTGATTTTGAAAGATGCTATTAAACCCAACTTGGTGCAAACAATCTATGGTACACCAGCATTCGTACACGGTGGTCCTTTTGCAAATATTGCCCACGGTTGTAACTCTGTATTGGCAACGACAACAGCACTTCACTTAGCTGATTACACAGTAACTGAGGCTGGTTTTGGTGCAGATCTTGGTGCAGAGAAGTTCCTGGATATCAAGACTCCAAACTTGCCAACAGCTCCAAGTGCAGTAGTCATTGTAGCGACTCTTCGTGCCCTTAAAATGAATGGTGGTGTTGCAAAGGATGCATTGACAGAAGAAAATGTAGAAGCAGTACGTGCTGGATTTGCAAACTTGAAACGTCACGTTGAGAATATCCGTAAGTTTGGTATTCCAGCAGTTGTTGCTATCAATGAATTTGTTTCTGATACAGAAGCTGAAATCGCAGCTTTGAAAGAACTTTGTGCTTCAATCGATGTACCAGTCGAATTAGCTAGCGTATGGGCTGATGGAGCTGAAGGAGGAGTTGATCTAGCTGAAACTCTCGTAAAAACAATCGACGAAAACCCAGCAAACTACACACGTCTCTATGAAAACGAACTTTCTGTTCAAGAAAAAATCGAAAAGATTGTTACTGAAATTTACCGTGGTAGCAAGGTTAACTTTGAGAAGAAAGCTCAAACACAAATTACTCAAATCGTTCAAAATGGATGGGACAAATTGCCAATCTGTATGGCCAAAACTCAATACAGTTTCTCAGATAACCCTAACGCTCTTGGAGCACCTGAAAACTTTGAAATTACTATTCGTGAATTGGTACCAAAACTTGGTGCAGGCTTCATCGTTGCCTTAACTGGTGATGTCATGACTATGCCTGGACTTCCAAAACGTCCTGCCGCTCTCAACATGGATGTTGAAAGCGATGGAACTGTTCTTGGATTATTCTAATTCAAACACAAAAGACAACCTCTTAGATAAGGTTGTCTTTTTAACTACAAAAAACTCCTAGAAATCATCTAGGAGTTTAGTTTTTATTTCATAGTTGGGAAAAGAAGTACGTCACGGATAGTAGTAGTATCAGTGAGTAGCATGCAGAGACGGTCGATACCGATTCCCAAACCACCTGTTGGTGGCATACCATATTCAAGGGCTTCGATGTAGTCGTAGTCAATGCCAGTTGCTTCATCGTCACCAAGTTCTTTTGCTTTAGCTTGGGCTTCAAATCGGCTAAGCTGATCGATTGGATCGTTGAGCTCAGTGAAAGCATTTCCGTATTCTTTGGTCATGATAAAGAGTTCGAAACGGTCAGTAAAGCGTTCGTCTTCAGGATTCTTCTTAGCAAGTGGAGATACTGCTACTGGATGTCCATAGACAAAGGTAGGCTGAATCAAAGTTTCTTCAACAAATTCTTCAAAGAAAGCATTGATAATGTGACCTACTTCAGTATAGTGTTTCTCAACTGGAACTTTCTTCTCAGCAGCAATAGCTTTAGCTTCTTCGAAGGTCATGTCTTGCCAGAAATCAACACCTGTAATTTCTTTGATAGCATCAACCATGTGAACACGTTTGAATGGTTCGTTGATTTTAATTTCAGTACCTTGGTAGTTGACTGGGCCATCACCTTTAACAGCTTTTGCAACGTGTTGGATAATACCTTCAGTCAAGTCCATGATATCTTGGAAGTCTGCATAAGCTTGGTAAACTTCGATAGAAGTAAACTCAGGGTTGTGTGTAGCGTCCATTCCTTCGTTACGGAAGATACGACCGATTTCGTAAACGCGTTCCATACCACCAACGATAAGGCGTTTTAAGTGAAGCTCAGTCGCGATACGAAGCACCATGTCAATGTTTTGAGCATTGTGGTGAGTAATAAATGGACGAGCAGCAGCACCACCAGCTTCGTTGTGAAGAACAGGTGTTTCGACTTCAAGGAAACCTTGAGCATCGAGGTAGCGACGGATTTCAGAAATGATTTTTGAACGTGTGACGAAGCGATCAAAGCTTTCACGGTTAGAAATCAAATCAAGGTAACGTTTACGGTAGATTGTTTCAACGTCTGAAAGTCCGTGGAATTTCTCAGGCAATGGACGAAGGGCTTTAGACAAGTGTGTGATGTGAGTAGCCTTGATAGAGAGCTCTCCCATATCTGTACGCATCACTTCACCCTCAACACCTAGGAAGTCACCAAGATCAGCTTTCTTAAAGATTTCGTAGTTTTCTTCACCGACAGCATCTTTACGAACGTAGATTTGGATTTGACCTTCACGGTCTTGAAGGTGAGCAAAACCAACTTTCCCTTTTCCACGTTTTGTCACTAAACGTCCAGCGATAGTAGCAGTTTCATTTAGTTCGTGTAGCTGTTCTTTATCAAGATCAGCAAATTTATCTTTTAGTTCTTGAGAGTTGGCAGTACGTTCAAAACGTTTACCGAATGGATCAATTCCTTGTTCACGGAGCGCAGCCATTTTTTCGCGGCGAACGATCTGTTGGTCATTCAATTCTTCCATGTGTTCTGTTGACATGAGTTCCTCCTAATTTTAATCGAAATTTTAAATAATAAATTAATTTTTCACGATACTCCATTTTATCATAAATAGTCAAGAAATTCACGGATATTCTATAAAAACTAAAAAGAACTTGATTGTTAATATCAAGTTCTATATTTTTTGATAAGAAGTATCGTTCCAAGTCTTTAGAGTAAATGTTTCAAAGTCATCAGTTTCTATAATTGTTAGACTTGCATTAGCTAAACCTCCGTCTTTACGAAGCAGAGCTTCCTGATAGCCTATCAGCGTTCGAAGACTTGCAGTAAGGTTTGCTCCATGACCAACAAGTAATAGGTATTCTGCCTTAGAGTTTTTTAAGGATTTGATAAATTGGATAGTGCGCTGAGTTGTAGTGTAGAGTGATTCAGCTTCAAACATGCGAGTATCAAACTTAGCTAAGTTAGTTTTAAAGGCTTGAATTTGCTGAGGGTAGATAGCATTTAAAGTCGCAATTTTTAGACCTTCCAGTTTACCGAGGTGCCATTCTCTGAGTTCAGGAACACTTTCTAAAGGACATGGATTTGTCAGTTGACTTTGGATAATCTCAGCTGATTTTACCGCTCTTGGTAAATCACTCGAATAAATCTTGTCAAAAGGGATATCTTTAAGATATTGACCGAGTTCCTCTAAGGTATCAATAGATTCAGGGAGAAGTGGTGAATCTCCGCCAGCCCCTTGAAAGCGACCTTCTAGATTCCAGACTGTTCGACCGTGGCGTACAAAGTAAAGTTTCATTAGTTTATCTCCTCCAAGATATCAACAAAGCTAGCTTTTACAAAGTTTGCCAGATCTTTAGGTGCGATGATGATACTGTGTCCGACCTCGCCAGCAGAGACAATCATTTTTTCTAATTCTAAAGCAGTTTCATCAATAAAAATAGGGTAGTTGTGTTTTTGACGGATACCTACAGGGTTATTAGCTCCATGGATATATCCAGTCGTTTTTTCTAAATCCTTTTGAGGAATCATGGCCACTTTTTTATTTCCAGAGATCTTTGCTAATTTCTTTTCAGAAAGGTGTTCGGTGATAGGAACAATTCCTATTACCGGACCAGTCTTATCGCCCAATAATGCTAAGGTCTTAAAGATATGATTTCTATCATAACCAGAAGGAAGTTCTCCTTCTAAAGCATTGATTTGAATGCCTTGATGATCAACACCTGCCTTAGTCAAAATTTGCTCTACTAAGGTTTTTTTAACTTTAACTTTCTTAGCCATTATTTGTATTTATCCTCCAACTGACTCATCCAAATACCTAACCAAATGCCAAGAGCAAAAAAGAAGGCAACAATCACATAAGACACAAGAGATAAACCATTGTAGTTAATGCTTTCAGCATTACCCGCATTTGGAATCAATATCAAGAGTGTACTTGAAAGAACGATTGCAATGATGAAGTGATAAACACGAGAGTGATACACTCGAAGAGCGTAGTCCATCAATTTTGAAAAAATAATAAGAGTAGCAGCAGCTCCAATTCCAATCGGAAGGAAGGTACCAAATAAATCAAAAGTTTTAAATCCAGTTAACATTGGGGTATAGAGACCTAAAATCAAGAGAAGATTTGAGGGGCTTAATCCTGGAACTAAAATACCTAGAGCAAGAAGAGCACCAGCTAGGATAAAACTTGTGAAACTTGCGTTGAGTGAACCAACCACAAAGTTTAAAGCGTAAAGACCAATTCCAGAAACAATAAAGGTCACCCAAAACCAGATAAGATCGACTTTGTCTCTTTCAGAATCTTGAGTAGCCTCTTTTATAAGACTAGGGACTGTACCAATAATAGCACCCGCAAAACTCCATAAAACATAAACTTGATAATGCTCTAGTAAGTACTCAATTGGATAAGAAAATAGCCCAATACCTAGTAACATACCGATAGCAACAGGTATGAAATAAAGAATATCTTCTTTTAGGTTTTTAAATGGATGGGCAAGAAAACGAATCATTCTCTCATAGATACCCAAAATAGCTGCCAAGACTCCACCAGAAATACCAGGTAAGATAAATCCTAGTGCAATAACAATTCCTTTAATCATTTTTGAAATCCAAGATAACATAAACTCTCTCCATATTTATTCTCTAAAATTCTCTTCTTGTATTATATCACAAAGTAAGAGAAATAAAAAAAGCAAGTAGAAGTAATATCTGGCTTGCTAAATAAATTTAAGGTTTTAAGAATAATTTTCTAAACGTCTCTTGCTTATCTTTTGACAAAGAAATAAGATTTAGGTCTAGATGGTGTTCGAATCCAACCAGTTTACCCTTTGAGGTGTATTGATGAAGATCAAAGTCAAGGTCTGTATTTGGTGAACTTTCAAAGTAGCCTGAGTCAAGTCCGTAGGATGGAATCCAAATAGCAGAAAATTTATCTGTACTGATGCTATGTTCTTTCATGAAGTAAACTCCGATGTAGATACCGATGTTTTTAGCACCTAGAGATTCTAGTTTAGCACGGAAAGCTTCAACCCCTTTATTCATGTCTGACATAGTTTTTTCTTCGACATCTAACCAATAGTAACTTGGATTGTATGGGGAAGCTGAATTGTAGAATGCTTCAGCAGCCTTTTCCATATCCTCTACACTTTTTCCAGATACATAGGCATATACAGCAACTGGAACATTTCTCTTTTGAAACTCAGCGATATGACTTTTATAAGCTTTATCAATACCGTTTGTATAAGATGCATCGTTCTCAGTGGTAATCTGATTTCCTCCGTGGACTCGAACAATGACACCAGAGATATTTTGAGATAAAATATCGTAATTGATTTCCGATGGTCTCTGCCAACCAGAGATATCGATGATAGGCTTATCCAAGTTATGTAGAGCTTGTGTTTCTATTTGAACTAGATTTTGTTTGGTTTTTACAGGATGTTCTTCGAATCGTGGACGATTGAGAATCAAGAGTCCTATAAAAGCAGCAAATATAATAACTATAAAAGCTGGGCGAAATTTTTTTCTCATACTCCTATAGTTTATCGTAATTTGTAAAAAAAATCAAAAAATTTACTCAAAACGGAGTAGTGACAGTCATTAGCGTTAGGTTGAGGTCAACAAATTTGTGTATCGTGAAGTAAATTGTGGTATAATAATAAAGAATTTCTATAGAAAAGAGAAAAATATGGCAAATTATGCAATTATTTTAGCAGCGGGTAAAGGTACCCGTATGAAATCAGATCTACCTAAAGTTATGCACAAGGTTGCGGGAATTTCAATGCTTGAGCATGTTTTTCGTAGCGTGGGCGCAATTAATCCCGAAAAAACAGTTACTGTAATCGGGCATAAGGCTGAACTTGTAGAGCAAGTTTTAGCAGGACAGACTGATTTTGTGAGACAAACTGAGCAATTAGGTACTGGTCATGCGGTTATGATGGCCGAACCAATTCTTGAGGGTCTTTCTGGACAAACATTGGTTATTGCAGGTGATACACCATTAATCACGGGTGAAAGTTTGAAAAACTTGATTGATTTTCATGTGAATCACAAGAACGTAGCCACTATCCTTACCGCAGAAGCTGAAGATCCATTTGGTTATGGACGTATTGTTCGCAATGATAATGCTGAAGTACTACGCATCGTAGAACAAAAAGATGCGACCGATTTTGAGAAACAAATCAAAGAAATCAATACAGGAACTTATGTGTTTGATAATGCTCGCCTCTTTGAAGCTCTTAAAAACATCAATACCAATAACGCTCAAGGTGAATACTATATTACAGATGTGATTGGGATTTTCCGTGAAGCTGGTGAGAAGGTAGGAGCTTATACTCTGAAAGACTTTGATGAAAGTCTCGGTGTAAATGACCGTGTCGCACTTGCTACAGCAGAAGCTGTAATGCGTCGTCGTATTAATCAAGCACACATGGTCAATGGTGTTAGTTTTGTAAATCCAGAAGCGACTTATATTGATGTGGATGTTGAAATTGCTCCAGATGTACAAATTGAAGCCAATGTAACCCTCAAAGGTTCTAGTAAGATTGGTGCAGAAACTATTTTGACCAACGGAACTTATATCGTTGATAGTACTATCGGTTCAGGTGCTGTAATTACCAACTCAATGATTGAAGAAAGCACAGTAGCAGATGGCGTTACAGTCGGACCTTACGCTCATATTCGTCCAGGATCTAGCCTGGCAAAAGAAGTCCATATTGGAAACTTTGTTGAGGTGAAAGGTTCTAGCATTGGAGAAAATACAAAAGCTGGCCATTTGACATACATTGGTAACTGTGAAGTTGGCAGTGACGTCAACTTTGGTGCTGGTACTATAACAGTCAACTATGATGGGAAAAATAAATATAAGACAGTTATCGGAAACAATGTCTTTGTTGGTTCTAACTCAACTATCATTGCTCCTGTTGAGCTAGGAGATAATTCTCTTGTAGGTGCCGGATCAACCATTACAAAAGATGTACCAGCAGATGCGATTGCCATTGGTCGTGGACGTCAGGTTAACAAGGACGAATACGCAACGCGTCTCCCTCATCATCCTAAAAACCAATAGGAGCTTACGATGGAATTTGAAGAAAAAACACTTAGCCGTAAAGAAATCTATACCGGGCCTATTTTCCAGCTAGTTCAAGACCAGGTTGAATTGCCTGCTGGAAAGGGAACTGCTCAGCGAGATTTAATTTTCCATAACGGTGCGGTATGTATTCTCGCTGTTACTCCAGACAATAAGATTGTTCTAGTCAAGCAATATCGCAAGGCGATTGAAAAAGTTTCTGTTGAAATTCCTGCAGGAAAACTAGAAATTGGAGAAAACGCTGATCCTGAAGCAGCAGCCCTTCGTGAATTGGAAGAAGAAGCTGCGTACACTGGAAAACTAACTCTTTTGTATGATTTCTATTCTGCTATTGGTTTCTGTAATGAACGATTAAAACTTTATTTGGCAAGTGATTTGACAAAGGTTAATAATCCACGTCCACAGGATGAAGATGAAACTTTAGAATTACTTGAAGTTAGTCTTGAAGAAGCTAAACAACTGATCCAGTCTGGTGATATCTGTGATGCCAAGACTATCATGGCTATCCAGTACTGGGAATTACAAAAAAAATAGGGGAGGAACCTATGGGAAAACCTTTATTAACAGACGAAATAATCGAGCGTGCAAATCGTGGTGAAGATATCTCTGGCTCTACTTTAGTAGATGATCAAGAAACAAAGATATTATCGACTTCATCTCAACATTATAGAGCTTCACGTTCAAGTGACCATGGTTTTAGTCAAGATACCCTAACGATTGATGTTGAACCACAAATCCATAAAAGTCGTCGAATTGAAAATACTAAGAGAAATGTTTTTAACTCAAAACTGAATAAGATTCTATTTGCTGTTATTCTTCTCTTGATTTTGCTAGTTTTAGCAATGAGATTTATTTAAGGGGAATGTCATGAAAATTGGAATTATAGCAGCTATGCCAGAAGAGCTAGTTTATCTGATTCAACATTTAGAAAACTCTCAAGAAGAGACGGTATTAGGAAATAAGTATCATACGGGTAAAATTGGTTCAGTCGAGCTTGTCTTGGTGGAGAGTGGAATTGGTAAAGTCATGTCTGCTATGAGTGTAGCAATCTTAGCTAACCACTTTAAAGTAGATGCTGTTATCAACACTGGTTCAGCTGGTGCTTTAGCAGAAGGAATCGAAGTTGGAGATGTAGTGATTGCTGATAAGCTAGCTTATCATGATGTTGATGTGACTGCTTTTGGTTATGAATACGGTCAGATGGCCCAACAACCACTCTATTTCGAAACTGACAAGAAGTTTGTCAGTTTGATTCAAGAGAGTTTGTCTAAACTTGACCAAAAATGGCATCTAGGTTTGATTGTGACGGGTGACAGCTTTGTAGCTGGTGAAGACAAGATAGCTGCTATAAAAAAACATTTTCCTCAGGTGCTTGCGGTTGAGATGGAAGGAGCGGCTATCGCTCAAGCAGCTCACGCGCTTAATCTACCTTTCTTAGTTGTACGTGCCATGAGTGATAATGCTAACCACGAAGCTTCTATTTCATTTGATGAATTTATCGTAGAAGCAGGACGCAGATCGGCTCAAGCCTTGTTGACACTTTTACAATCTATTCATGATTAAAATAAAAAGAACACTTGTTAGTGTTCTTTTTTTAGGAAAAAAGGAAGCTTGTCTCTGATAGAGTTATTTTCAGTCTTTTTTGATATAATAGAAACATTGATTTGAAGAATAGGAAGAGAAAATGAATCCTTTATTAAACGGTATGAATGACCGACAGGCTGAAGCGGTCCAAACAACAGAAGGTCCACTGCTGATTATGGCGGGGGCTGGTTCTGGTAAAACACGAGTTTTGACCCATCGTATTGCCTACTTAATTGATGAAAAGATGGTTAATCCCTGGAATATTTTAGCCATTACCTTTACCAATAAGGCTGCTCGTGAAATGAAAGAACGTGCCTATGGGCTCAATCCAGCTACACAGGACTGTTTGATAGCGACCTTTCACTCTATGTGCGTTCGTATCTTACGTCGTGATGCGGATCATATTGGTTACAATCGTAACTTTACCATTATCGATCCAGGTGAGCAGCGATCACTGATGAAGCGTATTCTCAAGCAATTAAATTTGGATCCTAAAAAGTGGAATGAACGCACTATTTTAGGGACCATTTCTAATGCTAAGAATGATTTGATTGACGATGTTGCTTATGCTGCTCAAGCAGGAGATTTATATACAAACATTGTCGCTAAGTGTTATGAGGCCTATCAAAAGGAACTCCGTCAGTCTGAGTCAGTTGACTTTGATGATTTGATTATGCTTACGCTTCGTCTCTTTGACCAAAATCCTGATGTCTTGACTTACTATCAGCAAAAGTTCCAATATATCCATGTTGATGAGTATCAAGATACCAATCATGCCCAGTACCAACTGGTCAAACTGTTGGCTTCTCGCTTTAAAAATATCTGTGTTGTTGGGGATGCGGACCAGTCTATCTACGGTTGGCGTGGTGCTGATATGCAGAATATCTTGGATTTTGAGAAGGATTATCCTCAAGCCAAGGTTGTTTTATTGGAGGAAAACTATCGCTCAACCAAAACCATTCTCCAAGCAGCTAATGACGTTATTAAAAACAATAAAAATCGCCGTCCTAAGAATCTATGGACTCAAAATGCGGATGGGGAACAAATTGTCTACTATCGTGCCAATGACGAACAAGATGAGGCTGTTTTTGTAGCCAAAACAATTGATGAACTTGGTCGAAGTCAAAACTTCCTACACAAAGACTTTGCAGTTCTTTATCGTACTAATGCCCAGTCACGTACTATTGAGGAGGCCCTTCTCAAGTCTAATATTTCTTATACCATGGTTGGTGGTACCAAATTCTACAGCCGTAAGGAAATCCGTGATATCATTGCTTACCTCAATCTCATTGCCAACCTAAGTGATAATATCAGTTTTGAACGTATCATCAATGAACCAAAGCGTGGAATTGGCCCAGGAACTGTTGAAAAAATTCGAGACTTCGCTAATTTGCAAGAAATGTCCATGCTGGATGCTTCAGCTAATATTATGTTATCAGGAATTAAGGGTAAGGCAGCCCAGTCTATTTGGGACTTTGCCAATATGATTCTGGATTTGAGGGAGCAACTGGATCAATTAAACATTACAGAGTTGGTTGAGGCTGTCCTTGAAAAAACAGGTTACGTTGATATTCTACATGCACAAGCAACATTGGAGAGTAAGGCTCGGGTTGAAAATATCGAGGAGTTCCTCTCTGTTACCAAAAACTTTGATGACAATCCTGAAAGCCAAGAAGAGGAAACAGGACTAGATAAACTTAGTCGTTTCCTGAATGATCTTGCCTTAATTGCAGATACGGACTCTGGTAGTCAGGAGACGTCAGAAGTAACCTTAATGACCTTACACGCTGCCAAAGGACTCGAGTTTCCGGTTGTCTTTATTATCGGTATGGAGGAGAATGTCTTTCCGCTTAGTCGCGCCTCTGAGGATCCTGATGAATTAGAAGAGGAACGTCGTTTGGCATACGTAGGAATCACACGAGCCGAGAAAATTCTCTATCTAACCAACGCCAACTCTCGCTTGCTATTCGGACGTACAAGTTACAATCGTCCGACCCGTTTTATCAACGAGATTAGTCCAGATTTGTTGACTTATCAAGGTTTGGCTCGTCCAGCTAATACAAGTTTTAAAGCTTCTTACACAAGTGGAAACACTACATTTGGTCAAGGAATGAGTCTGGCACAGGCTCTTCAAGAACGAAAACGAAATACTGCGCCTACATCTATCCAATCAAGTGGTTTACCATTTGGACAATTTGCATCTAATAGTAAATCTTCTTCCAGTGAAACTAGCTGGTCTATCGGTGATATAGCCCTTCATAAAAAATGGGGTGAAGGAACTGTCCTTGAAGTATCGGGTAGTGGAGCTACCCAGGAACTAAAAATCAGCTTCTCAGAAGTCGGTTTGAAAAAACTTTTGGCTAGTGTAGCACCGATTGAGAAGAAGTAAGTTATCTAAATGAATAAGATTCCCTTATCACAAGATTGTGATAATTTACAAGTTTTTAACAAATAGCTTTTTAAATTTCACTATCTTAAAAAATAGTGTATAATTAAAAATGTCTTTGAAAGAGGAAGAAAATGACTGAAAAACAAATGAAAACTTTGGGTTGGATTGCAACCTTTATGTCTGTAATGATGTATGTCTCTTATATTCCTCAAATTATGAATAACCTTGCTGGTCAAAAAGGGAATTTTATCCAACCAGCAGTAGCTGCACTTAACTGCAGTCTTTGGGTTTACTACGGTCTCTTTAAAAAAGAACGTGATATTCCTTTGGCAGCAGCTAATGCACCAGGTATCGTTTTTGGACTTATTACCGCATTGACAGCTTTAATTTAATATAGCTAATGAACTCTTCTTCGTATTTAAGCATGAAGGAGAGTTTTTCTTTATCCGAAATTCCTAAAAAAACATGATATAATACTATTAGAAAGGTTGGTGTTTATGGCTAGAATACTTATCGTTGAAGATAATAATGAGATTCAAGAAATTTTGAGAACTCTTCTTTCTGAGGAGCATGAGGTGATTCAGGCTTTTTCTGGTACTGAAGGAATGATACGATTTGAACAAGGTGACATTGATCTAATCTTGTTAGATATTATGCTTCCAGGAAAAAATGGCGATCAGGTTTTAAAAGCCATTAGACACGATAGTTCAGTTCCTGTCATCATGCTAACTGCCCTAAGTGATAAGAAGCTCATCAGCCAATATCTATTAGATGGTGCCAATGATTATATTGTAAAGCCTTTTGATTTGGATGAAGTTTTTGCCAGAGTTACGGTACAATTACGTCAAAATAGTGACAAGCAAGCAACTGAAATTGAACATCCTGACAAGTTGATTCAACAGTTAAAAAATATTCAATTTGATGCAGATAGTTTTGAAATCAAAAATAGCCAGGAAACTATTCGCCTAGCTAAGAAAGAATGTTTGATTCTCCAAACCTTACTGGGACATCCAAAGAAAATTTTTACGAAAGAAGAACTCTATGAATTGGTCTGGGAGGATACTTATTTACCAGGCGACAATACTCTCAACACTCATTTAAGTAATCTCCGAAAAAAATTAGGTCAACTAGATCCAGAGCAAGAGTATATTGAAACGATCTGGGGAGTTGGTGTTCGGTTAAAAGGAGATGAGCAATGATCTATATTTTACTTTCTTTGCTACTGTTGGTTATTATCCTATTGACGATAGGGTTGATTCGCTATCATCTAGCACTGGTAAACTTGAGCCAACAAATTGAAGACAAGATTCTGACTGGAAGTATGAAGAGAATCGGAGTGTCCACTTTCTCCAAGGATTTTATACATCTTTACCAGCAAATCAATCATCTCTTTCAAGATGTTGAGCAGTCACGCTTGATTATGAAGCGAGAGAAGCAGACTTTAGACATGGCTATTAGCAATATTGCCCATGATATTCGGACGCCTTTAACGATTGCGTCAGGTTATACTCAGCAATTGCTTAAAACAAAAAATCCTGAGTCTGAGAGTTTGAAAAAAATTTCCCATCATCTCAATCAAGTTTCAAAACGGCTAGAGGCTCTTTTGGACTATCGTCGGTTAATGGAAGGAGCAGTTAAACCTGACTTATCTGAGTTAGAAGTCTCGACATTTATGACGCAAAAATTGCTGACCTATTATGATTCTTTTCAGACGGCAAAGATTAACCTTGATTTTCAAGTAGAACCTGGTCTCTATTTATTAACAGATCCAGATTTATTAGATCGTATGTTACAAAATCTTATTGGCAATGTTCTAAAACATGGCAAGGATGAAGCGAGATTTTCTCTGAAGGAAGTGGACAATCATATCTGTTTGGAAATTGCTAATCTGGTTAAACAACCGATTCGTAAAATTGAAAATCTCAGTCAACGATTTTACTCTGAAAACCTCTCAGATACAGAAGAATCCTCTGGTTTAGGTCTTTATATTACAGAAGAATTATCCCATCTACTTGGTGCAGAACTACAACTAAGTACAGATGGTTCTTGGTTTACAGTTAGAATTCTCTTTTAAAACAAGCAACCTCCTCTTTTTGAACAGAGGAGGTCATTTTTATAAGCTTTTCTTTTTGAAAACAGCAAGTCCACTAATGGTAAAGAATAGAATAATAGTTACTGTAACGACAATGGTGTATAGAACAGCTTGACTATAGGCAGTCATGGCATAGGCAAAATTCAAGGATAAATAGCGTAAAATCTCGATATCTGGAAAGATAAGCATCGGCGTTGAAAGCAAGATAGAGCTGATTAAATAGCCTATGAAAACAGCCAAATAAGAATGAGTCACATAGAGAATGAAGGAAACAATAGATAGCCAAGCTAGAAGACAGAGGAATTGAAGACCAATAGTAAGAAGTAGATTGCCAATAAATCCTTCTGGCATAGTTCCAACGCCGTTTAGGATAGTTGCTGGTACGAAAGCAATGACTAGGCTAACAAGAATTTGCATTAGAGCGATACTTGCTAATACTACAAACTTAGCTAGGAAGAATTCTGTGCGAGAAACACCCACTGTCAAACTGTTTTTATAGAGTTTTCCGATAAGATCAACTCCTAGAACTAAGCAAGCAAGGATAATACAGAGGAAAACTAGGTTTGAGCTATTGCTAGAGGTGTTAATAAGGGCTTGTATACCATCCCATCCCTTGCTTGGCAGTTCGGTTTCTGCGTTTGTACTTGTACTGACGGATATGATCTGTCCTGTAGCTCCGAAAGTAGCCCCCATTAACATGAGTGCAAAGAGAACGAGCTCTGTAATCCAAAATCCTTTGGAACGGAAAAGACGGTAAAAGTCTGCTTGAATTGTATGTATCATGGTTTTCCTCCTATTTTACTAATTGTGTGAAGTATTCTTCAAGATTTTGACGAGCATAGTAAATCTCATCCACGTCAACATCTGCTAGAGTAAGTTCTTTGAGAATGCGTTTGACATCTTGTTCATGACTAAAAATATGAATCTCATTATCTGAATTAACAACTTTAAATTCAAGATGCACTTTGTCTTTTAAGATTTGACTAGCTTTTTCTTTGTCAATTGTTTTTAGAACAATATAGTCTTCATTCAGTGTCTCAAATTCGGCCTTACTGATTTCTCGAATGATTTTCCCTTGGTCTAAAATTCCAAAGCGATTGGCAACCAGATAGAGTTCTGACAAGATATGACTAGAGATGAGAATTGTTATTCCTAGTTCTTGATTCAGACGTTGAATCATTTGACGAAACTCTTTGATACCGATTGGGTCAAGTCCATTGATAGGTTCATCAAGGATGAGAAAGTCCGGTTTTGATAGGAGGGCAATCGCAATGCCTAGGCGTTGTTTCATTCCAAGAGAGAAATCTCGAAAAACTTTTCTACCTGTATCTGTTAACCCCACATACTTTAATGTTTCCTGAATGACTTGATCAGCATTTGGGATATGTCGAATAGTACAATAGTACCTTAGATTTTGATAGGCTGTTAAATGATTGTGAGCTACTGGGGATTCAATGACTGAACCTACTCGAGATAGGGCTTTCGTGCACTCCTTATACCCTTGACTAGAAAAGAGGGAAATAGTTCCATGGTCAGCAGATAATAATTGGGTAATGATTTTAATCAGAGTTGTCTTACCAGCACCATTTTTTCCGATAAGTCCATAGATATCTCCTTCTTTAACTGAGAGACTAAGATCTTGTAGAATAGGTTGTTTGCCAAATTGTTTGGACAAGCCATGGATTTCGAGGACTGTTTTCATAGTTTTCTCCTTTAATCTTTAAGGTGTTTTATTTTTATAACTCTAGTATAAAGCATAGATATCAAAGAATCGTCAAGCATTTCTAAAGAGTTTCTAAAGTTTTTAAATTTTAAAAAAATAAAAGCCCAGTTGGCTAGAAATACTAGTTGACTGGGCTTATTTTCTACAAAATATATTTCTCAATAGCGCGTGCAACACCATCTTCTTCATTGCTAGCAGTTACGGCATCAGCGAGAGATTTTACGTGGTCGCTGGCATTTCCCATGGCGATCCCCAGCCCAGCAAACTCTAACATCTCAATGTCGTTATTGGCATCACCCATAGCCATGATTTCAGAAGGTTGGATATCTAAAATCTCAGCCAAACGAGAAAGTGCTGAAGCCTTTGTTGTACCGAGTGGCATTGCTTCATAGATAACAGGTTGAGAACGAACACCGCTAAATCTCTGACAAAGTTCATCAGCAAATCGTTGTTCAAAGTCATCTGTCTGTTCTTTTGTCCCTAAAAACATTCCCTGGAACATACGATATTTACCACTAGTAGCTTCCTCTAGTGTGATTTCAGTCAGGTCAGCAAAGACAAGTGTGGCATCATATTGAACGATAGGATTTGGTTTGCCTCCGAGAACGAAATAGTGCTCTTCATCAAAGAGAGTCAACTGGACTTCACTCTTTTCAGCAAGGTCATTGAGGTATTCGATGTCAGATTTGCTAAGTTCCCGCCAGTCGACAAGGCTCCAGTCGCTGGTTTGGTGGGTAGAACAACCATTATTGACAATAACGTATTCATTTTGCAAATCAAGACCGAGTTTCTTGTAGTAGGGAAGAACCCCAAAGAGAGGTCGTCCAGTACAGAGAACCAGTTTGACACCTTTTTCGATAGCCTTATGAATGGCATCAATATGAGCCTGAGGGATTTCCTTGGCTTCGTTGAGAAGAGTACCATCCATATCCAGAGCAAGTAGTTTAATCATAGTTTTTCCTTTTTCTAGTTTTGCCTATATTATAGCATATTTTGTGAATCAGAGACAGAATCTTCTGTTAAATCATGGTATAATAAAAGGTAATGACAAAAACAAACGAGGCAGAGATGAAACTACTTTATACCGATATTCGGACTTCTTTGACAGAAATCCTAACTAAGGAGGCTCAAGGACTAGTTGACCAAGGAAAACGAGTCTTTTATATCGCCCCTAACTCTCTTTCTTTTGAAAAGGAACGTGCCGTGCTGGAGTGCTTGAGTCAGCAGGCTTCTTTTGCTATTACAGTCACGCGCTTCGCTCAAATGGCTCGTTATCTGGTTTTAAATGATATTCCTGAGAGAACAAGTCTCGATGATATTGGTCTTGGTATGGCTTTCTATAAATGTCTGTCTGAGATAGATGCTAAGGATTTACGGGTTTACGGGGCTATTAAACAAGATCCGCAATTCATCCAGCAACTGATTGAGATTTATCATGAAATTTCAACTGCAAAGATGAGTTTTTTGGACTTGGAAAGTTTGACAGATGCTGATAAACGTTCTGATTTACTCTTGATTTTTGAAAAGGTAACAGCTTATCTCAACCAAGGTCAAGTTTCGCAAGGGAGTCAATTATCATATCTGATCAATGCTATCGAAGAAAACAAAGTAAGTAGTGATTTTAGCCAGATTGCCTTAGTTATTGATGGTTTTACTCGTTTCTCTTCAGAAGAAGAACACCTAGTGGATTTGCTTCATCGTAAGGGTGTTGAAATTATTATTGGTGTATATGCAACTAAGAAAGCATACACTAGTCCTTTTAGTGAAGGGAATCTCTATCAAGCTAGTGTTGAATTTCTAGGTCATTTGGCATTTAAATATCAGACCAAGGCAGAAGATGCATGTCAAGAACACGGAAATCTTGATGCCTTTGCTAAAGCGTCAAAACTACTGGAAAGTGCTTATGATTATTCCGAAATTAATTTAGATGTGAATGACGAAGATAGAAAGGACTTGCAAATCTGGTCTTGTCTGACACAAAAAGAAGAGTTGGAGTTAGTTGCTCGTAGTATTCGTCAGAAATTGCACCAAGAGCCAAAACTTAGCTACAAAAATTTTCGTATCCTACTTGGTGACGTAGAGTCCTATAAACTGTCTCTGCAGACAATTTTTAATCAATATCAAATTCCTTTTTATCTAGGTAAGAGTGAGTCTATGGCTCACCACCCTTTGACTCAATTTGTAGAATCCATCGGGCGTTTGAAACGATACAATTTCCGTCAAGAAGATTTGATTAATCTCTTGCGAACTGGCTTATATACCGACCTTACTCAAGAAAAAATTGATAGCTTTGAACAATATATCCGCTATTTAGGTATTGATGGTCTTTCTAACTTTAAACAAGAATTTACAAAAAATCATCATGGAAAATTTGATTTAGAAAAATTAAATGAGCTGCGTGTCCGTGTCCTAAATCCACTAGAAGCTTTATTATCCAGTCGTAAGCAAAAGACTGAAAATATCCTTACAAAATGGAATAACTTTTTGAAGGATGCATCTGTGACCAAGCAATTACAATCCTTATCTGAAACGATGGATGCGACAGAGCAAGAAAGACAAGAAGAGGTCTGGAAGGCATTTTGCCACGTAATGGAGCAATTTGTGACCGTATTTGAGGGGACTCAGGTTGCTTTAGATGATTTCTTGGCTCTTCTTCATTCAGGGATGTCCTTATCAAATTATCGTACAATCCCAGCAACGGTAGATAGGGTTCTGGTGCAAAGTTATGATTTGATTTCGCCTTTGACTTCTGATTACATCTATGCACTCGGCTTAACCCAGGATCATCTACCTAAGATCACCCAAAATACCAGTCTTTTGAGTGATGAAGAAAGAGAAGTTTTAAACCAAGGTACTGAAGATGGCTCTCAATTATTGATTGCTAGCCATGAAAATCTTAAGAAGAATCGCTATACCATGCTTTCTTTGGTTAATTCTGCTAAGAAACAATTAGTCTTATCAGCGCCAAGTTTACTCAATGAAAATGAGAGTAAAGAGTCAGTTTATCTGAAAGAATTGCAGGATTTTGGTTTTACGAAGATTGAAAAGAGAATCGATCGAAACAGTCTATCAACTGAAGACATTGGTTCTTATCACAGTCTTCTGTCTAGTCTT
This sequence comes from Streptococcus wuxiensis, assembly GCF_040888245.1. Taxonomy (NCBI): domain Bacteria; kingdom Bacillati; phylum Bacillota; class Bacilli; order Lactobacillales; family Streptococcaceae; genus Streptococcus; species Streptococcus wuxiensis. The sequence continues at coordinate 330,059 of NZ_JBFNFE010000001.1, forward strand.
GTTGCTTATCACCAGCAAGGTGATATGGAGACAAGTGAGCAGGACTTAACCTTTATAAAGGTTCTAGCTCGTGTTATGGGGAGAAAATTAGAAGATCAAGGTCTTGATAATCCTGTCCTACCGACAAGTCCAAAAAGTAAGACCTTAGCTATTGAAACTTTGGAAGCCTTGTATCCTCAAGATCAAGATTTTTATCTATCAACTTCGGGATTGACAGAGTTTTATCGAAACGAATACAGTTATTTCCTTCGATATGTCTTAGGCTTGCAGGAAGAATTACGTTTGCGACCTGATGCTCTAAGCCATGGGAATTTCTTGCATCGTATTTTTGAACGCGCTATGAAACTTCCTATTGATACACCTTTTGACCGTCGTTTAGAACAAGCAATCTCTGAAACCAGTCAAGAGCGAGAATTTCAAGCCATTTATCAAGAAAGTTTGGAAGCCCAATTAACCAAGGAAGTTCTTTTGGATGTAGCGCGTGCAACTGGGCACATTCTTCGTCACAATTCTGAAATTGAAACAATTCAGGAAGAAGCAGTCTTTGGTGGTAAGGAACAAGCCTTTATTCAGTTAGATAACGGCAGAAATGTCTATGTCCGTGGTAAAGTTGACCGTATAGATCGCTTAAAGACAAGTGAAGCTATTGGTGTTGTAGATTACAAATCTTCTCTAACTCAGTTTAACTTCCCTCTCTTTTATAACGGCCTTAATTCACAGTTACCGACCTATCTTGCTGCTCTTAAGAAAGAAGGAAATACAGACTTCTTTGGTGCAATGTATTTAGAGATGGCTGAGCCAGTTCAGTCCTTACAAACTGTTAAAACTCTTTCAAAGGCTTTAGCAGAAACAACTAAGACTATGAAATATCAAGGGCTATTTCTTGAAAAAGAAATAAAGAATCTTGGGGAACTATATAATAAAAACAAGACCTATCAGTTGTCTGATGAGGAATTCCAGTTATTGCTGGACTATAACGCTCTTATTTATAAGAAAGCAGCAGAGAAGATTTTATCTGGTAGATTTGCTATCAATCCTTACACAGAAGACGGTAGAAGTATTGCCCCATATGTCCAACAATATCAGTCGATAACTGGTTTTGAAGCTAATTACCATCTAGGACAGGCAAGATTGTTAGATAAGGTTGCTAAGAGCAATGATAAGGAAATATGGTTTAATAAAATTAGAGAGGAGTTGGAGCGATGAATTTTTTATCCCAAGAAGAGATTGAAGAGTTGCAAGTAGCAGAAGCTCATTCTGACAAGAAACCCAAGAAAACTGCTGAACAAATTCAAGCTATTTACAGTTCTGGTCAAAACATTCTGGTCTCAGCATCAGCTGGTTCAGGAAAAACCTTTGTCATGGCTGAACGAATTCTTGATCAACTAGCGCGTGGAGTAGAAATTCGCCAACTCTTTATCTCAACCTTTACGGTAAAGGCAGCAACCGAGTTAAAAGAACGCTTGGAAAAGAAAATCAGCCAACAAATCCAAGAGACTCAAGATATGGAGCTAAAAAAGCATCTTGGAAGACAATTAGCTGATTTACCAAACGCTGCTATTGGAACTATGGACTCTTTTACTCAGAAGTTTCTAGCCAAACATGGCTATCTTCTAGATCTTGCTCCAAACTTCCGCATTCTTGAGAATGAAAGTGAGCAACTCCTCTTAAAAAACGAAGTCTTTCGACAGGTTTTTGAAAAACACTACCAAGGTAAGGAACAAGAACAGTTTAGTCAGCTGGTCAAGAACTTTGCGGGTAAAAGTAAGGATGCGCGTGGTTTGCGTAAACAGGTCTATATGATTTATGACTTTTTGCAATCTACAAGTAATCCTCAGGCTTGGCTACAGGAATCTTTCTTAAAAGGATTCGAAAAGGCCGATTTTACAAGTTCTAAAGAAAAGCTGGCTCAAGACATTCAGCAAAGACTCTGGGATTTGGAAAGTTTCTTCCGTTACCATCTTGAGAATGATGCCAAGGAATTTGGAAAAGCAGCCTACTTAGAATCTGTCCAACAAGTTCTTGATGAAATCGGTGCTTTAACTCACGAATCTACTTTTGAACAATACCAAGAAGTTTTAGAAGAAGTTGTAAATATTTCTAAAGCTAAGAATGGTAAAGCTCTCTCAAATGCTAGTCGCAAGGCTGAACTCCTAGTACTGAAAGAAGCCTACAACCAAGAGAGAAAAGATAAGTTTGAAAAGCTAATTACACTAAATGACCAAATCACTTTACTAAAATTCCAGGAAAAATATCATCAAGAGTCTTGGGACTTAGCAAAGACTTTTCAAGTTTTCATGAGTGATTTTGTTGATGCCTACCGAAAGCGTAAACGTGAAGAAAATGCTTTTGAATTTGCGGATATCAGTCACTATACCATTGAAATTTTGGAAAACTTCCCTCAGGTACGTCAAGAGTATCAGAGACGTTTCCACGAAGTCATGGTTGATGAGTACCAAGATACCAACCATATCCAGGAAAGAATGTTGGAGCTTCTCTCTAACGGGCATAACCGTTTTATGGTGGGAGATATCAAGCAGTCTATTTATCGTTTTAGACAGGCAGATCCCCAAATCTTTAATGAAAAATTCCATAGTTTTGCTCAGGATAGCAAAGAAGGTCAGTTAATACTGCTCAAGGAAAACTTCCGTAGTAGTTCTGAAGTACTAAATGCTACCAATGACGTCTTTAAGCATCTCATGGATGAGGAAGTTGGAGAGATTTCTTATGACGGCATGCATCAACTTGTTTTCGGAAATACTTATTTACAGCCAGATCCAGAAAACAAGGCAGAAGTCCTCTTGTATGATAAGGATGTTGATGGTGATTCTAAGGAAGAGGAAGAGTTTTCGACCAACAAACTGACTGGTGAAATGCGAATGGTCATTAAGGAGATATTGCATCTTCATAATGATAAAGGGGTTCCTTTTAATGACATTGCTCTCTTAACTGCCAGCAGAAGTCGGAATGACCAGGTTTTACTTGCTTTGTCGGAATATGGGATACCAGTTAAAACTGATGGCGCTCAAAACAATTATTTGCAATCTTTAGAAGTGCAGGTTATGTTGGATACTCTTCGTGTCATCCATAATCCTCTGCAAGACTTTGCTTTAGTGGCTTTAATGAAGTCTCCGATGTTTAGCTTTGATGAGGATGAATTGGCTCGTCTAGCCCTTCAAAACTCTGAGGATAAGGTTCAAGAAAACTTTTATGAAAAATTAGTCAATGCTCAAGCAAAAACTAGTCCTCAAAAGGATCTAATTAAGACTGAATTACATAAAAAGTTAGACTTTTTCATGGAAACTATTGATTCTTGGCGCTTATTCTCGAAAATACATTCACTTTATGACCTTATTTGGAAAATCTATAGCGAACGTTTCTACTATGATTATGTTGGGGCTTTGCCAAATGGTCAGGCTAGACAGGCCAACCTCTATGCCCTAGCTCTACGAGCTGACCAGTTTGAAAAGAGTAATTTTAAAGGCTTATCTCGTTTCATTGCTATGATTGATCAAGTCTTGGAAGCCCAGCATGACCTTGCTAGTGTCGCTGTAGCTCCACCCAAAGATGCTGTCGAGCTTATGAGTATTCATAAGAGTAAGGGGCTTGAGTTCCCTTATGTCTTTATTCTTAATATCGATCAGCAGTTTAACAAGAAAGATTCTATGTCTGATGTTATCCTAAGTCGAAAAAATGGCCTTGGTCTTAAGTACGTAGCTAGAGTTGCTACAAATGCAAAAGAGGAATATCTTCCAACTACGATTAAGTTATCCATACCAAGCTTGACTTATAGTCAAAATGAGGAAGAGCTCCAATTAGCAAGCTATTCTGAGTTGATGCGTTTACTTTATGTAGCCATGACTCGTGCTGAGAAAAAACTCTATCTAGTCGGAAAAGGATCACGAGAAAAGTTGGAGTCTAAAGAATATCCGACAAATGGGCAAGGCCTCCTAACTCGTCAAACCAGGCTAGATGCTCAAAATTTCCAGGATTGGATTTGGGCAATCTATCAGGCTTTTTCTAAAGAGGACTTACACTTTAGTGTGCGATTTGAAGGTGAAGAACAACTAACGGAAGAAGCTATCGGTAAATTGGAAACTAAAAGCCAGCTCCAAGATCTTTCTCAGGCAAGCAACCGTCAGTCTGATACCATTAAGGAAGCTTTACAAATGCTGAAAGAGGTGGAAGTATATAATGAAATCCACAGAGCAGCGATTAATCTTCCGAGTGTTCAGACCCCAAGTCAGATTAAGAAGTTTTATGAACCAGTCATGGATATGGAAGGTGTAGTAGTAGCTGGTCAATCTAAACCACAAGAAACTATGATTCAGTTTGAACTTCCAGACTTCTCCAAGACAGAAAAAGTCACTGGAGCTGAAATTGGTAGTGCTACCCATGAACTCATGCAACGAATCAATCTCGCTAAGAAACCTACTTTGGAAACCTTGACAGAAGCCTTGGAGCAAGTTCAGGCAACTTCAGCTGTTAAAGATAAAGTTAATCTAGAAAAAATCTTGTCCTTCTTTGATACAGCTCTTGGTCAAGAGATTCTAAAAAATCAAGATAAACTTTATCGAGAACAACCCTTCTCTATGTTAAAAAGAGATGCTAAGAGTCAGGAAGACTTTGTTGTCCGTGGAATTTTAGATGGTTATCTCCTTTATGAGGATAAAATTGTTCTCTTTGACTACAAGACAGATCATTATGAATATCCAAGTCAACTGATTGAACGTTATAGAGGTCAATTATCTCTATATGCAGAAGCCTTGTCTCGTTCTTACCAAATAGATCAAGTTGAAAAATACTTAATCTTACTTGGCAAAGATATGGTTGAGGTGGTCGAAGTCAACTAATCTTGTAAAAACTATTGCCTTAACGGCAGTAGTTTTTATTTATTTTCAGTTATGGTATACTAGTTTCAGAAAAGGATGTTAAAGAATCTATGTCAAAAGAAATCGATATCGAATACTATCACCAATTAGCTTTACAAAAGCAAAAAGAACATCGAAAATTTCTTGGAAATCTGAAAAAGAAAGCCCCCAAAAACCTAGATAAGATTGCGCTGGAGATTCACCAGGAAGTTTTTGAAGAAATTGATTGCACAGCCTGTGCAAATTGCTGCAAGAGCCTTGGACCAGACTTTAAAGAAGCAGATATCACACGCATTGCCAAGTACTTTAAAATGAAATTACCAGCCTTCGAAGATGAATTTCTACAGGTAGATGAAGACGGTGATAAGATCTTTAAGTCAATGCCATGTCCATTTCTCGGTGGTGACAATCTCTGTTCCATCTATGATGTCCGTCCCAAGGCCTGTAGAGAATTTCCACATACCGACCGTAAAAAGATTTATCAAATCAATAATCTGACTATCAAAAACACTTTAACCTGTCCTGCAGCCTATCTCTTTGTCGAGAAATTAAGAGATAAAATAGAGTAAATAATTTATTTTATAATAAATTCCATCCTCAAATTCATTTGCTATTTGAGGATTTTTGTATATTTATTAATATTGATTGTTTTTGCTTTCTAAAGAAAATGACTTCCAGTCTTAAAGTTTCTTTAACTTTTTCTTAAAGAAAACTGATATAAGGTATCTTTAAGCGATGTTCTGTATAGTTATACCATCACTAAGAAAGGAGTGCCGGTATGAACTATATAGTAATTCCAGCTTATCAACCTGATAATAAACTTATCAAACTCATCGAAAAAATCCACCAAAAGAGTGATTTTCGTATTCTAGTTATCGACGACGGTAGTTCATCAAAGTGTCAAAATATCTTTGATAAAGCAGAACAATATGCTACGGTGCTCCGTCACCAAGTGAACCAAGGTAAAGGCCAAGCACTTAAAACGGCCTTTGCTTATATCCAACAACTAAATAGCTATGGAACAGTTGTAACGGCAGACGCAGATGGTCAGCATAAGATTTGGGATATTTTCCGTACGGCTAACAAGGCTTCTGAAAATCCTAATAAGCTAATCTTGGGTGTGCGTGCCTTCACTGGTAAAGTACCCCTTCGTAGCCGTTTCGGAAATAGCTTAACAAAAGCACTTTTTAAGATTCAAACTGGGGTAGAAGTAGCAGATACTCAGACAGGACTTCGAGCTTTTACAACAAATCTTATTCCTTTTATGCTAAAGATCGAAGGACAACGTTATGAATATGAAATGAATATGCTACTTGAAGCTACTAAAGAATATCAAATTTTAGAAGTTCCCATTGAAACTGTCTATATCAATGATAATGAGGGTTCACACTTCCGACCAATAAAAGATGGGCTCATGATTTATAAAAATATCTTTAAATTTGCCTTGTCATCTCTCAGTAGTTTTGTTGTAGACTATATCGTTTACGCTATTGCAATCTTATTTTTACCAACAGCGCCAACAAGTTTCCGAATTTTCCTAGCTAATGGACTAGCTCGTGTGACAAGCTCCGTTTTTAACTACTCTACAAATAAAAAACTAGTCTTTAAAAACGACGATAGCCTTGTGAGAACAGGTATGGGGTACTTTGGTCGAGCAGTTGGACTCTTTGTTTTAGATACTCTGCTTATTCGTCTATTCTTTACTGTATTTGGTATCAACCTTCTGATTGCCAAAGTTATCGTCGGCATCCTTCTCTTCGCTGTCTCTTGGACAGTGCAAAAGAAATTGATCTTTAAGGAAAGGACATCAACTGTATTATGAAATTTATAAAGAAACCATATGCTTATGCATCGATTCTCGGTTTACTCTTGACAGGATCCTTTAGTTACTCAATGTTGAAAACTTTTTTACTCGCTGAATCTATTTCGACAGTAGCAACAACTAATACAAGTTCCAATACAGCTCAAGCTACTCAAGCAGCAAAACAGCAACAGTAACTGACTCAAGTTATAAGGACGAGAATATATCTATCAATTTGACTGAAACGACGGTTAATGATACCCAAGTGTATGTTGCAGATGTTACAGTAAGTTCATCAGAATATCTAAAAACAGCATTTGCTCAAAACTCATTTGGAACAAACGTAACAGCTAAAACATCTGTCACTGCTGCAGATAATGATGCAATTTTAGCAGTCAATGGCGACTATTACGGTGCCAACTCTTCGGGTTTTGTTATCCGTAATGGAGTTGTCTATCGTGATACTGTCCGTGAAAATTCTAATAATGGCGATTTAGCTATTTATAAAGATGGTTCTTTCAAGATTATTTACGAGGATCAGATTTCAGCTGACCAACTAGTCAAAGACGGAGTTATTAATCTCTTAGCTTTTGGTCCGGCCCTAGTCGAAAATGGTGAAATAGCAGTAGGAAAAAACCAAGAAGTTGGACAAGCTATGGCTTCAAATCCACGTACAGCTATTGGTATTATCGACGAAAACCACTACATTATTGTAGTTTCTGACGGACGTACCTCTGAAAGTGAAGGTCTCTCTTTGTACCAGCTAGCTGAAGTTATGAAATCCTATGGTGCAAAAAACTGCCTACAATCTTGATGGTGGGGGATCCTCTACACTTTACTTCAACGGTCAGGTTATCAATAAACCAACGACTGGAGGAAACAAAATTTCAGAAAGGTCGGTGAGTGATATTGTCTACATCGGTTACTAATCTTGGCAAAAAACGTTTTAAGAAAACTGCCATCTCTTATACACTAATTACGATTTTCTTCTTTGCTTTTTCTAGAATTTATGAATCATTTAGTTATGGAGAGACATCAGTTCACATGCATTACTTGTTCGCCGTACCTCTGGTTGGTGGGATAACACTAGTAATCTTGCTCAAAGCTCTTCCTCAATTTTCTCGTATTAGTTTTAATCTATGGAATTCGGCAGTAGCGATTATTACAGCAGGTACACTTTTCCGTGGTATTGTCAATCTATCTGGTCGTTCAACCGCACTTGATGCACCATACTGGTACGTTGGGATTGGTTTTTCAGTACTAGCTATTCTATCCATCTTTATAAAACCGTTTCTAACTAATCAGCGTACCAAAGTAATAGAAGGTTAATTATCAGAATAAAAAAGTAGTCGTTCAGATCATGTTCGACTACTTTTTGTTGACTTTTATTTCTAAATTGTTTTAACAATATTACAACTTTCTTTCTTCTTAAAGACCTTACTTTTATATTTGAAATTATATTGTATAATAAAATGGATAATTCTCGTCTGTAATAGAGATAAGCAAGAAATAAAGAATATGAATTTATAAAATTGAAAGGTAAAAAATGAAAAAGATATTACTAGCAAGTACTGTTGTTCTTTCCATGGCAGGTATTTCAAAAACAACTGTATTAGCAGAGGAAAACCAAGCTACAAACAAAGTACAAAGTTCAGAAAAAACTGTAGCAAATGGAACGATTAAGGAAGCTAAAGAGAAAAAGCAAGCTCAAGGTCAAGAACAGGGCGATAAACAGAATCAGAACGAAACACGAAACAAGGCAGAAAAGGATTCTTCTCAATCTACACAGAAACAAGAAACAGCCCTTACTAAGGATAACTCTTCAACAGAAGAAATTACTGAAGAGGTTAACAAAGAAGGTTGGCAAAAAGAGAATGGTCAATGGCGTTATTATGAAAATAAAAAGTCTGTCAAAAATTGGAAGAAGATTGCTGGAGTTTGGTATTATTTTAACCAGGATGGTACCATGCTTAGCAATACTGTCTTTAACGACTATCTTTTCAATAAGAGTGGAGCCCTAGCGGAATCATCATGGGTAAAACTTGAAAATAAATGGTATTATGCGACTGAAGAAGGAAAAGTAACTCGAAATAAATGGGCTAGTATTTCTGGAGATTGGTATCGTTTTAATCAAGACGGTATCATGCTTAGTAATGTCATTTACGAAGACTATTTATTCAATAGCAACGGTGCTTTAGCAATTAACACTTGGACTAAAATTGATGATAAATGGTACTATGGTAATCAGGATGGGAAAATTCTTCGTAATAAGTGGGAAAAAATTAAGAACATCTGGTATTACTTTAACCAAGACGGAACCATGCTCAGTGATACGATTTACAAAGAGTATCTCTTCAACAAGAGCGGTGCATTAGCCGAATCTTCATGGGTTAAAATTTCTAACAAGTGGTATTACGCTGATGCATCCGGTAAAATAACTCGTAATAAATGGGAAAAAATTAAAGACCGCTGGTATTACTTTGATGCGGAAGGTGTAATGGTAAGTAGCACCTGGAAAAAGAAATACTATTTAAAAGATAGTGGTGCTATGGCACAAAGTGAATGGATTTTTGACAAACAGTACAATAGCTGGTTCTACTTAAAACCAGATGGGACTTATGCTGAAAATCAATGGCAAGAGTCCTACTATCTTAAATCAGGTGGCTATATGGCCAAAAGTGAGTGGATTTTTGATAATTCACACAATGCTTGGTATTATCTGAAAGAAGATGGACTATATGCTACTGGAACTCTTAAAATCAAAGGTAAAGATTATAGTTTCGAGAATAATGGAAAATGGATTTCTAATCCGTCTGCATCAACTTACTATAAAGTAAAACCAATAACAGCATATGTTTATAGTGCCTCTGGTACTATACTTAGCTATATCTCGCAAGGTTCTATTGTCGCTGTTTCTGCCTCAGGAGCTCAAGGAGAAAGACTACCAGTCCAAATTTCTGGACTTTCAGGCTTTATGAATAAGAGTGACCTTGTAGCTGTGAATGCTAGTGACGAGTTTATTCCTCATTATACGAGTGATGGTCGTTATATTTACCACGAGTTATCACCATATACAAGCGTTCGTGTAGCACCTCATAGTTCATCTATGGCAATTGGTAAAAAATACTATTCATCGGATGGAGTTAACTTTGATACCTTTAAAGTCGAGAATCCATTCCTCTATCGAGACTTAAGAAAGCCAACCAATTATACAGCAGCTGAACTAGATAAAGTTTATTCTCTTATGAATATTAATGGAAGTCGTCTCGCAGGTAAAGGAGAGGTCTTCAAAGAAGCGGAGAAACGTTATCAGGTCAATGCACTCTATCTCATGGCGCACAGCGCCTTAGAGAGCGCTTGGGGACGTAGTCAGATTGCTAAGGATAAGAATAACTTCTTTGGTATTGCTGCCTATGATACAACTCCATATGATTCAGCAAAGAGTTTTGACAATGTCGACAAAGGAATCTTGGGGGCAGCTAAATGGATCCGAGAGAATTATATTGATGAAGGTAGAACTCATCTTGGTAATAAATCATCTGGAATGAACACTCTTTACGCTTCTGATCCATATTGGGGTGAAAAGATTGCAAGTATCATGATGACTATCAATAGTAAACTTGGTGAAAAGGATTAAAATATTTTAAAATCGATGACTATAAAATGGTTATCGATTTTTATTTTTAATCATACAAAAAGGATTTACTTTTTTAAAGTAAATCCTTTTTGAACTTCTAATCAAAGCTAATCTCTAATTTAGAATTAGTCTTTTTTTGATTTATGTAGAAATGCTACCAAAATAATGGATGAAATTAAAGTTACAAAACCAATGATAGTAACTAATGTTCCTTTACCTTCTCCAGTTTTAGGAAGTCCAGGTTTATCATTTGTTGTAGTTACTGTAGTTTTAGGCTCTTCTCCAGTAGTTGTTGTGGTAGTAGTGCTTGTTGTAGTTGAAGTAGTCTTAGATTCTTCAGTTGTTGTAGTTGAAGTGGTCTTAGGTTCTTCAGTAGTTGTAGTTGAAGTAGTCTAAGGTTCTTCAGTAGTTGTAGATGAAGTAGTCTTAGGCTCTTCAGTAGTTGGAGTTGAAGTAGTCTTAGGCTCTTCAGTAGTTGGAGTTGAAGTAGTCTTAGGCTCTTCAGTAGTTGGAGTTGAAGTAGTCTTAGGCTCTTCAGTAGTTGGAGTTGAAGTAGTCTTAGGCTCTTCAGTAGTTGTAGTTGAAGTAGTCTTAGGTTCTTCAGTTGTAGTTGTTGTTGAAGTAGTTGTAGGCTCTTCAGTAGTTGGAGTTGAAGTAGTCTTAGGCTCTTCAGGTGTTGTGGTAGTAGTTGTGGTTTCTTCAGTCGTAGTTGTAGTGGTGGTTGTAGTTGTTGTAGAAGTAGTTGTAGTCTCTTCAGTAGTTGTCGTTGAAGTAGTTGTAGGCTCGTCAGTAGTTGTAGTTGCAGTAGTCTTAGGTTCTTCAGAAGTTGTAGTTGAAGTAGTCTTAGGTTCTTCAGTAGTTGTGGTTGAAGTAGTCTTAGGCTCTTCAGTTGTTGTGGTAGTAGTTGTGGTTTCTTCAGTCGTAGTTGTAGTGGTGGTTGTAGTTGTTGTAGTTGTTGTAGTTGTTGTAGTTTCTTCCTTCGGATTCACAATCGTTTTGGTTACCGAATGATCTGCTCCAAAATCTTCAACATTAACCACAGTATCGGCTTCTTTGATGATATGACCTGAAGGGGCTTCAATTTCAGTTAAGATATATTTATCTTTTAACAGTTTGCCAACAGCAATATTACCATTTTCATCTGATTCAAACTCACCAATGACTTGATTATTAGCTTGACGAACGACTCTAAACTTAGCACCTTTAAGTGGTTGGTTAGCATCATCGACTTTATGAATGTTGATTGAGAAAACATAACCAACACCAGAACCACCAGCAATTTGAACGGCAGCAGCATTCGTTACATTTTTGGTTTCAATACCTAGACCTTTAAGAGTTGCTTCATTTTTCAAGACCTCTCCGTCGGCTGGATCATAATTTAAACGAACATTATAAGCAATACGATATTGGTCATTTTCAGTAACATCACCTAAATCGATAACAAATGATTGACCATCTTCGCTAATTGTAATCTTATGTTGGTCTGTTACATCAACTCTATCAGAGAATACCCACTCACCAGTATCATAAGAGAATTTACCTTTAATAATTTTAATGCTATCTTTTACGTATGAAGCATTCGTAAATTGTAAGTGATCTTCGAGTGTAACATTCTTAATATTTTGTTTTGTACGATTGACAGAAATCGTGTATTGAATTTCCCTTTGGTCCCCTGCGTTTACCCAACTAGTCTTTGTTAAAAGTCTAGGATTTCCATCACCAACACCAGTAAATGAAACTTTACCAGCAATTTTTGTTTCTTTGTTAATGGTGATTTCTACTGGAACCTCACCTTTTTGTGGGTGTTTTTTGAAATCGATACGAGCGTAAAAGAAGAATGATCCGCTTGTATCTGAGTGTTTTTCAACATAATCCGTATAGGTAATTGTAATGGATTTATTATCTGGGCTTACTTCAGCATTTGCGATAATCTCATTTGTATTGATATCACGAATCTTGAACGAAGTATTAGTAATCATCAAAGCATCTGGAACAGTAACTACAGTTGAATCTCCTGCTTTAACATTTTTTCCAGACAAATTATAATCAGCGTTGATTCGGAAGGTTGCCCACTGTTGCAAGTCCCAGTTGAGTTCTCCGCCTTCATTATTTGATACTTTAACATTTTGGATTGTATCAACAAATTTTCCAGAAACTGAAACCTCAGGAGTTTCAGCAAAAGTTTTATTCAAACTAAATACGAAAATAGTCGTCAATACAACGATCAAAAATGAGAAAATACTAAACTTTTTCTTTTTGTTCATCATATACATCCTTCTTATAAATTTAAGATAGTTTCTAAATATAATATAAAGTAGTGTCAATCATTAACTGAAAGACGAGTTAATAATATAGGTTAATTTTATAGACAAACCTTAACCAAGCCTCCTCCTAGTCTAACACTAAAACTCCCCTATAACGTGAATTATATCACAATAAAACATGGACATCAATGTTTAAGGTGTCAAATTATTATGAAAATGTAAGTTTTTCGAATTATTATATAAGTTATGTTTTCAACGGACAAATAATATATAATAACAGTTGCATTTCTCATAAAATTAGGAGAAAATTAGTATCAGATTTATGCTTAAATGATATCCTTTATTTCTGTCACATTTTAGTAATTTAATATATTTTTTTTAAGTTTAACTAGTAATTTTAGAGCTTTTAGATTTAATTTTTTTAGTTCAATTTTGTCAACTTAAAATTACCACACTTGGTTAATAGTTTTGTTTGTGTTATACTTTGAAGTATATTATATAAAGAATACTGAATACAGGACAATGAATAGATGATTTATAAATTTTTACTCTTCGACCTTGATCATACCTTGCTTGATTTTGATACTGCCGAGGATGTAGCTTTAACGCAACTTCTAAAAGAAGAAGGTGTTACCGATATTCAAGCCTATAAAGATTATTACGTTCCAATGAATAAGTCTCTCTGGAAGGATTTGGAGCTTAAAAAGATTAGAAAACAGGAATTAGTTAATACACGATTTTCAAAATTGTTTTCGTATTTTGGAATTGAAAAGGATGGCGTATACTTAGCTGTACGTTATCAGTTTTATTTAGCTCAACAGGGGCAGGTATTTTCTGGGGCCATGGAACTCTTAGAAAGCCTTATTGATCGTGGTTATGAACTCTACGCTGCCACTAATGGGATAACTACAATTCAGACAGGTCGTTTGGCTCAATCAGGTCTGGCTCCCTATTTCAACCAAGTCTTTATCTCAGAGCAGTTGCAAACGCAAAAACCTGATGCACTATTCTATGAAAAAATCGGTCAGCAGATTGCTGGATTTAGTAAAGAAAAGACGCTGATGATTGGAGATTCTCTAACCGCCGACATTCAAGGTGGTAATAATGCTGGGATTGCCACTATCTGGTACAACCCTCATCACCTCGAAAATCACACACAAGCCAAGCCGACTTACGAAGTTGACTCTTATCAGGCTCTGCTAGAACTCTTAGATAAACTGTAAAAAGTGGTTTCCATAGCCACTTTTTGCTATAATAGAGGCAGTAAAAACGAAGGAGTAGTAAATGATGTCTAGGCCACCTCTTTCTCTTTATGAACCATTGTATTTACTAAAGGAAGTTGATCAAAATATCTGGATAGTAGATGGTGATTTGATACAAATGGATATGAAGGTCTTCAAACTTCCTTTTCAGACACGTATGACGGTGATTAAGTTAAATGATGACAAACTTTGGATTCATTCTCCTATTGCTCCAAATGAGAAACTTTTTACTGAACTGAACGCTTTGGGCAAAGTGGCTTACCTGATTTCACCAAATAAGATTCACTACGCCTATATTGCAGATTGGAAACAAAGATATCCTCATGCGCAAGCATGGTCTAGTCCAGGAGTAGAAGAGAGAGCGAAAAGTCAGAAAGTCAAGGTTGTATTTGATGCTCCCTTAACAGATAAGGCTCCTGACTTATGGTCTGATGAGATTGAACAACTCATTTTTAAGGGAAGTTCAGTCATTGAAGAGGTGGTATTTTTTCATAAATCAACTAAAACACTGATTGTGACAGACCTCATAGAGAATTTTGAACCGGAAAAGATAGCTAGTCCAATCCGCAGAAGATTCTATCGTTTAGCTCGTGTAACATCCCCTGATGGACAAACTCCTATCGATTATCGGATGACTTTCATAGGAAGACAAAGGGAAGCAAAAACTTCCTTTTCCCGTATGTTAAACTGGAAACCTGATAAGATTATACTTGCACATGGTTTATGCTTTTTTAAAAATGGTACGGATGAATTAAGACGTGCTTTTCGATGGATACGGTAAAGGAGAGAAAGCAATGGAACACTCATCTTGGCATGCTTTGATTAAAGAGCAATTACCGGAAGGTTATTTTGGGAAAATCAATCAGTTTATGGAGCGGGTTTATACTCAAGGAACTGTATATCCTCCTAAAGAAAAGGTTTTTCAGGCTCTTTTGACAACTCCTCTTGAAGAGGTTAAAGTGGTGATTCTTGGTCAGGATCCTTATCATGGTCCTGGTCAGGCACAGGGTTTGAGTTTTTCTGTTCCAAATGCTATTCCAGCACCTCCTTCTTTGCAAAATATTTTAAAAGAACTTGCAGATGATATTGGAGTTAAAGCATCCCATGATTTGACAGCTTGGGCTGAGCAGGGAGTTTTACTTCTCAATGCTTGTCTTACAGTTCCGGCAGGACAGGCAAATGGTCATGCTGGGCAGATATGGGAACCTTTTACAGATGCTGTAATTAAGGTTGTCAATAATCTTGATAGACCAGTGGTTTTTGTCCTCTGGGGTGCTTATGCACGCAAGAAAAAATCATTGGTGACCAATCCTAAGCATCTGATTATTGAATCAGCCCATCCAAGTCCCTTATCCGTTTACAGAGGATTTTGGGGTTCTAAGCCTTTTTCCAAGGCTAATACATTCTTAACAGAGACAGAACAAGAGCCGATTGATTGGCTTAGATAAGGAGAGAATATGCCCCAGTTAGCGACGATTTGCTACATTGATAATGGAAAAGAACTGCTCATGCTTCATCGCAATAAAAAGCCTAATGATGTCCATGAAGGAAAATGGATCGGTGTCGGTGGAAAGTTAGAGCGTGGAGAAACTCCACAAGAATGTGCTGCCCGCGAAATTTTAGAAGAAACAGGATTGAAGGCTAAGCCAGTTCTCAAAGGTGTAATCACCTTTCCTGAATTTACACCAGATTTAGACTGGTACACCTATGTGTTTAAGGTGACGGAGTTTGAGGGTGATTTAATTGACTGTAATGAAGGGACTTTAGAATGGGTTCCTTATGATGAGGTTTTGAGCAAACCAACCTGGGAAGGAGACCACACCTTCGTAGAGTGGCTTTTAGAAGATAAACCCTTCTTTTCAGCTAAGTTTGTTTATGATGGTGATAAATTATTGGATACCCAAGTGGATTTCTACGAATAAAGGAGAAAGCAGATGTTACTAATTAAAAATGGTCGAGTAATGGATCCTAAGTCTGGTTTGGATCAAGTGTGTGATGTCTTGGTTGAAGACGGTAAAATTGTCAAAATTGCACCACAAATTAGTGAAAAAGAAGCAGAGGTCATTGATGCAACTGGTCATGTAGTTGCACCCGGTTTGGTGGATATCCATGTTCATTTCCGTGAACCTGGTCAAACACACAAGGAAGACATCCATACAGGAGCCCTTGCAGCTGCTGCTGGTGGATTTACTACTGTAGTTATGATGGCTAATACCAATCCAACCATTTCAGACGTGGAGACTTTGCAAGAAGTTCTTCAATCTGCGGCAAAGGAAAAAATTAATGTTAAGTCTGTAGCGACGATTACCAAGAACTTTAATGGCCAAGACTTGACTGACTTTAAGGCGCTTTTAGAAGCTGGAGCCGTTGGTTTTTCAGATGATGGTATTCCTCTTGAAAGTAGTAAAGTGGTCAAGGAAGCTATGGAAGAGGCTAAAAAACTAAACACTTTTATCAGCTTACACGAGGAAGATCCTGGTCTGAATGGTACGCTAGGTTTTAATGAAAATATTGCTAAAGAACACTTCCATATTTGTGGTGCTACAGGAGTTGCAGAGTATGCAATGATTGCACGTGATGTCATGATCGCCTATGCAACAAAAGCCCATGTTCATATCCAGCACTTATCCAAGGAAGAAAGTGTTAAGGTTGTGGAGTTCGCTCAAGGTTTGGGAGCAAACGTAACTGCAGAAGTAGCACCGCAACATTTCTCTAAGACTGAAGCGCTTCTCTTGACTAAGGGAAGTAACGCTAAGATGAATCCACCACTTCGCTTGGAGTCTGACCGCCGTGCAGTTATTGAAGGACTCAAGTCAGGTGTCATTTCAGTAATTGCGACAGATCACGCGCCTCACCATGTAGACGAAAAGAATGTCGAGGATATCACCAAAGCTCCATCAGGTATGACAGGACTGGAAACTTCATTGTCACTTGGTTTAACTTACTTAGTCGAAGCTGGTGAGCTAAGCTTGATGGAATTATTAGAAAAAATGACAGTAAACCCAGCTAAATTGTATCATTTTGAAGCAGGTTATTTGGCTGAAAATGGTCCAGCTGATATTACCATTTTCGATGATAAAGCTGACCGAATTGTAGACACACATTTTGCTTCTAAAGCAGCTAATTCACCATTTATCGGTGAAACTTTAAAAGGGCAGGTAAAATACACTATTTGTAATGGACAGATTGTCTATAAATACTAGATGAAATACTGCTCTATAAAATTTAAATTTAGAGAGAGTCTGTATGTATCAAACCGATCATTTTAAAGACAAGTTCATTTTATTTCTTAAGATTTTCTTCCCTATTTTGGTTTATCAATTCGCAAATTATTCGGCTTCCTTTGTCGATACAACCATGACCGGCCAGTACAATACTATTGATTTAGCTGGTGTTTCAATGGCTACTAGCTTGTGGAATCCTTTCTTTACTTTTTTAACAGGTATTGTTTCTGCCTTAGTTCCAATAGTTGGACATCATTTAGGACGTGGGAAAAAAGAAGAAGTGGCTTCTGATTTCTATCAGTTTCTTTATCTTTCGCTTGACTTATCCATTTTTCTATTTGTTTTAGTTTTTCTGGTTGCTCCTCTAGTTCTAAATAATATGGGATTAGAAGTGACGGTAGCAAATATAGCAGTTCGTTATCTATGGTTTTTAGCAATAGGGATTATTCCTCTCCTACTCTTTAGTGTCATTCGTTCGTTACTGGATGCACTTGGGTTAACAAGGTTGTCCATGTATTTGATGCTTTTATTACTCCCTCTCAATAGTGGTTTTAACTATTTATTGATTTATGGTGCCTTTGGTTTTCCTGAGTTGGGAGGAGCTGGAGCTGGACTTGGGACCTCTATGGCTTATTGGGCCTTGTTGGGTATATCTATACTAGTCCTTCTTAAACAAGAAAAATTAAAAGAACTACATTTAGAAAACCGACTACCTTTAGACAGGAATAAAATAAAAGAAGCGATAAAACTGGGGTTACCTATTGGTGGGACTGTATTTGCTGAAGTTGCTATTTTTTCAGCCGTTGGCTTGATTATGGCGAAGTTTTCATCATTGATAATAGCTAGTCATCAGTCTGCCATGAACTTTTCATCTCTCATGTACGCTTTTCCTATGAGCATTTCAACAGCAATGGCTATTGTTGTTTCTTACGAGGTTGGTGCTAAACGTCAAGAGGATGCTAAGAAATACATAAAAATCGGACGACTATCAGCTATGGCATTCGCAATTTTAACCCTTTCTTTTCTGTATGTTTTTAGAAAAAATGTTGCCAGTCTCTATGGTCATGATCCAGAGTTCGTTCAACTAACTGCTAGTTTTATGACCTATAGCTTATTTTTCCAGTTAGCTGATACATTTGCGGCACCATTACAAGGGATTTTACGAGGCTACAAAGATACTGTCATACCTTTCTACCTTGGTCTCCTTGGATACTGGGGAGTTGCTATACCTCTTGGTTTGTTTCTAGATTATTCAACAAATCTCGATGCTTATTCATATTGGATAGGTCTTATCGTAAGTTTAGTTGTCAGCGGATTACTCTATCAGTGGCGTTTACAAGTTATTATGAAAAGATTCAAATAATTTGTTGAAAATATCCATGGAAATCAGTTTGTGAAATAGCCATTTAACTTAAAGAAAAGTCTTGATTTTGTTGACTTTTCTTTTTTTATATTGTGAAAAAATATCAAGCATAATCATTGACTCTAGTTAGCTTATAAGTTAGAATAGAACTATAAGAAATTAAACTTAGAAAGGCAAGATTATGTCAACTTTAGATAAAAATCTTTTGCTTGAGATGTTCCGTAAGATGGAAGAAATTCGTCGTATGGACTTAAAAATTGCTCAATTAGTAAAAAAAGGAAAAGTTCCCGGTATGACGCACTTTTCTGTTGGTGAAGAAGCTGCCAACGTTGGGGCTATGTTAGCTCTAAACGAAGATGACCTCATCACCTCAAACCACCGTGGTCACGGACAAGCCATTGCTAAAGGAATTGACCTTAATGGTATGATGGCTGAGATCCTTGGTAAATATACTGGAACTTGTAAAGGTAAAGGTGGATCTATGCATATCGCCGACTTAGATGCGGGTAACCTTGGTGCTAACGGTATCGTCGGTGGTGGTATGGGGATTGCAGTAGGTGCAGCCCTTACTCAACAAATGAAAAACACTGGTAAAATCGTTGTCTGCTTCTTTGGTGATGGGGCGACGAATGAAGGTGTATTCCACGAAGCTGTTAATATGGCTTCAATTTGGAATCTTCCAGTAATTTTCTACTGTATCAATAACGGTTATGGAATCTCTGCTGATATTAAGAAAATGACAAATGTCAAGCATATCCATGAGCGTAGTGCTGCTTACGGTATTCCTGGAATGTTTATCGAAGACGGTAACAATGTTATCGATGTCTACGAAGGATTTAAGAAAGCAGTTGACCATGTTCGTTCTGGTAAAGGTCCTGTCTTGATCGAAAGTGTAACCTATCGTTGGCTTGGTCACTCATCATCAGACCCTGGTAAATATCGTACACGTGAAGAAGTCGATATGTGGAAGGAAAAAGATCCAATCGAAAACCTTCGCAAGTACCTTGTTGAAAATAAAATTGCTAGTGCAGAAGAACTTGAAGAAATTCAGGCTCAGGTCAAGGATGCAGTGGAAGCATCTGTTAAGTTTGCAGAAGAAAGTCCATTCCCTCCACTAGAATCAGCTTTTGAAGATATTTACGCAGACTAAGGAGAAGTAGAGAAATATGGAAACAAAATTAATGTCTTTCCGCGATACCATTATCCTTGCAATGTCTGAGGAAATGCGTCGCGACGAAAATGTACTCTTGATGGGTGAAGATGTCGGTGTCTTTGGTGGAGACTTTGGTACATCTGTAGGTATGCTTGAGGAATTTGGACCAGAACGCGTTCGTGACTGTCCAATTTCCGAAGCAGCTATTTCTGGAGCAGCTGCTGGTGCTGCTATGACTGGACTTCGTCCAATCGTTGATATGACTTTCATGGACTTTTCTGTTATTGCCATGGATAATATCGTCAACCAAGCTGCTAAAACTCGTTACATGTTTGGTGGTAAAGGTCAAGTGCCTATTACAATCCGCTGTGCCGCTGGTAACGGAGTAGGTTCTGCAGCACAACACTCACAATCATTGGAATCTTGGTTTACTCATATCCCAGGATTGAAGGTTGTAGCACCAGGTACGCCAGCTGATATGAAGGGACTTCTTAAGTCTTCAATCCGAGACAACAACCCTGTTATCATTCTTGAATACAAATCAGAATTTAACCAAAAAGGTGAAGTTCCTGTTGATCCAGACTATACTATCCCACTTGGTGTCGGAGAAATCAAACGCGAAGGAACTGATGTAACGGTAGTAACATACGGTAAAATGCTACGTCGCGTTATGCAAGCTGCTGAAGAATTGGCTGAAGAAGGGATTTCAGTAGAGGTGGTTGACCCACGTACTTTGGTTCCACTTGATAAAGACATCATCATTAACTCAGTTAAGAAGACTGGAAAAGTAGTTCTTGTCAACGATGCACACAAGACAAGTGGTTTTATCGGTGAAATTTCAGCTATTATCTCAGAATCAGAAGCATTCGATTATTTAGATGCACCTATTCGCCGTTGTGCAGGTGAGGATGTACCGATGCCTTACGCACAAAATCTTGAAAATGCAATGATTCCAACAGTTGAAAGCATCAAAGATGCTATCCGTAAAACTCACAACAAACAATAATACATAAAATAGATTATGTAAACAAACAAATCAGACGAGAAGCTTTGTATCTAATAGATGCAAAGTTCTCTACGTCCTTAATATCTTAGATTAGAGCACGGGCTAGAGTCTGTGTGAAAAAGATAAACTTTCATAGAAACTAAAGTTTTTTCGTCAAGTTTTCTATTTTCACTTTGACTTTTAACGCCCTTTGCATCATGTAATTGAATTCGGACGGAGGTCTGTGAAAAAAAGATAGATTTCCTTGTGTTCATCGAACACATCGTCAATCTCCTATTTTTTCATTGCCCTCTTCGTCCTTAATATCTTAGTATAGAATAGGAGAGGTCATGGCTGATGATAAGCTAAGAGCGACTCCTGCAGCTAGAAAATTAGCGGATGATTTAGGAATTAATCTCTACGATATTTCTGGCTCAGGCGCAAACGGTCGTGTCCACAAAGAAGACGTGGAAACATTTAAAGACACTAATGTGGTTCGCATTTCACCACTTGCAAAACGAATTGCCCTTGAACATAACATTGCATGGCAGGAAATCCAAGGAACTGGTCATCGTGGCAAGATTATGAAGAAGGATGTTTTAGCTTTCCTTCCGGAAAATATTGAAAACGATACGATTAAGTCACCTTCTCAGATTGAAAAAGTGGAAGAAGTTCCAGATAACGTAACTCCTTATGGAGAAATCGAGCGTATTCCAATGACACCGATGCGTAAGGTTATTGCTCAACGTATGGTTGAGTCATACTTGACTGCACCAACCTTCACGCTTAACTACGATGTCGATATGTCTGAAATGCTTGCCCTTCGTAAGAAAGTTCTTGATCCAATCATGGAAGCAACTGGCAAGAAAATTACAGTTACAGACTTGCTTTCACTTGCGGTTGTTAAGACTCTTATGAAACACCCATACATCAATGCTTCATTAACTGAAGATGGTAAGACAATTATCACTCACAACTATGTCAACCTTGCGATGGCTGTTGGAATGGATAATGGATTGATGACACCAGTTGTTTACAACGCTGAAAAACTCAGCTTGTCTGAGTTGGTAGTTGCATTTAAAGACGTTATTGGACGCACCTTGGATGGTAAATTAGCTCCTAGCGAATTGCAAAATTCAACCTTCACCATCAGTAACTTGGGAATGTTTGGTGTTCAATCATTCGGTCCAATCATTAACCAACCGAATTCAGCAATCCTTGGGGTTAGCTCAACAATTGAGAAACCTGTTGTTGTTAATGGTGAAATCGTGATTCGTCCAATTATGAGTCTTGGTTTAACAATTGACCACCGTGTCGTAGATGGTATGGCTGGTGCTAAGTTTATGAAAGACTTGAAAGCTTTAATTGAAAACCCAATCTCAATGTTGGTTTAGAGAATTTATTTTTAGAAATATAGATAAAGGAAGTAAGATATGGCCTTAGAAGTAATTATGCCAAAAGCCGGCGTGGATATGACAGAAGGACAAATCGTCCAATGGAATAAAAAAGTCGGAGAATTTGTAAAAGAAGGAGAAATCCTTTTGGAAATCATGACTGACAAAGTCAGCATGGAATTGGAAGCAGAAGAAGACGGTTACTTGATCGCTATCCTGAAAGGGGACGGCGAGACTGTTCCTGTTACTGAAGTTATCGGTTATCTTGGTGAAGAAGGGGAAAATATCCCAACAGCTGGAGCAGCAGCACCAGAAGCTAGCCCAGCACCTGCAGCAAGTGCTTCGAACGATGATGGTAAGAGCGATGATGCTTATGATATCGTTGTTATTGGTGGTGGACCTGCTGGTTATGTTTCTGCCATTAAAGCAGCTCAATTAGGTGGTAAGGTTGCTCTTGTTGAGAAATCTGAACTTGGTGGAACCTGCTTGAACCGTGGATGTATCCCAACTAAGACTTACCTTCACAACGCTGAAATCATCGAGAATATCGGTCATGCAGCAAATCGTGGTATCGTGATTGAAAACCCTAACTTCACAGTTGATATGGAGAAACTTTTAGAAACAAAATCTAAAGTTGTCAATACCCTTGTAGGTGGTGTTGCAGGACTCCTTCGTAGTTATGGAGTTGATGTTCATAAGGGTATCGGTACTATTACTAAAGATAAGAATGTCTTGGTAAATGGTTCTGAATTGCTTGAAACTAAGAAAATCATCCTTGCTGGTGGTTCAAAAGTAAGCAAGATTAACGTTCCTGGAATGGAATCATCACTTGTTATGACTAGTGACGATATCCTTGAAATGAATGAAGTACCAGAAAGCCTCGTTATCATTGGTGGTGGAGTTGTCGGTATCGAACTCGGACAAGCCTTCATGACATTTGGTTCAAAAGTTACTGTTATTGAAATGATGGACCGTATTGTTCCAGCAATGGATGCGGAAGTATCTAAGAACCTTCGCTTGATTCTTGAACGCAAAGGTATGACTATCTTAACAGGTACTAAACTTCAAGAAATCATTGAAGAAGATGGCAAACTCCGTATCAAAGTTGAAGGAAAAGATGATATCATCGCAAATAAAGCCCTTCTTTCAATAGGTCGTGTTCCAGATCTTGAAGGAATCGGAGAAGTTGAGTTTGAGTTAGACCGTGGTCGTATCAAGGTTAACGAGTACATGGAAACTTCTGTTCCTGGTATTTATGCACCAGGTGATATCAACGGTACTAAGATGTTGGCCCACGCTGCCTTCCGTATGGGTGAAGTTGCTGCTGAAAATGCCCTCAAAGGGAATCACCATGTTGCTAAATTGAACTTGACTCCTGCAGCTATTTACACACTTCCAGAAGTAGCAGCAGTTGGTTTGACTGAAGAACAAGCTCGTGAGAAATATGATGTCCAAATCGGTAAATTCAACTTTGCTGCAAACGGACGTGCAATTGCATCAGATGCTGCTCAAGGATTTGTTAAAGTCATTGCAGACAAGAAATATGGTGAAATCCTTGGTGTTCATATCATTGGTCCTGCTGCTGCAGAGTTGATTAATGAAGCGTCAAGTATCATCGAAATGGAAATCACTGTTGAAGAAATGCTTAAGACAATCCACGGACACCCAACATACTCTGAAGTTATGTACGAAGCATTTGCTGATGTTCTTGGAATGGCTATCCATTCACCTAAGAAAAAATAAACAAGTCTTTCAATAAAATTTTCTTAAAGTAGTACGGACGGCAGCGACCTCTATAGAGTTCCATGCCTAAAAATTGAGCCTCTCGTCTCAATTTTTCCGAGAAATGTAACGATAACACGTTACATTTCTTTTTACCACTTTAGAAAATTGGATTGCTATAAACAGATTTTAAAAACTAGATTTTTGGAAATACTATGAAATACATTATCAATCATTCAAACGACACTGCCTTTAATATTGCTTTAGAGGAGTACGCTTTTAAGCATCTTCTTGATGAAGATCAAATCTTCCTTCTTTGGATCAACAAACCATCGATTATTGTAGGTCGTCACCAAAATACCATCGAAGAAATTAACCGTGACTATGTACGCGAAAACGGTATTGAAGTAGTCCGTCGTATCAGTGGTGGTGGAGCTGTTTACCATGATTTGAACAACCTAAACTATACCATCATTTCAAAAGAAGATGAAAACAAGGCCTTTGACTTCAAGAGCTTCTCTACTCCAGTTATCAATACTTTGGCTGAACTTGGTGTTAAAGCTGAATTTACAGGACGTAACGACTTAGAAATCGACGGTAAGAAATTCTGTGGCAATGCCCAAGCCTATATCAATGGCCGTATCATGCACCATGGTTGTCTTCTCTTTGACGTGGATTTGTCAGTCCTAGCTAACGCACTTAAAGTGTCTAAAGATAAGTTTGAATCAAAAGGGGTTAAATCAGTCCGTGCTCGTGTAACGAATATAATCGATGAGTTGCCAGAAAAGATCACTGTTGAAGAATTCCGTGATTTACTCTTGGAATACATGAAAAAAGAATACCCTGAGATGACTGAGTATGTATTCTCAGATGAAGAATTGGCTGAAATCAATCGCATTAAAGAAACTAAGTTTGGTACTTGGGACTGGAACTATGGTAAATCACCAGAGTATAACGTCCGTCGTGGAACTAAATTCCCAAGCGGTAAGGTTGAAATCTTTGCGAATGTTATTGAGTCAAAAATTCAAGATATCAAGATTTACGGTGACTTCTTTGGTATCGAAGACGTAGCAGCAGTAGAAGATGTCCTTCGTGGTGTAAAATACGAACGTGAAGATGTCCTCAAAGCCCTTCATACCATTAACTTAGGTCGTTACTTCGCAGGAATCACTGCAGAAGAAATTGCTGAAGCAGTTGTAGAATAAACAAAAAAAAGAAGTTGGTTTTTTCCAGCTTCTTTTTTGTAGCTATTATTTACATAATTTATATTATGTATTTTATAAACTATCCAAGGCGTTTTTCTGTTCGTCATTAACGATATGGGTATACAGGTCCGTTACTTGGGTGCTAGCATGTCCTAGCTGGTGGCTGACCAAAACCTGTGATTTGGTTGCATCATAGAGACGGGTTGCAAGAGTATGGCGCAGTTTGTGGGGAGTTACGCGGACTTTAAAGTCTTCTGAATACTTGGCCACCATCTTTTCAACACTAGAAGCATCAATCCGGTTTGGAACACCTCGATACAAGGTTAAGAAGAGGGCTGTATCGGTTTTTTCTGTCTTATAACGTTTGTCTCGAATTGCAAGATATTGCTCTAAATAGGGTTTAGCAAAGGCAGCAACATTGACCGAGTCTCTCTTTCCACCTTTTCGAGTAACATCAATCACCATCATCTTAAGATTGAGATCTCGAAGATCTAGGTTAACTGCCTCAGAGAGACGGACACCAGAGGCAAGAAGGAGTGCAATAATGGCTAAATCTCGCTCCTTATTCTTGTTAAAGGACGATAAGGCTCGATTTGAGAGAGTTTGAGGGTACTCATGGTCGATATAGTTCAGGAAACCTTCTGTTTCATCCCCTAAAAAGAGCTTTTGCTTGATATTTTCAGCTCGAGCCGACAAGGTTTCTTTCTTTTTCTTGGTAGCAACCTTCTTCATGACATTACGGTAGAAATAAGGTTCCCCTTGCTCATTTTCAACTTCCTCAGTCAAATACTTATACAGACTAGAAAGTGCAGAAAGTGTACGGTTAATGGTTGTTTGAGAAACCCCATTTTTCGTCGTATTGGCATTGAGCAGAGGACGTTCACGTAAGTAAAGAATAAAGGATTCCATGTCTTTCTTGGTCATGTGTTCCAGAACGTCTAAGGGAATATTAGCCATGGTGTCAGCATCCGATATACCAGATTCCAAGACCCAAGTAAAAAATCGATCGTATTCCTTTAAGTATTCGTACAAGGTCGTAAAACTGTATGGAACAGCCAGTTTCGATTGATAGTATTCAAGAACATACCAGGGCATAACTTGTTTAAGTTTATCAATTCGTTCCAATAAGATCTCGCGTTTCATGTTTTTCTCCAAATCTTTCTATACTAGTAGTATAGCATACCCATGTATATTTTTCAAGAAAATTATAGTTTTTCGGAAAGATGTTATAGAGGAGATTTATGAATGTTCAAATAAGCTATACAATTCTAAAAAACGTCTAGATTGGCTAACTGAATCATTGATCATTAATTTATTGACTTAAAAATTTCCAAAGCTTCTACAGTTTATTAGAATATAATATAAAAACTCGATTCCTAAATAATGGTATCGAGTTTTGATTCATATGATTCGGTAAATCATTTTAATGACTAATTTTAGACCAACAATATAAAAGACATAACATAAGTTATGTAAATTACTAATCCTACAACAATAAATCTTTCACTTTTCCAATTTCACTTTTTGGAATCACGAGATGAATCATATCACCTAGATACATCCTTGTAGATCCATTAACTGTCTTACTTTTCCCATTATGTACTTGGGTTGTGATGAGTACGTTGTGTGGTAAATTGAGTTCATGTACTTGCTTACCAGCTATTTTGTCTGATACTGGAATTTCAATTAGGGTAACTTCTCCATCATCAGTTGCTGATTCAGGTAACATTTTTTCTAGCATGGCTTCATAGACGGGCGCCCCTTTGAGCAGATCCATAACAATATAGGCAACTAGGGTCACCATACCTAAAGGCATGAGATTACGTATATCACCGACCATCTCAGTAACAAGAATCATAGCTGTCAAAGGTGCTTTTGAGATAGCACCAAAATAGCCACTCATTCCAAGAATCACAAAGATAGGGAATTGCTGCTGGCTAACAAGGCCAAGATTGACACAAATAACACCGACCAGAGCTCCA
The DNA here is from genome assembly GCF_040888245.1 of Streptococcus wuxiensis. Classification (NCBI taxonomy): domain Bacteria; kingdom Bacillati; phylum Bacillota; class Bacilli; order Lactobacillales; family Streptococcaceae; genus Streptococcus; species Streptococcus wuxiensis. The sequence goes on from NZ_JBFNFE010000001.1 coordinate 356,922, forward strand.
AGTAAGGATCCTAAAGCTAAAATAGGTAGGAAAATTCCACCTGGTAGTCCACTTCCATAACTGATCATGCTCCAGATAAAGCGAATAATGAAGTAAATTAAGAGAATTTGGAAGCTAAAATCCTGTTCTGTTAAGGATAAGACAACCTGATTTCCCCCACCAAGTATTTGAGGTAGGAATATTCCCACAGGAATAATCAGGATAAAAGCAAAAATTGGATGATAAGCTTTGTCAACGTGAACCTTTTTCCCAATCCAATCATATACTTTCCCGACATTTAGAACGGCTTTCTCATATAGATATCCAGAAACTCCAAGAAAAATCCCCATAACCAGATAAATCCAATATTGACTAAGACTCATTTGAGGAATATTATCAGGCATATCAAGCACAGGTGTTAAGCCAAAGATGAGAAGGGAAACAAAGTTTGCTACTAGACTAGCAGCTAAGGTAGAAACCCAGAAAAATCGTGAAAAATGGTGATAGACTTCTTCTACTACAAATAATAACCCTGCAATCGGTGCATTAAAGGCTGCAGCAAGACCAGCCGCAGCTCCGCTAGCAATCAAAGAACGCTCCTCAACAGGGCTAGACTTGAGCCATTTGGCAATTCCTTTTCCTCCAGAGGCACCTAGCTGAATACTGGGACCTTCACGCCCGAGCATGAGCCCACTCGCAATGGCCAAGATACCTAGAATATATTTCTTCCAGAGGACACTCCACCAGTTGAGAGACATGAGACCTTTTAACTCCGCTTCAACTTGAGGAATACCAGAACCTTTGATATCTTTTTCTGAACGTGTTAATTTGGCACTAAGCCAGCATATGAAAAGATAAAGAAGGAAAATAATCAATAGATTCCATATCAGATTCTCTTGGTCATGATAAAATCCTTGAACGATATGAAAGCCTTTTTCGATCAAAAATCGAAAAGACCCAACAATAAGGCCTACAACTAATCCAACGATAATTCCTCGCCCTACTTGAGATAGAATTGTACTTGACGCAAAGGCAAATTCTTTCTTGGAACTAAGTGTTTCCGACTGTTCTCCCATAATTTTCCCTCTCAATTCTTATCTTTACTTGACGCAACAAGTGTTTTAATCGGTTCAAAACTGGTGCGATGAATGGGTGTGACACCGTGCTTTTCAATTCCTTCTAGATGCTTAGCAGTTCCATAGCCAGCGTTTTGAGAAAAATCATAACCTGGAAATTCTTGGTCATAGTTTGCCATGATCTTATCTCTAGTAACTTTAGCTATAATCGAAGCTGCTGCAATAGATAAGGAGTTGGCATCCCCTTTGATGATGGATGTCTGAGAAATCGGCAAGTCCAACTTCATAGCATCAATCAAAAGATGTTCTGGCTGAGGTTCAAGTTGAGAGATAGCTTCTTTCATAGCTAGTTTCGTCGCTTCATAGATATTGACTTGGTCAATGACATGATTGTCCATAATCCCAATACCGATTGCTAGGGCATTCTCTTTGACATCCTGAAAAATCTCCTCGTGTTTTTTCTTAGGAATTTTTTTGCTGTCATTTAAACCTTTAATTTTACAATTTTTGGGCAGAATGACTGCTGCAGCAACGACAGGTCCAGCTAGAGGACCTCTACCAACTTCATCAACTCCAGCAATGAAGCTTATTCCATTCTCGTAAAGCTCTTTTTCATAGCTAAGCATGGCTTCTAAGCGGAGATTTTCATCAATTTCAGCTTGAAGGGCTTTTTTACGCTTTTCAATTTCCTTTTGTACACCTGAACGAGAATCTTTTTCAAATTCCTTAAATAAGGGACTTTCAAGTTCAGTTATCTTTGCTAATGCTTCTTTGATTTCTTTAATCGTTGCCATTGAGATCATCCAATGTATCTAAGGTATAGTTACCCAGTTTTCCATCACGAACTTCTTTGACAAAGAGATTGTAAAAACGATCGTAATCATCACGGAAACCAAGGATACGCGTCATATCCATGATAATTTCTGGAGCCTCATCGTCCAGATTCATTTGTTTAAATCGTTCTTGAAGCTTTTCAGGATAATGCGTTTTAAAGTAATTGAGACCGAAAATCGTTACCTCATCCATTGGAAGTAACTGATCCTTGATTGCTCCTGTAAGTGCAAGTTTAAGAGCAACGGTTTCATCTTCGAATTTTGGCCAGAGAATACCAGGAGTATCCAAAATTTCTAAATCCTTATTGGTTTTAAGCCATTGTTGGCCTTTTGTGACACCCGGTTTATTACCAACTACAGCAATTTTCTTACCAGCTAAACAGTTCATCAGAGTTGATTTTCCTGCGTTTGGAATTCCAATAATCATGGTACGCAAGGTTTCAATTTGAATACCACGTTCTTTCTGACGAGCAATCTTATCCGCCATGAGTTTCTTAGCAGCATCTGTCACGACTTTTACCGTAATTTGCTCTTTAGAATTAATAGCGAGTGTTTGAACCCCCTGTGATTCAAAATGCTGACGCCACTCTTTTGTCAATGCAGGGTCTGCAAGATCTGCCTTGTTTAGAATCAATAGTCTTGGTTTGTCCCCGATGATTTTAGTCAGCATTGGATTTTGGCTAGACAAGGGCAAACGTGCATCTACTAAAACTGTCACAAAATCAACAAATTTTAAATTTTCCTGAACCTGACGTCGTGCTTTGGACATATGTCCAGGAAACCATTGAATAGTTGCCATTTTATTTCCTTTTCTTCATACAAACTTATTCTAAAAAACATAGATGATTACTGACTATTTTACCATATTTTGGCTATTTTTGCAGGTGAATTGTGTCTTTTAAAAAGGGAAATCCCCCTTTACCAAGAGGAAAAGAGGGATAAAATGATTATTGATGGATAGCTTGCGATGCAGTAATCAGAGTTAGTTTGTAAACATCGTCAGAGTTACATCCACGCGAAAGATCATTTACTGGTTTGTTAAGGCCTTGCAAAACAGGTCCAACAGCAGCAAATCCACCAAGACGTTCTGCCATCTTGTAACCAATGTTACCCGCTTCAATACCAGGGAAGATGAAGACATTAGCTTGTCCAGCTACGTTGCTTCCAGGAGCTTTAAGAGCTGCAGTTTCCGGAACGAAGGCAGCATCGAATTGTAATTCACCGTCAATTTCAAGGTCTGGACGCAAGTCGTGTGCGATTTTAGTTGCTTCAACAACCTTATCAACACTTTCACCAAAACCTGAGCCTTTAGTTGAATAGCTAAGCATAGCAATCTTAGGTTCAATACCAAACATTTTAGCAGTGATAGCAGAGTTAATAGCAATTTCAGCTAGAGCATCAGCATCTGGGTTGATGTTGATAGCACAGTCACCAAACAAGTAGCGTTCAGTGCCACGAACCATAAGAAAGGCACCTGATGTACGGCTCACATTCGGACGAGTCTTAATGATTTGAAGAGCTGGACGAACTGTTGAAGCTGTAGAGTGAATAGCTCCTGAAACCATACCATCAACCAAGCCCATATAAACTAACATAACACCAAAGTAGTTAACATCATTGCTGAGTACTTCTCTCGCTTTTTCTTCTGTCATTTTTCCTTTACGACGTTCAACAAGAGAAGCTACCATTTCTTCAAATTGTGGGTAATTTTCTGGATTAATAACTTCGTAACCGTCTGTAATTCCTTCAATTTCAAGATAGATTTTAATTTTGTCAGGATTTCCTAATAGTACAGGGATAACTTCTGTTTCTTTTACCAAGCGCTTCGTTGCTTGAAGGATACGTGGTTCTTCACCTTCAGGTAGGACGATGCGTGCATTTTTACCAACTAAGCTGGCCTTCAAACTTTCAAAAACTTCCATGAGTTTTGACTCCTTTTAAGATAATTTATTATTTGATAACTGTGTTATAAGTGTGTCGAAATCATCCGGCAGTGGGCTTTCCAGCTCTAACCGCTCTTCTAAGAAAGGATGATAAAACGATAAGTAATGGCAATGTAGAGCTTGGCGTTCTATACCATGCTCTAAACTTCCCCCATAAAGATCATCTCCTAGCAATGGAAACCCTATATGCGAGAAATGTACTCGAATTTGATGAGTTCTACCAGTGTGAAGACGAATATCAACTAGATGGATATTCCCATATGATTCCACTATTTTATAGGAAGTGTGAGCATATTTCCCGCCCTTTGCTACTCGCCTGGTAATGATGGAATCTTCATCTCGAGCTATTGGCGCTATGATATCTCCCTGAGGTTCCAGATACCCATCTCCCTTGACAAGAGCGAAATAACGCTTTTCGATTGCCTTTTTTTGTAACTGCTTATCTAATCTGGCGTGTGCGTAGCCGTGTTTAGCAAAAAGCATCAAACCAGAGGTGTCTCTATCAAGCCTCGTAACGATGTGAACCTGCTGATTCTCATAGTTTTGTTTTACATAGTAGCCCTTAATAAAGTTGGCAATGGTATTGGAATGATTGACACTAGGGATCGAAGCGACTCCAAAGGGTTTGTTGATAATCAAGAAATGATCATCTTCAAATAGAATATCTAGAGGATAATCAATTGCTTCAAGTGTCTCGAATCCTTCCTCTGGCGGAATATCAATGACGACTTCATCTCCGATATCTAAGAGATAGGTTGCATTCTGCGGATGCCCGTTTACTCGAATATCACCACCTCGAAACTTAATCTTGGCAAGTAACCCTTTTGAAACTTCGTGTTTTTTTAAAAAGGTTTTTACCTTGACATGTTCGTCGGCAATAAACTGAAACCTCATTCGTGCACCTCACCAATAAAGGCATCTTTAACACGATTCCAAAAACTAGTGTGGCTTGGCGTGGCTACAAAATGAATCTTGTGGTGATCAATCTGATACTCTATTTTCTCAATATTTCGGAAAGAATAAATACTATTATCGATTGAGATTGTGTGATAGTCATTTCGTGTTGGTATTAGTTCAATCTTGTCTTTTTTAGGAACAATAATTGATGAACCTAGTGTGCGGTAGATTCTGTTGTTCAAACTAGCAATTTCAGCCAATTGTAGGGCCTCTATAGTCGGGTGCAGTACTGCTCCACCAAGTGATTTATTATAAGCAGTGCTTCCAGTCGGCGTTGAAACTGTTAGGCCGTCACCACGAAAGCGTTCGAAGGGAACATGGTTAATAATGACATCAGCAACCATAGTACGATCCGCTCGACGAATGCTAGCTTCATTTAGTGCTCGAAAAGACTTGACTTCACCATTTTCGAGAAATATTTTGACACTTAAGAGTGGATAAGACACTTGAGCACCATTATCCAACTGTAAATTTGTAACCAATTGGTCCAACTCAAAATCACGATAATCCGTATAAAAACCTAAATGTCCTGTATGAACCCCAACAAAACGAACCTTATCCAGTTGGTTTTCATACTTATGAAAAGCAGACAACAACATCCCATCTCCACCAATAGAGACGACGATATCTGGATTTTTATCATTCAGGATAAAATTATTCTTCTTTAATCGTTCTTTTAACTCGAATAGAACTTTCTGACTCTGAGGTTTACGGTTGGCAATTAGGTCAATTCGTTTACCTGTATTCTTCATCGGTATCGTCACTGTTTCCTACCCCGTCATTTAACTTTCTGTGCAAAGGATCAAAGAGCGCTTGTGCTTCCTGGATATCAGCACGTATTTTACTCATTTCTTCGTCAAGCTGATGTGAAATTCTGGCTGTAATCTCAAGTCGTTCCTTGATTTCTTCTGGGAAATCTCCTTGGTATTTATAGTTGAGCGAATGTTCGATTGTAGCCCAAAAGTTCATAGCCAAGGTACGAATTTGAATCTCAACTAGAATAGTTTTTGCACCGTAAATCGTATCAACCGTATACTCAATAATCACATGGTAAGAACGATAACCCGAAGCCTTTCGATGAGTAATGTAATCACGTTCTTGAACAACTCTCATATCCTGTCTTTTACGAAGGATAGAAACAACCTCGTTTACGTCGTCTACAAATTGTACCATGACACGTAAACCTGCAATATCTTGCAAATCTTGTTCAAGCGTGTCATAGCCAATACCCCGGCGTGCCATTTTTTCTTTGATGCTTTCAATCGGTTTAACCCGACCCGTGACAAACTCGATTGGAGAATGTCGGTTTTGTTTTCTATATTGTTTTCGGATTCCTCGGAGTTTTATTTTTAATTCTCCGACAGCTTGAATGTAAGGATCTAAAAATTCTTCCCATTCTGTAATCATATAACTCTTACGTCCAATTCTCTATGAAGTTTAATTTATCTAGTTTTTGATTTTCTCATGAAAATCATATACAATAAATACAATGCTTATTATACCATAAATCGCTTTCAAATATAAAGAAAAGGTTGAAAAAATGAAACATTTAGAAATTGAAATGAAAACACTTCTCAGTAAAGAAGAATATCAGAGATTGCAAGGTCAGTTTTCAGAAATTACACCAATTACACAAAAAAATTACTACTTAGATACACCTGATTTTTATCTTCGTCAACATAAGATTGCCATGCGCATTCGTACATTTGAAAATAGTGCCGAATTAACCATAAAAATCCCTCAAACAGTTGGAAATATGGAATACAATCAAGCCCTCACTCTTGAGGAAGCCAATGCTTGTCTTGAAGAATGCAAACTCCCTCAAGGATTGATTTTTGATGAGTTATCAAATCGAGGTGTTTCACCAAGTGGCTGGGTTGTCTTAGGTTGTTTAACTACTGTTCGTTATGAGAAAGAGACGTCTATTGGGCTCATGGCCCTTGATCAAAGCAGATACTTTAATGTTGTTGATTATGAACTAGAGTTGGAAGTCGAAAATGGAGACCAAGGAAGTCTTGATTTTCAGGAGTTTTTACAGGCAAATGATATCGAATACAAGAAAGCTCCTTCTAAATTAGTGAGATTTATAGAAAATATGAAAAAATACTGAAATTATCTTCTTTTTTTGATAAAATAGAAGGGATAAAAAATAATAGAATCTGTAATGGACTACAGTTGTTAATAAAATGTTTTCTTTTACTGATTCACATAGTTTATAGAGGACGGTTTATCAATGTCAGATACAAAGAATATGAAGCTTTTTTCACTTTCATCAAATCATGAAATTGCTCAAAAAATTGCGGATGCTGCAGGTGTTCCGCTTGGAAAATTATCATCACGTCAATTTTCAGATGGTGAAATCCAAGTTAACATCGAAGAAAGTGTTCGTGGCTATGATGTTTATATCATCCAGTCTACTTCTTATCCTGTTAGCAATCATTTGATGGAACTTTTAATCACTGTTGATGCCTGTGTTCGTGCTAGTGCAAATACAATCAATGTTGTCATGCCTTATTTTGGTTATGCTCGTCAAGACCGTATTGCTTCCTCTCGCGAACCTCTTACAGCTAAACTTGTTGCAAATATGTTAGTAAAAGCTGGGGTTAGTCGTGTATTGACACTGGACCTTCATGCTGTTCAGGTACAAGGTTTCTTTGATATTCCTGTAGATAACCTCTATACAATTCCGCTATTTGCAAAACACTACATTGATAAAGGTTTAACTGGTCCAGATGTGGTTGTTGTCAGCCCTAAAAACTCAGGTGTAAAGCGTGCTCGTAGCCTTGCTGAATACCTTGATGCTCCGATTGCTATCATTGACTATGCTCAAGATGATTCTGAACGTAGCCAAGGTTACATTATCGGAGAGGTTGAAGGTAAGAAAGCAATCTTAATCGATGATATTCTTAACACTGGTCGTACCTTCTCTGAAGCCGCTAAGATCTTAGAGCGCGACGGAGCAACTGACATTTACGCAGTATCAAGTCATGGACTTTTCGTTGACGGTGCTGCAGACTTACTGGATGCAACTAATATCAAGGAAATCTTGGTTACAGATTCTGTATTGACAGAAAGTAAAAAACCTAAAAACGTACAATACATTACTGCTAGCGAATTGATTGGTGATGCAATGGTTCGTATTCACGAAAGAAAACCAGTTAGTCCACTATTTAAATAGAAATTAGGTGAATTTTTGATTTATTTGGATAATGCTGCAACGACTCCTATGTCTTCAGCAGCTATCTCAGCAATGACTCAAGTCATGCAAGAAATTTATGGCAATCCTTCTAGTATTCACAGTCATGGGCGTCAAGCAGGAAAATTATTACGTGAAGCCCGTCAAGAGTTAGCAGGTATACTAGGTACAAAGCCCCAACACATTTTCTTCACTTCTGGTGGTACAGAAAGTAATAATACAGCTATTATTGGCTACTGTCTTCGTCATCAAAATCGCGGGAAACACATTATTACTACTGCTATCGAGCATCACGCTGTGCTTGAACCAATTGAATATCTGGTGGAAAATTTTGGGTTTGAAGTGACTATTTTAAAACCCGACAATCAAGAAATCACTGCAGATCAAGTCAAAAATGCACTGCGTGAAGATACTATTCTCGTTTCAACTATGTATGTTAACAATGAAACAGGTACTCTTTTACCAATCGATGAAATTGGGCAGATTTTAAAAGTCCATTCAGCAGCTTATCATGTAGATGCTGTTCAAGCTGTCGGGAAGCTAGAGATTCTTCCTGAAGAACTAGGAATAGATTTCCTCAGTGCTTCTGCTCATAAATTTCACGGTCCAAAGGGTATCGGTTTCCTATACGCTGCTTCTACAGATTTTGATCCTTACCTACATGGTGGAGATCAAGAACAGAAAAAAAGAGCAGGGACAGAAAATCTTCCCGCAATTATAGGTATGGTTGCAGCTCTTAAGGACGATATAGATCATCTAGAGGCTAATTTTAATAAAGTTCAAAAACTACAGAAAGTTTTTCTAACTGAAATGGCTGGATCAACCTATTATCTCAATCAAGGTAAAGAGCAACTCCCTTATGTCCTAAATATCGGATTTCCGGGACAACGCAACGATCTACTACTACTTCGTTTAGACCTTGAAGGTATTTCTATTTCAACAGGTTCTGCTTGTACAGCTGGTGTTGTTCAGGTCAGTCATGTTCTTCAAGCCTTCTACGGAGAAGAATCTCCTCGCTTACACGAGTCTGTACGCGTCAGCATTTCACCTCAAAATACAGAACAAGAAATGATAACTCTTGCTAAAACTCTTAAAAATATCATCGGAGGATAAACTTAATGGCATTTGAACAAACGATTAAACTTAAAAATTGTCGTTACGAATACACACTTAGTCCAACTGTTAAAAAATTTACGCTTAAAGATAATACTTTTTTTGAAACTAAAGTTGGTAACTATGAATTAACGCGTCTACTTGAAAAAGTTCCAAATAGCGGAGAAGGATTCCAACTTAAGATTATCATCAACAAAGACTTAACTGGTGTAAAAATCAATATCACTGATAAATTTGGTCTACGTTTAGTTGATATCTTCAAATCAGAAGAAACTCATATCCACCAAGAGAAATTTTACTTTTTGATGGATAGCTTGGTTGAACGTGGCGTATTTACAAAAAGCGAAAGATAGAAGGTCATTATGTTTCGATTAACTTACAAGGACTCCTATCAAGTAGAGCGTGTGCAAGAATATGAAGACTATGAAGCTCTTATGCTCTCTCTATCGGGTTGTGTAACTCTCCCTGATACTACTCATATTACTTCATTAACACATGATGGAGTTGAAATCTATCAAGGACTTCTAGGTAACCTCTACCGCTTTTTAAGAACTTACCACGAAACGAAGATAAACTAAGATTTTTCTTAGTTTTTTTTCATTATTGTTGCAATTTTCACAAGCTTTCTATAAAATAGTAGATAGAAAGGTTGTGATTTTGTGAAAGAAAAACAGTCTGCTATTCCTAAAGCAACAGCAAAGAGACTTTCTCTCTATTACCGTATTTTTAAAAGATTTAATGCCGAGAAAATTGAAAGAGCTAATTCCAAACAAATTGCAGAAGCGATTGGAATTGATTCTGCCACTGTTCGTCGTGACTTCTCTTACTTTGGCGAACTTGGACGTCGTGGATTTGGCTATGATGTCAAAAAGCTTATGAACTTTTTCGCTGATCTTTTAAATGATAATTCTATTACCAATGTTATGCTTGTGGGTATTGGAAATATGGGACATGCCCTCCTCCATTACCGCTTTCATGAGCGTAATAAAATGAAAATCATCATGGCTTTTGACCTAGATGATCATCCTGAGGTTGGTACCAAGACACCCGACGGTGTTCCAATCTATGGAATCTCTCAAATAAAGGATAAAATTAAGGATAGTGATGTTAAAACTGCTATTCTTACTGTTCCTAGTGTTAAATCTCAAGAAGTTGCGGAACTTTTGGTTGATGCTGGTATCAAAGGTATCCTCAGTTTTTCTCCTGTTCACCTACATCTTCCTAAAGACGTAGTTGTTCAGTATGTCGATCTTACTAGCGAACTTCAAACCCTCCTCTATTTCATGCGAAAAGAGGATTAGAAAGCGAATTGATTTATGAAAAAACCAGTTATTGGGATTACAGGAAATGAAACCCCGCATCCAGATGATGATCTTATGATGAGTTATGCTGCAAAAGGCTTTGTTGAAGGAGTTAAGAAAGCTGGAGGTATCCCCATTATCCTACCAATTGGTGATGAAGAAATGGCCAGTTACTACATTAGTTTAATTGATAAACTTATTTTAACTGGTGGGCAAAATGTTGATCCTAAATACTATGGTGAGCCAAAAGCTATTGATAGCGACGACTACCACCTTCAAAGGGATATTTTTGAACTAGCACTTATCAAAGAAGCCCTTAAACAAAATAAACCAATTTTTTCTGTCTGTCGTGGTACTCAGCTCTTTAACGTAGCCATGGGCGGATCTCTTTATCAAGATATCGAAGATCATTGGCAAGATACTTCCGCTGAATACACCACTCAGCGACTTGTCACCGAACCAGATACTATTCTAAGAGAAATCTATGGAGAAATCTCTCATATCAATTCTTTCCACCATCAGAGCATCAAAGATTTAGCTCCTAATCTTAAGGTTGTAGCACATGATCCTAAAGATGGTATTATCGAAGCTGTTACAACTACGGACGGCTTCCCTTATCTTGGTGTTCAATGGCATCCCGAATTTCTTTTTGAAAATCGCCCCAAAGATAAAACACTTTTCGACTATGTCGTCAATGAATTATAATTTCGATAAATTAGCTAATTAATTATGAATGAACTTACCCCACCTTCTACTCATGAGCTTTTGAGAGATTTAGATGTTAATGTTTTCTCATCTATTAAGAGCAAGGAAATTGACCATTTCTCAACCTATAAGGAAAAGAAAATAGAAGTTTATTTTCAACTTTCTAATCTATACAGACTTTTAACGGCAGAAAGTTACCAATCATTTTCTAAGAATAAAGAGTATCTCGACAAACTCTCACTAAAAGACAAAAAAAAGAACTAAAAGAAATGTCTAAAAAGGCAAAACCATTTTGTAAAAAGGCAGATGCTAAATTTAAAGGCAGATTTCGTTCTTCGCTTGTTTTTTACAGAGATATCTTGATCCACTCAAAAAAGTATTATAAAATTGAAGACTTCAATGCTATTATTGACTTTATCGTGCAAGAAAAGTTGCTAGTCCCTACAATTGATCCTCTTCCTAAAATTGTTATGAACGAAGTTGAATCCTATGCTTTACAAGCGTTTGAGCAGGGTCCCCTAAACTTCAAAAAATAATCCTATATCAAGTCCGTCTTCTCACGGTAACTAAAATAATCAGAATGAGAGACAATTAAATGGTCCAATAAGACCAATCCCATTAATTCACAGGCTTCTTTAACAAGCTTCGTAACATGGTCATCATTGGGGCTAGGAACTACTGCTCCTGATGGATGATTATGAACCAGAATCACAGATGTTGCCATATGCTTCAAAGCGTAGTGGAGAATTTCTCTCGGTTCAGCAATGCTTCTCGTGGCAGACCCGATAAAAATAGTCTGCTGATGAATGATTTGATTTTGAGTATTTAGATAGATCGCCACTAGGTGCTCTTGTTTTTTATCTCCAAGCTCAGACTGCATCTTTTTAGCTAATTTACGACTGCTAAGAATACTCTCCATTTTCACTGTTTCCCTTTTATGGATACGGTAGCCTAATTCAATAACGGCTTGTAATTCGATAGCCTTAACACGTCCAATACCCGATAGAGTCTGCAATTCCTGTAGACTCATTTTTTTTAGGTCAGTTAAACATGTCAGCTGATTTAAGACCTTCTGTGCTATTTCAAAAACATTGGCCTGTTTTGTGCCTGTCCTTAGTAATATTGCCAGTAATTCTTGGTTGCTGAGCGCTTCTACTCCTTCTTTTACTAGTCTCTCTCTTGGTAAAAGCGAATCTTCTTGAAATGAAATACTATACATAAAAATCCTCCTCACTTTATTATTCGTGAGAAGGATGCTTAATTCGATAAAAACTAGTTATTTTTAGATTTTTTCAAGTGCAAGACGCAAATCTTCAATCAAATCATCAGCATTTTCAAGACCGATTGAAAGTCGGATTTGATTTTTAGTTACTCCTGCTGCTTCTAGATCAGAGTCAGACAATTGAGAATGAGTTGTAGTTGCTGGATGAACGACCAATGATTTGGCATCTGCTACGTTTGCAAGGTTTGAAAAGATTTCTAAGCTATCAATCACCTTACGAGCTTCTGCTTCTCCGCCTTTAACGTGGAAGGTAAAGATTGAACCAACACCTTTTGGTAAATATTTCTCCGCCAAGGCATGGTAAGGGCTATCAGCTAATTTTGGATAATTGACCTTTTCAACTTTTGGATGGTTCACAAGGAAATCAACGATTTTCTCAGCATTTTGAACATGACGTTCAACACGGAGAGATAGTGTCTCAAGACCTTGTAGGAGCAAGAATGAGTTGAATGGTGAAAGGGCAGCTCCCATATCGCGAAGCAATTGCACGCGAGCAGCAACGATAAAGGCTGCAGCACCTACATCTCGAGTATAGCTTAAATTATGGTAGCTTGGATCTTCATTGACGAATTGAGGGAATTTCCCTGAAGTAGCCCAGTCAAATTTACCACTATCAACAATGACACCGCCAATAGTTGTACCGTGTCCACCGATAAATTTAGTCGCCGAGTGAACCGAGATATCTACACCGTGTGAAAAGACATTGATAAGATAAGGCGTTGCAAATGTATTGTCAGAAACTAAAGGAATTTGGTGTTTATGAGCAATTTCGGCTATTTTTTCGATATCAGGAATGTTGATAACTGGATTACCCAAAGTTTCAATCAAAACAAGTTTTGTATTGTCTTTAATCGCTGCTTCCACCTCTTCTAAATGATCAATATCTACAAATGTTGTGGTAATTCCGTATCGAGGAAGGGTTTCTTTCAACAGGTTAAAGGTACCACCGTAGATAGTTGAAGCTGCAACAACATGGTCACCTGCGTGAGCAAGTCCAAGAATAGTATAAGTAAGAGCTGCCATTCCTGAAGCTGTGGCAAGTGCACCTACTCCGCCTTCTAGCGCTGCAATACGCTCTTCAAAGGCTGAAGTTGTTGGATTGGTAATACGAGTATAGATATTTCCAGCTTTTTGAAGGGCAAAAAGGTCTGCACCCTCCTGTGTATCTTCAAATACAAAAGATGTTGTTTGATAAATTGGTACAACACGAGACTTGGTAGTAGCATCTACCACTTGTCCTGCATGCAATTGAAGAGTTTCAAATTTAAATTCACGAGTCATCATCAGACCTCCAAAGATTTCATTAAATTAATTGTATCATCTATGGCATTCAGTTACAAATACAACTTTGTTATATATTATCATAAGCAATAGCTATGGCATTTATTAGAATTGAAAAACTTTTTTCAGATAGTTTAAAAAGTTTGTATTCGCTATTTCTATACTTTATAATGGATAAAAAGGAGAAGACTATGTCAGAAATTACACATGAAATTGATTCAAACTTCGCTGGTCGTTTAAATATTTTACGTGCTGGTGTGCTCGGAGCCAATGACGGGATCATTTCCATCGCTGGAGTTGTTATCGGGGTTGCCAGTGCAACCAGTAATATCTGGATAATCTTTCTTTCGGGTTTGGCTGCCATCTTAGCAGGTGCCTTCTCTATGGCTGGAGGTGAATATGTTTCAGTATCCACTCAAAAAGACACTGAAGAGGCCGCTGTAGCTCGAGAGCAATTACTTTTGGATAAGGATATCGAGGCTGCAAAGAAATCTCTCTATGCTGCTTATCTTCAAAATGGTGAGTGTGAAACTTCAGCTCAACTTTTAGTCAATAAAGCTTTTCTTAAAAATCCACTTAAAGCCTTAGTTGAAGAAAAATACGGAATCGAGTATGAAGAGTTTACCAATCCTTGGCATGCTGCAGCATCTAGCTTCATCGCTTTTGTTCTTGGTAGTTTACCACCAATGCTTTCCATTACCATCTTTCCAAGTGACTATCGAATCCCTGCTACTGTTTTTATCGTTGCGATGTCTTTATTGATTACAGGTTACACCAGTGCCAAACTCGGAAAAGCCCCAACCAAAACAGCTATGATTCGTAACCTTTGTATCGGTTTGTTAACCATGGGAGTGACCTATCTATTGGGTCAGTTGTTTAGTATTTAAAAAAGATACCGTACGGTATCTTTTTTATTATCCAAACATAAACAATTAAGAGAAACTACCAAAACCAACCTTCATTATCATTAATTGGTTCAGCCTCTTTCATCTTACGTGGTCCTGTTCCGTACATTTCAGCTTCGATATCTTCTTTTGTTGGCAAGATAGAGGCTAGGATGATGTAGATGATGATTCCAAGTCCGAAGTTTGCGATTGTAAAGATAGCAAAAATGAAGCGCACAAGAGTAACATCAAGGTCCCATTTATCAGAGAGTCCAGCAAGTACTCCCGATATCATACGATTTCGTCTCATTTTGTAAAAATTTTTATTCATAGTTTGTACCTCTTTCGGTATTCTTGTAATAAGTATAACATGAAATAAAAACTGCTTGCATCAGTCCTTAGGCGGATTTTGCAAAATGAGTTTGCCACGACAGAGACCACAACGATAACGTTTGGTATCAATTCGTCGCTTTCGTTGATAGGTTTGGCGACAAGTCTGACAAATATAGACTAGAAGTGGTGTTTGACTGACACTTGATAAGGTAGGAACAAAGCGGAGCCCGTCTACTTCTTTTAACAGTTTCTTAAAGGCTACATCTTTATGTTTATACCCCTTGCCCTCATAGTATAGATGATAATGACAGAGTTCGTGACGCACAATTTTCCGAAAAGCCTCTAAACCTAGTTCTTGATAGACTTTGGGATTAAAATCCAAATGCCCATCCTTCGGAAAGAATCGCCCACCTGTCGACCGTAGACGAGAATTCCATTGAGCTTGGTGTTTGAAAGGTTTCCCAAAGTCTTCTAAAGAGACTTGTTTAACGTAATCAGTTAGATTCATCTGGAGCAAGAAGCGACAGATTTACTTTTTCGCGTTGGACATCAATCTTCTTCACCCAAACGGTTACCAAATCACCAACTGAAACGACTTGACTCGGATGTTTGATGAATTTCTTGCTCATGTGAGAGATATGAATCAGGCCATCCTCGTGAATACCAATGTCAACAAAGGCACCGAAGTCAACGACGTTACGAACAACGCCCTCAAGCTTCTGGCCAACTTTTAAGTCTTTGATATCCAAGACATCCTGACGAAGGACTGGAGCATCAAAAGAATCACGGAAATCACGTCCTGGTTTTAAAAGATCTGCAATAATATCTTTAAGGGTTTCTTGACCGAGGTCTAGTTCTTGGGCCATTTCCTTAATTGAAATAGATTTGAGTTTGGCTTGTGCTTCTTCATTTAGGTCTTTGATGTCCAAACGTTTGAAGAGTTCCTTAACAGCAGCATAGTTTTCTGGGTGAACACCCGTGTTATCAAGGATATTGCTACTTTCAGGGATACGGAGGAAACCGGCAGCCTGTTCAAACGCTTTAGCACCCAAACGAGGGACTTTCTTTATTTGGGCGCGTGAAGTGATTTTGCCTTCTTCTTCACGATACTTCACGATATTTTCAGAGATTGTTTTGTTAAGCCCAGCTACGTGCGAAAGTAAGGCTGGACTAGCTGTATTGACATTGACACCGACTTGGTTAACTACTGTATCAACAACAAAGTCAAGACTTTCAGACAATTTTTTCTGACTAACATCGTGCTGATATTGACCAACACCGATGGATTTGGGATCGATTTTAACTAACTCAGCAAGTGGGTCTTGCAAGCGACGAGCAATAGAAATAGCAGAGCGTTTCTCAACAGTTAACTCTGGAAACTCTTGACGAGCAAGTTCACTAGCTGAGTAGACAGATGCCCCGCTTTCATTGACAATGACATAGCTGACCTCAGGAAAATCTTTAAGTACTTCAGCGACGAAGGCTTCACTCTCACGACTAGCAGTACCATTACCTATGGCAATGATTTCAACACCATATTGGCCAATCAAATCTGCCAAATCTCTCTTTGCTTCTTCAATCTGACGAGCTGAAGCTGGTTTGACTGGATAAATGACTTGCGTTGTCAGCATCTTCCCAGTAGCATCTACGACCGCAAGCTTAGCACCTGTACGAAAGGCAGGGTCAAATCCAAGGACCACGCGCCCCTTAAGAGGTGCAACAAGGAGAAGATTTCGAAGGTTTTCTGAGAAGAGTTGGATAGCTCCTTCTTCTGCCTTCTCTGTTAGTTCAGTGCGAATACGACGCTCAATAGCTGGTAATACTTTTTTCTTAACAGATTGCTGAATAACTTCGTCAATATAGGCATTCTTAACTTTAAAACGAACACTAAAGAAAGATAGAATCCGATCAGTCGCATGCTCAAAGCCAATTTTCAAAATGCCTAGCTTCTCACCGCGATTAAGGGCAAGCGTACGGTAACCTTGCATGTTGGCAACTGTTTCCGAGAAATCGTAATAGATCTGAAAGACTTGTTTTTCATCAAGACTCTCATCTTTGACTTGAGAAGTAATCTTAGAGCGTCTAAGTACCTCTTGATATGTCATTGAACGTAAATGAACATCCTCGGATAGTGCTTCAACCAAGATGTCTACAGCTCCAGCCAAAGCTTCTTGAGGAGTCTCGAAACCTTCACAGACAAAAGCTTCTGCTTCTTTTTCTAGGTTAGAAACATTTTGTAAAATTAAACGAGCAAGTGGAAAAAGTCCAGCCTCACGCGCAATCGTTGCCTTGGTGCGACGTTTCTCCTTATAGGGAAGATAGAGTTCTTCTACATCTGCGAGTTTTTCAGCTGCTAGAATTGCTTCTTCCAATTCTTTTGTTAGCTTGCCTTGCTCTTTGATTTTTGCTAAGACGGCTTCCTTACGATCATTTAGAGCAGTTAAACTCTTATCGAGGTCGATAATAGCCTTAATGGCTACCTCATCTAGACTTCCAGTCATATCTTTCCGATAACGGGCGATAAAGGGGATAGTTGCTCCTTCTGCTGTCAAAGACAAGACAGTATCAATCTGCTTTAAAGTTACACCCAAGTCTTGGGAAATTTTTTCATATTTTTTATCCATGAAACTATTATACCATAAGGAAGAAAGCTTGTTTTCATTAATTTGTTGCTTTATTTCAACTTTATAAAGATAAAAGCCATGTTTATTTTAAAATCCAACTATTTCTTAGAAATAATAGTATAATAGTGTTAACTTAAAGAATCGAGGTATGCCTTATGGCTGTTAAATTTACAAAAACTGATGACTTAGATAAGATGTTCGAAGAATTCGCTAAACTACCTGATTTAAAGCAAGTAACATTTCCAGATGACAAAGAAAAGAAAGATAAGGCAGAAAAGAAAAAATAGATGACACTCTTTCAAAATTTACCTTCTAGTGTGCTACAAGCTGGCGCCATTTTTCTTTCAATTATCATTGAAGCTTTACCCTTTGTCTTAATTGGTAGTATCATCTCTGGTGCCATTGAAGTCTATGTCACACCTGAGAAGGTTTATAAATTTCTCCCTAAAAATCGTTTGGGGAGAATCTTTTTTGGTAGCTTCATCGGTTTCCTCTTTCCCTCTTGTGAGTGTGGGATTGTCCCTATCATCAACCGTTTTTTAGAAAAGAAAGTTCCAAGCTATACAGCTGTTCCCTTTCTAGTAACCGCTCCTATCATCAATCCCATCGTGCTTTTTGCGACTTATTCAGCCTTTGGCAATTCAATTCAAATGGTTCTTCTAAGAGCTTTGGGAGCGATTCTAGTTGCTACTATATTGGGTATCTTTCTTGGTTTTGTCTGGGAGGGACCTATCCAAAAAGAAAACAGATTGGCTTGCCATGAGCATGATTTTTCTCACTTGAGTAAAAGTCAAAAAATCCTTCAGTTATTTATCCAAGCTATTGATGAATTCTTTGATATGGGGCGTTACTTGGTTTTTGGCTGTCTTTTTGCCAGTATAGTCCAAGTCTATGTTCCAACTAGTATCCTGACATCCATCAGCGCAACACCACTACTTGCGATTGTTCTTCTGATGGTCTTATCCTTCCTACTATCCCTCTGTAGTGAAGCGGATGCCTTTATCGGATCTTCTCTTCTATCAAGTTTTGGCTTTGCTCCAGTGCTTGCCTTTCTGGTTATAGGTCCCATGCTTGATGTCAAGAACCTCCTCATGATGAAGAATTATCTCAAAACTCGCTTTATTTGGCAATTCTTGACAATTGTAACTCTTGTTGTTCTTGTCTATTCTTATCTAGTCGGGGTGATGCTATGATTCGATTTTTTATCTTATTTGGTTATTTTATCTTAACTCTTTATTTGCATCTATCAGGTAAGCTCAATCAGTATATAAACCTCCACTACTCATATCTGGCTTATATTACTATGATTTTATCTTTGTTACTAGCCATTGTTCAAGCCTATATTTGCTTCAAGCGATTGAAAGAACATAGTCACTTACATAGTTTTTCAGCTAAGCTTGCTAGTTTTGTCCTCTTAAGTTTACCCTTGTTAGTTGGATTTACCTTTCAAACTGTCACTCTGGATTCACAAACAGTATCGGCAAAAGGATATTATTTCCCTTTGTCGGAAGGAACTGACAAGGCAATCCAATCAAGTGAAGGAACGAGCAGTCAGTATCTTAAGCCGGATACCAGTCGCTTTTATTCACAAACAGCACATGAAAATATTATTCGAAAGAGTGCTGATAAATACTTAGCTCAATCTAGTATAGTTATCAATGATGAAAATTACCTTGAGGTCATGGAAGCTATCTATGATTATCCAAATGAATTTGAAGGTAAGGAAATAGAGTTTACTGGTTTTATCTACAACGATCCAAATCATACCAATAGTCAATTTGTTTTTCGCTTTGGTATTATGCACTGTATCGCTGATTCAGGAGTTTTTGGCCTTTTGACTACAGGAAACACTAATCAGTACGAAAATAACACCTGGGTGAGAGTCAAAGGTAAGATTAGGAATCACTATCACAAAGAACTCAACCAAGTCCTCCCAACTCTTGAAGTCCAGTCCTTCATCAAAGTAGACAAACTCGACAATACTTATGTTTACAAAGAATTTTAAAAAGTAGCCTGATGGGGCTACTTTTTCTTGTTTAATAAGTTTTTAACTTCTCGTGCTCCGACCTGATCGCCAGCTTTTTCAAAAAGTTCGATAGCTTGTAAAAAATTCTCTTGCGATTCTTCTGAATATTCAGCAGAATAAATCTCACCTAAACCTCTATAGGAACAAGCTTGAGCTATCAGATCATCTGTTTGTAATGCTTGCTTTAAGGACTGTTCCATATACATGATTGCTTTTGCTATTTCCCCTAGTTTTAATCGTAAATAACCTTGCTCATAATTATTGACAGAAGATTTGAGTGCATCCTCTGGAAAAGATTTTTCAATGATTTCTCGCTCTTTATCGATATAGTTAAGAGCTGTTTGATAGTCATTCATTTCACGATAAACCATGGCTAACTGGTGATAGCCTATATGTTCATTTTCTTTATCTTGACTTGATATAGCTATTTCAAGATATTTTTGATAAATCAGCAAAGCTTCTTGATAGTCTTTTTCAAAGAGCTTGATATAACCCATCAAATTGAGAAGGCTATAATCCTTACAAGTTTCTAACGAGAAAGTTTTTGAGACTAATTTCTTGGCCTCTTCAATCTTCCCTTCAAACAATAATTCCCAGGCTTGATTCATGCTTATTCTCCCCCAGCTTATGTTGTATAGAAATCAATCGACAAATCACTATCAGACTCGTATTTTTTCCAGGCTATACTGAAGCCATAATAATCTTCAAATTCTGGATGCCAGTCATAATAAAGTGGGATACGGCTAAATTTTCTTGCAACTACTTCATCTTCAAATTCTGGGGACTCTCCTGCAGTAATTCCAAATTGAAGGCCATTCAATTCCCAGGTGTTTCCCCAAACATTTTCGTCTGATAGAACATCAATCCAACGAGAGGCGTCAATATCAAAATCTGCACATAATTCAAGTTCTAACAATTTTCTGTAGTTTACCTTGGTGGGTTTAATGAAGAAGGCACCCTCTACCTGATACCTTTTATCTTTAACTTGAATTTGTGTGATTTTCATCGGAATTGGAATTCTATTTAACTCCAACCAAAAATAACCTAGAGGAGTTTTGATTGCATGGTAAATTTGTTTAGACTCTATTTTTAGTTTTTTCGAGCAAGCATTTAGAATTCTTCCATGTTCAAGTATATTTTTACAAACTATTTTTGAAGTCTTGGAATCAAAAATAGAATACCTACGGATGACCCTTTTTAACTTTTCAACGGGATAAGTGATATCTCTTGGGTAAGCGTGATATTTCTGGACTACCAGAGCTATTTTTTCAATATTTTCCTTCCCAGTTGGTACAATTACACCATGTCCAACATAAATACTTGGATCATCACAGATATAAGTATAACCATTTCCACCTTCCTGAAACTCAACGACTACAAGATTCAACTCCTGATCAGGATCAAAAAGTGGTTCAGCTTTTGCACTGGTCTGGCGCTCATAAAAAGTGAAACAATCTTTATTATCCTCTTCACCAAAGACCATAAAACTACCACAATTTGGGCACTTCCACATATAGAAGGAAGCCTCTGAAATGTCTTCATAGGAAATTCTATCATGTTCGTCAGTATTGTTAAAAATATCTTCAAGCAACTCATCCGAATAAACCGAATAAGCATTTGGATCAGGTGCTTGGTGGTTGTTCATTGCTTGACCACATCTACAAGTCCATTTTCCCATAATTAACCTCAGTCACGACCTAATTCTTCAAGGAAAAATTGATTGAGAGCTTTCCAGTCTTTCTTTTCCTCTGTAACACTTTGGACGTAGTCATCCAGCTCTTGGATATTTTTGATGATAAAGTCCTGAATTGGCTCTATCGGCTCAATTTCCTTGCCTTCTGGTCCCTTTACCTTTATATCAAGTAAGCTAGACACATGGTCTTTCATTTCATCAGGGAGCAATTCATTGACCAAATCATCAAACAAAATCGGTGGAATAGAATGATATTTTTCAATCCAACGACAAGCTAAAATAGGACGAAGTGCATAGAAATACTTTTTAGGTTTGACCTTATCTCCTGAAAGATACTTATTCATTTGAGTTCTAGCAGTATTCAAGTAATGGTGGAGCATCTTTTTCTCGGAAAAATACTGACTGACAAGCGGACGGATACGGTCAATAAAGCCTTCGTCTTGCTGGTAAACGATTGGCGACTGTAACCACTCAAAGAGGGTTGGATTTGACTTATAAAGCAACTTTAAAGCCTTGTCCAAATCCCAGCCACTCACATCCCATGTATCGTCAATTGGTAGTTCGATGACATCTCGATGATCGTTCAAGCTTAGATAAAAATCTTGCTTGTGCTTGTATACAAAACGCACATCAAAATCACTATCCGGAGACTCAAAGCCCCAAGCGCGACTACCAGACTCAATTGCCCACAAAACTGTAACATCATAATCACGCTCAATTTCTGCAAGTTTTTCAGGTACCAGAACATTCATTTCTTCTTGTGTTTGCATGGTGATTCTCTTTCTATTTTCAAGCTACTTCTTCAGCGCGATTATTGATTAAGTCAATCGTTTGGACAATATCCCTCAATATTGGTATTTGATGTTGAAATAGTACTTGTACGGATCCATAAGATTTAAACGGTTCTTGTGTCAGGATAGACTTATCCATGTATCCATTTTCAACGACATAATCGACAATCAATTTTACAAAGGAAATTTGCTTCGCATTAAGGTTTTCATCTGATAAGAACTTAGAAAATACTTGATTAGCAGCCTCTCTATCCAAACCTATAATCTCACGAACTAATCTAGGAATAGCCTTGTTCTCATAGTGCTGCTGATAGTCAGATCTACTTCCTAATTTTTCCCACAATAGAGTTTCTAATGCTAATAAATCTTGTGCAATCAACTTCTTGTTATGATACAATTTAGAAATTGCTTCCTCATCCAAATGAGTTTTCAAATAATGTTCAACTTTTTCATTATAAGATCGCAGGTCATTGACTTGTAAATATGGCTTAGTATCATGGACAGTGGAAAGAATGTGATCATCAAAATTGACATAATATATAGTGCGTTCCGGTTTATCCAAAAACTGTAGTAAATCTCTAAGCGCAAGGCGTATTTTTTCCAGCTCAGATAAACTAACTTCTTCCCAAAATTCAGGTTCTTGTACTTTCCTGATAATTTCAGCCTGTGCAAAAACTTGTGGTATATTGCCAACCCTGGCAAGAGCCTTAGCTGTTTTCATAACTTGAGATATATGGACAGTTGCTGGCTTAGCTAACAGTTGTCCTAACTGTATCTGAAACAACCATAAATCAAATCGTCTCGCCATCTCGTCCTCTTTATTTTCTTCAAATAGAAGCGGAGAAAGATCTTTCTTGATTGTTTCACTTGTGACGGTCGTTAGATTTTGCCAATTTTCCAACTTTCTGTAAGTATAAACTGTATCTAAGACCATACGAACCCTAAAGTCTAACTCATTTAAGCTCACCATACGTTCATGAAGTTCTGAGACGAGTTGTTGACGGTATTCTCTAGCAAACTGATTTTCTTGATAGTGAAGATCCTGCAGTTCATGAATCAAGTCCACCTTGATATTAAACAAACGCTGTTCCAAGGGAACAATATGACGTCCATTTCCTTCTCTAGGATCTGCTTTGAAGTATTCAAAGTTGTCACCATAATCAAATACCAAAAAGTTTTCCTTATCCTGATCAGGTCCAAACAAATCTTTACAGAGGCGTGTACCACGACCGATCATCTGCCAAAATTTTGTTTTTGAGCGAACTTTCTTGAAAAAGACTAAATTGACAACCTCTGGGACATCAATACCTGTATCAAGCATATCAACTGAAATTGCAATTTGAGGATATTTCTCCTTAATTTTAAAATCATCAATCAAGGTCTGATAATGTTTAATACTATAATCAATCACCTGAGCATAGTCGCTTCCTTTTTCTGAATAACGTTCATTAAAAATATCTCTGATATATTCAGCATGTCGATGGTTTTTAGCAAAGATAATAGTTTTACCAATTTCGTCACCTGAAGCTGTCTGAATTCCTCTTGTCATTAGTTCATCTAGAACAATTTTGACTGTTTTTCTATTGAAAATAGAGGTATTAAAATCCTCAGGATCAATATCTTTCTCAGAACTACCATCTTCAAATTGGCTATCAAAATATTCTTTTTCGTCTTGGGATAAATCATAGTAATGTAGACCATCCGTTGGTAGTTTTAACTTAGTTTCAATCGAATGATAAGCTACTAAATAACCATCTTTTACAGCCTCTTCCAGGTCGTATGCGTATGTTGGAACACCATTCTCCAAGTTAAAAAATCCATAAGTATTTTTATCAAGATCCTGACGAGGTGTGGCCGTTAAGCCTACGATTCTAGCATCAAAATAATCAAAAATGGCCTTGTATTTTTGATAAATAGAGCGATGGGACTCGTCAATAATGATAAGATCAAAATGACCAACAGTGAAAGGGCGTTGAATGACTTCTTCCTGATCACTAATAGCTCCAATCATGGTCGGATAAGTAGAAAACACCATACGACTTGATCGTGCCCCAGCTTTATCCTCTAAAAAGTTACAAACCGAAAGATCTGGAAGTAATTTCCTAAATGAATCATAGGCTTGTTTTACAAGAGATGTTCGGTCAGCTAGAAAGAGAACATTTTTGACCCAATTGTGACGTGATAGGATATCAACAAGAGAGACTGCTGTTCGAGTTTTCCCAGAACCAGTTGCCATTACCAAAAGAGCTTGTCTTCGATTGTTGGAAAAAGACTCACAAACACTTGCAATCGCATGTTTCTGGTAATATCGACCAGAGATATCGTCTCTGATTTTACTAGAAATATCCTCCAGTGGTTTTTGCAAATGTCGTCTGTCCATCAATAATTGCAATTCTTCTTGAGAATAGAATCCTGCAACCTGGCGACGATTTACACCATCAAGAATGTAGTGCTTGAGGCCATTTGTAATAAAACAAATCGGTTGGTAACCTATTTTTTCCTCTAGCGCTTTAGCATATTCCTTAACTTGTACTTCACCGACTTCTGGATTAACTGCAGCCTTTTTGGCTTCAATAATTGCTAAAATCTTTCCATTTTTACCATAAAGGACATAATCACAATAACCTGTTCCCGATCCGTGTTTCAGTCCATTAACAGCGACTTCAACTCGACAATTTTCTTCAAATGTCCAACCTGCTAAGCGTAAATCAATGTCAATAAAGAGTTTTCTCGTCTCAGCCTCAGATAACTGATCGATATAAAAGGAAACCTCTTGCCGTTGAGCAGCAGTTTCACGTTTTTCTGTATAATTCTCTTGGACTTCCAAGGACTGTACAGCCATTTGTTCATGAAAGTCAGGCATAACAGGTAAACTGTCTTGCAGTTCCACCATGGCTTGTGGCGTTTCTCTTTTCTTGACATTCTCTGAAATTGGCAATAACTTCTCGTCAAAAAAACGTTCCACAAACTCATTGCTGTAGCAGTAATCAATAAAGTTTACGAACTGGTACAAATGATGTAAGGCTAAAATCGCTTCACGTTCCTTGATCTCCCCACCATGAGCAGCATGATTGCCCCAACGTATCAAGAGAACCATCTGACTATGAAGCTCTGGATCTACGATTTCTCTAAAGTCATCATCCCACACCAATGAAGACAAAGTAGCACGATAAGGGGCTTCCAAATAGGAATCATGGCTATAAATCCAATGAACAGCCTGCTCCAAGGCACGACGTGCCATGAAAGCTGTCGCTACAGTAGATGTCCCAATCATATTCTCAGCTTCTATACAGGGCTTTGAAAAAGATCCATACTCCTCGTTATTTAAAAGAAAATCAAAATTTCCCATTTTTCTCTCACTTTGATTAAATAGATACCTATATTATACTAGATTTCAAACTATTTCTCCACAGTTTTATAGCCTTCTGACAAGCAAATTGTGATTTGTCGACCTGAGCCACAAAGTCTGCGAACTCGTTCTGGAGGGAAAGAGGGGGGATATTTAACTTAAAATTATTAATGAAATCCTTGGTAATTCTTCTCTGTCCTCCACTTCCTGTCATCTTTCTCTCACCTTCAAGTCTAAATTTCGAAAGCATTGTTACATGGTATAACCATACTGTATTTACTGTATTCTTGGGTCTAAGAACATGAAATTCAGTTGAACCAAATCCTACACCGTTCAATAGTCCAAATACTGGAGCACCTTTCCCGTTTTCAAAGCAAGGCGTAATTTTTGCAACAATTACATCATTATCCTTAAAAAAAGTAAATCCTTTACGAACATCATCGATATTTCTATTTATAGATAAATCAATTTTCCCATTTTCGCTAACGTTTGACATTGGTAAAAACGAAACATTACCATTAAAGTTTAGCAGTTCCTTCTTATTAGGATTTAACTCAGTATGATCTTCTAATTTAGACTGTGGATTATCAAAAATATCCCCAAACATCTCGTTAAATCGGGATTTTACAAGGTTTGAGAGTTCACTAAGTTGCTTATTTCTATTTATTATTTGATACTCTAACCTATCCAATATATCTACAATCGTATTTTGATTTTCTATAGTTTCAATATTAACTTTGGTTTTATTTAAATAGTCAGTTAACTTTAAATTAATAATGCCAGTTGTTTGATTTTGAAATTTTAACACCTTTTTTGTGTCATAGAGATATTTCATTAAATAAAATATATATTTAGAATTATATCCTGGTTTAACTCTTAAAATACTAGTAAAGTTATTTGTGAAATAATCTTGATCTGTAACATCGAAATATACAACACGTCCAACTGGTTGATTTGGACTACCTCCAGATTTTTCAATTATAATATCACCTGTTCTTAGAATTTTATCACTGTTTTTATTTTTATCAATATCACGACATACAATATTATCTAGATTTAGTCTTCCAGAATTTAGAAAATTTGAGGTTCTAATTACTGCTGTTGCCTCTCCGTTGCCACTATCCTCATTACCCCATTCACCATTTATAGATTTTTCAAATATATTTTGTAAAAAATGGATTGTCATGCAACCACCTCCTCGAAATATCGGGATTTGCACTTAAGAGATGAATTTCTGATGGGAATGTTTGACATTACTTTGGTTTACCATAGCATAGGCTAAGGTTGTGTCAATTTTGCTGTGACCTAGCAGTTTTTGGACTTGTTCGATAGGCATTCCCTTATCAATTGCCTTTGTTGCTAGTGTTCTTCTAAATTTATGTGGGTGGACCTTTTGTATTCCAAGCTTTTGACCTAACTTTCTTAATCGAATCTCAACACCAGCTATTCCAAGTCTCTGGGCTTTTCCAAGTAAGGTAACAAAAAGAGCTGGATGATTATCTTCTCTGCTATTGATATAGTTCTTTAAATGGATTTTCGTCCGAGCATCAAAGTAAACAGGTCTTTCCTTTTTACCTTTCCCAAATACAACACATTCTCGATTTTCAAAGTCAATATCTGAGCGATTCAGCTGCACAAGTTCTCCCACGCGCATTCCTGTTGAAGCTAGTAGATCGATCATTGCTAAATCCCTTAAGTTTTCACAATTGTCTCGCATGATTTCAAGATGTTCATCAGTATAAGTTTCTTTCACAGTTTGTTCGGTCTTAATCTTTTTAATCCTTCGAATAGGATTTTTGATGATATATTCCTCCTGCTCAAGCCAAGCAAAAAACGAAGACAGGATGCGTCGGATATTGTCCAAATTTGCTTTACTGCAATCTTTTTCTGACTGATACTGTGCTAGATAACTTCTCAAATCATCTGTTGTCAGTTGTGTTACAGACTGCTTTATGCTTGTAAATAAGTTTTCAATGGTCCTTTGATAATAACGAATGGTTTTTGCACTACAACCCTCCACCTGTTTAGCAGTAATAAATAAAGCTAACAAGGAATTATTCGTATACTTCTGTTGATTTACACTACTCACTAAATGGCGCTCTAAACTCTCCCGCAATGCTAGTAATTGTGCATTGTTTAAAAGGGGTAGCATTTCTTGAATGATAATTGTCACTTTTGTTTCCATATTTTCTCACTTTCATTATTTCAATAAAAAGAGACAATATTAGTTTTCTGTATTTCAGAATTCTAATACTGTCTGTTTATCTATTTTTTACTTATAGGATTTAAATATCTAAGCTTAAATTTGGCCATTAGTTCTAAATGAATGATCAGAGATCCATTTGGTGTAGCTAGATAACCTTTCATCTGTTAAGGATTCTACTGCGATAGTTACACACATATCTACCGCTTCTTCAACTGTTACAGAAAGACGATAACCATTTAACTGTAGAAATTTTACCAAAACGAAGAAAGCAGTTCGTTTATTGGCATTGGCAAAAACATGCTTCTTGATCAATTGGACAAATAGTATCGTTGCCTTATCAAAAATTGTTGGATAAAGAGGTTTACCGAAGACAAATTGTTCTGGTAAATTGACAATCATATTTAAGGCAGAAGGACTAACTGTTTGAATTTTTTCATTTGGTGAATACCGTTCAATTGCTAAAGCATTGATTTTTTCAATTTGCATTTCTGTCAGATAGACTGTCATTTTTCCACCAAAGCTTTGAAAACATCATCGTATTCGTCAAAAATTTTGTCCAAATTTAAGTCAAAGGCATCATCAGATACATAAGAAATCTGATGTCCAGAGTCTTCGGGAGTAAAGATAATTTCACCACTTGGTAACAATTTCGCTTCGTATTTAACACCACTTGGAATATTGAATTCACTTGGAATGGTAATGGTGATTGAATTTCCTTGTTTTCTTGTTTTTACAACCATCTTATTTCCTCCTTTGAAGTATTATAACAAATAATTACCGTAATTACAATGACAGAATATCAGCCAAAATACTCCTGCATGAGAGATTTCTTCAAAGTTTCAAGTTCTTCTAGTGATTTTTGAATTGCCAATTGTGATTTGTCAACCTGAGCCACAAAGTCTGCGAACTCGTTTTGGAGGGAAAGAGGGGGGAGGGGGATGGTTAATTCTTCAATCTGATTTTTTGTTATCGCTTGACGAGTAGCACCTGAACTTTCTCCTATTTTCTGTAGCAAACTCTTAAACTCGGAAGTTATTAAAAGTTGATTTAAAAATATTGGTGATAATAAGTGCTTTTTACAACGAATTATAGAAACGTGCTGATTAACTCTCGCAGGCAAAATAATTTGTGGAACAATACAACAACGAGATACAGATGCACCTGTAATATTCAGCAAAACATCGTCAGATTCAACAATTACATTATTTAATTTTTCAGCCTGAACATTAGTTAAATAAGCTAAATCTTTGAAAATAAACTTACCATCATATACATTCATACTTCTAATGAGCGCTATCCCTTCGTTGACATAACTTTCTCTTCCTCCTCTAGGTGTAGCACCTGAACCAATTTTTAATGTTAATTTTGATAATCTATGCTTTTCCCAACCCATTTCATTCAAAACAGGATCCCCAAACATCTCGTTAAATCGGGATTTGACGAGTTTTGATAATTCAGATAGTTGTTGTTTACGAGATTCAATTAATTTGTTAACACCATCTAATCTCAAAACAATTTGCTGTTGCATAAAAGGCTCGTTGTATACAATAGACAAGTTATTCAACTTTGCTTTGTTNTACAAGGTTTGAGAGTTCACTAAGTTGCTTATTTCTATTTATTATTTGATACTCTAACCTATCCAATATATCTACAATCGTATTTTGATTTTCTATAGTTTCAATATTAACTTTGGTTTTATTTAAATAGTCAGTTAACTTTAAATTAATAATGCCAGTTGTTTGATTTTGAAATTTTAACACCTTTTTTGTGTCATAGAGATATTTCATTAAATAAAATATATATTTAGAATTATATCCTGGTTTAACTCTTAAAATACTAGTAAAGTTATTTGTGAAATAATCTTGATCTGTAACATCGAAATATACAACACGTCCAACTGGTTGATTTGGACTACCTCCAGATTTTTCAATTATAATATCACCTGTTCTTAGAATTTTATCACTGTTTTTATTTTTATCAATATCACGACATACAATATTATCTAGATTTAGTCTTCCAGAATTTAGAAAATTTGAGGTTCTAATTACTGCTGTTGCCTCTCCGTTGCCACTATCCTCATTACCCCATTCACCATTTATAGATTTTTCAAATATATTTTGTAAAAAATGGATTGTCATGCAACCACCTCCTCGAAATATCGGGATTTGACGAGTTTTGATAATTCAGATAGTTGTTGTTTACGAGATTCAATTAATTTGTTAACACCATCTAATCTCAAAACAATTTGCTGTTGCATAAAAGGCTCGTTGTATACAATAGACAAGTTATTCAACTTTGCTTTGTTTAACGTTTTCCCCATCACAGCCCTGTCTGTTAAACTATCAAAATTTATTCCTTGTAGTGCATAGTAAAGATATTCATTAAAAAGCATCTTATTATTTTTTACCACAAAATTAGCTATTGCTTCATTTGTGTACATATTTTCAGCAAGAATCCCAACCTTGCCAATAGATAACTTAAAACTCATCACAACTGTCCCTTTTGAAACAATTTGCATTTTTTCTTTTTGGACAGCTTCTTTAGTTATTTTTTCCTTAGTAGTACATAGTATTTTCTCTTTCATATCTGAAATGGATAACCAAGGATAGTCACCTCCCCAATATAAAGTTTGAGAACGATTTGGTGTCTTGCCAATTTTTATCTCACAAACTTCCCCCAACTTCACTTTTTTCATACATGCATCTCCCTACTTTAGTAATTCTTCTAACTCTGCTAAGCCAGCTTGAATTTCTTTTTCTAGATCATTGATTTTCTTTAAGATGACTTCTGTTGGTTCATACTCAACTTTTTCATACTCAATTTCTTTGTATTTGTTGATAGACAGATCAAAATCATTTTCCTTAATCTCATCAACTGGAACAAAGAAGGACTGGTCTGTTCTCTTACGATCTGTTTCTTTCTCTAATCGATGGAATCGTTGAATAATATCTGGAATATCATTTTCGTTGATAGGCTGGCGTTTATCATCTAAACTCAGACCGTCTGCTTTCATATCGTAAAACCAAACCTTATCCGTCCCACCATTTCCAGTCTTAGTGAAGATAAGGATAGCCGTTGAAACTCCTGCATAAGGCTTGAAAACACCACTTGGCATCGAAATAACTGCATCTAGTTTATGATGCTCAACGATTTCTTGACGAATCCCTTTATGAGCTTTAGAGGAACCAAAGAGGACACCGTCCGGTACAATAACAGCTGCACGTCCACCTGGCTTCAAAGTGCGTAAGAAAAGGGCAAGGAAAAGCAACTCTGTCTTCTTAGTCTTAATCGTAGCCAACAAATCTCCAGAGGTTGAATCATAATCAAGAGATCCTTTGAAAGGTGGATTGGCTAAAACTAGAGTATATTTATCAGCTTCTTCATTATCTTGAGATAGTGAGTCTAGATAGCAAATTTGGGGATTTTCAACCCCATGGAGCATCATGTTCATAGCACCAAGTCTCAACATTGTCGTATCCGTATCATTCCCATGAAACATAGTATTGTGGAAATGCTTTACACTGTCAATATTTGTTTGCCACTCTTCTTTTCTTCGGTCTAGGTAGCGACTTGCAGAAACTAAAAATCCTGCAGACCCCATGGCAGGATCTGAAATAATATCCTTAATTGTCGGTTGCATTAGCTCAACCATCATATCAATGATATGACGAGGAGTACGAAATTGACCATTTGCCCCTGCCTGAGATAATTTTGACAATAGATACTCGTAGATGTCTCCAATATCTTTTATATCCGTAGGTAACTCATCCAGAGCAGCTATCGCCTTTTGTAAGGTAGCAGGTTTATTGATTTGAAAAATCGCTTCACGCATATAACGTGAAAAAGCTGTATCGTCAGTATCCCCCTTCAGATTCTTAATAAATGGAAAAATCTCTTGTGACATCAGACGATAAACTTCTTGGGCATCTCCTAAGTTCTTAAAGGTTGACCAACGATATTCGGGTTTATCTTTTGGGAAAATTCCCTCATAGGGAATACCTAGAAATTCAGCATCATTTTCTCGTCCAAGTTCAACTCTGTCCAAATCCTTCATAAATAAAAGATAAGTCAATTGCTCAATGTTGGTCAAAGGATTCGCATTCCCCTCTGTCCATAGCATTTCCCAAAGCTGATCAATCTTATTCTTTAATTCGCCTGTAATCATATTTTACCTCTCAAAATGTTTTAATTTTAAAAAACTGTCATTTAAAATTTTAAAACTTCTTATACCCCATTTTATCAGAATCCTAGGACATTATCAAAAAATTATTATAGTATGTATAGAAAAAAGCCTACGATAGGCTTTTTCATCTGACAATATCTTTATACATATCTGGTCTTCTATCTCTAAAGAGACCCCAGTTCAGGCGTTCATTTGCTCCCTTGTCAAGGTCATAAGTGGTTAAGAGGATTGCTTCATCTTGTCGTTCGGCTTGACTTAAAATAGCTCCTGTTTCATCGGTCATAAAGGATGAACCGTAGAAGTTTAGACTGGAACTTTGCCCCCCATTTTCTTCACAAGGAGTGACTTCTTCTAAACCATAACGATTAGCCGCGATAACTGGCACAATATTTGCTGCTGCATGTCCCTGCATGGTACGTTGCCAATGACCACAACTATCTGTATCCAAAATAGGCTCCGAACCAATGGCTGTTGGATAAAAGAGTAATTCTGCGCCATTTAAAGCAAGGCAACGGGCTGTTTCAGGGAACCATTGATCCCAACAGATCCCGATACCAATCTTGGCATAGCGAGTGTCCCAGACCTTGAAGCCTGTGTTTCCAGGTGTAAAGAAGAATTTCTCCTGATAATAATGGTCGTCTGGTATATGTGTTTTGCGATAAACGCCCAGTACTTCTCCATCTGCATCAATGACAGCAATAGAATTGTATAAGACATTACCATCTTTTTCATAGAAACTGATCGGTAAAACGACCTTTAGCTCCTTGGCAATTCCTTTAAAATGCTGAATGGCCGTATTTTCTGTCACCGACTGGGCATACTGGTAGTAGTCATACTGACGCTCCTGACAGAAATAGGGACGTTCAAATAATTCAGGCAAGAGAATAATTTGGGCTCCTTGCTCAGCAGCTTGTCGAACTAGGCGTTCAGCTGTTTGGATATTGGTTTCCACATCCTTGGCGCATTGCATCTGAATGGCTGCAACCGTTACATTTCTCATCTTTTTCTCCTATTCTGGAATTTGTTGGGTAATACAGTGGATATTTCCACCACCTAATAGAATATCTCTTGCAGGAATTCCGACAACTTCACGGTCTGGGAAACACTGAGTCAGAATATCCAAGGCTACTTGGTCGTTTACATCCTGAAATTGTGGCACTAAGATAGATTTATTGGCGACATAAAAATTCACATAGGAAGCTGCTAGTCTTTCACCTGCATAACGCTCCTCTTCGCCTTCTTCATAAGTATAGCCCGGCAAATCCTCCTCTGTAACTACTTGATGAATAGCTGGGATTGGAAGTTTATGGATGGTGAAACTCCGGCCTTTTGCATCGGTTTCCTTCTCTAAAAGAGCTAGATCTGCTGCAGACATGGCATACTGAGGATCATCTTGGTCGTCCGTCCAAGCTAAAACAAGCTCTGCAGGACCAACAAAGGCAGCAACATTGTCGACGTGTTCATTTGTCTCGTCTTGATAAATACCGTAAGGCAACCAGATAACTTTTTCAGCACCAAGACTCTCTAGTAAGTTCTCTTCAATCTCCTCTTTAGTCAGGTGAGGATTACGACCAGGACTGAGCAAACAGCTTTCTGTGACAAGAATGGTTCCTTGACCGTCACTATGAATAGCTCCGCCTTCCAGTACAAATGGTTTGGCATCATAAACAGGTATATCTAAGACTTCTGCAAAACGACTGGCTACTTGGTCATCTGCTTCATAGTCTTGGTAGAGACCATCAACAGCACCACCCCAGGCATTGAAAGACCAATCTACCGCCAACTTTTCCCTTTGATCATTGAGGAGAATAGTTGGACCAGTATCACGTGCCCAGGCATCATTTGTCTGAATATCTAGATAAACAACATTGTCTCCAAGATAGGATTGTGCTTCAGATAGATAGTCCTGGTCTACTAAAAGGTAGACTGTTTCCCCCTGAGCAATCGTTTTGATAATCTGGGTAAAAGCTTTTTTTGCAGCTTTTCCTTGAAAAGTCCAAGAGCCTGGTCGAGTAGGCCATATCATGAGAGTCCCATGATGGGGTTCATACTCTGCAGGCATACGATAACCTAATTTCTTTGGGCTGTCCATCATGATAATCTCTCCTTAAAGTCTTGGTAGCCAAATGCTTTGACTAGACTGCACTCACCCTTTTTATCCATGAGATACAAACTTGGAAGCCCGATACCGTTAAAGGTATTATTCTTAACAAAAGAGTAGATTGCCATGTCTTCAAAATATAGTCTATCTCCAATCTCAACTGGATTCTCAAAGCTATAGTCACCAATAATATCCCCTGTTAGGCAGGTATTGGAAGAGAGTCTATAAGTATAAGGTTTTTCTTGCGCTTCAAATCCATCTCTCAATGGTGGGCGATAAGGCATCTCAAGAACATCTGGCATATGGCAGCTTGCCGAGGCGTCTAGCACCAAGGTTTCAATCCCGTTTTCAACAATATCCAAGACTTCTGTCGCTAGATAGCCCGCATTAAGGGCAATGGCTTCACCTGGTTCGACATAGACGTCAAGGTTATAAGTTTCTCGAATGCGTTTAATCTCAGAAATCAGCAAATCCACATCGTAGTCTTCTCTTGTGATGTGGTGTCCACCGCCCATATTGAGCCATTTAACTTGATGCAAATAGGCTCCAAACTGCTCTTCTACTGCTTTCAAAGTCGTTTGTAAATCATCTGCCCCTTGCTCACAGAGGGTATGAAAATGAAGTCCGTCAACCAATTCCAATAAATCACTTGGTATCTTATCTGAAGTCACTCCAAAACGAGAGCCAGGAGCACAAGGATCATAAAGCGCGTGGTCACCCTGCGTTGAACATTGAGGATTGAGGCGTAGACCCACACTGATACCAGCCTCACGACAACGTTGACCATAC
This sequence comes from Streptococcus wuxiensis, assembly GCF_040888245.1. Taxonomy (NCBI): domain Bacteria; kingdom Bacillati; phylum Bacillota; class Bacilli; order Lactobacillales; family Streptococcaceae; genus Streptococcus; species Streptococcus wuxiensis. Next base: position 391,567 of record NZ_JBFNFE010000001.1, read on the forward strand.
TTTCGAAGTTGTCTCTCTGAGTTAAAATCAATATGATCCGATATTTGCAGTAGCTCTTCCATATCTGATTCCTTGAAAGCAGGTGCAAATACATGGACTTCCCCCGGAAACTCTTCTCTAGCTAACTTCGCTTCATAGAGTCCACTAGCTGTCGTACCTGATAGATACTGGCTAATTAGGGGATAGGTTTTATAGAGAGAATAAGCCTTTTGAGCTAGTAGAACCTTACTGCCGGTTTTTTCTTGAACCTGGTGCAGAATGCTACAATTTTCTTCTAGTTTTGCTAAATCTATGACATAAGCTGGCGTTGGTACTTGTTCTAACTTCATTAGTCCACCATTTCTGGATTTTCAACCACAACCCATGGCAAACCGTATTTATTTAAAGCTTCCATGAATGGGTCTGGATCCAATTCTTCAAGGTTATAAACTCCAGGCTGTTTCCATGTACCATCCATCACTAATTTTGTCCCAATCATGGCAGGAACACCTGTTGTGTAAGAAATGGCTTGTGAACCAACCTCTGCATAGCACTCCTGATGGTCGCAAACATTGTAGATGTAGATGGTCTTTTCAACTCCATCTTTGACACCAGTAAAGATACATCCAATATTAGTTTTACCAACAGTACGTGGTCCAAGGCTTGCAGGATCTGGAAGCAAGGCTTTCAAGAATTGGATTGGTACGATTTCTTGTCCGTTAAAATTAATAGCATCTGTACGAAGGAGCCCAACGTTTTCCAAGCATTTCATATGCGTTAGATAAGATTGGCCAAAAGTCATAAAGAAGCGAATGCGTTTAACTCCTGGAATATTTTTTGCTAATGATTCGATTTCTTCATGGTGGAGGAGATACATGTCTTTTTGACCAACTTGAGGGAAATCATACTCACGTTTGATAGACATAGCTTCGACTTCTACCCATTTTCCATCTTCCCAGTAAGAACCTGGTGCAGAAACTTCACGCAAGTTGATTTCTGGGTTGAAGTTTGTTGCAAATGGATAACCGTGGTCACCACCATTACAGTCTAAAATATCGATATAGTGGATTTCGTCAAAGTAATGTTTGAGTGCATAAGCTGAAAAAACGCTGGTAACACCTGGGTCAAAACCAGAACCTAGAAGAGCTGTCAATCCTGCTTCCTTGAATTTTTCTTGATAAGCCCATTGCCATGAGTAGTCAAAGTAAGCTGTAAAACCAAGTTCTTTGCAACGTTTCTCATAAATAGCACGCCATTCAGGGTCTTCTGTATCCTCGGCCTCATAGTTGGCAGTATCGATATAGTGGACACCTGTTGCCAAACAAGCATCCATAATAGTCAAGTCTTGATAAGGCAAAGCTACGTTCAAAACAGCTTCTGGTTTGTAGCTTTCGATCAAGGCAATCACTTCTTCTACCTTGTCAGCATCAAGAGCAGCTGTCTCAATCTTAGTATTTGTTTTGCCTTCTAATTTAGCCTTCAAATCATCGCATTTTGACTTTGTACGGCTAGCAATCATAATCTCTTTAAACGTTTCGCTATCTTGGCAAATCTTTGAAATAGCAACTTGGGCAACTCCCCCACATCCAATAACTAATAAACGACTCATTTTTTTCCTTCCTCTTCTTCTAAAATGTCTTCTACATACTTAGGCAACATAAAGGCACCAATATGCAAGTTTGCAGTGTAATATTCCGTAAATAACTGGCGTTTTTTCCAGCCTTCCTTGTCAAAATCTTTGACAGGGTGATATTTTTTCGATGCAAACCCAAATAACCAATAGCCTGCAGGACTGGTAGGTATATGTGCCTGATAAACTCGACTGATTGGAAAGGCTTGATTGACCTTGCGGTGCATGCTTCGGCATGCTGACTCATCTTCGTCAAAGAAAGGACTACCATGCTGATAGATCATGATTCCGTCCTCTTTGAGAGCTCTATAGCTGTTACCATAAAATTCCTTGGTAAAGAGCCCTTCCGTATGGCCAAATGGATCTGTCGCATCGTTGATGATGATGTCGTAATCATCTTCACAGTTTCTCAAAAATCTCAGTCCATTTTGGTAGTAAATGGTGACGCGAGGGTCATCAAGTCCTGCAGCAAAATCTGGGAAATATTCTCGACAAACCTCAACCAGCATCTCATCTGGTTCTACAATATCGATTTGTTCCAATTCAGGATAGAGAGTTAATACTTGGGCAACACCACCGTCACCACCCCCAATAACCAAGACTTTCTTTGGATTGGGATGGACAGCCATGGGAACGTGAACTGTCATTTCGTTGTAGACAAAATCATCTGCATCTGAAAACAAGACATGCCCATTTAAAATTAACACTTTCCCAAAAGCTGGTGTATCTAATACTTCGATATCCTGCCATTCACTTTGACCAGAATAAAGCTGTTTGGCTGTTCTCATTGTTAACTTGACATCTGGAGTATGAACTTCAGAAAACCATAAATCCATCTAGTTCTCCTTTCTTTCAATGACGTTGATATGATTGACCTCTGGATCTTCCGTTCCTTGGAGGGAACAACCACGTTCTTTAGCGAATTGTATATAATCGACAATTTCTCGTGTAATCCGTTCACCTGGCGCTAGGATTGGAATACCTGGAGGATAGCACATGACAAATTCCCCACAGACCTGGCCAACGGACTCGTCTAATGTTAAGCTTCTTCTATCTGCATAGAAGGCTTCCTGAGGAGACAGCACCAACTCTGGTTGGATATATTCTCCAGCAATCAAGTCCTTCCCATCTCGCGAGTATAGTCTCTTGATATCAGCCAAAGCACCGACCAAGCGTTCAATGTCTTGGATACGGTCACCAATTGAAATGTAGGCCAAGATATTTCCGATATCACCAAACTCAATCTGAATGTCATATTCATCTCGTAAGAGATCATAAACTTCAATCCCTGTTAGACCAATCCCCTGAGTGTAAACTGACAGCTTGGTTACATCAAAATCACAAACTGATACACCATCTACTAGTTCTTTTGAGTAGGCATAGTAGCCACCGATGGCATTGATTTCACGACGTGCGTACTCAGATAGCTCAATGACCTTTTCAAAGGACTCCTTACCACGAAGGGCTAGGTTTCTACGAGAAACATCTAGACTAGCCATTAGCAAGTAGGATGCTGATGTTGACTGTGTCAGATTAATAATCTGGCGTACGTACTCAGGATTCATCTGATTGCCAACCAAAAGAAGGGAACTTTGAGTCAAGCTGCCACCGGACTTATGCATGGATACAGCTGACATATCTGCTCCTGCGTCCATAGCAGACAGAGGAAGTTTATCTGTAAAGTGCAGATGAGCGCCGTGCGCCTCGTCTACTAAGACTTTCATTCCCGCTGCGTGTGCCATCTCTGTTAAACCCTTAAGATCTGAACAAATCCCATAATAGGTTGGATTGTTAATGAGTATAGCCTTGGCATCCGGATGTTCCTTGATTGCTTGGGCAACACGCTCATTTTCAAGCCCCAAAGCAATACCAATTTTTGGATCCACACTCATCTCGATATAGATGGGAATAGCCCCGCATAAAACGAGAGCATTAATAGCTGATTTATGGACATTTCGAGGAAGGATGATTTTGTCACCTGATTTACAGGTAGAAAGAATCATGGTCTGCACGGATGAAGTTGTCCCACCGATCATTAAAAAGGCATGAGCAGCACCAAAAGCTTCTGCTGCTAGCTCTTCCGCTTCTCTAATAATCGAAATAGGATGTCCTAGATTGTCCAATGGCTTCATAGAATTGACATCAATACCAACGCATTTTTCCCCTAAAAGTTCCACTAATTCCGGATTCCCGCGGCCACGTTTATGACCTGGTACATCGAAAGGTACAATTCTTTTTTTTCGTAACTTGACCAATCCCTCATAAATTGGAGCTTGGTTTTGATTTAACATTATAGAGACATACTCCTTTATCATAGTTTTTTCACCTTATGTAAGGCTCTAAAGGATACTTATGAAAAAAGAGCAGGTTGGCACCTGCTCTACAATCTACTGACGTGTTTATGTTTGTTTCTTTTGAGTATGTCTGTTCCTGATGTTTCCTAACTCTCTAGTAGCAAATATTACGTACTTTATTGATCGTTTCACAAGATGACGTGTGCTTTCACCACACTAACAAATCTTTACGAATTAGGACAAGTGTCCTAACATCAACTTATAAAAGTAGGCTTTTAACCCTATCAATAATGTGGCTTTTCAACCACGCTTCGGCATTCAACCCTGCCTGTCCGTAGGCATTTTTTACTCGGGTTTATATTTGCTAGAAAACATCATCTCATTTTCTAAGCTTCATTACTATAACATGTTTTGACTAGCTTGTAAAGTACTTTTTTGTAAAAAATTTATGTTTTGTTCGTAAAATTTATTTAATTTCAAAATAGAAATCGTTTTACATTTAAATCAAAAACAAAAAAAGGAACTAAATAAATTAATTCCTATAGATAGTCATAAGCAAATTCAACTATTCAAAATCGTACTTACTCATCACGCGCAACTTTGGCAGCTAGTTCAAAATCAGTCATCAAATAATTTTCATCTAGATGGATAAGACTATAATACTCATTCCAAAATAGAGAGTCACTGTTACTTGACCACTGTAATCCATACCACAATTGAGTGACATCACTTGTATTTGATGGGGGGATTGACCATAGATGCTTTTTGAAAGTTTCTTTAACAAGAGGAAGGTCCAGTCGACTAGTCAAGTCGAGTTCATCTAACTTGAAAGCGATAGAATGTTTCTTTGCTTCTTCAATACTGTCCTTATTAAATCGAATTTGAATAACCTTAGAATCTTCTAAAACCACGTCCTTATCTTCTGCCCCGTAAAAGGAAATACTGCCCAGTACTATGCCATCTTTTGCAAAGAGATAGGGAGCGTAGGGAACAGCATTGCTATCAAGTCTAAAGCCTTTTTCGATAGTGACTGATTTATCTCCTGAATACTTTTGGAAATTGCCATTTGTCAGGAGGTCTTCATAGTCGCTACCACCATCACCTTGTCTTACATAGATATCAAATCCAGCTTCCATCAGATCGCTTGCTTTGGTTTCTGCTAACGTGATTTTACTTTCATTAATTTGCAAAATTGGTGCTTGAGGTGGCAAACCAATCGTGAGATTAAACATAACTCCTACTAGAAAGACCATAAAGGTTATAAGGAGGGCAAGTAATGACTTTCCAGTCCTTTTTCTTGCATTGAAAAGGGCCATTATAGCAGGGAGGAGGATCATTTTGGCTAAAATAGAATTCCCAACACCACCTCTATTTAAGGTCTGAAAAGCAAAGAGTCCTGCAATTGCAATCAGGGACAGGTAGACCAATATCTCTCCTAAACCCATTTTTTCTGTTCGAGTTTGTTGATTTACAGGAGTTTCGTACAATGACTGCCCATTCTCTTTCCTCTTTTTTAGAAAGAGATAAAAACCCAGACCGAGTAGCAAATTAAAGATTGTAAAAACTATTAAAGTACCTATGATCACCGTTCTACCCATGGCTCTCTACTCCTTTATGTTCTCTCTCAAATCTTATCTTTCTCTTTAATTCCCAATTCCCAAACAATAAAACCATTAAGAAGAAGGGGCAGCCTTCTATCAGCACAATCGGTAAAGCTTAAATGGCAATGATTCTCATCTTTTTATCTTTAAGGAAACTGCTGATATTTCTAGCTCTATTTCCCTAGAAAGTGCTATAATGGAGCTAACTAAATTGTTCTCTAGCAATTGAAAAACGGGGGAAGTAGTCATGCTCACCACTATTGTTTTAGGATTTTATACTCTTTTCTTTCTATCCTTGTGCTTTACTATCTATCTCTATATTAGACTTGTAGTTGCGGTTAAAAAAGGCAAAGACATTCCCAAATGGATTTATAAACTTGGCCATGCTATTCAAGGAAGAATTCACGTTGACTATGAAGAAATCACTGATGCTAATGCCCTTAAAGAGATTCATTGGTTCTTGCTAAGCTATTTAATCGTAAATCTACTCGTATTGGCTGTCTTCTACTATCATGGTAATAGCTTTCCTCAAGCCATTTATGAATGTTTGAAAAAACAATTTTTTATCGTAATTGTTAGTATGGTTTTAAAAAGTATTGGCAAATTTGTTGTACTGGCTATAAGAAAAAACTTTCAAAACAGTCATGTCTATGCATCAACCAACGCTTTTATCGGGACAGCTTTTTTAACGAGTTATGTATTTATGTTTTGCATGATGATGAGTGGTCTTCCGGCTCAACCTGTTCCAGTAACTATTCAAGATACCACTGTCATTATCGGTGAGAGCAAGGCTTCCGAGCTTTTGGACCAAGGCTTTAGCTTCGAAGATAAAAGTCCAGAGAGTCCCATCACCAATCCCAAAAACGACCACTTCTACTACGGTCAGCTTCTCGAAGTCAAGCGAGATAATCAGTCCTACGGCTTTATGAGCCTTACTCCCACAGGTAAAGATACTGATCAGCTCAAAAACTGCGTCATCACCTATTACAGAACACCTAAGGATAGCAAGCAACTAGAAGAAATTTCCATCAATCATGTCAAGCTAGCAAATCTCAAGCTCCAAGATTTTCAAACACGAAAATTAATCGATATCTTTGAAGTCAATCCAGCTGATTATAATGTCTCTGATAAAGATACCAACTTTATCCTAACCATCCAAACAGCAGATTACGACCTCTGGAAAAGATACCGTATTGAATCCAAGTTCAATTCAGATGGTTCGATTGATAGCTATGGAGTCAGAGCCCAGCATAGCATGTGGGAATGATGGAGTGTTAGCTTTAGTCATTAGTAAGCATATAATCAAATAGATGAGCGTTTAGGCGCTCCTACTTGATTTTATGCTTATTCATTTTTTCTTGGAAAATATCTATAAGAATTTGGCGTAATTCTTGAGCTTCTTTTTCTGGAAGTTGACCTTCTTGTTCAGCAACAGCGTACAATTCCGGATATTCAAATGAAATTCTCTTAATCGTACGTGTAATCGCATGTTTCCTAACAAAAAACGGGATACGCTTAATGTATTCTTGAGGGATTAGCGCGATAATCTTATCGGTTGTTCCCTTATCGCTCAGTTTAGAGAAAGTTAATCCCTTTTTAATCATTTCTTGTTCTTGTTTCGTAAAATCTTGTAATTCCATATGTCTACTCCTCATCTTCACTGACTTCCCAAATCTCAGCTTGGTAAGGTTCTCCATCACTATCGTATTTATTGATATACCCAATAAATCGTTCATTTTTTCTTGGGCTCTGCTGGTTTCCTTTGATAACCCAAACAGCCCATACCCCTATCAGAAATAAGACTATCAGTCCAAACAATGCATCCATAATGTCTACTCCCTTAAAATTGAACCCACTTATCATTATCCATAATAAATGGCTTCGCTAAACCTTCGCCTGTATAGTTTTCGTATTTTGTATCTAGATATTTGTAACAATCTTCCTTGGTCGCAAATTTGATGGCTTGATAAGGCTCCTCAAAGGTTAACTTTTCAACAAAGAGATAGCCGTCCTCGCTCGGCACCAGGATCCCGACATGGCCAATAAAGAGGGATTGCCCATCCAAGTCATCATGGACTACTACGGAGAGCATTCTTGCATTTTCATTAAACTTGAATTTTGAAAGGAATTGTTCCATCTTTGCAGCATGAACCTTCACATCTGTCGTTGCTTCGGTCTTGACTCTTGAAAATAAAATATCAAAAGCATCCTTGTCTTCCGCACCAAAAACTTTTCCTTTATTAATGGCATCATTATCGACAAACAAGAGAGAATCATCTTTCTCTAACTTAGGGATTTCGATAGAATTTTTCAATAAACAATAACTGTTAATACGGCAGTTGGTACCAACAAAATCACCTTTTTTGGGTGTCCATAGATTGCTTATCTTTTCAACATCATAGTTTGTTTTGGTAAATGTAGAAAAATCCCCAGTTAAGCCTACTGAACCAACAGTGGCGTTATAATCATTTACTAGGTTGAAAAATGCATCAACACTTTCTTTATCCAAATGTGCAGCCAAGGCTTTTCGAACTTCTTCTACACTTTCTTTGCTATTGAGATTGCTATAGGTTCCTTTGTAGTTCTCTTTATTTGTCTTATCCTGCTGAATAGTTGTTTTATCCTGTTTTTCCATGGTTTGGTTTTGGCTTGTACCACAGGCAACTAAAGTAAAGATGGCTAAAGCACAGCTGCTTACTAGAATTAATTTCTTAGAAACTTTCATAAAACGCTTCCTTCTCTTTTTTCTTGTATACTTTTAAAAACTGAATCATGATTTTGTTATCTGATAGTGTATGGTAAATTGATTTATTTTTTATGTTGAGTCCTCTCTCCTATATTATAGTTCAAATTAATGACAACTCCAAGCATTTTTTGCTGAATGTAAAAGATTTTAATCTATAAAAAAGGAAGCTGGCACACAGCTAGCTCCCTAATAACTGAAATATCTACAAAATATTTAATTTTAGCCAGCTTTTAGCTGGACTTGCGTATGGGCTAACAGATCACCTAGATGCCTCTTATCTTTCCTGAAAACCATCATTGCTAGTAAGGCAACTGCGAGAAGAGTAGCAAAAAACGAGAGGATAATAGATAATAAATCAAACTCACTATAGAAACCATGAATTGTGCCCATATGACCTATTTGCCAAGGTAAAAATTTAATGGTGTTTCTAATCAAGCTAGCTTGCACTGTTTTTTTCTTGTAGATCAATTGGAGTCCTGCTTTCGCCTTCCCAAAACTGCCATTTTTTGTATAATCTAAGAATGTGAAAAGGAGTGTGATTGGCAAAACAGAGGTGAAAAATACAAGACACTGCGACTGAATTTCTGTAAACTCTGGGATGCCATTAAAAAAAATAATGTAAATAAACATAGAACCTAAAAACAGAAGCACTAAATAAGCTAGAATGAAAAGATAATCAAATAGTAATTCAATCATTCTTTTTTTAAATGAAATAGGATTAATTGCTAAAATCTTCATTACCATCGCCTCCTATATTATCAACTATTCTTTCCAAAAATTTATTATTCTTTCGGTTGAGAATAGACTTCGATATGCTGACCTAGTACCTTGATTTCTACTGGAAGGTCATCCGATTTGTCGCCGTCAACATCCGTTTCTAATGCAGCATCTGAAGAAATTTTTATATGACGGGCTTTGATATACTCGATATTCTCATTCACGACAACATCACCTTTTAATAAATCAGGGATAATTGACAATTTAGTGAGGATTGAGGCATCTTTTAGAATCAAAATATTTGCATAACCATCCTTGTCTTCGTCAAAGATTTTTTTGTCAGCGAAATAATTAGTAAGGAGAACCAAGACATGACTGGCCGGGCCAATATAATTTCCATTTTCTGTTTCAACTCTAATGTTAAATGCTTGATCTGTAACGACAGATTTCATGGTATTAATGGCATAGGCGAGCATACCAAACTTTGTTTTATCTTCTATCCCAACGTTGTGGATAGCTTCTGGCAGTGAACCAATACTAAAAATGTATCCGAAATAGTGCCCATTTGATTTTCCGATATCAATCTTATTGGTAGAATTGAAATCGAGTTCGTCAATGGCACCATCAATATCTTGATTAATTTCTAATAGTTTGGTGATAAGATTTCCAGTTCCTCCTGGGATAATCGCAAGTTTAGGAATGTAGTCTTTTTCCGCGATACCAGAGATTACTTCATTGACAGTCCCATCACCACCAAAAACAAGAACAGCATCATAGTGCTCACGAGAAGCTTCTTCAGCAAAGTTTGTGGCGTCTTGCGCTTTCTCCGTAATTTTAATTTCCACATCTTCAAAATAATCTCTAGCTTTATTCTCCAGTTTCACCTTATAATCCAAAGCTTTTTCGCCACCAGAGGTTGGATTGATGATTACCATAATTTTTTTCATTTATAATTCTCCTTAAAGATATCGCAAAAATTCTAGTAACTGATTATAACATTTGTACTATTGAAACTCCATCTATAAGCTTGGAGGAGTAAATACAATAACTTACTAAAAAGAGCAGATCTAAAATAGCTATTTTCTAAACGTCATCCTTTGACACTCCCTCTTGAGAGAACTTATTAAATCTAGTTAAAAAGGACGTTTATAGTAGTTCTACTTTTATTCCTTGACTCTTAAAAATATCCTCAACTTGTTCAAAATTACTAGTCATAATTGTCGCTTTCTTCAGATTTGGAAACTGTTGCAATTCTTTAAGACTAACTTCATTTAGATCGAAACTATCATCTTCACCGTCCCACTGAGGTATCAGATTCATATAAATCTCGTTACCTCCATCCATATCGATTTCTTGAACTTGTTCAGCATATTTCTTAGGTATAGGAAGATTTATCATATAATCCAGTGCTGGCTGAATAATCTCCATACTTTCTGTGTCGATGTTCAACTCACTGGCTTCCTCTGCAAAATCAAAAATATTAAAAACAGGTTTCAAAACTTCTAAATCATACATTAAAACCTGGATAACGGCTAGTTTAAAAGTTATATTGTCAAAGTGAAGCACTTCTTCATCAGTTGTTTTTAACTTGTAGCTTTCCCGTTCACGTTTTATCTCTGGAAAATAAGAAATCGAAAGTGTGTCTGTGATTATTTCTGTAATTTCTTTAAAATTAGATCCATAAGGAGTCCATAAAATAAGGTTAAAATCCCCTACTCTATGCCTATCAGAAAAGAAATAAGGCGATTTTCCATCTGTTAATACCACAGCTTGACATGGTTGCTTTGGCAATTCTTTCTCTCCAGTCATAGATTTTACAACATCGCCATAGTAGAGGAAAACAGTAGAAATCAAATGTTCCTCATCAATGTATGTTTTAGATTTTTTTAAATGATTTTTAATCGAGAAAGAATGTTCAAATACAATACCAATATTGTCATAAATGTATTTAATAAACTTATTATCTCTTTTGACAACCTGGTCAGGCTTCCCCAATACAGCTTCAATATCTTTCAAGGACAAAGGAAAAGATAAGCTGGTTCCGTTAATAATCATTGAATTGTTGTGGAGATTGATTTCAAGTTTTTTGTGTGTTGTTTTCTTAAAAAAATTAAACATATTACTACCTATTCTTAAGTTTCTTCCAGATAAATTTTGAACGCTTGGTATTCCTGCTCTTTACCATAGGCAAATACCGCTGAGGGTGGAATGCACACATCATAATCCAAGATTTTTTCACCACCAGATGTTGGATTAATAATCACCATTATTTTATTCATATCCCATTCTCTTTAAAGATATGGCAAAAATTCTAGTAACTGACTGTATCATTTATGCTATTGAAACTCCATCTATAAGTTTGCAGGGTCACATTCAATAACTCATTAAAAAGATTGGAGCGACAATAGTTTAACTCCTACACATCTTTCTTTGATAAACTCACATAGTCTGTCAGGTACAAAACTCCTGAAACTAAAGCTAATATACTAGAAAAATAGGAAAAAAAGGGAACAAATCCTAGAATGGATGCAGTAAACAGAAACTGATAGGTTTTCTTGTTGACTTTTGAGTTCTCATCATGGAGAAAAAATGCCAGAAAAGCCAAAATTAGCAATATAAAACAGGTGAAATAGACCATATTTCTCAAATCAGGAACTTCAACAAACCGAGAGATTAAATAGAAAATTTTTCCCCCCTCTTTATCAGAAGAGGCATAAACTATCACATAAAATCCAATGATGGCACTGATTCCGTTTATGAGTAATAATTTTTTTGATTTCATAAAATCCTTTTCTTATTGATTAAAACCTTTTTCTCTATTTAACCTATTAAAAAATCCCATTGAGAAATCCTTTCTCACTGTGCATTTTAGTCTACTGAGATGTACTTATCCCACCTTCTTAGCACGTCTTTTAAAGGCTCATCTAGATAAGTATAAGCCTTTTCCTTAATCCAATCAGGAATTCCATAAGCTGCTTCTGCTATACTACCTGTAATTGCAGCAAGAGTATCACTATCCCCCCCAAGTGAAATCGCATTTCTAATCGCATCTTCAAAATCTGTACTTTCAAGAAATGCAATGATCGCCTGAGGAACTGTATCCTGACAGGTTTCATTGAACCGATAGTTAGGACGAATTTCATCTAGTGATTGAGAAAGGTTATACACATACTCCTTCTCTATGTACTCTTTGATGCGTCTCTTACACTCTATAGGGTTATCATTGATTGGTTGCCCATACTCCCTACAGTGACCTCCAAAGTAAAAGCGACACAGAAAGATAGCATCAGCGGTTGCCATAGCTCCCTTGATACCTTCTGGGTGGTTATGAGTCACCTCTGCAGAGCGATGCACAAGATCTCTACTAGAAGGCAAAGCTCCTGTTCTGGCACAGAAGCCACAATCCATGACCCAGGCACAAGGAGAAACACGCATGGCGGAACCATTGCCAAAGCTATTATATGGCTCACGGTTATCACTCCTAATCCAAGCATCAAATCTAGCACCGTAATCAGCATCCGGATACATCCTACCATACTTCTTCATGGCATCGATAAAGTCATCCTTTTCACCGCCATTCATAATTGCTTCTGCAACGGCACAGGTCATAACTGTATCATCTGTGAAAAAACAATCATCACGATATAATGGAAAGTCTTTCGTTTTAATGTTGTCCCATTCATAAATAGAACCAACAATATCACCAACTATTGCTCCTAGCATCAGATTCCTCCTTGTACAGTATTCTTCTATTCCTTACATCAAGCCTTCCAGCTCTTCTTCAACATATCCCTCTACATCTTCAATCTCTGCAAATAGCGGATCTAAGTGGCATAAGAAGTGCCAATCTTCGGTGCCGCGTTTTCTGTAGAGAATTGCTTCGCCGTCTTCACTTCCGAAAAAGCTTCTATCGACTTCATATCCTTTGTTTTCTAGGAAAGCTTTTGCCTTACGGAAGTTTGCTTCTCTGACTTCGACATAAGCTTTCGCTTCATCGTTGTTAACGACATACGCATCTACTTTTGTAGTGCCTTCGATTACTTTATCGTTTTTAAGGGACAGATTCGAAATTTCTTTCCAAATAATATCCACATTTTCTTCAGGATTAAACGAAAATCTAGATAAAGGAACAATATTTCTATTGAAGACAATTTCCATATAATCCGGCAAGTGTTTAGGATTAACATACTCTACTTCAAAACCATCTTCTGTTTCTAAAGTATATCCAGGGATTTGAGCTACAAATTCTCGTCCTTCTTCTAAAGTCTCAAATAAGACTAAATCCTTTGAATAATTGTTTTGGTACAATTCTAATAGATACATCATTAATCCTTCCAATATTTGAAAAACCAACCAAGATTTAAGCAACTTACAATTTAATTATCTATCCTTAGTCTACATATATATTACATAACGAAGATATTTAACTATAGTTTATCCAGGATCTACATCTATAGAAGTTATATTGTAACCATCCTCTTGGTATAAAAATTCTAATTTTAGGGTTAAATCTACTAATTCAGAATTAGAGGTCATCTGATATTCAACAGCAAAACCAGTTTGATCATTAAATTCATAAACTTGTAGTTGAGAATACTCATAATTCGGATGAAAATTACATTCTACACCATATTCATCAATTTTATCAAAATCATTTAATTGTAATGAATCGTGAATATATTCTAGTAACTCTCTTACATCATCAACTTCTGAACCATCAACACAATCCATAATCTCACTATAGTTATTTAGATGAATTGCTCTTAAAATCTTTTTAAGTACTTCAATTACTTTTTCTTCATTTTGGCATTTTTCTTTGTACTTAAAATCATCGAATATTCCCATGATAATACTTCCTATTCTAGAAATTAAAATATTTTTTCCTTACTAATTCTATTACTATCCAATATCGTATAAATCAAATAACCAATAAAAATAACATAGCAGCCAGTCTTACAACTTACTACTTTCATATGATAATTTACAAATGTCTTTCCAGCCACTCGATTTTTTTAAAATCATTGTTGTTATTGTGATCATTTCGATATGAGTCTTGAGAAGAAGCTTTGTAAATACTTAGATACTGCTCCAGACTTGGAAGACGAAAAGTGATGCCTTCAATGTGAATAAGCTCTATATCCGATTCCGAAACTCCTGCAAAATCAAGTAAGGAATCGATACTTCCAAATTCAACACTCACTCTATCCTTTTGGAATTCATGCTCATGAATATCTATTAAGACGTAGCCTAAGTCTTTCATCACTTTCATTATCTTGTCCCAGTCATAAATTCTGAGATGATCAGGTGCTTCCCAACCTCTAGGGTCACCAGGCACATGAATGTCAATGTCAAACGGCCCCCAATTTTCTTTCGTTCTAAATTCCAATCCCAAAGAACCCATCAGTGTCGGTGTAATTCCGACTCGATTTAAATGGAAACAAATGGTTTTAAATTCTTCAAATAAGAGACTCATGTTTACTCTAAACCTTTCATCTAAATGTTCGTTATTTCTACTTTATTCCCTTGAACAAAATCATCTTCATTTTCTAGAGTATATTCAATTATTTTGGATACAAATTCTTTTCCTTACTAATTCTATTACTCGCCAATATAGTATAAATCAAATAAGCAATAAAAATGATAATAAAAATAAGATTAATTTTTAACACAAAATAGAGATTTAACAAATTTGCGAACGCATGAAATAATATACAGTAACCCACTGATTGGATTTGACGGTAAAGAAGTCCTAAAACAAAACTTAAAAATAATGTATATATAAAAAATAAAATGAAAGGAAATCCTTGATGACTTTCTCCAACTATAAACCATAAAGGCAGATGCCAAATTCCCCAGATTGAACCTACAATCAAATTAGATTGCCAATATGTATATTTTTTATCAAGTAATGGTTGTAATATTCCTCTCCATCCTAATTCTTCATGTCCACCACCAAAAAAAATTAATTGAATAAAGAATAGTGGCATTAGATAAATGGATACTCCATTTAATTCTAAGGAAGATACAGAAAATAGTATCAAAATTGCTAACAAATGAATAATGAAATAAATACTACTATTTTTTCTTTTATTAAATACAAAATGTTTAAATTTTATATTATTCCTTTTCAAATAAAAGCCACTTGCAATAGCCGGACCAAGTGCACCTACTATATGTAATGTTCTCCCAATAAATGTTTCTAATCCCAAAATATGAGATTGAGTAAAGATGGCAAGAATCCCCCAAGCTATATAAGTAATTCCAAATGTACAATAAAGATAATTTTCTAAATTCCTTTTATCAATTTCTGTCATTTTATCGCCCTTATCTTGATTCTTTTTATGAATAATATTTTTACTGCTTCTTAGTTGCTGTCGATTATAACTACCTATATTCTATCACAAAAATGCAAAAAAAGCCTTACAATCAAGGCTTTTCATTATTAATTCATACCAAGCTTTCTAGGCTTTTACGAGCAGAGCAACACACTCGGCGGTTCGCTGTTGCCGTATCGTTTCGTCGTAAACTCCTTACTCTACGACAGCTATCGCATGGGCGGAACATCTCCTTCTACTACGCTGATGCCTCAGCTCGTACAAGCAGTGATACCGCCTCAACATGTGCTGAGAGCTTTCTTCTATACTAATAGACGAAAGGGTGTGAAAATGATTTTTAAATGATACTGTGGAACGGAACAGTAGCCCTAGTATTGACTACTGTCGTTTCTATTCATATTGGCTATTCTAGGACTGAGATGAAAAAATCTATAAATGCTCAGAATAAAATTGAACCCGCAAATCTCCCCAAAACAATGGTGAGTCATGTACTTGTATTATTCCGAAAAAATACACCTCTGGTGCAGTGAGACAAATTGGTGTATCTTATAGTGGCTTCGTAGATGAAAGCTATACTCTACTATCACTCTTTGATGATGTAGAACAAATTGAAAAAGATAATAGACTTCAGACAGCTATTGATGTTGTCAGAGAACAGTTTGGTTTTTTAGCCATACAAAAAGGAACCGTCCTAACTGAAGGTTCCAGAAATATTGAACGCAGTAAACTTATCGGTGGTCATTCCGCGGGTGGATTGGAGGGATTAAAATGAAACAAGAAAAAAATACAGTACAATTTTCAGAAATCCGTAGCAAAGGATGTAATGATATTGAAATGCTTGAAAGATTTTTACATGGAATCGTTGAAACAGCAACTTCAAAACTTCGTCAGAGAAAACTCAAAACAACTGAAATATCGATACGACTAGTACATGCTAAATCTGAAAACCGATTACCATTGGAATTTACATTTAGCATTAAGCCAACAAGCTCATCTGTGATAATCTATACTGAGGTAATCAATCGCTTTAAAGAATGTTACACAGGTGGGGGAATTCAAGGTTTTACGATTCAATTTGATAAAAATACCCTTGCCTCTGCATAGAAAGGATTTGATATGATTGACCGTTCATATTTACCATTTCAATCAGCAAGAGAGTACCAGGATACAAAGATGCAAAAATGGATGGGCTTTTTCCTATCTGAACATGCATCAGCACTCTCTGATGATACAAACAAAGTAACGTACATGTCTGACTTATCACTAGAGAAGAAATTATTACTCCTCAGTCAAGTATACGCCGGGCAGCTACGCACACGCATTCAAGTGATTGAAAAAAACAAGCGTGTTTCCTACACTGGAACAATACCAAGTCTGACCAAAGATTTCATTTTGATAAAAACTACAACAGGTCACATCAATTTGAAATTAAAAGACATTATTAGTATTGAACTTGTCGAGGAGGTGCTCTATGAATCAGCTTGAGTTTCAGCGTAATCACCTACAAATGGACTATTATAGCGAGAGCTACCAAGATTTTGAACGTGACTTCTACCGCTACTCTAACATGAATATTCCATTGACCTTCCTAACTGATGATATCCTAAAAACAATGGCGACTTCACGTAAGAATTACTTTGTCCTCAATAAGGAAAAGTCCAGAGATAACCGCGATCACTTCTTCATATTTGAAGTAAGTACCGTAGATGAGAATCCGCTAATCTATCATTATACATATAAGAAAACTACAATATATTTAGCAGAAAAATAGGAGCAGTTCAATTGACTGTTCCTATTTTTAATATTCATAAAATCTAAAGTCTTTATACTCTTTAACAATGGAGTCGCCAACCAGAACAGACTATACTGACCAGCGACTACCTTAAATTTAATGTTTCAGATTTATTTTCTTATCTCTAATTTCATAAACTACATCTGCTACATTTTCGAGTAATCGTTTATCGTGGGTGATAAACACGATAGTTCCGGTGTACTCCTTCATTAGTATTTCCAAAGCCTCTAAACTTGGTATGTCAAGGAAGTTACTGGGTTCATCCATTATTAGGATGTTATATCTACCCATGAGCATTTTAGCAAGCAACAATTTTATAATTTCTCCACCGCTTAAAACAGATAAACTTTTTCCAATATCGTTCTGTTTGAACCCCATAGATGCTAGCACTGAACGAATTTCTGATATATTGTAGTCACAATCCTTCTGCATAAACTCCATAACATTCTGATTACTGTTGTACTTGTAACCATTCTGTGCAAAGTAACCTATTTTTGCCTTAGGCGAAATAGAAATTCCTTCTTCATGGTTTAAGATCATTTGGATTAAAGTTGTTTTTCCGATTCCATTACCACCAGTTAACGCCACTTTTGCTCCTAACGGAATTTGAAAAGATGCATTTTCAAAAAGAGCCTTATCCCCAAATACTTTATTAATTTCTGCACCGACTATAGGGTATGGATTATGGAGCTCCAATGCTTTACTTTGCCTGAAACGAATTCTGCGAATGCCTTCCGGAGCTTCTACTTTTCCTAAGGCCGCAATCCTGTGCTCTAGGGTTTTAGCAGCATTATACATCTTTTTTTCCTTACTTCCTATTGATTTTTGATGAGCTAAACGCCCTCCGCCTTCAGTACTTTTTTTCTTTGAAGAACCTTTTGCCTTCTGTTCTATTTTACGAGCCTGTTTTCGCTTTTCCTCCGCAGCCCTTTCCAATCGAGCACGTTCCGCAATAAATTGTTCGTATTCTGCAGCTTGTCTCTTACGTTCTTCCTCTTTCTGACGAAGATAATCAGAATAGTTTCCCCAATACTCAGTGATTTTGCCATCTTTCAGTTCCCATATTTTATCTACTATTTCATCAAGAAAATAGCGGTCATGGCTAATAACTAACAGTGCACCTGTAAAATATTTTAGCTGTCCTATTAGAAAATCAATTCCTTCACGGTCTAAATGGCTCGTAGGTTCATCCGCTAAAATACCATGAACCTGTGCCGATAAGGCCTGTGCTATTTTAAGCCTTGTTTCTTCACCACCGCTCATGGTCTGTATATTTAATTGCTCAACACCTAGCTTGCCTACAAGCGCAAAATCTTTTTCCTCCTGCAGAGTTACTTCGTCCAACTGGGGAATATAGGCAAGTTCACCCAGATGATTCATTTTACATCCTGGGGGAATTAATTCTCCTAAAAGTACCTTGAATAAAGTGCTTTTTCCTGCACCATTTGCTCCTACTAAACCAATACGGTCATAATCATATACTTCTAATTCATTTATATCTAAAACATCGTGTCCTTTGAATTCCACACGAATGTCTTTTGCTTTTAATATTAATTCCATAACATTTCCTCCTGTCTATAATCGCATGCTTTCATTTGCTTGTACGCAGGAAAAACCCTGCGATTTTAGCAGGAAGAATTACATGAAAATAAGATACATAAATATCCCTCCAATATTGTTTATTTTAAATCTAATTTTCTAATCTCATTTATCATTGGGCAAACTATTGCAATGCAAATAATTAAAATACCTGATAGTAAAAACCAATGATTTACACCGATTCTATCAGCAAAGAGTGCAGAAAGAATTAACCCAATTGGCATAGCAAGTGACATGATACTTCCGGTCAAAGAAAATACACGTCCTAAATATTCAGGCTTAATTTTCTCCTGAAAAAGAGCTGTTTGCACACCGCTATAAAATGGCACCGAAAGCCCCATTATTGCACAGCAAACTACGAATATTACAAATCCATTTGGAGGAAGTATTCCCGAAACGGCTAAACTGGTCCCCATTATAAAAAATGAACTTGTTATTAGTAATACATGCTTTTCGAAGCCCCCTAATCTTCCTAATAATAAGCCTCCTGCTAGCATCCCAAATGCAAAGGAAATTTCCGTAATAGAAATATGCACAGGCGTTCCATTAAAGTGTTCCATGCTTATTAAAGGAAATAGTGCATTGATTGGCATATAAACAAAAGTATATAGTGTTCCTAAGAGTAATAAGGCAAACAATCCTTTGTTTTGTCTCAGAACCACAACTCCTTCTTTCATCTCTCTTATGAAATTTGGTTCTAAACTTTGCACTTGATTACCCAGCTTAGGTATACGTACAATTGCTACCGTAATAGATGCAATCACAGCACCCAATACATCGATGGCAATAATAGCATTTAGTTCCCAAACGGAGTATAAGAGTGCTGCAACCGCCGGACTAACAATATAGCTTATAGACTGCAAAGACTGACTATAGCCTGCACATTTCGTAAGCTGTTCTTCTGGTACTAAAAGTGGCGTAACCGCATTGAGAGCCGGGGTGTGAAAAGCTGTTCCAATGCTACGGATAAACAATACTATCATAACCATCCAGACAGGTAGCTCCATATAGAATGCAACAATAGTAAGCACCGAACCAGCTGCTGCGATAATTAAATCAGCACCAATCATTATCTTCTTCCTATCATGACGATCCACTAGCACACCAATTGCAGGTCCAAAGACCGCATAGGGTAAAAAACCTAATAGTGAAGCCATAGACAAGACCATCGCGGATCCAGTTTTTTCTGTAAGGTAAAAAATAATCGCCATTTGCAAGATGGCACTAGTGATTAATGATACTGCTTGCCCTGCCCATATTGTATAAAACTTAAGTTTCCAATTGTTGTATTTTTCCATTTATATTATCTCCTGCATATTATTTTGCTTAAATTTCTATTTTGAATAGCATTATAGGCAATAAAAAAATGCAGGCCTAAATCCACAATGTGGCTTTTGGTCTGCATACATACAATTTGGAAACATTCATATTAAAGACATAGTTAAATAAAGGTATAGTTAAATAACCAATATCCTCACCGTAACTAATGAATGCTCAATATCGTATAAATAAGCACAACAAAAAAGCCTATCATCGGGTATAGATTCTGCTTTTCTTATTGCCAGCTTATCTTAAACGCATTGAGGCTGTCATAGTTTCGGTTCCTCCTACATCTTTGTTTATATCAATTTATAGTATAACACAACAAGATGATATGTTCAATATAAAAGTTATGGAATGAGTCTCATACTTCCAATTCGATGCCAGATTTAAAGGATATGACGAAGTGTTCTTCATAGACTGTAACGCTCTGGATTATCTTCCTTAGTAGCAAGCGATTAGCTTTCACAAAATCTTCTGTTTGTAGTTTTAAAAATTCATCAGGATTTTCTAACTCAACCTCAAAATATTTCATTTTACATTCCCTCATTTCATTTATTGATAAATTGAGTTTACAAAAAAGAGTGGACAATTTTTGTCTACTCTTAACCTTTAAAATAGTTTTTTTTAATCGATTTGAAGTTGCCTAAATTATTACTTATTCGGTAAAATGAAGTATTGCTTTCAACAGATTTCCTTCAACTACACTTCACTTGATTCAAACAAGGTGGGTACATTTCTATTCCCACAAACTCCTTGTCAATGGAAACAAACACGTACCCACAGGGTAAATGGAAATAGAAACTGATAATTTCTAGCTATCACTTCTACTCATTCCAAAAATTTTCTCACTCTGATACTTACCCACCATAAAGCAAAAAGCCTTGCAATCAAGGCTTTCATTATCCCTTTCGTTCAAAGGTTTCTAAGCTTTTACAAGCAGAGCAACACACTCGATGTGGTGCGTTTGCGGAAAAAGATCCACCGGCTGGACTTTCTTCAATTCGTAGCCCAACTCTTGATAGAGTTTGATATCCCGCGCCATGGTGGCGACATTACAGGAGATATAGGCGATGCGATCAGCTCCTGTTTGGGCACTTGCTTTTATAAAGCTTTCAGTCAAGCCCTTACGTGGTGGGTCGACTAGGATGGCAGTTGGTTGGATGCCTTCTTTGAGCCAATTTTTCATAGCATTTTCTGCAGTAGCACAGACATAGTGGGCATTGGTGATGCCATTTATACTAGCATTCTTCTGGCTATTTTCTACTGCTTCTGGGATAACTTCCACCCCGTAGACTTCCTTGACATGCTTAGCGACAGATAATCCAATAGTTCCGATTCCTGAGTAGGCATCGATGACCACATCATCTTCACTCAACCCCGCAAAATCAATAGCTGTCTGATAAAGCTTCTCAGCCATTTCTGTATTGACCTGGTAAAAGGCTGGTCCAGAGATTTGGAAGCTATTGCCCAGCATTTGGTCCGTAATGTAATCTTGACCATATAGCGTACGCCATTCTTTTCCAAAAATGGCATTGGTATTCTGGTCGTTGATATTTTGCATGACAGACACAATCTCTGGGAACTGCTTGATGACTTGTTCAATCAACTGTTCAACTCGGAAAATCTTGGGACGAGTGGTTACCAAAATAACCATGATTTGTCCTGAATGATGGCCACGACGCACGACAAGGTTCCGAATCAAGCCAGACTGCTCCTTCTCATCATAAGGCTTGAGATCGAAACGACGAAGCAAATCTCGTAAAGCTACAATAACTTGGTCAATGACTGGATTCTGAATGTAAAAATCTTCAAGTGGCATGAGGTCGTGAGAATTCTTACGGAAAAAACCAGTTTCCAGAACACCGTTAACGCGGCGAACAGGAACCTGTGCCTTGTTACGATACTTAATAGGATTTTCCATACCAAGTGTATCTGCAACCTCTACATCCGTGATTCCTGCAATCTTATAAAGGCTGTCTTTTACTTGCTTGGTTTTAAACTTGAGTTGCTCTGGATAAGCTAGATGTCCCAAGTCAGCAATACCTGAACGTAGGTAAGCCAAGTCTAAGTCTTGGTTACGGTGAGGAGATTGTATCAGGTATTCCTCGACTTTACCAAAGCCAATCTTCTTGTTAACCTTAAGGACACGCATAAGGATTTTCTCAGTCGGAAGAGCATTCTCTACAAAAAAGACCAAGCCGTCTACCTTAGCAACACCTGCTCCTTCATGTGTCAAATCGACAATCTCTACTTCTACAATATCATTTTTCTTTAACATATTTTTCACTTTCTATAAGCCGACAAAAAAAGACGGCAACAACCCTGTTACCATCTATTATACCATGAATTGACCTAAGCACCAAAACTCTTGAAGAAATCAAGGATAGCTTGCCAAATTGAACTGAGGATATTTCCACCGTCTTGAATAGCTTTATTGGCATCAAAGTTTAGGTCGATATTGCTGAAACTATCACCAGCTTGCGCAACGATACTTTGTTTCAAATCTTTTAGGGTCTTTGTAAAGTCTTCGTTATTAAGAATATCACTCTTAGAAAGATTAAAGGCAAAGTTGATGATGACATTGACTTGGTTGCCTGTAACAACTTGATCTAGTTTATAGTTCTTTAAAGTATCTTCAACGATCTTACGAACATCATCTTCTGTAAGTTCACCCTTAGATTCTTTAGCTTTAGCAATAGCAGCCTTGATATCAGCAAGGGCTACATTCAGTTTATTGGCATCATAGCCAGATTTGTCCTTGTTTTCATCATTGATATCTGACAAGGCTTTTAGCTCCTCTTGAGCCAAGTCTTTATTTTCTTGTGGAAGTTTGACCCCATTGGACTCAAGGGAATAGTAAATACCTGCTAGGGCACTTTCACCAGTAACTGGGATTGGTGCCGCAACGGTGATACGCGCGTGCTCCACGCCCAAGGTAACAGCAGCGTTACGATACATATCTTGCGTCACTTTAGTGATATTTTCAGGTGTCTCAATCTTAACCTCAAGTGGAGATTTTTCTCCTAATTTTTGAATTTTTGCTGATGAATAAAGTTGAAGACTTGAATCGTTTGCGACATTCATAATTTTTGAGTAGACTTCTGGTGTCATAGTCTTCAAATCTTTAGTATCTTTTGAAGCATCATAGCCAAGTTTTTTAAGTGTTTGATTTTTTTGATCTTCCGTTAATGAAGAACCCAAGACGTACTCAGGTTGAACATAGGTTTCATCAATTACTTTTTGAACATCAGTAGCTGCCTGGACGCTTTGCAGTGTTGCAACTGCTAAAAGTACTGCAGCGCTAGTCAGAAAGAATTTCTTTCGCATGAGACGTTCCTCCTTTTCTACTCTAGCATATTAAAGTATCCTTAAAGAAAACTTATAAAAGAGAGTGGGACAGAAATCGGTAATTCGTTAGAATTCGAGTTCGTCGTCCCACCTCCGCACAGATGAGTAGGACTGTAAAAGCTGATGAAATCAGCGTAGTAGAGCCCACTCAACCACTGCGTCTTGCTCGACAATCCAAAGACAATTGAGAGGCTAGGTCTTTTATCCCAGCCTCTTAAAATAGATTAAAAATTTTCATAATATAGAGATTTAGCTGAACCTGTCTAGAGTAATAATAGTTTCCCCCATCCACATAAAGTTCTCCACCTTGAAAAATAGAAATGGGATTGATGTAGCGATAGGTTTTCCCTGTTGTATTTCCTAATATAGGTGCAACTGTATCTCTGGAGTATTGCTTAGCTAGTACAAGGGTATTCTTTTTCCCATTCTGGGCGATAAAATCGATATAAGCAGGTCCAAAGTTATAAGCTTGAATGGCTGTCCAGACATCCACTCCTTTTTCTTGAGCTAGATAGAGATTTTCTGTCAAGGTTTGAACCCCTTGCCGAATACTACTTGCATTATCATTTATGGTATCAGTAGAGCCACTAGCAGATTCACTTGACTGCATCACGTCTCCTTCTTTACCCTTAGTTTCTGTATAAATCATGGCGAGCACAAGCTCTTCGTTTGCTGGGGTATCTCTTTCATTCAAGATTTCACGAACCATGGGTTGGTAGGTCATGACTTGTTTGACATCCTGACGAATCAGATAAGCTTTATAACCAGCGAAAAGGAAGACTGCTAGTACCAGCATTCTTCGTATAAGTTTAAACATTATTTATTTTGTATATCCTCGATGTTTTTGATTAAGATAGAATAGGTTCCATTATCGTTTTGAATGAACTCAACTGATTCCGCATCTTGATAGACATTGTTTGGTACGATGAGTTCAATTCCGTTTGACAAGGAAAGTTTCTGATTCTCAAATCTCTTTAACTGACGACTGGCATCAATCTCATCAAACTGTACTGGCTCAGGTACTGCTTCTTTGACCTGGTCAATGAAGCTAAGTCGAGCAGTAAGATTATTGTCAAAAAGATCATTGGCTAATTTTTCTGGAGAAAGCTCATTATTCTCTTCAAGATTATTGAAAATCGCTGATTTTACCTTGGATTGAAATTGAAAATCATCTGTGTTAAAGGTTTCGGCAATCTTTTGAGCCGTTTTTTCTAGTTCCTTAATGGATTTCTTAGGTGAAATCTTTGGTTGTGCTTGAATAAGATTCTCAGAAAAATAGTTTAAAAAGGCTCCATTATACTTGATGCGTTTTTCAATCAAGTGATATTTGCGACTTTGAAGATTAACAACTAGGGCTTCATCTGCTCCAGTTCCAAACCCAGGTAAGTTATTTTGAGTCAGTTTGATTGGATTGTCAACCTCTCCACCCAAGTGTGTCAAGGTTTCGCGTAATGCAATTCGTAGAAAGGCAAAGTGGTCTACTCCCTCTTTTGAAAACTGGACAAAAACCAAGTCATTCGTCTTTTGGTTTTCAGATACAGAGAATTCCTCTTTCCAGAGATTAGCAATTGTCACAGATGTTTCCATTAAATCTTCTGTGATGTGATTGAAAAAAGGATTATCCTCTTCAAAAATACCAGTTTTAGCATCATCCGAATACACACGTTCTACTTTTTTACGCAAGTATTCCTCGATTTTAGGAGTGATATTGAGAAACTTATCCGCCAAGAACAACTCTGTGTCATCAGGACTGAACTGATGGATGATAGCTTTCTTGATATAAATATCCATAAAATATTAGTCCTCGTATAATGGGAAGGCATCTGTCAAGGATTTGACTGCACTTCTCACTTCTTCTAAGACAGCTTCGTTTTCTGCATTCTTAAGGGCTTTAATAATAAGTTCAGCAACTTGACGGCTTTCTTTTTCACCAAAACCACGAGCAGTAATTGCTGCCGCTCCGATACGAATACCACTTGTCTTAAATGGTGACAATGTTTCGTAAGGAATTGAATTTTTATTAAGGGTAATGTTAACCTCATCCAATAAGTTTTGGGCTACTTTTCCACTTTCTACAACCTTTGTTACATCCACTAAGAAGAGGTGGTTTTCAGTACCACCAGAGATAATGCGGAAATTAGGATCTTGCAAGAAGACATCTGCCATGGCCTTGCTGTTTTTGATAACATTAGCAGCATATTCTTTGAAAGCTGGATCCAATACTTCTTTGAATGAAACAGCTTTAGCAGCGATAACATGCTCTAAAGGTCCACCTTGGATACCAGGGAAAATAGCGGAATTAATTTTCTTAGCAAGGTCTTCGTCGTTAGTCAAAATCAACCCACCACGTGGTCCACGAAGAGTTTTGTGAGTTGTTGTCGTTGTGATATGTGCGTATGGAACTGGATTTGGGTGAAGACCAGCTGCAACCAAGCCAGCAATGTGAGCCATGTCGACCATGAGTTTTGCGCCTACAGCATCCGCAATTTCACGGAATTTTGAGAAATCAATGATGTGAGAATAGGCTGAGGCACCAGCTACGATAAGTTTTGGTTGCACTTCTTGAGCTTGTTTCAAGATGGCGTCAAAGTCCAATAGCTCTGTCTCCGGATCAACGCTATATGAAACGAAGTTATAGGTTTGACCTGAGAAGCTAACAGAAGCTCCGTGAGTCAAGTGTCCACCCGCAGCTAAATCCATCCCCATGACAGTGTCACCTGGTTCGATCAAGGCCATGTATGCTGCACAGTTAGCTTGACTTCCTGAGTGAGGTTGGACATTGGCAAATTTAGCACCAAAGATTTCTTTCGCACGTTCAATAGCTAGACTTTCGATAACATCCACTACATCAGTACCACCATAGTAACGACGTCCTGGATATCCTTCAGCATATTTATTGGTTAAGATTGACCCTTGAGCTGCCATAACAGCCTTAGATACAACGTTCTCCGAAGCGATTAATTCAATATTATTTTGTTGGCGTTCCTCTTCTTTGGCAATGGCATTCCAAAGATCAGCATCATAAGCTTTAAAATCTTCTTTGTCAAAAATCATATGTCTTCTCCTTTAATTAACTTAATAAATCGTTTCTGCACTTTATCACAAGTATAACCCACTCTTTCATAAAATGCATGAGCACCAAGACGATGGTCTGCAGAGTTTAATCGAATAAACTCATAACCCCGTCTTTTCGTTTCTTTCTCCAACCCTTCAAGTAAATCTCTACCAAAACCTCTACCCTGGCTTTGTGGCAACACTGCCAAGGCTAAGATATTGAATCCTGCTTTAGAATAAAGAGACTCATAAACCTCAGCGTGAATATAACCAACTAGTTCGTGACTAGTATCATCCTCATAACCAAGTAGGAAATGATGTGAGTCTTGGGATAATTTGGTTAGTTGACTAGCCGTTTCCTCAGGGCTAAAATCATAACCTAAAGCATCTTTGTTAATCTCATGAATCGATCCAACATCTGTTGCTTTCAAAGCACGTAGCATATCATACCTCCTCAAAAGGAATTTCAGGTATCTTGGCAAGGATATCTTCTCGAGTTATCGAACCTTGGCGTAGAATTCTTGCCTTAGAAGCAGTCAAATCTAAAATAGTCGAATCTTGACCTGTTAAAAAAGCATCATCTTCTATTCCCAAAACCTCTAGTCCAAAGTCTATTAAAATTTCTTTAAAGCTAGCACCACTAGCTTGACCCGAGATATTTGCAGACGGGCCGATTAAGGGACCAAACTCACGAATCAATTCTAGAGTTATAGGGTGACTGGGCATGCGAAATCCAACAGTCGTCAAGTCTGAATTGACCCAGTAAGGGACCTTGTCATTAGCTTCTAAGATAATGGTCAATGGACCAGGAAGAAAACAATCAACAAGTTTTTGTAAATAAGGTGGCTGATTCTTAGAAAAGTTCAAGATATCATCTAAACTAGCAACATTGAGATTGAGAGCCTTATCTCTAGGGCGACATTTGAGCTGATAAACGTAGTCAACAGCCTTCTCATTCAAAGCTTTCGCAAAGAGGCCATAAACTGTTTCGGTCGGCAAAACTACTGCTCCACCCTTTTCCAACTCTTGCTTAATTTTCTCCATCATCAATGACTACCATCCTATCTTGGCCAAATTGGTCTTTGAGCGTTCGAACTCGTTTCTCTGGAAAATTTTTCATAAAGAGATCCGGTACACTTTGACCTTGTTTGTAGCCAATTTCAAGATAAATCTTACCACCATCATTTAGATAGTCCTTGGAATCTTCCGCGATTCTACGGTAGATAGCTAGGCCATCCTCGTCAGCAAAGAGTGCCAAATGTGGTTCTGAATGCAAAACATTCAAGCCAACTTCTTCTTGATCTTCACGAGAAATGTATGGTGGATTGGATACAATTATATCATATTTTGAAGAAATTTCAGAGAAACAGTCAGATTTGATAAAAGAGAGATTTAGATTTTGAGCGTTAGCATTCTCCAACGATAGGTCTAATGCATCTTGTGAAATATCAGCAGCTGTGACTGACCAATCTGGTCTATTTTTAGCTAAAGCAAGGGCAATGGCTCCGCTTCCTGTTCCGATATCCAGAACTCTGAGATTGTCCTTTAGATTCTTGGCTAGGATGAGCTCCACCAACTCTTCTGTCTCTGGGCGAGGAATCAAAACCCGCTCATCCACTTTTAACTGCATTCCAAAGAAATCAGCATGACCAATAATATACTGGGCAGGTATATGATTTGCCAGCTTCGTGTAAATTTCCTCTACAAACTCTTTTTCTTCCTCTGTTACTTTTTGCTGAAGAGTAAAGATGAAGTCTGTAAAAGATAGATTTTTTAGGCTACGATAGACAAAGGAGAGGCTTTCTGCTTCCTCTCCTTGTACTATCAACTTTTCCTCAAAATCTTTAAAAATTTGAGCTAATTTCATTATTTGTTTAATTCTTCCAATTTTTGTGTTTGGTCATAAAGAACCAAGGCATCTACAACTTCATCCAATTTACCTGCTAGAATTGTATCAAGTTTTTGTAGAGTCAAGCCGATACGATGGTCTGTTACACGGTTTTGTGGGAAGTTATAAGTACGAATACGTTCTGAACGGTCACCAGTACCGATAGTAGACTTACGCTCAGCATCTTGCTCATCTTGAGCAATCTGAGCAAAGTGGTCTGCCACACGCGCACGAATAATCTTCATGGCCTTCTCACGGTTTTTCTGCTGGGTACGTTCTTCCTGCATCTCCACCTTGATATTGGTTGGTAAGTGGACGATACGAACGGCAGTCGCAACCTTATTGACGTTCTGTCCACCAGCACCAGATGCGTGGTAGATATCCACACGAAGGTCTTTTGGATCAATATCGTACTCTACTTCTTCTACCTCAGGCATGACAAGGACAGTTGCTGTCGAAGTATGGACACGTCCTTGGCTTTCTGTCACAGGGACACGTTGCACACGATGGGCACCTGATTCATACTTGAGTTTAGAATAAACTGACTGACCAGAAACCATGGCAACCACTTCTTTGAAACCGCCGACACCGTTCATAGACGCTTCCATAACTTCAAAGCGCCAGCCTTGGGCTTCAGCATACTTTTGGTACATTGTTAGAAGGTCACCAGCAAAAAGTGCTGCTTCGTCTCCACCAGCTGCCCCACGGATTTCAAGGATGATGTTCTTATCATCGTTTGGATCCTTTGGAAGAAGCAAGATTTTCAATTTTTCTTCGTAATCTTCTTTTTCTGCCTTAGCATCCTTGAGTTCTTGTTTCGCCATTTCTTCCAAGTCAGCATCTCCGCCTGATTCTTTAATCATTTCTTCAGCATCAACGATGTTTTGAAGGACTTGTTTGTATTCACGGTAGGCTGTTACGGTATCACGAGTTGAAGCTTCTTCTTTTGAAAGCTCCATGAAACGCTTGGTATCAGAGACCACATCAGGGTCGCTCAGCAATTCTCCCAACTCTTCATAACGGTCCTCTACAGCTTGTAGTTGATCATAGATGTTCATTTTTTCTCCTTATTTCTCAATTGTTAAATCGTATATTGCTACTACTTCGTTCTCAAATATTTCCCCAGTTTCTTTAAATCCATAACTGAGGTAACAAGATCTTGCATGTTCATTTTCTGGTTCATAAGACAACCAAAGTTTATTGGATAAACCTGCTGGCGCTTTCCGAACATAGTCTAGCACCTTATCCATAATTAGTTTAAAATAACCTTGATCTTGAAAATGCTTATCAATCATGAAACGAAATAGTAAATAATTTCCATTACTAATTCCGATTTTTTTATCATAAGCTAACATCACAAAACCTATGATTGCATCATTATCGTAAACTGCCAATGGAGCTACAAAATCTCCATTTTTTGTGTAGACATATGCTTCAGCTAAACTAATTGCGTTGGTAGCAATAAATTGTTTTTGATATTCCTTAACATCCAAATTCAGAACATCAAAATAATTTTTCATTGTAACATCTCTTAGTTCAATTGACATAGTCTTGTTCCTTTTTAGATGTTATCAGTGGGGCAAAATAATGTTTACGGCAAACCGAGATATAGGTTTCATTCCCACCTATCTGGATTTGTTCACCATCATAAACAGGCAGTCCGTCCTGCGTACGCAACACCATGGTCGCCTTTTTCTTACAATACTGACAGATGGTTTTGATCTCATCAATTTTATCTGCTAATAACAATAGATGTTTAGATCCTTCGAACAGCTCATTGCGAAAGTCATTTTTCAAACCAAAAGCCATAACAGGTATGTCTAACTCATCGACGACACGAGCTAAATCATAAACATGATGACGCTTCAGAAACTGGGCTTCATCGACCAAAACACAGTAGGGCTTTTCAGGTAAATCTCGAATAAATCCAAAAATATCCGTAGTATCATCGATAGCAACTGCTGGTCGCTTCATGCCAATCCGACTCGACACATAGCCTATACCGTCTCTTGTATCCAGAGCCGAAGTCATGATAACAACTCCCTTTCCTTGCTCCTCATAGTTATAGGCTACCTTGAGAATCTCAATGGTCTTTCCTGAATTCATGGTCCCATAACGATAATACAACTGTGCCATGTTTCTATTTCACGTCCATTTCTAATTTTCTGCTACATTCTAGTATATCATATTTTCCAAAAGCTTTAAACGGCAAAATGTGGTAAAATAGAAGAAATCAAAAACTAGTGGAGGAAGCTATTATGCCATTTGTACGCATCGATTTATTTGAAGGTCGCACGCTCGAGCAAAAAAAAGCCCTAGCAAAGGAAGTAACCGAAGCTGTGGTTCGTAACACTGGTGCACCACAATCTGCTGTTCATGTCATCATCAACGATATGCCTGAAGGAACTTACTTCCCGCAAGGGGAAATGCGCACTAAGTAAAGCTTAAGCAATACGCTTAGGCTTTTCTTTATAAGTGGCATTCGTTGAATAAATAACTTTATTTTGTTACAATTTTAAGAGATATTAGTAAATAAAAGGCTTCAATTTTTAAAAGGAATTAACATGATTACACGTGAATTTGATACCATTGCTGCAATCTCCACACCGCTTGGTGAAGGAGCCATTGGTATTGTCCGCTTGAGCGGAACAGACAGTTTTGCCATTGCGCAAAAGATTTTTAAAGGCAAAGACTTAAGCAAAGTTGCCAGCCATACACTGAACTACGGCCATATTATTGACCCTTTGACTGGTAAGGTTATGGACGAGGTCATGGTAGGAGCTATGAGATCTCCAAAGACCTTCACTCGTGAGGATATTATCGAGATTAACACCCACGGTGGGATTGCCGTAACCAATGAAATTCTGCAGCTGGCTATCCGTGAAGGGGCTCGCATGGCAGAACCTGGTGAATTTACCAAGCGTGCCTTCCTTAATGGTCGTGTAGACTTGACTCAGGCTGAAGCTGTAATGGATATCATCCGTGCTAAGACTGACAAGGCTATGAATATAGCAGTCAAACAACTTGATGGATCCCTATCTGACCTCATTAACAATACTCGTCAGGAAATTCTCAATACTTTGGCTCAGGTTGAGGTTAATATCGATTACCCTGAGTATGACGATGTGGAAGAAGCCACTACTGCTGTTGTCCGCGAAAAAACTATGGAGTTTGAACAACTCTTGACCAATCTCCTAAAAACTGCACGTCGTGGGAAAATCCTCCGCGAAGGAATTGCAACGGCCATCATTGGTCGTCCCAACGTAGGGAAGTCAAGTCTACTTAATAACCTCCTGCGCGAAGATAAAGCGATTGTAACAGATATTGCAGGGACTACTCGAGATGTCATTGAAGAATACGTCAATATCAACGGTGTTCCACTGAAGTTGATTGATACTGCTGGCATTCGTGAAACAGATGATGTCGTGGAACAGATCGGGGTTGAACGCTCCAAAAAAGCCCTTAAGGAAGCTGACTTGGTTCTACTGGTGCTAAATGCTAGTGAACCTCTAACAGATCAAGACCGACAACTTCTTGAGATCAGCCAAGATACCAACCGTATCATCCTACTGAACAAAACTGACCTACCAGAGGCTATCGAAACTGAAGAACTTCCAGAAGATATTATCCGCATTTCAGTCCTCAAAAATCAAAACATTGATAAGATTGAAGAACGCATCAATAACCTCTTCTTTGAAAATGCTGGCTTGGTCGAACAAGATGCTACCTATCTATCCAACGCCCGTCATATTTCATTAATTGAAAAGGCAGTCGAAAGCTTACAAGCAGTTAACGAAGGTCTTGAATTGGGCATGCCAGTTGATCTGCTTCAAGTTGATTTAACTCGAACCTGGGAAATTCTTGGCGAGATAACTGGTGATGCCGCTCCTGATGAACTCATTACACAGTTGTTTAGCCAATTTTGTCTGGGTAAATAAAAAATTATAAAAAGGAGTTATGATGAAATATCCAACATTACTAGAGCGTTTTTTAACTTATGTTAAGGTTAACACACGTTCAGACGAAAATTCTACTACTACACCAAGTACTCAAAGTCAAGTAGACTTTGCGACTAATGTCCTCATCCCAGAAATGAAACGTGTCGGTTTGCAAAATGTCTATTATTTGCCAAACGGTTTTGCTATCGGTACACTTCCAGCTAACGATCCAAGTTTAACTCGCAAGATTGGTTTTATCTCCCACATGGATACGGCTGATTTTAATGCTGAAGGTGTCAACCCTCAAGTTATTGAAAACTACGATGGGGGAGTTATTGAACTAGGTAATTCTGGTTTCAAGCTTGATCCTGCAGATTTCAAGAGCTTAGAGAAATATCCTGGACAAACTTTAATTACTACTGATGGAACTACTCTTCTCGGTGCCGATGATAAATCAGGTATCGCCGAAATCATGACAGCCATCGAATACTTGACTGCTCATCCTGAAATTAAGCACTGCGAAATTCGTGTCGGCTTTGGACCTGATGAAGAGATTGGTGTCGGTGCCAATAAATTTGATGCAGAAGACTTCGATGTCGACTTTGCTTATACAGTTGACGGTGGACCTCTTGGTGAACTTCAGTATGAAACCTTCTCTGCTGCAGGTGCTGAACTTCATTTCCAAGGTCGTAATGTTCACCCAGGAACAGCTAAAGGACAAATGGTTAACGCCCTTCAGTTAGCGATTGATTTCCACAACCAACTCCCAGCTGGAGACCGACCTGAATTGACTGATGGTTACCAAGGTTTCTACCATCTCATGGATATAACTGGTAGTGTTGAGGAAGCGCGTGCTAGCTATATCATTCGTGACTTCGAAAAAGAAAACTTTGAAGCGCGTAAAGCTGCTATGCAAACTATCGCTGATAAGATGAACCAAGAACTTGCTAGCAATCGTGTAACCTTGACTTTGACAGACCAGTACTACAACATGAAGGAAGTCATTGAAAAGGATATGACTCCAATCACCATCGCTAAATCAGTAATGGAAAGTCTTGATATCACACCTATTATCGAGCCTATCCGTGGAGGAACAGACGGTTCTAAGATTTCCTTTATGGGAATTCCAACGCCGAATATCTTCGCTGGCGGTGAAAACATGCATGGCCGTTTTGAATATGTCAGCCTTCAAACCATGGAACGTGCAGTTGATACAATTATTGGAATTGTAGCTTATAAAGACTAAAAAAGAAGTAGCAATGCTACTTCTTTTTAATTTACTTCTTTGTCACTTGTTTCAGGACTTGTAGTAGTTGAATGTGAACTTGATTCTTCACTTGTTACTTCGGTGCTAGCTTGACCTGGTGTTGCTTGTTTTGTTTCAACAGGTGTTTCTTGACTTGGCGTTGCTTTAGATCTAAGCTCTTGGTTTAATGAAACAATTTCTTGAGCGACCGTTAGCAAAGCTTGCTTGTCTTTACTTGCTGCACTTAACTTGTCAAACAGAGCATCTACCTTTTCAAAGTCCGCATCAGAACCATTATTCATTTCCAAATAAGTATGGAGAGCAATGACTCCGTTATAGAGTTTTTGGTAAAGAGCTAAAACCTCTGGGTCTTGTTTCGAATTATCACGTTCATTTTGGATTGTTAGTGAAATACGTTTCAAAAGATCTTGAACCTGTGTATTTAATTCATCAAGGTCTGCGTCTTCTTTCTCCAAAGCAACCTTCAGATTTTTCACTTCGTCAGAGAGTGAAGCTTTAACCCCCTCCTCATTGACTTGATTCACTAATTCTTCAGCTTTTGTTAGTAACTCTTCTACTTGCCCTTTTAAGACATGGTTACTTTGTTCCTCAGGTTTGAGATCATCATACAAACCTTTCAAGAACTCATAGACTGCAGTTTTAGCACTATGTCCATCCACTTTTTCTGTATCTAAGATTGTTTCAGAAGTCTTGCTTGCAACTGGCTCGTTTTTCAGTGCTTCCTCTACTTCCAGTTTTGTTTGATAGATTTCTGGGAAGAGTTTGTTCAAGTCAGTTGCCTTAAGGAAGGATTGTGACTGATAAAGTGTCCACGTTAGGTTGGCAACTTTATTTCTAAGAGTGTCATTTAAGCGACCGTCAGATAGATGTTGGTAGAAATACTTGATGTATTCTACTGTTGTAACTCCAGTACGGTCATTAAAATCTTGCAAAGCTTGTAACTTAGCTTCAACTGCATCTAAACCTGCTTCATCTTGGGCTAGTTTATTTTCTTGAAGCTGAGTCAATAAATCCTTCTTAGGAAGTCCATAAGCATCTGTGTCTAAGGTATTAATCTTATCTACTAAAGCTTGATATTTCTTGTCTAAAGGACTAATTTCTGTTGGTTTGACACTTGAGTCAATGTGAATATACTGCTTATCAAACAAATCCAAAGCTGCCAAATATCCTGCAGTAGAGTTGGTTGAGAGTTTTTTCATATTTTCAGAGAATTGCCCCAAAGCAAGTTCAATTTGTCTTTGTATAATTGGTTTATCTTTATAAACTTCGCGACTTTCTGCCAAGAGTTGATCAATCTTATACTGGACTGCTTTTTCATCAAAAGCACCAGGTTGGTAAGTTGACTGTAATGCAGGAATTTTGTTTTTCAAAGCGACTTCATAACCTTTAGTTTGAACCTTGATGTAGTGGTTGTGGTCACCATGAGGGATAACAAAGCTACCATTTTCAACCTGCAAGCTATAAGGAGAAACACCATCACGTAGAGCAGTTGTATAGAGTTCGTTTAGGAAATCAAGCTCTGCATCTCCAGTTTGAATCGGAATACGAACGTGTTCCTTACGAACAGCGTAAGGGTGAATGTGAGTTGGGTCATAAGCCTGGTCTGGATTACCAAATACAAAGAATCCATTTGAAATTCTGATAGCCTCAAGAGGAACGCCATATGTTTTAGAAATATAAGCTATTTTTTCTTCATCGCTGGCATCTCTAGAGAAACTTTCAACCGTCTTGGCAAGAGGTTTAACAGGTTCTGTCTGCTGATGGCCATGAAGATGGTCTTGTGCAGCCTTAATCTGCTCTGCTGATAAATCTTTCTTAAAGAAATAATGGGCATGGTCTCCATGTGAAACTACAAAACCTTGCTCATCTTCACTTATCACTCGGTCAGCATCGAATCCGTGATCGTGGTCTTCACCATGGTGGTGATCATGCCCGTCTTCATCATGGTGATCATCTGATGGATTAGGTTTAACTTCGGTTTTACCTTTCAAGTGTTCCTGAGCTTCTTTAATCTGTTGTGCCGTCAAATCTTTCTTGTAAAAATAATGATTGTGGTCTCCATGTGAAACTACGAAACCTTGGTCGTCCTCGCTAATCACTCGATCAGCATCGAATCCATGATTATGTTCTTCACCATGGTGGTGATCATGCCCGCCTTCATCATGGTTCTCATCTGATGGATTAGGTTTAACTTCGGTTTTACCTTTCAAGTGTTCCTGAGCTTCTTTAATCTGTTGGGCCGTCAAATCTTTCTTGTAAAAATAATGATTGTGGTCTCCATGTGAAACTACGAAACCTTGGTCGTCCTCGCTAATCACTCGATTAATAGCAAAGCCATGATCGTGGTCTTCACCGTGTCGATGATTAGCATGATCGTGGTCATGGTCTTCTTCGTGTTGATGATCAACATCTTCGTGGCCATGGTCGTGGTCATGGTCTTCGTTTGGTTTACTTGGAGTTTCTACAGGATTTGATGGTGTTACTAGACCTGAAAGTGGTATCAAGCGTGCAATCTTTTGCTCCAAAGCAGATAAACTACTATAAGGGATGAAATGGTAATGATTCCCATGAGGGATAGCAACTCCATTAGGCGTACGACTGGTAATTTTAGCCGGGTCAAATACCAAACCATCAGATTCTTTATAGCGTTGACTAACTGGTAAAGCGTAAAGCTGTTCTAGAAGTTTTTGAAGATTATTTTCTTCTTGTACTGGATTGCTTGTAGCTGGTTTCTCTACTTGATGACTTGGTTCAACACTTGGAATCGGTTTGTAGTCTGTTAGACTTTGTTGACTTCCTCTACCGGCAAGGTAAGCTTGAGCGGCAGCCAATTCACTTGAAGATAGAGCACTCTTAGGAACGTAATGATAATGGCCACCATGAGGAACGATATAAGCGTCACCTGTGTCTTCAATAATATCTGCAGCATTAAAGACGTAACCGTCATCAGTTGTATATCGACCTTGTGCTCTGGCAGCAATAACTTCATTACTTGTACTGCTACTATCTGATGTGTGTTCTTGTTTTTGTTTCTCGATTTGGTCTTTGGTACGAATATTATCTGCGTGACTAGCATCCTTCAGATAGACATAATATTTGCCATCCACCTTGATGATATAGCCACCTTTAATCTCATTGACAATATCTCCATCACTTAGTTTATAGTTTGGATCCTTCATGACCAATTCTTCACTAAAGATGGCATCAAAAGGCACCTTACCATTGTAAAAATGGAAATGGTCACCGTGGGAAGTCACATAGCCTTGATCTGTAATCTTGGTAACAATCTGTTCAGCTTCTATTCCTTCTTTTTGGTTAACTTGATCAGGTGTCAGATTTTCATTCTTTTTAGAATCAGACTCTTTCCCATCAACATAGGATACACGGTTATTTTCTTTGTTCTCAGGCGCTTGGTGTTGATTTAAAGCGTAAGCACAGACACTTAAGGCAAGGACCACTGCAGATCCTGCTAGATATTTTTTATTAATTTTCATAAACTCCTCATTTCAATTCTTCAGCTAAAATAGCTATATTGTCTTCTAAATTTTCCAAGTAGGACTTATCATTTTGTGGGTCGGCCTCTAAAGGATTGAGTGTTTTAAGAGTCACACCTGTTGATTTGACAAGTGTATCAGCAACTTTAGACGAAGCATTACTCTCTGTAAAGATAGTTTTGACCTTATAATTTTTTACAAATTCTTGAATTTCGGTTAACTGTCTCGGGCTTGGTTCTTGGTCTGGTGAAATACCAGCTATTCCAAGTTGATTTAATCCAAAGCGTTTCGCTAAATATGAAAAAGCTGTGTGTTGAGTTACAAAATTTCTTTGATTGACTTTTTCAAAAATGGGTTGGTATT
The DNA here is from genome assembly GCF_040888245.1 of Streptococcus wuxiensis. Lineage (NCBI taxonomy): Bacteria > Bacillati > Bacillota > Bacilli > Lactobacillales > Streptococcaceae > Streptococcus > Streptococcus wuxiensis. The sequence goes on from NZ_JBFNFE010000001.1 coordinate 428,935, forward strand.
TCTTGGTCAAATCATGAGCTTTAGCACTAAAACTTTGTGCGTTTTTCTGGTAAGTTTCCTTGTTAGCGCTGTCTAGTTTGGATAACTTATCAGCGATAATCTGAGCTTCTTCAGCAACCTTTTCAGGATCAAGCCAAGTATGAGGATCATACAAGGTCTTCTCATCAATCCCTTCTCCTGCTTTCATATCTTCTAATCCAGGCACGCGCTCCAAGGTCATACCTTCTGATGCTTCTAAGACCTTTACCTTAGACTTTTGCAGGCTTGGATCCAAACTTCCCGCCCATGATTCCAAGGTATGAGAATGGTAAACGAAAACATCTGCATCATAAATGGCTGCAATGTCATTCGCCGAAGGTTCAAATGAATGGATACCTGAACTCGACTGAATCATCCGAACATCATTTAGGTCACCCGAAATTTCTTTGACCATAGCATAGACAGGGTAAAAACTAGTCACAATCTTCATTCCCTTAGTTTCATTACGATTGTCTTGACTAACCTTTTGTCCACATGCTCCTAAAAAGAGAACAAAGAACGTAATCATGACCCATAGAATGCTTCTTTTTTTCATAACAACTCCTTAACTAGTATTTAACCATTTAATTAACTAGTAAATAGTTTATCTTTTTTTATTTATTAAGTCAAGTTTTTTTGTCATCAAAAATAAAATCATTGTTTTAGAACTCCTTGATTTATTTTTAATACAGCAAATTTCAGTTTTTTAACAAATAAAAGGACATTATTCAATCAAAAATCGAACAATATCCTTTCGAGTAGATTATAATTAATAAAAATATTTTAAGGCTTTACTTGTTTTAGTGTCTTAATGTCATACGTTACTAATTCACCATTTTTATTGTAAAACTGAACACCTTCTGGCTGAAAAATTAGAAACTTAGGATCGATTTGAGCAATATTTGCTAACTTTTCTATATGTTCATTTAAAGTTACTTTATCCAATCCGTAGTCTGGTAAATCATCGTCACTTTCTTCTTTGGAGTTTTCTTTATCTTCAACCTTGTTTTCTGAAGGAATTTTATCGGTTGTACCAGTCTCATTGACGCCTATATTAATCTTCGGTTGTTCCTCAGTTTTATCTACAACAGTCTTATTTTTATCCCTATTATCAGTATTGTTTGAATCAGGTTTTAATTCTTTATTAGGATGTGTAGACGTTTCAGTTTTGGATTCTTTTTCTTTTATTCTTTTTGCTATTAAGTCTTGTGCTTGTTTCCATTCTACTTCTGACAAGTCGGATTTAGTGATACTTCTCAATGAACCACCTCCCGCTCTTGGAATACTAAATGATTTGTCTTCCCATACAAAAGTTTCTTTTGCCAATACATCTTTCGGATCAAAAATATAACCATCTGGAGTTGCAAAACGACCTTCTGCAAGAGCTTTCTGAACTTCTTCAGCAGAATGGATAATTTGCCAATTCTGCATTCCAGCGCGTTTTTCAAGAGGAGTCACATTAGCAATAACGGAACCTGAGTCCTCGTGACCCGGCTTAGACCAAACTTCAGGACGAACCTCAGGATGTTGCATGACATATTTAATAGTCGCAATTTGATCAGGCTCTAACCATGAGTAAGGCACAACGTGAATATGATCAATGTGTGGAATAATGAATGAACTTCCAGTATCATAAGTAGTATTTGCTGCATGCATCGGCAAACTTGAGACATCTACAGCTAATCTTGGTTTAATCCCTGTGTCTACTATATCATAACGATAATGATTTCGATCCTTAAGCATGAGTTCTTGTTCAGAAAAAGCAATTTGAGTAAGATCAAGTTCGTCTCGAGAATAGAAGTATTCTTTTCCGTTTTCTTTAAGAACATAACCAACTTTACCATCTTTGGTAACTTTACTATTCACTCTTTTTGAATCAAATTTTGGTTTTTCTACGTTATTCATTTTCTCTGAAGGAATAACACTATCATTTGCTTGACCTTTTTCCTTCATCCACTTGCTAACTTCATCTAATTCAAATTGTTCTAACTCTCCAAATCCCACATAATGGAAATGATTTCCATGTCTCGCTATAATGCCTGATTTATCAACTGAATAGATAGAATCTTTACTGAATACATATCCATCACTAGTATCGTATGGTTTGCCATCCAGCCCCTTACCATAAGCTTTAATTGAATTTCCTAAAAACGTATGCTCAACTGTACTGTTTGTTAGCTTTTGGGTATTTACTGGCTTGTTGTTCCCATTATTTTGTCCTTTTACTGGAATCATCCGTGAAATCTTTTCTTCCAAAGCTGACATTTGACTATAAGGGATAAAATGGTAGTGATCCCCATGTGGTACTGCTACCCCATTTGCTGTTCTTTTCGTGATTTGGGCAGGGTCAAAGAGCAAACCATCGGATTCCACATGACGTTGGCTGAGTGGCAAGGCATAAAGTTGTTTCAAAAGACTAGATACATCTTCACTTGGACTTGCTTGATAACTATTATCCACTTGTGGACTAACACTTGGGGTCCATCTTCTAGTATTTGCCTCAACATTGCTTTGATTCGTTTGTCTATATGTACTACTATTCGAAGCATCTGATGAGCTGCTAGAAGAATTTGTTGACGGTCGATACCCAACTGAGCTTGTTTGACCACCTTTAGCGGATAAGAAGACCTGAGCAGCAGCTAGTTCGCTAGCTGATAAATCACTTTTGGGAATATAATGAAAGTGATTGCCATGTGGAACGATGTAAGCATCACCCGTGTCCTCAATAATATCACTAGCATTAAAAATATAACCATCATCCGTCGTATAACGTCCCTGAGTTCTTGCAACAGCGACTTCATTACTAACCTTTACTCCGCCACCATGTCCATGTTCCTGCTTCTGACGATTGATCTCATCCTTACTACGAATGTTTTCGGAATGTGAAGCATCTTTGAGGTATACATAATAGCGACCATCAACCTTAATGACATAGCCACCCTTGACTTCGTTGACAATATCCTCATTTCGAAGTTGATAATTAGAATCTTTCATCAAGAGTTCTTCACTAATAATAGCGTCATAAGGAACCTTACCATTAAAGTAATGATAATGGTCTCCATGTGAAGTTACGTAGCCTTGATCGGTAATCTTAACGACTATCTGTTCCGCATTGATTCCTTCTCGCTGACTAACTTCATCTGGCGTCAAATTTTCGGTCTTAGTACTAGCCTGATTCCCATCTATATAAGCCACACGATTAGACACTTTGTCAGTCTGCCCTGATTGATAACGACCCAATTCATAACTTGAAAGACTTATTACCATTAGAGCTACGGAACCAAGAACATATTTTTTATTGATTTTCATCTAAACACACTTTCTATTTTCGCTACTAAATATAAGATTTAGGCAACACTATAAGTTCTATGTCATTAACCAGTTAAGTTTATAGGTAGTAATATTTAAAAAAACAATTAAAATGTTCTAATCCTTTTTATAGGTTTCTAGTTTTGTTTAGCCAAATATATTGGATCTATAAACTTAACCATTTAATTAACCAGTAAATATTCTACTCCTTAACATTTAAGATGTCAAGTTATAAATTCACTTTTTTCCAAAATTTTACCCAAAAGGAAAAGCACCCAAAAAGATGCTTTCTTATAAACTACCAATGTTAATCTCAGGAAATTTTTTTGGAAGAAGATTCCAGAATTCTTCTAATTGTTCTTCTACTCTATTAGTGTTTCGAATAGTTAGGCTATATTTCTTAGAACTATCTTTTCGAGTGTATACAAACTGATAAACTTTTGTAAAACGGCTATAACTTGTACGCACTAGATAGATTCTCCACACATCTCTAAGATCTAGAGCTTGGGTTCCTTTGTAATAAGTAATGAGATGGTTTTTATACAAAATAACTTTCAAGTCCTGGTCGTAAAATTCAGCTTGAGTAACAAGCAGTTCGAGATTTCCGTCTAATTCAGGGTACAGACGATACAGCTCTTTGAATGAATCAACTGTTTTCTTTCGTATGATAAAGGCTGCGACTAAGGTCATTAATCCCATGCCGGAAAAAATCACAATACCAAAAATATAACTCAAACTATCCCTAGAATATTCACTGAGACTGAGATAAATTCTTGTATTCATATTACGAGCGACAACCGATTTAGCAGGAAGAATGGAGCTAATAAATTCATCAAGATTGATAATCTTAGTGTTCTTCGAAGTATTGACAAAATTGGTATCAGTGAGGGGTTCTAACTGTATACCTGTGAGAGTTCCAGGATTATCAGCTAGACTATCTGCATTCTCAAGAAGTTCATTAATTGACTCATCTTTCACTTTTGACTCAACTACAGCAAACTTTCCTTCACCTTCCTTGCTATATTGCACAATATAAATAACAGTTCCACCATCAACTTCACCGACAGGTTCAGGATAGATACCGTAGACTGACATAGTAACTTCTTTTCCAGTATCAGTCGTATCTGCAAACCCCTCTGTAGGCTTCTTGTGCATTTGACCTAAGAATCCTGAAATTGTAGCAATCGCAAAGAATACTAGCGAAAGTATCAGTACAGAAATAAAACCCTTATTTCTTTTTTCTTTAAACATCATAATCTCCCTTAATCTCTTATTGAAATTATACCAGACTTAAGTATATATCTCATCTCTGATCCTTGTTTTTCTAAGATTTTAACAAAATAAAAAGCTCGAATTTTCATTCGAACTTGATTTTATTTTCTTGCAGCTTTTTCATCTTCTTCGAGTTGTTTGACCAGTTGTTCAATACCGTCAAATTTTACCATATCTCGGATACGATCTAACCAATAGACGGTCACTGTTTCGCCATAAATATCTTCATCAAAATCAAAGATATTCACTTCAAAACGCTCTTCCTCTCCATCAAAAGTAACGTTCTTCCCGACACTGGCCATTCCTCGATAGAGTTTTCTCTTGATTTCGATATCAACAGTATAGACACCATCTGCTGGCATATAGGTACGATCTAAGAGCACGAGATTGGCAGTTGGATAGCCGATTGTTCGACCACGAGCATTACCATGTACGACTATTCCTCTTGTAGGAAGTGGACTTCCTAGTAACTGACCAGCTTCCTTCACATCCCCTTCAAGGATAGCTTGTCGAATACGTGTAGAGCTAATCTTTCCTTTTTCATCTTCTACAGGAGGTACTACAACTACTTCTCCATCAAAGATTTCTTTTAAATCTTCAGCTGATTTTCTATCAGAACCTAAACTATAGTCAAATCCAACTACAATGGTATCTGCTTTAACTTCTTTGACAAAGGTATCTACAAACTCTTGAGCTGTCATATTAGCGATACGACTTGAGAAGTCCATTAAATAAAGATTTTCAACACCAGCACGTTTAAACTTGCGTTCACGTTCTTCTGCATTCAGGATATGAAGTAAATTTTCTGGTGAATACGGATTTAAGGTTAATTTTGGTGATTCATGAAAGGTAATTAAAGCAACGCTTAATCTCTTCTTTGCAGCAATTTCACCAGCAATGCTAAATAATTTTTGATGTCCTAGATGAATACCATCAAAATATCCTAAAACGAGGACTGTTGGACCTGGTGTTGCAATGTCTTTTTCAGTTTTTATAGGTATTGTTACAATCATAGTCATATTATACCAGAAAGAAGAAAGCATTCAAAATATTACGAATTTAAAAAACTATAAGCTACTTTTAACTTCTTTTCTCAATTGCTCCAGAGTTTCGATATTATATTTGTCCATGACTTTTGGTAGGTTATCAATGATATCAGGACAGGCATAAGGATTCGTAAAGTTTGCTGTACCGACTCCTATTGCTGAGGCACCAGCTAAGTACATTTCTATTGCAGCTTCAGCTGAATCAACTCCTCCCATACCAATGATTGGAAGATTAGTTGTTTGAGCTACTTGACGGATTAGTTTAAGAGCTACCGGAAAGACTGCAGGCCCAGACATTCCACCAGTACCATTGGCAATGATTGGTTTTCTAGTTTTGAGATCAAAGCGCATACCAACAAGGGTATTGATCATAGTGAGACCACTAGCACCTGCGTCCTCTACTGCTTTTGCGATGGTCACGATATCAGTTACACTTGGTGTCAATTTAACGTAAACTGGCACATCTGATACCTCTACGGCTGCTTTTACCACATCATAAGCTAAATCTGGGTCTTGCCCAATCAAAAGTCCGTGATTCCCATGATCGACGTTTGGACAAGAAATATTGAGCTCAATGGCTTTCACGTTAGGTGCCTTGGAAATACCACTAGAAACTGCTGCGTATTCTTGCTTTGAAAATCCAGCAACATTTGCGATTATTGGAAGATTGGGATACTCTCTTTGCAACCAAGGTAATTTTTCAGAGAGAACGGCATCTAGTCCTGGATTTTGTAGACCAATAGCATTCAGCATACCAGCAGGTGTTTCTGCCACACGTGGAGTAGGATTACCAAAGCGTGGTTCAAGGGTTGTAGCCTTAATCATGATAGAGCCCAAGAGGTCCAAATCATAGTACTTGGCATATTCTTGACCGAATCCAAAACAGCCTGAAGCAGGAATGATAGGATTCTTTAGTTCTAAGCCTGGTAGAGAGACTTGTAATCGATTTGCAGTCATGACACTCTCCTTATAAAACAACAGTTCCTGTTTTAAATACAGGCCCATCTTCACACACACGTTGACTAACTGTTTCGCTATCTGGTATTTTCAATACGCAAGCGTAGCAAGCTCCCATGCCACAAGCCATACGAGATTCTAGGGATAGGTAAGCTCTTGGATGGTCATGGAAGGTTAGATTGATATATTTCATCATACCAGGCGCACCGCATGAGTAGATTGCATCAAATTCAGTTTCAAATTCGTTAATCACTACAGAAACATTTCCTTTAATACCATAAGATCCATCATCAGTCGTTACAAAGACCTGACTAAATTTGGATAATTCATCTTCCAAAATAACAGCATCTTTAGTAGCAAATCCTAAAACAGTTGTTATTTCAACACCACGCTCATTCAGTTGTTTAGCTACTTCGAGTAATGGAGGCACTCCGATTCCGCCACCAACTATAAGAACACGATTCTGCTTGTCTAAATCAGACAAATCAAATCCATTTCCTTGAGGTCCCATAACATCTATGCTATCACCTGTTTTTAAGGTTGAAAAGATAGCTGTACCAGAGCCTTCGATGCGATAAATCAGATGACATTGTCTCTTAGATTTATCTATGGATGAGATTGAAATTGGACGACGCAAGAGGTGGGCATCATCAGGTACACGTAAATGAAGAAATTGTCCAGCTTTCATAGCTTCAACCATTTCTCCTTCAAGTACTAGCTCAAAGATTGCTGGTGCGATTTCCTCTTGAACAATCACTTTCATATTTTCTAAGCGAATAGCACCCATGCGTTTTCTACAATTTGGATTCATAGCTTTTCCTCCTTAAATTTTAAGGGGATCAGATAAAGAAAAACCTTGCTATTGCAAGGTTTCAGTTAAGATATTTACACAAAAGTAGCAAATAAGCACTCGCTTACTTGTTTCCATTGTTGCTTCTTTTTCTGACACCTTGTGAGTCTCTCTGGACTTCCCTTAAAGGTTAAATTTTCACTAGTATACTGTATCAAACATGAAAAGTCAAGTAAAAATAGGTAAGGTATCAGTTCATAAAAGTTGCTTATTTTTGTGAAGAAAGAATTTTTTCTAGTTTTTGATAATCTTTAACACTGTCAATTTCGTAGATAGAATTTTCTTCTAACTCCTCTACATAAACATCTAGTTCTTTGATGTTATCTTTAACCATGTTATCCCAGTAAAGGTCAACAAACTCGCCACTTTCATAGGCTTGGTTAATAAATCCTACAATCTTCTCAGCTGTTGGAGCATCCCAGAACGATACCCCACTCAAGATGCGTCCGTTTTTACTATCGACAATGATATCTTGAACTTTGAAGTCATCACCATAAACTAGGAACCACTCATTATCACAGTCTTCGCGATAAACACTAAAGTAAGTTGAACGTTCGATATCATTGCGGAACATATTCTTGAAAAGATAGTTATCTGCATCGATAACGTAGCTATTAGCCAACTCTTCTTTTACCAAGTAAAGAGAGTAAAAGTTGTTGTAATCAGCATACTTATCGTTGAAGACTAAACGCACACCGTACTTTTCTTTAAGATAGTCGAATTGTTCTTTTAAATAACCTACAACGATGATAATGTCATCAATTCCACGTTCTTTCAAAAATTCAATTTGATATTCAACCAAAGGTTTTTGATTGACTTGTACCAAGGCTTTGGGAGTATTTTCTGTCATGGGTCTCAAACGAGTTCCCAATCCCGCTGCTAAGATGATCGCTTTCACGCGTTTTCTCCTTTATTCTTTAATGATAATATAAACACCAGCCATTACAACAAATGAAGTTATAATGGTCAAGACAGTCAGAGGTGTCCCCAAGAACATCGCTGCAAACAGGACAGTCCAAACTACATAACTGACATTTAAACCAGTTGCTTTTGCTGGTTGCAATCGATTGATAGCCATATAGTAGGCAAGATAAGAAATCATATTAAATGCCGCAAAGACAATTAATAGACCAAACAATTGGCCATTTGCCACTTCTGCAAATGAGTGATGCGAGAAAAGCACAATAACAAGATAAGACAAGAAGGATGTAACTTGACGAATCAAGAGAGCTTCAATTTCGCTAAGGTCACTTTCCATAGCAAAGGAGCTCAGAACACTTTCACTTCCCCAAGCAAAAGCACAAATCAAAGCACATAGAATACCTATGTAGAAAGAATTAACCTGCTCTGCTTTATAGGTCTGAGCAATAATCCCAGCAATGATTAGAAAGATACCAAAAATCGTATTTTTGGAAATCTTGTGCTTCAAAAAGAAGAAGGCAAGCAAGACTGAGACTGCCGGATAAATAGCTGAGACTGACGAAGCTAATGAACTTCCAATATACTTAACCGCATAGAGATTGGCCTGCATGCCAATTGGTCCGGCTAGTAAAGCTCCAATGATAACACTGACATTTCGAATGTTCAAGAAGATTGAAAAGCGAACTTTTCCTTCTTTAACCAGAAGATATCCTAGCAAGATAAAAATACTCAGAAAGTCGTGTGCTGCTGCTACTACAAAAGGCGAAAGCTCTGTAAAGATTGAAAAGATATAAGCACTAATAGTTAATCCTAATCCCCAGAACACACCTGATAGTAGCCCAAAAGAAACTCCATTTTTAGTTTTCATTTAAATCTCCTTCAGACTCTAATTCTTTTACTGCTCTATTGTAACGAGAGATTCCGTAATCTCCGAAATCTGCACCATTTTCTTCTTTGTAAATAGTCCAAAGACTCCAAATGATATCTTGTAAGATTTTGTAAATACGAATTTTCTCCCTTGAAACTGGAGTATTATCACTCTCGTAATGACTTAAAAAGTCTTCTTCTTCTGCACTTGTAAATTCAGATTCTAGGAAGAGGGCTGCCAAATCCCACATAGGATCATTCATAGATGAATATTCCCAATCAATGAGATAAAGGTGGCCATCTGGTCCTTCAATAAAGTTTTCTGGAACCAAATCAATATGACATGATTTCTTATCAACTCCGATTTGTTCAAGCTCTTCTTTCAGAGAAAATACAGACTTTCTGACAGCATCATAATTAGGATAAGAAATCTCCCCTTGAATCAAGGATTCATATTTTTTGATTTCCTCAAAAGGTGCAAACTCTCCTCTTAGTTCTTTACCAGACGCATGGATTGTTTGTAAAATTGGAGCTATCTTCTCAAATTTGCTTTTAATGGTGGTTGAATCAAGTGTCTCAGCATTTTCGATGTACTGATTAACCTTGATACCAGCTTCAATATCAAAAAGATAATTCTCTACATCTAATTTCAAATCTTTCAACAATTCAAGATTGAACTTTTCATTCTGGCGGTCGATTAATTTATCCGTACCTTTTCCGAAAAACTTAACAATATACTGGTTTGAGGTTGATTTAACCAAGTAGTTTTGATTAGTCATTCCACCCAATTGTTCAACACTCTGAATTTCTTCGTCACCAGATAATAAAGAAGCAATCTTTTCTTTAACGATTTCCTTCACAATCATCCTCCATTAGACTTCCCACTTAAATACTGTCTTGAAGGCAGTATTAAGGTCTGTTGCAAAAACTCGATGAATATCCTTAATCTCTCTTACTGGTTCTTCTAGATAAATGATATTCTTCAAACGATTGGCAAATTTCTTAATTTCCATCATTTGGATGGCATTTTCAAAGTCAACTCTTCCAGAACGAGAAGATCCAACCAATAACAAACCTTTTTCCAATGAATCACGAGTATTGATATTAACTTTATACTCACTAACACCCATCATCAAAATGGTACCTTGTGGTTTAATGTAGCGAATCAAGTCATTAATAGCAGGTCCACATCCATCACCACCACAGCATTCGAAACCATGGTCAAAACTAAGATCCTCTGGAATGCTATCAGTAATGTAGAGCTCTTTTGCAAATGAGAATAATTCTAATTTCTCCCAATGACGTCCGATAACAATAATCTCAGCTTCAGGCAAGGTGTAGTTGATAATATTAGCCATGACAAAGGCTAAACTTCCATCACCAATGACAGCGATGCGTTGACGTCTGCTGTGAGATACCGTCATGAAACGATTCATAGCATGCATGCCAACACTGACAAACTCTGTAATGGCAGCAACTGTATCTTCGATATCTTCGTAAGCTACCACACGATCCTTAGGCAGAGATACAAATTCTCGCATAAACCCATCATAACCACTTGATAAGAAATATGTTCCAGTCATGTAATTTTCGTAGAATTCCTCATCACTTTGCATAGGTGGTTGATTTGGAATCATAACAACCTTCTGACCAACTTTGTAGGTACCTGTTGGATCAGAAATGACTGTACCACAAGACTCGTGAATCATAGCCATTGGTAGTTTTTTCGCTAAAATTTTTGGATCGCGTTTACCTTGGTAGTAACGTTGATCCGCGTGACAAACCGCCATGTAATTTGGTCGGATGAGGATATGATTCTCTTGATCAATTTCTTCTTCCTGATATTTAATATTAATAAACTTTGGTTTTGTCAGTTGATAAATTTGATTAATCATGTCTCTAGTCTTTCTCAATCATGCTTTTAGCAATCTTCAAGTCTGTAACTGTTGTAATTTTAAGGTTTGAGTATTCGCCTTTTGCCAATGCTACATCTTTACCCTTAATGACAAAGATTTTACATGCATCTGTTAAAATTTCTTTTTCCTCTGCTGATAAAGAACCATACAAATCAATAAAGTCTTTACAACGGAAGGTTTGTGGAGTCTGTCCTTGGTATAGAAGAGCACGATTTGGAATATCTGTGATAAACTGACCGTTTGTACTTTCAACAATGGTGTCTACGGCTTCAACTACTGTATCAACAGCATCATGATTTTGTGCGAGAGCAATGTTATCTTGAATCATTCGAAGTGTGATAAAAGGACGAACTGAGTCATGTGTGACCACGATATCATCTTCAGTGATTGGACGATAAGCATCGATAGCTTCAATAATCTTTTCAATACTAGAATTACGATCCGCCCCACCTTTTGTGATGATGATACGGTCCTTGTGGAGTGGAAGGAATTTTTCAACTAAATCTTCTGCGTGTGTCACCCAGTCTCCGTGAACTCCAACCACAATCTTTTCGATACTTGGCTCTAAGACAAATTTTTCAATTGTATGAATCAAGATTGGGCTATCTCCCAACTCAAGAAATTGTTTGGGTAGGTTACTAATACCCATGCGCGTGCCGGTTCCACCTGCTAAAATTCCAGCGTAAATCATATCGATTCTCCTTTAGTTTGTTCTAAAAACTCATTCTTTACTATTATATCATAATCTAGCACTATCTTGAAATAAATACTAGTTCTCTCCAGTTAGAAACTGATGGCGAGATCACTTTAGATTTTGAACATAAAAAAATTTAATCCTTGCATTCTTATTTCTCGATTAAAATAGAGTTCTTCAGAATAATATAGAAAGCTTAAAGAAACCTTAAATCATTGGTTGATATGTATAGAGATCCTGAAATTTTAATTAGACTTTTCCAATTAAAATTGTTAAAATAAAATGGAAAATAAAAGAAAAGGAAGCTAAATACCGCCATGATGAATATGCAAAACATGATGCGTCAAGCTCAAAAACTTCAAAAACAAATGGAGCAAAGCCAAGCTGAATTGGCTGCCACAGAATTTGTTGGGACTTCTGCTCAAAACCTTGTAACTGCTACCTTAACAGGTGATAAAAAAGTCGTAAAAATTGATTTCGATCCTGCAGTTGTGGATGCTGAAGATATTGAAACACTTTCAGATATGACTGTTCAAGCGCTCAATGCTGCTCTTGAGCAAATTGATGAAACAACTAAAAAGAAACTTGGAGCATTTGCTGGTAAGTTACCATTTTAATTATATTCTCAAAAAGAGGCTGGTTTACAGCCTCTTTTAATTTATGTTAATAAGCAAAGAACTCAGTTGCTTTATTTAGCAATAAGTCACTATATTCAGGGTCTTCCTGAGCAGTTACTAGTTCTTCTTTTATTCTTTCCAAGTCGTCCGTAATCATTCCGTCAACACCTAGGTGAAAAGACTTATTAAATGATTCCGAACTATTGATTGTCCATACATAGAGTTTTTGCTCAGTATTCCATAGTTTCGTCACAAAGTATTCATCTAAAGTAGAATACTCCATTGTGTAGCCTGTAGCAACCGTTCTAGGAAAAACAGAATTATAGGGAAGAATAAAGTATACAGGAATATCTGTGTCATACTCTCTCACTTTTTCAATAACCTTATAATCCAAGGATTGCATTTGATGACCATAAACCTTAATTTTTGCACCGTATTTGTCTAGAAAACGTTCCATCATCTGCGGGCTATCTTTGTGGCTGGTCTTAATCTCAATGAGAAGTTTCTGATGCAGTTCATTTGCACGAGCCAGATAATCATCGAAACTTGAAATCTTTGTCTCATAACCATTCTCATGAATGTCAATCTGCTTTAACTCTTCTAAGGTCAAATCTTGTGGTGTTTTATTAATACCAGCTAGGCCTTTAAGATTAGCATCGTGCATCATAACAAATTGACCATCTTTAGTCTCCTGGATATCCATCTCGATTAAATCTGGTTTTAACTGCGCTGTCTTTTCTAAGGATTCTACTGTATTTTGGACACCATTTCCATTCGATACACCACGGTGTGAAATCACAAGCGGTGGATTGACTACTGGAGCTTCAAGATAATTATATCCTTCAATCGCAAAGAGGATACATGCACACACCATGACCCCCCATCTCATGATATGGTCCTTTTCTCGCCTTGGCATAATGTCAAGCTCTTCTCCTGTTAAGAAGGACGTAAATTTCACAAGGAAATAGGTCAGTGCCATATAGTGCAAATTCTTGATAAGAACAAAGTTGCAAATAGCAAGGAGTAAAGACTCTCTCTGAGTAAGGCTATCCACTATATACTGGATTGATAGTAAAGGGATGAGAGGAAGATAGAAGAATAGATTGGTTTTTACAATAATTAAGAATAAATGCCAGGCATAAAACCAAAAATAATTTCTAGTTTTATCCAAACTATAAATGATCGCTTCCTTGACCGTCATCTTTTCATAAAAGACCTTAGGTAGAGTGAACATCAAGCGAACAGAAACATAGAAGAATAAGAGTGATAAGATAATAATGGCTATCCACCACATCCAGTACTTATCTTCCATGTAGGTTTGAATAAACTCTGGTATAACGATTTTATTGAAATAATAAATCTTAAATATCTTCCTGATAAAAGGAAATAGCATTGCTACAAATAAAAAGATAAACAAAGCTTTTGAAATAGTCATCTTTTTCATAAAAGCAAGGCTTTCACGAAATACTTTTCGACTATATTCTATAAGAGTCCTTTTTTCGTGATATAGGAGGTGGCGAGCTCCAATAAAGAGAATACTAAGTTGAAAATAGGCTACTAGTAGATTGATGGCTATTAAGATTACGAAGCCAAGACTGACAATGGGAGCATTTTTTATTATCTCAAAAATATTGTTGTAGGAAATAAACAAATATCCAGTCTGACTTAGTAAAAATCCAGCTATCACTGAGTTTAGTGGCAACCAGATATAGTCAACCAACATAAAGATTAGAAAGAATAGAAAGAGGATTTTATCTAGATTAAGGTAAATCTTTTTAAAACCCAATTTTTTCGGTTTTTCAGGTTTCATAAAAACTCCTAATCAAAAAGTTGTGATAAATCCAAAGCACCAAATGGATTCGAATTGAGACTACTTTGAGAATTGAGTAACAGTCTACTCTCATCTGACTCCAGAAAAGCTTCATACACTCGAGCAGTCATACGAGCATCCTCTAAACTATTATGAGATTGCCCTTTAAAACCCAGAAAATTAGCCACAGTTTGTAATTTTAGATTAGCAATTCCATGAAGATCAGAACTACGTCGCTCCAGTGCTTCGTTATAGACATCAACTTGATATTGATGACTATAGTCAAATCCATGCTCTAGTAGAATTGGTAAATCACTTTTTGCTGCATTATAACCAATAAGAGGCAAGTTACCAACAAAATCTTGAAATTTTTGCAGGACTTCTTCTACCTTTGGTGCGCCTTTCAATGTCTCTGAAGTAATCCCCGTCAAACCATTAATAAAACTCTTCAAAGGAACATCAGTGTAGACATAAGAGTCAAACGCTCCTACTTCTTCACCTTCTTTAAAATGCACTGCTGATACTTGAATCAATTGAGTCTTATCCTGGTGTTTATTGAATTCTAAATCAAATGAGATATATTCTCTTAGTGTTTCCATCTTATCAATCCTTATTGATTTGTAAAAAGAAACCACCTGGTCTAGTCCTAGAAACCAAGCAGTTTTTTCTTATTTTCCAAATAAGCGAGCAAAGAAGCCTTTCTTCGATGCTTGAACTTCTTGCTTAGCTTGATCCAACTCCAACTGAAGTGTTTCTTGATCCTTCATAGCTTGAAGAGTTAACTGTTGTTGTTGGTCCAATTGCTTATCTTTTTCAGCGATTTGGCGGTCTTTGACACGCATCTGTTCATCTTTTTCAGCCAGTTGCTTATCTTTAGCTTTCAATTGCTCATAAAGACGAATGATTTCAGCGTTCTTTTCATCAACAAGAATTTCCATGAGTTCTCGTTGCTTAACTTCATCACTAACCGGTTCATCTTCAAAGATAGTCTTTTTGTAGATTTCTTCAAGTTTGATCAATCCACTGCGAGTAACAACAGTAACACCCTTGTCGTTTTTTGTAATATCTTCTTCAGGTAATTCTTTGACACGATTATTGATTGCTTGTCGGGATAGTCCCAAGACCTCAGCAATCTCACTGACAGTCATTTCAATACTCATAATATCCTCTATTTTCCTCTAGCTTTTCTTAAATTAAATCTTATCATAAGTAAGCAAAACTGTCAAATAACACTGTATTTTCAATGGTTTTTTAAGACATAAAATGTAAAAACCATTTATTGGCTAATATTTTAAAAAGATGAGAGCATCTCATCTTTAGACTAGTAGATAAAAATCGTTTATTCAGTATAATTTTAAGAGAAAACCTTTCTTGGTTTGTAGAGATGTTCACGTTTTTCCAGAATAGCAAGAAGTCGTTCCCCTTCAAAAGCAGCTACTTCTTTTACTGTATGCTCTAACTCAATAAAGCGACCAAAGCGGACTTCCTCTGCCTGTTCCGGAGTAAGATAAACCTTAACTAAATCCCCTGTTCCAATCTCTAGAGGATGAAGAAAGTCTAATTCACCAGCCTCTACTTTTTCTGCAATTTCTTCTAAGGTCAAGGAATCTTCTAACTGTAAACCAGCTGCACTAGTCCGTGTAAGATGAGACATGTGAGCTGAATAACCAAGCTTCTCTCCCAAGTCAACCGATAAGGTACGGATATAAGTTCCCTTGCTACATTTTACTCGGAAGGTAAAACGCGAAAGTTTATCCTCGTAGGAAATAGGACTGGTTCTTTCAAAACTATAAATGGTCACCTGACGTTCTGGACGCTCGACTTCCTGACCAGCACGCGCATACTCATAGAGCTTGCGACCATTGACCTTAACAGCTGAGTACATTGGCGGAATCTGAGTAATCGGACCAGTTAGACTAGCAATAGCTTCATCGACAAGCTTTTCATCCAGTGGAGACAAAACAGGAGTCTCTGAGACAACTTCCCCACTAGCATCCTCGGTCGTTGTAGAATATCCCAGAGTGATTTCCCCGTCGTAGACCTTCCCCTCATCCTGCATGAATTCTACCATGCGAGTCGCCTTCCCTACAGCAATGGGTAAAACGCCCACAACATCCGGATCCAAGGTCCCACCATGACCAATCTTCTTAGTCCCTAAAATCTTACGCAATTTAAAAACCGCATCATGCGAGGTCATCCCTGCTTCTTTTTTTAAGTTGATAATACCGTTCATTCATTAACTTTCTAAAAATACTAAAACTCTCTTTTGGAAATCCTTATTCTGTTCATATAGCGCATGCCCACACTCTGACAAAATAGTGAGCTGGTTACTTTTGATATGCTGATGCAATCTAAGCGAAGCTTCTACGCCAAGAACATCATCTTTTTCTGCTCCAACGATTAACGTAGGGCAGTTAATTTTTTCCAAAAAATCTAGACTATCATGTTTCAAACAAGATACAGCCTGAATATCAATACGTTGTTTATCTTTAATATTACCAAAGATTCCCATTATTCGATAAAGGTGTTTAAATTTTCCAAAGGATTTAGTCGTGTAAGAGTGACGAGCAATATCAATCATCAGATCTTTATAAGTACCTGTTTGAATCAGGTTCAGCCAGCAACTAATTCTCTCCCTACCTAGATTACCTAGTTTTGCAGTTGTAACAGCCAAAACTAGCTTTTGAACCTTTTCTGGGAAATCCGCCACCAACCATTGGGCAATCATTCCACCTTGCGAAATCCCCATAACATAGGCACTGGTAATCTTTAATATCTCCAATGCTTCTGCTACATCTGCTGCCATATCCCGTGTCGTATACTCCTGCCTCAACTCATTGATTCGAGAAAAAACATAAATTTTGTAACGTTCAGCAAGTATACGGTATGTGATTGAAAAAGTCATAGCCATACCTTTAACCGTATATAGTCCATCACCCAATCCTGGTATAATCACTAATGGCTTCTTACCTTTACCAAAGGTCACATAATCCATGCTCTTATCGTTAAAATTTAATGTTTTCCCTTTTGTTGAAGACATTACTTCGTTCCCTCTACTATTTTTTCATGATTTATTTATGTTGAGTTTTTAAATGCAAGGCAAAGCCTGCAGTCACTTTTTCAAATCCAACCGCCTGATAAAACTGATGTGCAGCATTTCGTTCAGCGGTTAATCCACTATTTAAAGCCAGTGCCTCAGCTCCTTCTTTTACCGCTTGTTTTTTCAATTCATCAATTAGCCTACTAGCAATTCCTTGTCGTCTTGTTTCTTTTGCAACTGACAAAGCCAAAATACGATAGTAAGATCCATCTGCTTCAAAAAAGAAGAGCTTTGCATAACCTAAGAAACCTAAAATTTCTCCGTTTCTTTCAGCTAGAAGACAGCCATAATGTGGTTGAGAAAGAATCATTTCTAAACGTCGAGACAGCTTAGAAGCTGTCGTTGGATAGCCCAAATCTTCGTATAAAGACAGTAGGGCTTCAGCATCTTTCATGGTTGCTTTTCGTATCTGCATAAGAGTCTCCTATTCCCCTTTCAAGGCATCAAACTTAGCCTTCATGGTTGGATTTTTTCTGGTCAATTTTTTAACAGAAACATCATCCAACTTATTGTTTGCGAGGCGGAGTTGGTTTTCTGATGTGGTGAGGAACTTCTTGACCTCTTCCATCCTTTTGATGGCCTTGTCAATTTCATCGATAGCCTTACCGAAGTTAACAGATGCTGAATTGTAGTTCTTGGCAAAGGCAACTTTGAAAGCATCTAGGTCTTCCTCGAAATGGGTAATATCAATATTTTGTTCTCGGATAAGTGCTAATTCTTGCTTGTATTTAAGAGAGTTAAGAGCTGCATTGCGCAAAAGACCAATCAACTGAATAAAGAACTGAGGACGGACCACATACATCTTCTCATACTCGTGGCTGACATCCACAATCCCTGTGTTGAAGTAATCATTATCCGCTTCAAGCATAGTCACTAAAACCGCATATTCACAGTTCTTTTCTCTACGGTCCTTGTCCAACTCCTTGTAGAAGTCTGCATTCTTATGCTTCTTCTCAGTACCATCAGCTTCATTTTTCATCTCAAACATGATGGAGATGAATTCCAGCCCATTTTCATCAAAGTCACGGAAGATAAAATCCCCTTTAGACCCACGAGCTGAGACTTTATTGTCCTTTTCGAAATAAGCATTAGGGAAGGCAAAGCTACGAACCTTGTTAAACTCACTCTCCGCATACTGCTCCAAACTTTCTCCAATTGCCTTAGTTGATTGTTGAGCCTTGAAATTCTTGTAGAACTCAACTTGCTCATTTGCTGCCTTAAGTTGGGCCTCATAGTTTTGTTTAACTGAAGTCAGAGAAAGCTCGTTTTCTTTTTCTTGTAGAAGAAGCTGATTTTTGACCTGGTCTCTTTCTTTCTCTAGATCAGACAGTGTCTTTTGCAGTTGATTCTCATGCTCCAAGCGCAAGGTAGCCAACTGATTTTCCAGCGCTTGCACTTCTTTTTCTTTCTCTAGCAGTCTTTGGCTAGCTGTTTGCTCGACTTCTTTCTTAGCCAATTCTTTTTCCGTATCAAACTGCTGAATCTGGTTTTGTAACTGGGCAATTTCTTGGTCCTTCTTGGCTAACTTCTCTTGCTGCTCATTGAGGGCCTTTTGCTCAGCCAAGGCCAGCTCTTGCTTCATGCGCTCATGCAATTCCTTATCAAACTCTACAGTTCGAACTTGAGAAATCAATTCTGCGTATTGACTTTCATTAACTGTAAAAACTTCCCCACAATTTGGGCATTTAATTTCGTTCATAATTTTCCTCTATATTAAACTATTCTCCATTCATTATAGCATGGATAAACAAAAAGAAAAAGTTGGAATCAATCCAACTTTTAATCTACGTATGTATCTTCGTTCTTGTTTAAGAAGGCATAAGGCAATCCCATCAGTAGACCACCTCCGATAAAGTTACCAATAAAGGTTACACCCCAGTGACGAAGAATATTTCCAATACCGAAGTTTGCGATTGAATCAGCAGCAACACTGAACTTCACAATTGCAAATGAAGCAAAGTTTGCGGCGATGTGCTCATTTGTTAAGAATACAAACATGTAAATGGCTGATAGAACCAACCAAAGTTTTGCTCCACCATCCTTAACTAAAACAAATGAAAGAATGGCGATGTTTACAAAGATATTAGCTAGAATACCTTCAAGTAAAACTAGTTCATTCGAACGTGCCAACTTCATTTCTACAACGCCAGAAATAAAGCTATCATGTGTAAGATTTGCATAGGCTGCTGAATGAGCAAATCCCCAACCTGCAATAAGGGCACCGATTAAGTTAAAGAAAGTACAATATAGAAGAATTTCTGCTGTTTTTCTCCAGCTAATTTTTTTCAAAAAGCTACCAGCTGTAAGGAACATCATGTTTGATGTTACCAACTCAGCATTCAAGAAGACAATGTAAGCTAATCCCCAAGCAAAAACAAACGGGAAAAGGAAACGTCCACTACCTGGGACAATCTTATTAATCAAATCTGCACCAACTGCTCCTGCTGCTGTACTGAAGGTAAGGAAAGCACCTGCAAACATTGAACGGATAGCATACTTGAATTTGCTATTTGAATAAAGACTTTCTTTCTTTTTACAAGCAAATTCAATTTTTGAGATAAATTCTGATGAAACCATAAAAACTCCTAAAACTTTTATTTGTGAATATTATAACATAAAATCGATTTTATGAAAAGGGTTTCTGAAATTTTAAAAAAATTAAAACCTATGATTCTAAGATACGGATCTTGATATTGTATTTTTTTGTTTCATTCTTTAAGTTATTGACTAGTTGATCATTCTCTTTTGATTTGCTAAAGAAAAAGGCTAGAGCTTTTCCGCTCTTTTGTTCGATAGTCAAAAAATATCTAGCTCCATTCAATTTAACACTTGGAATAAAATGGACCTCAATCTTTTTAATATTATTGAGTGGTATAATGCGCTTTCTAAAAACATAAGCATTATGGATATAAAATCTTCCCTTAGCAATATGAAACGGGGCGAAAAAGTTTCCACCACTTTGACGCACAATGACATAACGACGCCATAGAATCAGTAAAAGAAGGAAGGAAATAAAGTAAATAGCAAAAGTCAAAACCGAGCTTTTCATCATCAATTTTATCCCAATAAAAAAATAACCTATCATAATTTAACCGCCTTTTCTCCCCTATTATACCACTTTTAATGAGCGTCTATTTTATAGACAAAGAAAAAGACTGAACAAAGTTCAGCCCTTTTTACGAATGGTTTATAAGATATCTTTATCTAGTCAAATCAATACGTTGACCAATTTTACCAATAATAATCGCACCGACAATTAGTGAAGCGAATTCTCCGATACCAGTAGTGAACCATGTAAAGAAGAATGGTGCTTCTGCTACGATATGCAATTCAGCAGCAATGGTAATCATTGAAATTGAAAATAGAATTGAAAAGAAGAAATGATCTTTTCGAATCAATCCATTAAAAAGATAGTCTTTACTATATTTACTGAACAACCAAACTCCTAAGCTTAGGAAGACAAGAGTTGATCCTCCACCTACAGCGACATCAATGAGTCCAAAACTGAAGAAATTAGCTATCATACATCCAAGAGTAACACCGATAATGTACTTAGGATTGTAAAAAGCAAGGAAATTCATCATTTCAGAAATACGGAATTGATAAGCTCCGTAGCTAATGGCATTGAGTGGTGGTGTGATTGTCAACACCACATAAATTGCTGCGACAATGGCAATGTCAGCCAAATCGCGGACAGTAAGTTTTTTCATGTTTTCTCCTTTAGCAGCTCCACCGCGTTTAATATGCTTGGTGAAAGAAGTTAAGCACCAAGGGTTGAACAAGTCAACTTTGTTAGTATAGCACATTTAAATGCTTTATGCTATACTAATCTTATGAAAAGATACATTAAAAAATTCTTCGATAACGAAATTTTATCTTATTTATTTTTCGGCGTTGCCACTACTGTTGTTTCTGTAGGGACTCGAATGATTATTTTTTACTTGACTCAGCAAGAATTAACAGCTACTGCTCTAGGTAATATAACAGGTATTCTATTTGCTTTCTTCACGAATGACACTATTGTTTTTAAACAAAAACGAGAAAATTGGTTTGGACGTCTCATTAAATTCTCTGGAGCTAGATTTTTTACCTTCTTACTTGATATGGCACTAACCTTTATTTTTGTCACCAAGTTTCCTCATATAATTGGTCAATTTGTAGGTAATGATATTAATATAATTAATACAATTGAAATAGGGTTTGCTCAAGTTACAATTGTTGTTTTAAATTACCTATTTAGCAAGCTTTTTGTTTTTAAAAATAAATGAGCACTTTTCTTGCACTCAACATAAATTTACGATATAATCTGTGTGTAAAAATTTGATAAAATTTTGAAAGGAAATTATTATGTTAAAGGATCTTAAAGATTTCTTGCTCCGTGGCAACGTCGTTGACCTTGCTGTCGGTGTGATCATCGCCACTGCTTTTGGTGCTATCATCAATTCATTTGTTAATGATATCATCACTCCACTTCTATTGAACCCAGCCTTGGAAGCTGCGAATGTACAAAACATTGCTGAGCTTGCTTGGAATGGTGTTACATATGGTAAATTCTTGAGCGCTGTTATCAACTTCGTTGTAATTGGTACTGTTCTCTTCTTCATGATTAAAGCTATTGAAAAAGCTCAAAACCTTCGTAAGAAAGAAGAAGTTGCTGAAGAAGCTCCAGCAGGTCCAACTGAATTGGAAGTTCTTCAAGAAATCAAAGCACTTCTTGAAAAAAAATAAAAATGTAAAAGGATTTAGATATTGTCTAAATCCTTTTTTCTTCCTCTTTTTATATTGGTTTTAGTCTTGAGTAAAACTCCTATTTTTGATATAATGATGAGAGTTTCCGCCCTTAGTGTAATGGATATCACGTAAGATTCCGGTTCTTGAGATGGGGGTTCGATTCCCTCAGGGTGGATAGATACAAACGAAAAAGCAACGGTGCCGTTGCTTTTTTATTATTAAACTTTTTCCGATAATTCTTCCCACTCTAGCATCGCTTCTTCCTGGCGCTGACTAATCTTATCTAGTTCAGCTTGTAATTGCATGAGTTCATCTGCATCATTGGTGGTATGCATTTGTTCAGAGATAACTTGGGCTTGAGTTTCCAGCTCTTCGATTTCTGTCTCAAGACTTTCGATTTGTCTCATCAATTTACGAAGTTCTTTTTGACTTTCCTTTTGAGCTTGGTAGTCATTAACTGGAGAAGCCTCTTTTTCTTGGCTAACAGCTGCCGCTTCTTCCTCTTGACTAGTTGCTAGCTCTGTTTTTTTCTCCACATAATAGTCATAATCTCCAAGATAGAGGGTCGAACCATTTTCGGACAATTCCAGAACATGTGTAGCGACACGATTGATAAAATAACGGTCATGGCTGACAAATAGAAGAGTCCCATCAAAGTCAATCAGTGCATTTTCCAGAACTTCCTTACTATCAATATCCAAATGGTTGGTCGGCTCGTCAAGAATCAGGAAGTTATTATTTTCCATTGATAGTTTAGCCAGTAATAAGCGAGCTTTCTCTCCACCTGAAAGCATGCCAACTGATTTCTTAACATCATCACCTGAAAAAAGGAAGGCGCCTAAACGATTTCGGATTTCCACTTCTGGCATTAATCTAAAATCATTCCAAAGTTCATCTAAAACTGTATTGCTGGGTGTCAACTTACTTTGAGTTTGGTCATAGTAGCCAACTTCAACATTTGCACCGAAACGCTTCTCACCCTTTATAAAAGGAATCTGATCAACAATAGACTTGATAAAGGTTGTCTTTCCAATCCCATTCGGACCTACAACTGCTACGGCATTCATCTTACGAAGGTCGAGGTTGATAGGCTCTGATAATATTTCTCCATCATATCCAATAGCAGCATTCTCAACTGTCAGCACAATATTACCAGATGTTTTATCAGAGTGAAAGGTCATATTGGCTGATTTATTCCCAGCTTCAGGCTTCTCTAAACGCTCCATCTTTTCCAGTTGTTTACGTCTAGATTGAGCACGCTTGGTTGTCGATGCCCGAACGAGATTTCGGTTAACAAAGTCTTCTAAAGCAGCAATTTCCTTCTGTTGCTTTTCGTAGTTCTTAGCTTCAGTCAGTAACTTCTGCTCTTTCTGCTCCACAAAGCTTGAGTAGTTCCCTACGTATCTATCTAAAGAATGTTTGGTTAAGTCGAGCGTTATGGTTGCTACCTTATCTAGGAAATAACGGTCGTGACTGACAATTATCAAGGCACCACTGTAATTAACCAGATAGTTTTCTAACCAGGCAATGGTTTCAATATCCAGGTGGTTGGTCGGCTCATCCAAAACCAAGAGATTTGGTTTTTCAAGGAGCATTTTGGCTAGGGATAATCTTGTATTTTGACCTCCAGAAAGCTCGGCAATTTTCATCTGCCACATAGACTCATCAAACTTAAAACCATTTAAAATGGCGCGAACATCGGCTTCATAGGTAAATCCTCCAGCTTGACGGAATTCTTCAGATAGACGATCGTAGTCAGACATGAGCTTATCGAGTTCTGCACCTGTCTTTTCCCCCATCTCTAGCTCCATTTGGCGAAGTTGTCTTTCAGTAGTACGTAAGTCGTCAAAGACGTGAAGCATCTCATCATAGATAGTATTTTCGGATTCAAATCGACTATCCTGTGCTAAGTAAGAAAGGGAAATGTCTTTTTTCTTATTAATCTCACCAGAAGTTGGCTCTTCTTCCCCGACTAATATCTTTAATAGTGTCGACTTACCTGCTCCATTTTTTCCAACGAGAGCAATACGATCTCTTTCATCTACTTGTAGATTAATATTTTCAAATAGAACATCGCCTGCAAAAGAACGTTCGATTTTATTAGCTTGTAAAATAATCATGTAACTATTTTACTATCTTTTTCTGTTTTTAACAATTCAAATAAAAAAAGTTCGAGATTTAAACTCGAACTTTTAGATATTAATAACCGATACCACCACGGAATGTACGTGCCATATCTTTTAAGTTATAGTTCTTAGAAGATGTGTCGATTGTCCATTTACCGTCTTTCTTAGTCATCTTGATTTCGTATCCTTCTTTTTGCATATTATCGCTAGTATCAAGAGGAGTTGAATCAAATTGACTTGGTGCATTTTCTAAAATGTACTTCTCACCAGCTTTCATAGCTTCTGAGTAGCTGCTGTATTTACCTTTGTTTTCGTCGTAGAATTTACGGCTCAATTCATAAACATTTAAGTTATCCAAGTCGATTGTTTCTGGTCTTACATAGACAACTGCATAGTCTGGTAAATAAGTTTTTACTTTGTAATCAACTTTTGCTCGTTTTGCATTTGCTTTGATATATGCTTCTGCAAATGTACGAAGTTCAGAATCAGAAGGTTTGTAGTTGTAGAATCCTTTACTGAATGACTCGATGAATTTCTTGATAAATTCTTCTCTATCAGCCTTCACGTCATTTGTGATCACATCAGAATCGTTTGAAGATTTTTTGTCATCTGATTTTTTGTCTTCAGACTTATTATCATCTTTCTTTTCTTCAGATTTCTTATCGTCTGATTTCTTATCGTCTGATTTTTTATCTTCAAGTGCGACGATTTGAGTTTTATCATTAGTAAAGCTTACGTTTGATGCACCACCAGTGTTTTCACCATCTAGGTAAACAGCATCAACATATTTTTTCATAGCTTCTTTGGCTTCATCAATAGTGTCTTCGTATTGAGTTGGGTCAACCTTGATAGCTACGTCATTTTTATCCTTTTTATTATCTTTTACATCATCGTAAAAGCTTGGCGCAAAGTGAAGTTCATATTTAGCATCTTTATCAACTTCATAAACTACGTAACCAGCTACACTCTTACCTTTAGACAGGCTATCCCCGTATGACATGAATTTAGTTTTACTGTCTGACTCATAAATTTGAATTGGTTCAACTTTTTCGTCTTTTTCGTTATAAAGTGCAATATCATGGCTAGTAAAGCTGAACTGTTTATCACGATTGTTTTTAATCTCAACTTGAAGTGCTAGGTAGTGTGAATTTGAATCTTCATCTTTAGGAAGAACATACATACCGTCTTTAACAGAAACTTCAAAGTTTGAATTAGATGCAGTACCATTGTCACTTGCTTTTTTACTATTTCCACAAGCTACTAATGCTAAAGCAGTTAAAACTAAAGCTGAATGCTTAAGAACTTTTTTCATAATAGAAAACTCCTTTTATTATTTACTATATTGTACCATCTAGTCAATAATTTTCAAACTAAAAAAAGGAAATCGCTTTAAAAATATTGTAAATTTTTAAATATAATAAATTTCTACTCATTCTATGATTAAAATGAAACTTAAATTCAAAGAACTGAACCACGCTAACGTTTTACTAAAACTTTAAATCGTGGTATAATGAAGGCGATTAGATTATATATTAAAGGAGATATCTTATGACTTACCAAGAAAACTACCAAAAATGGGTTGATTTCGCAGATCTTCCAGACTATCTTCGTCGTGATTTGGAAAGCATGGATGAAAAAACAAAGGAAGATGCCTTTTACACAAATCTTGAATTCGGTACTGCTGGTATGCGTGGTTTGATTGGTGCTGGTACAAACCGCATTAATATCTACGTTGTTCGCCAAGCAACTGAAGGTTTGGCTCGTTTGATTGAATCAAAAGGTGGAAACGAAAAAGAACGTGGTGTTGCCATCGCTTATGATAGCCGTCACTTCTCTCCAGAATTTGCCTTTGAATCAGCAGCAGTTCTTGCTAAACACGGTATTAAATCCTATGTTTTTGAAAGTCTCCGTCCAACTCCAGAACTTTCATTTGCTGTTCGTCACCTCAATTGTTTCGCAGGTATCATGATTACTGCCAGCCACAACCCTGCTCCGTTCAACGGATACAAGGTATATGGTGAAGACGGTGGTCAAATGCCTCCACACGATGCAGACGCTTTGACTACCTACATCCGTGCTATCGACAATCCTTTCGCTGTAGAAGTTGCGGATGTGGAAGCTGAAAAAGCATCTGGTTTGATTGAGGTCATCGGTGAAGCTGTCGATGTTGAGTACCTCAAAGAGGTGAAGGACGTAAACATCAACCCAGCCTTGATTGAAGAATTCGGTAAAGACATGAAGATTGTCTACACACCACTTCATGGTACTGGTGAAATGTTGGCTCGTCGTGCTCTTGCTCAAGCAGGATTTGACTCTGTACAAGTCGTGGAAGCTCAAGCAACTCCAGACCCAGACTTCTCAACTGTTAAATCTCCAAACCCAGAAAGTCAAGCAGCCTTTGCCCTTGCTGAAGAACTTGGTCGCCAAGTAGGCGCTGATGTTCTTGTGGCAACTGACCCTGACGCTGACCGTGTTGGTGTTGAAGTTCTTCAAAAAGATGGTAGCTACCTCAACCTATCAGGTAACCAAATCGGTGCTATCATGGCTAAATACATATTGGAAGCTCATAAAAATGCTGGAACTCTTCCTGAAAATGCAGCCCTATGTAAATCTATCGTATCAACTGACTTGGTAACGAAGATTGCTGAAAGCTACGGCGCAACTATGTTCAACGTCTTGACTGGGTTCAAATTTATCGCTGAAAAAATTCAAGAATTTGAAGAAAAACACAATCACACTTACATGATGGGATTTGAAGAAAGCTTCGGTTACTTGATTAAGCCATTCGTACGTGATAAAGATGCTATCCAAGCCGTCCTTGTCGTTGCTGAACTTGCTGCTTACTACCGTTCACGTGGTTTGACACTTGCTGACGGTATCGAGGAAATCTACAAAGAGTACGGCTACTACGCAGAAAAGACAATCTCTGTTACCCTTTCAGGTGTCGATGGTGCTGAACAAATCAAAGCGATCATGGCGAAATTCCGTAACAATGCTCCAAAAGAGTGGAACGCAACAGCTATTACAGTCGTAGAAGACTTTAAAGCACGAACATCCACTGCTGCTGACGGTACTGTAACAGCCTTGACTACTCCTCCAAGTGATGTCTTGAAATACACACTTGCTGATGGTTCATGGATTGCAGTTCGTCCTTCCGGTACTGAACCAAAAATCAAGTTCTACATTGCCGTTGTTGGAGAAAGCAACGAAGATTCACAAGCTAAGATTGCTAATATCGAAGCTGAAATCAATGCCTTTGTAAAATAAACAATTAAAAGATGAGATCAACCAATCTCATCTTTTTTCGTATCAAATCTAAGCATTTTTAAAAATTTTATGGCATACTAGATTTAAAAGAAAGCGAGGAAAACTCATGGAACAATTTTTAGAAAACATTAAAGATCTTGAAGTGACAACTGTTGCGCGTGCACAAGAAGCCATCGACAAAAAAGAAACAGCGACTTTCTTTGTTGGACGCAAGACTTGCCCTTACTGCCGTAAATTTGCTGGCACTTTGGCTGGTGTGGTAGCTGAAACAAAAGCACACATCTATTTCATCAATAGTGAAGAACCAAGTCAACTAGATGCATTGCAAGACTTCCGATCACGTTACGAAATCCCAACTGTACCAGGTTTTGTTCATGTTGAAAATGGTGAGATTAAGGTCCGTTGTGATTCTTCTATGTCAGCTCAAGAAATCAAAGAATTTGCTGGATTGTAAAAATATATAAAAAAGAAGGCGTCTGCCTTCTTTTTTATATGTCTGTTAGTGGTGTTGCAGTGTCTGGAGACGTATCGTAAACTTGAAAATCCACTCCTACTCCTAGATCTGCTTGAGCTAGCTGATTGACCATGGTCATATGGGCTAGCTCCTTGATATTATTCTCTTTAGATAGATGTCCTAGGTAAATCTTCTTGGTACGATTACCTAGTGTACGAATCATGGCATCTGCACCATCTTCATTCGAGAGGTGACCAAGGTCAGACAGAATCCGTTGCTTGAGTCGCCATGCATAAGAGCCAGCTCTCAGAATTTCAACATCATGATTAGACTCAATCAAGTAGCCATCTGCATTCTCGATAATGCCAGCCATACGGTCACTAACATAACCTGTATCCGTCAGCATAACAAAGCTCTTGTCATCCTTCATAAAACGGTAGAATTGGGGAGCAACTGCATCATGGCTAACTCCAAAACTCTCAATGTCGATATCTCCAAATGTTTTGGTTTTCCCCATTTCAAAGATATGTTTTTGTGATGAATCCACTTTGCCTAGGTACTTACTATTTTCCATAGCTTGCCAGGTCTTTTCATTGGCGTAAAGATCCATGCCATACTTACGAGCTAAAACTCCAACACCATGTATATGATCAGCATGCTCATGCGTAATCAAAATAGCATCCAAATCTTCTGGTTTACGATTGATTTCACCCAATAAGCTTGTAATTTTTTTACCAGATAATCCTGCGTCTACTAAAATCTTTTTCTTAGGGGTTTCTAGATAAAAGGAATTTCCACTAGAACCCGATGCTAAAATACTATATTTAAAGCCTGTTTCACTCATTCTAGTCTTCTACTTCATCCTCCCATATTTCTTCTTTTACAGCATCATTATCATAAGGAAGAACAATGGTAAAGGTAGAACCCTTGCCGTATTCACTCTTGGCCCAGATAAATCCATTGTGTTGCTTGATGATTTCTTTTGCTATAGCAAGACCTAAACCAGTCCCACCTTGGGCACGACTTCTAGCCTTATCAACCCTGTAGAAACGGTCAAAAATCTTCGGTAAATCTTCTTTAGGAATTCCAAGTCCTTGGTCCGAAATAGATAAAATCATCTGGTCATCAGTAGTTTTCATGCTAACCGTAATTTTCCCACCATCAGGGGAATACTTGATGGCATTGTTAAGAATATTATCGATTACCTGAGTCATCTTGTCTGTATCAATTTCAATCCAGACCGATGTAATGGGATAATCACGAACCAACTCGTATTTCTTTTCTTGATCCTGGGCTCGTATCTTATCGAAACGGTTTAGGATAAACGTAATGAAAGCTGTAAAGTTAATCAATTCAACATCTAAATGGCTAGTTGCATTATCAATACGCGAAAGATGCAAGAGGTCCGTCACCATTCGCATCATACGGTTGGTCTCATCTAAAGATACTTTGATAAAATCAGGAGCAACAGCTTCATATAATGCACCCTCATCCAAGGCCTCTAGGTAAGATTTTACACTGGTCAATGGAGTTCGCAATTCATGACTAACGTTGGAAACGAAAAGCCTTCTCTCGCGTTCTTCCTTCTCTTGTTCAGTCGTATCATGTAGAACTGCTACCAAACCAGAGATAAAGCCGGATTCTCTACGAATCAAGGCAAAACGCACACGCAAACTAATATACTCCCCATTTACATTTTGGGAATAAATCATCATTTCAGGACTTTGCGTAATTAAATCTCTAAGCTCGTACTCATCTTCAATCTTGAGCAACTCTAAAATGTTTTGATTGAGCGCGTCATCACTTTCAACTCCAAGTTGTCTTTTAGCCATATCGTTAATCATAGTGATTTGACCACGACGATTTGTTGCAAGAACCCCATCAGTCATGTATGATAGGATACTATGCAATCTTTTACTTTCCTGCTCAAGGTTTTCTTGAGTTAGACGAATTACTTCAGACAAATCATTTAAGTTATTCGTAATGTTAGTGATTTCAGTATTCCCCTGCATGTCTAATACCTGAGAATAATCACCAGCAATTAAATCTTTAATCTTTTGATTTAACTGTTTGAGTCGAATATTATCTCTACGGCCTTCGAGCAAGAGAAAGCTAACAAGCATGATAAAACCAATTAAAATGAGTACAAAGACGAAATCTCTGGTTAAAATTATTTGTCTAATTACTTCAATCATTATTTCTCATATAATAACCCACACCACGACGAGTTAAGATATATTCAGGTCTACTTGGTGTGTCTTCAATCTTCTCACGTAGACGTCTAATGGTAACATCGACAGTACGAACATCACCAAAATAATCATAACCCCAAACCGTCTCAAGGAGATGTTCACGGGTAATAACTTGACCTAGATGAGAAGCTAAGTGATGCAACAACTCAAACTCTCTATGAGTTAAGTCCAATTCTTCCCCATATTTTTTGGCTACATAAGCATCTGGAAGAATCTCTAAATCCCCAATTTGAAGACTTTGCAATTTAGTATCTTCCTCTTGGTTATCCACTGCTACTAACTCCGTACGACGAAGAAGAGCCTTAACACGCGCTTGTAGCTCACGGTTAGAAAATGGCTTGGTCACATAATCATCCGCGCCAAGCTCAAGACCAATAACCTTATCAAACTCACTGTCTTTTGCAGAAAGCATAATAATTGGAACACTACTTGTCTTGCGAATTGTTTTAGCTACTTCAAGACCATCAATTTCTGGAAGCATTAAGTCCAAGATAATAATATCTGGTTTCTCAGCTTCAAACAATTCGATGGCTTCACGTCCATTAAAGGCTGTAACAACTTCATAACCTTCCTTGGTCATATTAAACTTAATAATATCAGAGATTGGTTTTTCATCATCTACAATCAATATTTTTTTCATATAGTCACCTTTTTCCTTATATCAATTATACCAAAAAAATGCAAAGAAGACACGAAAGACTGGTATTATCCTATCTTTTTAAATATGCTTGCCAAATCTTTTGTTGAGGTTTTGCTAGCGGATAGAGGTCAAACTCTTCAGGAGTCAACCAAACTACCTCTTTATCACAATATTCTTTGCTATCAACTACTTGCCCGGATAGGATTCGTACATGCCACTTTCTATGGCTAAAAATATGTTTGACTTCTTCGAAATGACTATCCTGCCACTCAACTTCTAAATCATAATCCTGCTCAAAACTTTCTTGCGGTGATGGCCCAAGTTGAATAGATGATTCAGCTACCTGATTAAAGAGATTTAGTTCTTCATTTTTTGAAAATTCATCTACCTCAATCAAGGGAAGATGCCAAAATCCAGCTAGTAACTTTTCACTTTCATTCTTTTCTAGTAAAAACTGTCCTTTAGCATTTTGAACAACTAAAGCATTAAGATAGACAGGAACTGGCTTTTTCTTTGGCGCTTTTATAGGATAGCGATCCATTGTTCCATTTTGATAGGCAGCACTAAAATCTTTAACTGGACTATCTTCTGGCCTCGGATTAACGGGTGCCTCAATATCTGAGCCCAAATCCATCAAGGCTTGATTGAAATCACCTGGACGTTCTGGATCAATCAAAATTTCCATCATAGCTTGAAATATCTTGCGATTACTTGGATTACCAATGTCGTGATTGACTTCAAATAAACGAGCCAAAACACGCATGACATTCCCATCAACTGCAGGTTGGGGAAGATTAAAAGCAATACTCGAAATTGCCCCTGCTGTATAGGGACCAATCCCCTTCAAACTTGAAATACCTTCGTAAGTTGATGGAAAATCTCCATTAAAATCATTTATAATCTGTTGAGCGGCTGCTTGCATATTACGAACACGCGAATAATATCCAAGACCTTCCCATGCCTTTAATAAGCGTTCTTCAGGTGCATTAGCTAAAGTCTCTACAGTCGGAAACCATTCTAAAAAACGTTCGTAATATGGAATAACAGTATCAACTCTTGTCTGTTGTAACATAATTTCAGATACCCAAATATGGTATGGATTTTTACTTCTTCTCCAAGGTAAATCACGCTTATTTTCATCATACCAGGCTAAAAGTTTTTGACGGAAAGAGAGAATTTTCTCATCTTCCCACATGGTCACGCCGTATTTCTCCAAATCTAACATATATCTAGTATAGCATATCCTTATAGGATACTCAAAAAATGAAAATTGTCCTTGTTTTGGTATCTACTCTCTTATCATACCTGACTATCAGACATACTCTACTCTTTCTGTTATTTTCTATGATTTTTTGATATAATGACTCTTGAATGATTCTTTAAAAGGAGATATCCATGCGTTTTAATCAATTTAGTTATTATCCCGTTACAAACCAACAAGCTTTACAAGAATTATCTGAGCTTGGATTCAAGATTGATCTTTCAACTTCAGAAAAAGAACAGTTTGAAGCTTTTGTTAGAACTTGTTTTTTCAATTACAAAAATACGGATTATCCCCTCTCAACTTTAGCTGTTGATAAAGAAACTGATCTGCTCACTTTCTTCAATTCTGATCGTGAATTAACTGCAGAAATTTTCTATACTGTTGCCTTTCAGTTGCTTGGTTTCAGTTACTTGACAGACTTTGAAGATGGTCTTGCTTTTCATAAAGAAACAGCATTCCCAATTGTATACGGAGATTTGATTGACAATCTCTATCAACTCCTTAACACGCGCACTAAAAAGGGAAATACCTTAATCGATCAATTGGTTAGCGACGGTCTTATCCCTGAGGACAATGATTACCACTACTTCAATGGCAAGAGTTTGGCAACCTTTTCTGCAAACAATGCTATTCGGGAAGTTGTTTATGTAGAAAGTCGTATTGATTCTGATAATGATGGACTGCCAGATCTTATCAAGGTAAACATTATTCGTCCATCTTACCACGGCAAAATTCCAGCTGTTATGACGGCAAGTCCTTACCATCAAGGAACCAATGATAAAGCAAGCGATAAAGCTCTTTACAAAATGGAAGCTGAGCTAGAAGTCAAGGAACCGCATGAAATTTCTCTAGAAAAACCAACATTAGACTTGGTTGAACCTGTTGGAGAAGTTGAACTTGTTTCAGAAGCTGAAGAAAGACTCACTCATATCAATAGCAGTTACACACTTAACGACTACTTCCTTCCAAGAGGATTTGCAAATATCTACGTATCTGGTCTTGGAACCAAGGATTCACAAGGTTTAATGACCAACGGAGATTACCGCCAAGTTGAAGCTTATAAGAATGTTATCGATTGGCTAAATGGTCGTTGTCGTGCCTTTACGGATCATAGTCGTAAACGTCAAGTAAAAGCTGATTGGTCAAATGGTAAAGTGGCAACTACTGGTCTTTCTTACCTAGGAACAATGTCTAATGGTCTTGCTACTACAGGAGTTGATGGTTTAGAAGTCATTATTGCTGAAGCAGGAATTTCTTCTTGGTACAACTATTACCGTGAAAATGGTCTTGTGACAAGCCCAGGTGGTTATCCTGGGGAGGACTTCGATTCATTAGATGAATTAACTTATTCTCGTAATCTCTTAGCTGGTGACTATATTCGTGGAAACGAAGCTCATAAAGAATCTATAGAAGAACTCAAGAAAAATCTAGACCGTAAAACTGGAGATTATAACCAATTCTGGCATGACAGAAACTACCTACTCAATGCTGAAAAAGTTAAGGCTGAAGTTGTCTTTACACACGGTTCACAAGACTGGAATGTAAAACCACTTCATGTCTATCAAATGTTCAATGCTCTTCCAAGCAATATTAAGAAACATCTCTTTTATCATAACGGTGCCCATGTTTATATGAACAACTGGCAGTCTATTGATTTCCGTGAATCCATGAATGCTCTTTTGACGCAGAAATTATTGGGGCATGAAACTGATTACCGACTTCCAAGAGTCGTTTGGCAAGACAATACAGCTCCTCAAACATGGATGACTCTTGAAGATTTTGGAAATCAAACCAACCACAAAACTTTCACATTAGGTACTGAAGAAGCTGTCATTCAAAACCACTATCAAGACTCAGACTTTGAACGTTTTGGAAAGACCTACCAAACCTTTAACAATGAACTTTATCAAGGTAAGGTGAATCAGATTACCATTGATCTTCCAGTGACTGAAGATCTTCATATCAATGGTCGTGTTAAACTAAACCTTCGTCTCAAGTCAAGTACCAATAAAGGTCTTCTCTCTGCTCAACTTCTCGAACTTGGTCAAAAGAAATACCTTCAACCTTATCCTGGAGTCTTGGCTGCTCGTACTATTGATAATGGTCGTTACCATATGCTGGAAAACCTTTGCGAGCTACCATTTAGCCCAAATGCCCAACGTGTTATTACCAAAGGCTACCTCAACCTCCAAAATCGTCATGATTTATTAAAAATTGAAGAAGTTATACCAGATGAATGGATGGAATTCCAATTTGAATTACAGCCAACTATTTATAAACTAAAAGAAGGCGATACTCTCCGACTCGTTCTTTATACTACTGACTTTGAAATTACTGTCCGTGACAATACTGACTATCAATTAACTGTAGACCTTGCGAAATCTAGTCTTGAAATCCCAGATCAAAAATAGTTAGAAACCAGAAAACCCGTGATACAAATATCACGGGTTCTTTTATTCTTATTTTTTTTCTTCGGCTTGTTTCTTCATTCTCGCAAGTCTCAATGAACGATTGGGATTGAGACGATTAAAAAGTTCTTCTAATTTCTTTTCATTCCAGACGTCTGCAGCAGAAACAAAATTTCCATCAGCATCTCGGAAAGATATTGGTTTATCACCCATAGCTATCTCCTAGTCTACAAATTCAAACTCAAATTTTCCAATACGGACAAGGTCGCCATCCTTAGCGCCACGAGCACGAAGAGCTTCGTCAACTCCCATACCACGCAACTGACGCGCAAACTTCATAACAGACTCATCACGGTCAAAGTTAGTCATGTTAAAGAGTTTCATGAGTTTTTCACCTGAGAGAACCCATGTTGCATCATCGTCACGACCAATCTCAAATGGTTTTTCTTCCTCATCGAAGCCATAATAAACCTCTTCTTCCATATCTGACTCATCATAAAGAAGGAATTCTGGCGTTTTATCAAGAAGTTCAGCCGTTGCATCTAATAGCGGTGCAAGACCTTGCTTAGTCAAACCTGAAATTGGGAAGATTGGCGGTAATTCTTCAAATTCATCATAATTAGCAGCCAATTTTTTCTTGAACTCTTCAAGGTTTTCTTGACTCTCAGGCATATCCATTTTATTGGCAACAATAATCTGTGGACGCTCCATAAGACGAAGGTTATAAGATTCAAGTTCCTTATTGATTGCTAAATAGTCCTCATAAGGATCACGTCCTTCACTAGCTGACATGTCAATGATATGAAGGATAACTCGAGTACGCTCGATATGACGAAGGAACTGGGTCCCTAAGCCAACACCTTGGCTAGCACCTTCAATCAATCCAGGAAGGTCTGCAACGGCAAAGGATTCACCGGACTGGGTACGAACCATACCAAGATTTGGAACAATTGTTGTAAAGTGGTAGGCACCAATTTTTGGCTTAGCAGAGGTAATCACGCTAAGAAGTGTTGATTTACCTACAGATGGGAAACCAACTAAACCTACATCCGCAAGGATTTTAAGTTCTAACTGTAATTCACGTTCTTGACCAGGTTCTCCATTTTCTGAGATTTCTGGCGCAGGATTTTTAGGTGTTGCAAAACGGATATTTCCGCGACCACCACGACCACCGTGAGCCACGATGAACTCTTGTCCGTTCTCTATCAAATCAGTGAGAACTTTCCCAGTCTCCGCATCACGCACAGTTGTCCCTTGAGGTACACGGACAATTAAGTCTTCTGCCCCTCTACCATGCATTCCTTTTGTCATCCCTTTTTCACCTGATTGGGCCTTGAAATGACGATTGTAACGGAAGTCCATAAGGGTACGCAAGCCTTCGTCTACAACGAAAATAACATTACCACCACGTCCTCCATCACCGCCCCAAGGTCCACCGTTAGGGACATATTTTTCACGACGAAAGGCAACCATGCCATCGCCACCATTACCAGCCTTTACTTTAATCTTGGCTGTGTCTAAAAACATACTCATATTCTTTTCTCGCTTTAAAAAGGGCTGGGAAATCCCAGTCACCAACTAATACAATTTGATCCTCTAACTAGTATTTTAAAATCTACTAAATACACCAATTGCAGTCGCAAAAATACCGGCTAAAGTAACAAACAACATGATTAATACGACAAACATTGTAAGTTTTTCAAAGAATGTTTTTTTACGTTTACCATTATCACCGAATGCCATGTTTTCTCCTTTACTCTAATTCTCTAATATTAATACTCATCAGATACAGGAGCGATTGCCCACAAGATCAAGTAAGCAA
Organism: Streptococcus wuxiensis; assembly: GCF_040888245.1. Taxonomy (NCBI): domain Bacteria; kingdom Bacillati; phylum Bacillota; class Bacilli; order Lactobacillales; family Streptococcaceae; genus Streptococcus; species Streptococcus wuxiensis. The sequence continues at coordinate 465,276 of NZ_JBFNFE010000001.1, forward strand.
TAAGTCCTGCGCCATAACAGAAAGCCAAAACTCCCCAAATAACACGTACGATTGTAGGGTCAATATCAAAATAATGTGCTAAACCAGCGCATACACCACCGATTTTTTGATCTCTACCACTTCTCATAAATTTCTTTTGCATATTTTTATTTCCTTTCTTTGATTTGATTAATCATTTAAATATTTTCTTAAATTTCTTAATTGTTTTCTAGATGCCTTAAGCATACGCTTCGAACCTTTAACTGGCATCGTAACAGCCTGTTGCGGAATATAGAAGACTGTCTTTAAAATACGTTTTGTAACAGGTTCGTCAGCCCCTGTTTCTTTGGCAAAATTATTTGAAATAATGACGTCTAGATAAAATTCATGGACTCTTCTACCAAAATTCTCAGCAGAAATTTCATATAATTTTTCAACCAAGTGTTTTTCATCCATTGACGGTGTAGCAAGTAAAGCCTCAAGAATAGCTCCTGCCAAGTCTCTTTCCTCATAATAAAGAGTTCCGAACATTTTATCATTGATGAGATTATCCAAATAAGGATTACCATGGGCAATAACAGGTGTCTTACTAGCTAAACTTTCCAGATAAGTCAATCCCTGAGTCTCACTTGTAGAAGCCGATATGAAGAAATCAGCTGCCTTATAATAGAGTGCCGTCTCATTTGGCGGAATCATACCTGTAAAGATAACAGAATCTTGAATTTTTAAATCTTCTGCTTGCACCTTAAGATTGTCTAAATAAGGTCCATCTCCAGCTACAACCAGTTTAACATTTGGTTCTTCTTTTAGGACATCTGGTAAAGCTTTAAGAACTGCTTGAATATTCTTCTCGTAAGAGACTCGAGAAAGACTTAGAAGCATTTTTTCATCTTGTTGGATCCCTAGTTTATCCCGTAAGTCACTAATGTGTTCAGGACCAATTTCAGGGCGTTCAAATTTGGCAAGTTCAATTCCAGTAGGAATAACACGCTTTTCAACTTTTACCTTATAGTCAGATAAAAGATCGCGTACAATTTCACTCGGGCAAATAACTCCATCAACGTCGTGAAGAAATCCTCTCACAAGATATTTGACCATACTTGGACGAATCAACATCCCCTTAGCAATATAATGGACATAATCCTCGTACTGGGTATGATATGTATGAATGACTGGGATTTTCAGTTCTCGAGCAATCCAAATTCCCAATAAACCAAGAGAAAACTCAGTTTGGGTATGAATAATATCGAGTTTGTATTGTTTAGCAATCTCAAGAGCTTTCGTAAATCCGCGATAAGCAAAACGACGATCTTTAAAGGCAAAGAAAGGAACACTAGGAATACGAATAATCTGCCAGTCTTCATAACGATTGACATCCTTATCGGTTGTCGTGAAGATAAATACTGCATGCCCTTGCTTTTCAAGCTCTGTTTTTAAGGTTCGAATACTGGTTGCAACACCCGAAACCTGTGGGAAATAAGTATCTGTAAATAATCCAATTCGCATATACTACCTCATTTTTTTCCTAAAGCCGCTTGCTCCTGATAGAATTTTAGCCATATTTCAAGGAGATGCTCCTCTGAGTATTCTCTTGAAATAGCCTTGGCCTTTTCTTTTAACTCTTTCAAAGCTTCTGGATGCTCTCTATATTCCATAATAGCTTGTTTCATCTCTTCCACATCGGTGGTTGGTCTGTAATTGCCTTCTAGAATAACCTTATAAAGATCTAAGTCCCGAAGCATAATGGGAGCTTCACAACTCGCAGCTTCTAGAATAGTCATCGGAAAGAGCTCATTATAGCTAGGAAGTAAGAACAAATCTGCCAAAGCATACAGTTCTTTCATCCGTTCTGGCTCAACAATTCCAGGGAAAATCAGATTCTCTGGAGGATTATCCATGATTTTTTTATAGCGTTCATAACCATCTGTAATCCCACCAAATGAGAAGCCTCCAGCCCAAATAAAGGTGATGTCCGGTAGTTCCTCAGCAAGAGTGATGAAATCATCGATTCCCTTACGCTTCTGAACCTGCCCAGCTCCTACTACTACAAATTGATTTTCACTCAACCCCATATCTTGTCGAAGTTGGCTTACTTTTTCTGCTGAAAGTGGGTGCCATTTTTCTTTGTTAACAAAGTTAGGAATATAGGTCACCTTTTCACGATGAATACCAGCTGCAACCAAATCTTCGATAAAAGTAGGATTAACCACAACCAAGTGTTCCATACGGTCATAAAAGGAAAATACGTAGCGCTTCACGATTCCTTTTAGGAAGAACGGAATTTTCAAACTGCCCTCTAAGGTATCAGGTAAGAAGTGAACATAACCAATTCGACGTCCAGAGCGTTTCTTTTGGAAAGTGGATAAATAATATGGAAGATCTATTGTATGAAAATGAGTAACATCAGCTTCCACAGGAAGATTCTCCGTTACAATTAGTTGGTCTTTCGCATCACGTTTCAAAAGTTGCACAAGTTCACGGTAAGCTCCAGAAACTCCTTGTCCTGCTACCTTTTCACTCGAACTTAGCATGTTGATGCGTAATTTCTCTTTTTCCATACTATCCATTATATCATTTTATTAAAAGAAAATCAGCAAATTAAAAAAGAGATAGCATAAAAGCTAGGGAATTTCCTAACACTTATACTATTTCTTTTTTTATATCATTCTATTTAATACCTAAAGCGATACGTGCATAGCGACTCATTTTTTCAACCGTCCAAGCTGGATACCAAACTAATTTCACTTCAACGTTAGTAACCTCTGGTACATCTGTCATAGCATCATAAATTTGATCGGTCAAGAGGTCTGCTAATGGACAACCCATAGTCGTTAAGGTCATATCAATCTCAGTATCACCAGTATCACCATCAAATCGAATCTCATAAATCAGACCTAGGTTGACGATATCGATTCCTAATTCTGGGTCGATAACTTCTTCTAGAGCAGATAAGATTTTCGTTTTAATAGTTTCAATTTGCTCTTCTGTATAAGCCATGTGTAATCCTCCAATTTTAATCTTCGATAAAGTCACGAAGTGGTTTACTACGACTAGGCTGGCGAAGTTTTCTCAACGCTTTTGCCTCAATCTGACGGATACGCTCACGAGTGACATTGAAGACTTTACCTACATCTTCTAGAGTACGCATTTTACCATCATCAAGACCGAAACGTAGACGAAGAACATTTTCTTCACGGTCAGTCAAAGTGTCTAGAACTTCGTCCAACTGCTCACGCAAGACGATACGAGTTGTATAGTCTACTGGATTTTCAATCACTTCATCCTCGATAAAGTCACCAAGATGACTATCGTCCTCTTCACCAATAGGTGTTTCAAGAGAAACTGGTTCTTGAGCAATCTTTAAAATTTCACGAACCTTGTCAGGTGTCATATCCATACGTTCAGCGATTTGCTCAGGAGTAGGATCTTGTCCCAATTCTTGAAGAAGGTTACGTTGTTCGCGAACAAGCTTGTTGATTGTTTCTACCATGTGAACTGGGATACGGATGGTACGAGCTTGGTCAGCAATGGCACGTGTAATAGCCTGACGAATCCACCAAGTTGCATAAGTTGAGAATTTGAATCCTTTAGAGTAGTCAAACTTATCAACTGCCTTCATCAATCCCATATTTCCTTCTTGGATCAAATCAAGGAACTGCATACCGCGTCCAACATAGCGTTTCGCGATAGATACTACCAAACGAAGGTTAGCCTCTGCTAGACGTTGTTTCGCTTCAACATCTCCTGCTTCAACAGCAAGAGCTAATTCTTTTTCTTCTTCGTTAGTAAGAAGAGGTACGACACCAATTTCCTTTAAGTACATGCGGACAGGGTCATTGACTTTGGCAGATGTTGAACCAATTAAGTCTTCATCGCTAAGTTCTGGTTCTTCCTCTGTACTTAAGACACGTTCACTCGGATTTCCTTCGTTATCAGTGATTGCAATACCTGCATCTTGAATCCGTTGCAAAAGATTCTCAATGCCTTCTACATCAAGAGCAAAAGGAATTACAAGGACATTGTTAATTTCATCATCTGTCGCAGTACCAGTTTTCTTATGGTTACGAATAAATTCTGCAACTTGGACATCAAAAGTTGTTACTTCTTTTTGTTTTTTTGCCATTCTTACTCCATTCTTCTTTTTTGGGCAATTAAGCGTTCAAGCTCTTCTAAAGCAGCATCTGTGTCGCCTACATGACTAGCTTCCTGAACTTTCTTTTTAATTTGCAAGTTTTGTTGATTTAGAAGAGCACGATTACGAGACTCTTCCACTTCCTTTAGTTCTTCTGGAGACATCTCAGAAGGTAGATCCAAGGCTAACACTTGGTACCAAGCATTTTCCACCTCTCTAGTCTGATTTGCCAAGTCTTCAGAAGAAATCGAACCATTATCAATCAAGAGTCCATACAAGGTCTGAAACTCTGGAGTTTCAAATACAAAATCATCTCTCAAACGATAATCATTCAACACAAGGGGGTGCTCCATCATACGATAAAGAATATGTGCTTCAGCTCTCATGACTGCAGTCAATTGTTTAGAAACCGACATAGTAATTGGTGTCGGATTAACAACCTGCTTCACTTTTTCTTGTCTTTGTCTGACACGACTTTCGTTGATGATGTGCTCAACTTGTTGATAATCAAAAGATGGTAAATGATCCGTCAACAAATGAATATAGGTGTTCTGGGCTGTGATAGAAGGTTCTTTGACGATAAGAGGTGCAATTTTTTCAATGAACTCAATCTGTGCTTGGAGATTTTCACTATTACTAGGTTTGTAATGATGGATATAAAACTCAATTGGACTGATTCGAGTATTGGATAAAAGATAAGCCAAATCCTCTGGAGAATTCTTTTGTAAATACTCATCAGGATCCATTGCATCAGGAATCTGGACTACTTGTACAGGTAGATCTTTAAGCTCGTCCAAAGCTTTAGCGGTTGCAGCCTGCCCCGCTTTATCACCATCATAAGTGATAATCACTTTTTTTGTAAAGCGTTTGAGATGTTCGACGTGTTCAGCAGTCAAGGCCGTTCCCATTGAAGCAACTGCATTTTCAATACCAGCACGGTAGGCTGCAATAACATCCATAAAACCTTCCATCAGATACATTTCAGGAGCCTTACCAGACCCTTTTTTTACCCTATCCAAATGATATAATTCGTAACTCTTGTTAAAAATCGCCGTCGCTCGACTATTTTTATACTTGGCAGTTTGAGAATCTGTATCTTGCCAAATCCGTCCAGAGAAAGCAATTACCTTTCCTTGGTCATTTGAGAGTGGAAATATAATCCGGTTATGGAAAGTATCAAAAAATTGGTTACTTTCAGATAGATAAAATAGACCTGAATCCAGCAAGTCCTTCTCACTATAATCGTCTGCTAAACGCTGATAAAGATAAGAGCGTTCTGCTGGAGCTAGACCAATCATAAAGTGTTTAATGACATCATCAGTCAAGCCTCGTTTATAGAGATAGTTTCTCGCCTCCTCACCCATTTTAGTCGTCATGAGGATTGCATGATAAAAGCGTGCAGCCTTGTCATGCATATCGTAGAGATTTTGATGGGGTGACGTATGTGGGACAGGGTTATGTGCAGGAGTTTCAAGGTGCATTCCGAGACGTTCTCCCAACATCCTTACTGCATCCGCAAAAGTTACTTGTTGATACTCCTCTATAAACTTAAAGACGTCTCCGGAACGACCACAACCAAAACAGTGGTAAAATTGCTTATCTTCGACCACGTTAAAGGAAGGGGTCTTTTCACCATGAAAAGGACAGAGCCCCAAAAAGTTCCGTCCAGATTTTTGTAAAGAAATCACTTCTCCTATGATTTCGACAATATTGGTATTGTTTTTGATTTCTTCGATGACTCTCTTGTCAACCATAGACAATACCTCCATTTTATCACAGTTTACTTTATATAGTATAGCTTATTTCTGAAAAAAAGTAAACCATTTCATACCTTTTACATGCTTCTATTTCATAGAAAATAGGCAGTTTCGAGAGTAAAATTTTAGGAAACTACACATTTACTTAAAATTGAAAAAAATATATTAATGAAAATATCTCTATTTGCTTCAACAAAAAAACTTAGAGGTATAAATTTATCTCTAAGTTTCTTGTAAATGAGTAATCTTATTCAAACAGTTTATAGTAATCAGAAATTTTCATCTTGGCTTTTTCATCCTTGTTTAAATCTTGGATGATTCGTCCTTCCTTCATAACAATGAGACGATTTCCATACTTGAGAGCATCTTCCATATGGTGGGTAATCATCAATGCTGTTAGATGGTCCTTGCTGACAAAATCATCTGTCAATTCCATCAAGGACACACTTGTTTTAGGGTCAAGGGCTGCCGTATGTTCATCCAACAAAAGGAGTTCAGGACGTTTCAAGGTTGCCATCAAGAGACTTAAGGCCTGTCTTTGTCCACCTGACAAGAATTCATTCGGTGTATCCAAGTGTTTTTCTAGACCATTTCCGGCTTTCTCAATGGTTGCTTGAAATTCTTCCTTGTAAGCTGAGAGTCTTCTCGGAAAAAGTCCACGTTTTTCCCCACGAAACTTAGCAATCAAGAGATTTTCTGCAACCGTCATACGAGGAGCAGTTCCCATCTTAGGATCCTGAAAGACACGAGAAAGGTACTTGGCACGTTTTTCAGGACTAAAATGAGTCACATCCTCACCCATGATGCGGATACTACCACTAGTCAATGGTAGCGTTCCTGCTATACTATTAAAGAGAGTCGACTTTCCTGCTCCATTTCCACCTAAGATTGTGATGAAGTCGTGTTCATAAATATCAAGCGAAACATCGTTTAGGATGATTTTTTCTTCATCAAAGCCATTCTTCACAATTTTTGTGGCATTTTTCAATTCTACAATCGCTGTCATTTGCTTAACTTGACTCCTTTCAAGTATTTATCCTTAAGGGTTGGAATGACTAGACAAGTTGCTAGGATAAGAGCACTGTATAGACGGAGGTAGCTAGTATTAAAGCCAAGAGCAATGACTCCCCATACCAAAAATTGGTAACTAATAGAACCAACAACAATGGTAACTAGGCGTTCTGCTAATGTAAGACTCTTAAAGAGTACTTCACCGATAATTAAACTTGCAAGACCAACTACGATAACCCCGATACCACGAGAAACATCTGCATAGCCTTCTTGTTGAGCGATAAGAGCGCCAGCAAGTGCGATCACACCATTTGACAATACCAAGCCCATCAACTCCATACGTCCAGTATTGATACCAAAACTACGAGCCATATCTGGATTATCTCCTGTCGCGATATAAGCTTGCCCCAATTTAGTATCTAGGAAGAAAAGCATAAGAAGGATAACCAAAGTCACAAAAATCAAACCTGTAAATAATTGATTAACCTCAGATGGGAAAGGAAGAACGTCCTGGATTTGTTTAGTTCCTAAGAGCCCAAGGTTTGCCCGTCCCATAATCATGAGCATGATAGAATGGCAAGAAGTCATGACTAGAATTCCAGATAAGAGAGTTGGTATTTTACCTTTAGTATAGAGTAGACCAGTCGCTAAACCTGCAAGACAGCCTGCTCCAACAGCTACTAAGGTAGCAAGAAATGGATTGACACCTTGTGTAATTAGAGTTACTGCTACCGCTCCTCCAAGCGGGAAGGAACCCTCGGTTGTCATATCTGGAAAGTTGAGGATTCGAAAGGTCATAAAGATTCCCAAACCTAGAATAGCCCAGACAAATCCTTGTGAAATAATCGATACTATCATGTTACATTCATTTCCTTCTTTTAAAAATTGGAGGAGATGTCTCCAACTCCTCCTTCATTCTTATTCGATTACTTGACCAGCTTCTTTAAGAACTGATTCTGGAATAGTGATTCCAAGTTCTTGAGCTAGTTTTTGGTTGATCACTGATTTACCAGTTGAGAAGACATTGACTGGAGTATCAGCTGGTTTTTCACCCTTCAAGACTTTAGCAATCATCTTACCGGTAGCAACACCAAGATCGTGTTGGTCAACAACCACTGATGCCAAACCACCTGCTTCTACCATTGCAGTTGCACTTGGGTAGATTGGTTTTTTAGCTGTTTGGTTACTTGATACTACAGTTGAGAACGCAGATGCGATTGTGTTGTCAATTGGAACCCAGATTGCATCTACTTTTCCTGTCATAACGTTAACTGTTGAAGCAATTTCGTTAGTTGATGGAACTGCAAAAGTTTCGACTTTCAAACCAGCTTTTTCAGCGTAAGCTTTGAACTCTTCAACTTGAGATTTTGAGTTATCTTCGCTACTTGAGTAAAGAGCTCCAACTGTCTTGACATCAGGAGTCAATGTTTTAATCAATTCAACCTGTTGTTGAGCAGGGTTGTGGTCAGACACCCCAGTGATGTTCCCACCTGGTTTTTCCAAGTTTTGTACAAGGTTAGCTCCAACTGGGTCTGTAATAGCTGCCATGATAACAGGAAGGTCTTTTGTTGCACTTGCTAGACCTTGAGCTGCAGGTGTCGCAATTCCGACAACAACATCATTTCCATTTGACACCAATTGTTTACTCATTGTGGCAACCTTACTTTGGTCACCTTCTGAATTCATAAAGTCGATTTTAACTTGGTCGCCTTTGTAGCCTTCTTCAGCAAGTCCATCTTGAATACCTTGGTAAATCAAGTCGAGCGATGGGTGACTGACGAACTGTAGAACACCAACTTTAGCAGTTTTGTTAGCTGTCTCGGTTTTAGTATCTTGTTTCGTTAAGTTAGAGTAGATCAAGCTTCCTCCAACCACAAGTGCTAGTGCTGCAATAATACCAATTAAACGTTTATTCATATCTATTTCTCCTTATTTCACTTAAACTTAGTAATGTTCATGTCACTTTCAATATAACTTTACCAAGCGTCGCCATCGTTTGATTTCCATCATTTTTTCCTCCCCATAGAAAAAGTCCTCACACAAAAAAACTTGTGTGAGGACGTCGATGCGCGGTGCCACCTCAATTATAGGAATTATTCCTATCGCTCTTACTCGCTTCACGAGTTGCACTATAAGGTGTGCTCACCGAATTCTTATGATTTCAAATTCTTAATAACATCCAGCCCAATTTCATCATCTTCTTCTATCTGTTTCCACCAACCACAGACTCGCTAAAAAAATTCGATGATTACTTTCTGAATGCTTAAATTATATCATTTTACTAAAACTTGTCAAGGATTTTCATGAATTATTTTAAAAAATTATGAAAATTCCTACGGTTTTTGGAAAATCTTACCTGAATTAACCTGAATTACGTAATCCTGTAGCAATTCCGTTAATAGTTGTATGAATCAATCTTTCTTCATCTGAAGAAAGCTCGCCACGACGTTGACGCTTAATCAATTCCAACTGAATATAGTTAAGAACATTGAAATAAGGCATGCGGTAGTTCAAACTGTCTTTCAAGTAAGTATTTTCTGCCAAAAGTTCATCATAGCCTTCGATAGCTAAGATAACGTTCTTAGTCAATTGCCATTCATCCAAAATAGTATAGTAGATTGCTTGCACTTCTTCACTTTCACAAAGTTTAGCATATTCAAAAGCAATATTCATATTTGATTTTGATAAAACCATATCAACGTTAGATAGGAGTGACTGGAAGAAAGGCCAGTTCTGATACATGTCACGAAGGTATTCAATATTTTTGGGATCTTGATCAATAAATTCCTTGAAGCTTGACCCAACACCATACCAACCTGGGAACATGACACGACTTTGTGACCATGAGAATACCCAAGGAATGGCACGTAGACCACCAATTTCAGTGATTGTTTTACGTGCTGCTGGACGAGAACCAATATTAAAGCTTGAGATATTCTTGATTGGACTAGATTCAAAGAAATAATCGTAGAAATGATCATTTCCAAATACTAGTTCACGGTAGATATCATAGCTACGACTGACTACTTGGTCCATGATTGCCTCATAGCGATTTGACGTATTAGTATCACTCTTCTTCTGTGTAATCATACGGTTGATAGCCGCTGATACCAACATTTCCAAGTTATAGTAAGCTGCATCCTTGTTTCCGTATTTATTTCCGATAACTTCTCCTTGTTCAGTTAATCGAATACGGTCCTTGATTGATTTGAGTGGTTGAGAAGCAATGGCGTCATAAGTAGGGCCACCACCACGACCAACAGTACCACCACGACCGTGGAAGAAGGTTACTTTGACTCCAAATTCATCACCGATAGCGGTTAATTGTTGTTGAGCTTTGTATAATGTCCAACAAGATGATAGATAACCACCATCCTTATTACTATCAGAGTACCCTAGCATGATTTCTTGATAATTATCTTTTGAAGCAATCCACTTCTTAGCAAGCGGTAAAGAGAAATACTTTCTCATAGTCTCTTCGGAATGATCCAAATCCTCAATTGTTTCAAAGAGAGGCACGATTTGAACACGTGCTTTTTCAGCATCTACAAGACCGACTTCTTTCAGCATAATCGCCAATTCTAACATATCAGACACGCTGGTTGCATGAGAAATAATCGTTTGACGAATGACGTCTTCTCCCAAACGATCTTTTAATTCACGTGCAGTTTGGAAAATGGCTAATTCTTTTTCAAGAAGTTCAGACTTTTCAGCATGAGTAGCTGACAAGATTCGAGGGTCTTCTAATAGTTCATGTAAAAGCAACTCGCACTTCTCATCTTCTGAAAGATCGCTATAATGGTCATTAATTCCAGCAGATGCTAACAATTCAGCAACACATGCTTCATGAACACTTGAGTCTTGGCGCATATCGATAGATGCCAAGAAGAAACCAAAGACTTCTACAGCTTCTAAAAGCTCAGCGAACTCACCAGTAAGCAAGGCCTCTGCCTTATTTTCAAGCAATGAATCTTTAATGATAGCTAAGTCTTGTTTAAATTCTTCAATTGTTTCGTAGTATGGAGGACGATCTTCAGCCAATTCTTGAATTGCTCCTGAAAGACGATTTCTAATATAGTCAGTAACCACTCCTTGTTGATGTCCTTGAGTTCCAAAGAGTCGTTCAATGTGATGGCGTTCATCTGCTGATGAGCCGACAAGAGCCCACTCTTTCAAATTTAAAAGAGTTTGAATTAATTTTGATTGAATAAAGTGAAAAGCTCGACGATAAGGTTCTTTCTCGCGGAAAACAGAAGTATCTTGAGATTGAGCTGCCATTTCTTCAACAGCCTTACTTGTCTTAGATAAATTAGTAGAAAGAGAGAAAGTACGGTAGAGACTAGAAATCTTACTGATGTAGTAGTTTAAGATCACTTCACTTTGAATGGTAGCAGAACGCATGAGTGTCTCAGCAGTTACAAATGGATTGCCATCACGGTCTCCACCAATCCACATTCCCATGGTGATAGGTTTTGCTTGTTTTAGGTCAATTCCCTGCTCTTTTGCAAGACGCTTATACTCTAACATTAGATTTGGTACAGCTTGTAGGAAAGAACTATTGTAATATTCCATCACGTTTGTGATTTCATTCGTTACTTTTAGTTTCTTCTCACGAATCATATCCGTCTGCATGATAATCTCAATGTAGCGACGAAGATCATTGTGCCATTTTTCTTTGTTAATAAGCCCCATTCTCACATCACGGTATTTACGCAAGAGAGTATGGATATGATTAGTCAAGTCCAGCATACTCTTACGTTGAACCTGAGTTGGATGGGCTGTTAATACTGGCACCACGTTCAGATGTTCAAGAATTTCAGCCGCATTTTCTTTTTCAGCAACCATTTCAATGGTTGTTGACAATTTACCAAGATAATCTTGATCAATATTGTTTAGATGGTTAATCTCATAAGCTAGGTCTACGTCTTCGGAGATGTTAATCAAAAGTGGTAAAATAGAGAAATATCTAGAGATGTAGACCATTTCATCATTTGAAAGGCTTCTCACTACCTTATCTAGTCCTTGATAGTCTAGATTAGATGATAACTTCTTCAACTGCATAATCTTGTCAAAAGTCTCAGCAGGAAGCATATTTTTCGTGATATCTTCAAGTAAATCTGTCAAGATTTGAACTTCTTCTTGGACTACAGTTTTGTTTCTGTTATTTTCTAGTTTTTGAAGAGACATATTCTTCTCCTTGTCACATTTTCTTAGAGCTGTGCTTCATATTCGCGGTAGAGTTTTGCACGTTTTTCACTAGCATCGATATTTAACACAAAGGCGATAGCTACTGATAGAACCAGGAGACTATTCCCCCCTTGTGAAAGGAATGGGAAGGTTACACCTGTTGAAGGGATCAATCCTGAAATCCCTCCGATATTAACGAATACCTGAATTAAAATCATTCCACCAATACCGATTGCTACCATAGAGTTGAACGGATCTTTTGCTCGTACCCCCACTAAAATAATACGAAGAATTAGGAAGAATAATAGAGCTAAAATAAGACTGGCACCGACAAATCCAAACTCTTCAATGACAATAGAGAAAACGAAGTCCGTGTGTGCCTCAGGTAGATAGCCTCGTTTTTCGATAGAGTTTCCTAATCCTAGCCCAAACCATCCTCCATTTACCATAGCATAGTATGAATTTGCCAACTGGTGTCCTGCACCAGCGACATCATCAAATGGATTAAAGAAAGCACTGAATCGTTTAGCTACGTATCCAAATACTGGAATCTTAGAAAACTTATCAACACCGACAAGCTTAATGGTTGTTAGAGAAACAAAGGATAAACTGGTCAATACTCCAAGAATAGTTGCAAACCATCGGTGAGCTATCCCACTAATTGAGTACATCAACAATGCTACCAAAAAGAGAATTGTAGCATTTCCAAGGTCAGGGAAAATAGCCAAACTACCAATCATGACTAAAAGTACAAATCGCCAATCGTTAAAGGATCTAGGAAACCATTGGTTTTGAGTTAAAACTTGGAAATCATAAACGGCAATTTCTTCTTGTTGTTTTGAAAAACGTTGAGCCAAGTACCAAATGATGATAATTTTCAAGTATTCCGCAGGCTGGACAGTAATAGGTCCTACTTTGATCCAACCGTATGCACCATTGATGGGAATCCCAATCAAACGAGCTAAAGCTAGTAACACTAACTCAGCAAACATAACGATAAATAACAAACGTTCGTTTCGAAGAAAACCAAGTTTCAGCTTATAGATTACTGCAATAAGCAACAAACTAACAATCCAAAACAAGCCCTGATTTCGAACTAATTGAAAGGCGCTCTTACCCTCCTGAATCAAGGATGCACTCGTTGTCGAATATACCACTATCAATCCCAGAACGGATAAGAGAATATAGGGCACTAAAATAGAGTAATTCAACAGGTGCCTTTTACTAATTTTCATATTTCACCATCTACTAAATTTTTAATTTTCTATTAATTCTAGTTTTACATGCTATTATACCACTTTTTAGACTAGAAAAAAACTCTTATCCGTTAAAGCCTAGAATTTAAGCTTTTAGAATTCACAAACATTTATTTATATTTTGGGCTATTAGCTAAGAAAACTTCAAAAAAACTCTACCTTTCAAGAGTAGAAAGATAGAGTTTTCATCTTTAGTTTGAAGATGTTGTTGTCGTTTCAGCTGCGGTTGTTGTCGTTTCAGTTGCTGCTGATGTAGTTGTCGTTTGAGTTGTTGTATCACTTTGAATGTACTGAGTAAAGATATTTTGGAAGGCTTGATCTTTAACCTTGATATTTGCCGCCTGCAACTCTTTACTAATTACACCTTGAACAAAAGTAGCATCATTTTGTTTTTGAGTTAAAATAATTGTTTTAAGCTTGTCTTTGTAGTCTTCCCAGTTACTTGATTTTTCAGTTTTTTTAGTCAATTTTACAATATAGAAGCTGCTAGTATATGCTTGTGTACCCGGAGCTGTGATCACATCAGAGATTCCATCAACATTAAGGGCAAAGGCTGCTTTTTTAACAACGTCTGGCAATTCTGTTGATGCAGAGTCAAAAGTGATTTCTCCACCATTTGCTTTTGTCTTTTCATCAGTTGAATTATCTTTAGCCAATTGTGCGAAGTCAGCTCCAGATTCTTTAGCTTTAGCAAGTACATCTTTAGCCTTATCTTCACTGTCAAGTTTAATCACTTGAGCAGTTACTTCTGGTGTGTACTCATCGTAAGCTTTTTTGTAGTTCTCATCTGTCAATTCAGCTTCTGCGGCTTTCTTAACAGCATATTCAACTAGTTTACTTGTACGAATTTGAGCTTTACGGCTTTCTGCTGTCATACCAGCACGAGAAAGAACGATTTGATAGCTATCACCATATCTTTTTTGCTCTTCTTCTACCGCATCTTCTACTTCTTTGTCACTTACTTCAGATCCATATTGTTTTTCAAAAACTTTTTGGATTGTCATATTGAGCAAAATTTGTTGAGCAGTTGGGTTGTTTTTCACTTCTTCATAAAATTGGTGCTCAGTGATGACATCACCCTTCATACTGATGAGGTCAGCTCCTTGAGAGCTATTTGAACAAGCAGCCAAAGTAGCTACTGATAACAAAGTGATGGCACCAGCCAATAATTTTTTCTTCATGTTTACTCCTTTTTATACACTAGATAAATGTTTACCTTATCTATTTTACTAAATTGTCTTAAAAATATCTGAAATTAATCAACATCAGGCAGTTCTATTTCTGCTTGATTCTTTCTTAGCATCAAGATTCCATCTCCAAGAGGAACTAGACTAGCTGTTAATCCCGGATTGTTTAGAGTTGCGTCAAATAGTCTTTGCAAACCACGATAAATGGTTCGTTGCCCGCGTCGAACTTCCATAATATCCTTAGCAATGTCTCCACCTTGGAAAATATCATCCAAGACAACTACTCCACCAACCTCAAGGTGTTTTAGGATTTCTGGCAAAAATACGATGTATTTGGATTTTGCAGAATCCATAAAAACAAAATCATAGGTCTCTGTCAATGTTGACAAAACGTCTACCGCATCGCCTTCCAAAAGAGTGATTTGATGGCGATTATCAAACTTGGCGAAATTTTCCTTGGCAAAACCAATCATTTCAGGATTCCTATCAATGGTTGTTATTTTTGCATTTGGAGCATGATTTGCCATTAAAAGAGCTGAAAATCCAATTGCCGTTCCAATTTCTAAAATATTTTTTGGTTGAATTGTTCCCATTAGGAAACGGAAATAAGCGACTGTTTCATGAGGAATGATAGGAATATTCTCCTTGCGAGCAAAGTTTTCTAGTTCTTTTAAAGAACCAGTCACCTGCTCTTGTCTGTGGCGCATAAATTCCACAATCTCATCCTTAACAACAGGCCGTCGCATGTTATGGTTAGCATTTTTACTGTATGACTCAACCATTTTATGCTAATCCTAATTTCTCAACAAGGGCTTCGAACTCATCCAAACGGCGTTCAAAGACTGCAAAGGCATCATTAAGATAGTCTTCTTTTTCCATATCAACACCAGCTTTTCGCATGATATTTAGAGGATAGTCTGACTTCCCAGCCTTGAGGTAATCAATATAACGGTCACGATCATCTTGACTACCGTGAACAATCTTTTCAGCCAAGGCCGAAGCTGCTGCAAAGCCTGTTGAATATTGATATACATAGTAATTATAGTAGAAATGAGGGATACGAGCCCACTCGTACTGAATTTGAGGATTGTCTTCCTTGCTCAAGCCATAATATTCTTGGTTCAAGTCAGCATAGAGATTGTTTAAGAACTCGCTTGTCAAGACTTCACCATTTTGATCGGCTTGGTGAATAGCATGTTCAAATTCAGCAAATTGAGTTTGGCGGAACACTGTTCCACGGAAACCATCCAAGAAGTTGTTTAGAATAGCGAAGCGTGTTGCGTCATCTTGAACTTCTTGCAATAATTTTTCAGTTAAGATATTTTCATTGGTTGTTGAAGCAATTTCTGCCAAGAAGATTGAGTAATCTCCGTATACATAAGGTTGAGTTTCACGCGTGTAGCTAGAATGCATACTGTGACCTGTCTCATGTACAAGAGTAAAGAGATTGTCTAGGTTATCTTGCCAGTTAAGAAGCATGAAGGCGTTGGTATCATAAGAACCGCCAGAATATGCACCTGAACGTTTGCCTTGATTTTCATACACATCAATCCAACGTTCGCTAAAGGCGCGTTTAACACGACTCAAGTAATCCTCACCAAGAACAGCCAAAGCTTCCTCTGCCTTCTTCAAGGCTTCCTCATAAGTAAAGCTGTATTCTACTGAAGACAATGGTGTATAGACATCGTACATTTTAAGATCTGGAATACCCAAGATTTTTGAACGAAGTGAGAGATAACGATGCAATAATGGCAAATGCTTACGAACAGCAGATACTAAGTTGTCATAGACACTTTCTGGAACAAAATTGGCCGCAAGAGCAGCTTCACGCGCACTCTTGTAGTTCCGAACTTTTGCACGGTAGTTTTGTACTTTTACATTGGTCTGCAATGTTTTAGCGTATGTGTGCTGGTATTGCTCATAGGTAGAGTATAGTGCTTCATATGCACCACGACGAACTTCACGGTTCTTAGATTCTACCAAGCGCATATAGACGCCGTGCGACAATTGTACTTCATTTCCATCTTCATCTTTAACAAATGGAAAGACGATATCTGCATTATCTAAAATAGCAAAGGTTTCACTAGCAGCACCGAAGATTTCACCAGCACCCGCCAACAACTCTTCTTCACGTTGTGAAAGGACATGATCCTTATTTTGCAATAGTTTATCAAAGAAGTGTTTATAAGGCTGGAGTTTTGGTTCTTCTGCTAAAAAGTTTTGATACTGCTCTTCAGTAATTGCCATAAATTCTGGCTCATAGAAAGAAAAGACTTGATCTAGTTGACTGTATAGAGTCATTGCCTTTGCATAATATTCTTGATATTTAGCAACTCGTGTATCCTGGTCGTTTTTCATATGAGCGTAGACATAGAGTTTTTCAAGACGACGGCTCAAATCCAAATAACGCTCTGTAATATTTAATAGGCTCTCTGCGCTATCCAAAAGATGCCCTTCAAGACTAGCTGCTTGTTTTGTATCTTCCGTTAGTAGGGCTAGTTCTTCTTCCCATTTTTGGTCTGTTTCAAAGATAGTGGACAAATCCCATGTATCTTTTTCATTGATTTCATTTCGTTGTAATACCATAAATTTCCTCCATCCTTTCTATTTTACCATATTTTTCGAGAAATACTGCTGATAAAAGGCAGGTGGATAGAGCTTTTGTTGTTGATTTTGTGAATTCAGTTCATAATAAGCCTGAAAGCTTCGATAATAATCATATAGATTTTGACTTATCTGACAAAAATGACCATGTTCTATCGGCCTTACTTGGGGATACCAGTCCTGTTTTTTTAGATTTAAAAGATTTTCTCCTCTCAAGTAAGCTTGGGCTTGTTGTTTCATCCAATAGGGATTTTGATAGTAGAGTTGTTTTTGAATGAAACGACAAATGTTTTTGTCCTGTTCAACTGAAAAAGTAATAAGAGCTTGTTGCTTATATGGACTACGTAAAATTTCTAGGAGATTTCCTTTGCCATAAGAAAATTCCTTGGGCTGATAATGGAGTTTCCCTTTCAAATCTTGGTGAAGGAGGTACTTGAGCCTCAAAACTTGTTTTTTATGATCTAACTCCCAAAGATAAAATCCCATATTATTACTAAAGTAAAGAAAATCTCTTTGAAGTTTAGTTAGTCGATCTTTAGGCCAGAGCTTTTCTCCCAGTAGCCAAAGAACTTGAATTCCCAAACTTCGATAACCATTGCTTCTCTCCCGTAAAAGTTCGCAAGAAATATGACTACACTGAACTTCTAGTGCTATTTTATTATTGATAAAGATATCTGCGATTTGCTTAAGTTCAGGAATCGAATATTCCATTTCTACTTCAGCATCTTTCTTAGCCCAATTAAAAAGTGCCACCTTATTCTCTAAATGTTCTGGTCCTTCGTTCTCATGATAAAAATCACAACTTTTTAAACTTTCATGCGCAAAATGAGTTCTTACATTTTTTCCTTTTTTCAAGCGAACACTCGTTCCGCAAGCTGGACAATAATAAGCTTGTTTCTTTACTTCATTCTCTAGTACGTTGATTAAATGACCTTTTTTATCTCTAGCTAAAAACATAAACTCTCCTTTTCTAATCCATTCGAAAAGAAAGAGAAGAAAAAGGCTGACCAACTCAACCTTTTTCACATTTAATTTTCAACTATTTCATATGTTTTCGAATATATTTCCGTAACATGGGAATAAGATTCTGTATTTGATCCTGCTTTATCACCATTACACCATATTCTTGACAACGATGACTGTAAACGGGGTTAATCTTGCCTGAGCAAACAATCATCTTCAAACAATTGTCACCCGCAAAATGATTGGCATATACTTCAAGTTCGTTAATAGCTTCAACTGCTAGATCAGTCATTTTACAAGAAATGAAAACTACAGAGTGACCTTTACGAAGAATAACATCAATCTCATTTTGAACATTGTCAGCCTCAGGAAAAATCCCATTCCAGTCAATTTCAGTACCAATCATACATTCATTAAAATACTCCGACTCGAGAGCTAGTAAATAGATATACAATTCTAAAATATGCCCTTTAGTTCGACATAACAGATGTGCTTCTGGTGTTGGGAATGTATAAGTGACAGTATCCGTTGTTTCCTCTTCTACTTTCAATAAATTAGCTTTTGTGAACAAAGGAATCAAGCTACTGGGGTAAGAATAAATTTTTCTATTACTCTTTAAAACTTTTGCTGTTTCAGCGTGAAAATCATTTGTTTTTGCCAGTGCAAAGAATTGGGTAATCTGATACCATTTTTCAGGATTTTCGATAGCATATTTGGCCAGTTTTTTTATAGCTAGTACTTGCTTATTAGAATGCTGAGGCCTTCTTGATTTAAGGACTTTTCCACCACGTAAAGCTATCAATTGTTCAATGGATAAACTAGGAATCTCTAAATTTTTATCATAAATCTTATCCCTTTCCCAGGCATACTGCATTCCTTGTTCTACATCCATAGCAATAATGGGAATACCTTTCTCCAAACCATACTGATATAGAACTATCGCTAATAGATTATCTCCACCAAAAACATCGATGGTCACTGTCTCAAAATCATTGATAAACACGTCTAATTCCTGGCAGATTTTTTCTAGGCGAAATTGTCGAAAATGTACTTGTTTTAAGTGTGGAACTTGTTCCATTAGAAAATGCTTCAAGGATAGCTTATCTTCCTCAGCAATTTTTCTTGTAGAAAGGTATAGAATCTCATCACAATCACTGACAAAAGCTTGGTAGACATTTTTTTCAATGGTATGACGGTCGTATAGTTCAATTAAAAGACTAGTCATCTTAAGACCTCCTAGACAAAAAAGTCTGAAAGAATAGTGGTCGATCAGAATCGTTTTAAAACTATCACAATTCTGTTTAATTTCATCGACTTCTCCTACTTCTAGTATAGCATAAATTGAGATTTCCCTTTCTTATTAGGGTAACAAATAAGGAATAGAAAACGACTGCTCTCTATTCCTTTTATACATTTATTTTACTTTTTTAGCTAACATGGTTGCAAAGCGTAGTTTGATACGATTTCCGTTTTCATCACGACGGTGGAGATGGCCAGGATTTTCATTGTACTTGATCAATTCCCAGTCTTTGTAGTAGTCTGCCAATTCCCCTTCTTTAAAGGTAAATGGGAAGTTCACTGAGCAAGGATAATCCTCCGTGTCCATGGCACAAACTATAAGATTATAACCACCGACCGTGGTCTGTTCCTGCATGTTTTGAATAATAGCCGGAATGCGATCTGCTTGTAAAAACATAAGAACAACCGTTGATACGATAAAATCATAAGTTTGTCCAATGCTAGCTGAATTGATATCGTAGATACCGACAGGCATTTCTAAATCTTCTTGCTCCACAATGCTTTTCAAGATTTCAAGAGATATCTCATTTTGATCTACAGCTGTGACATCAAATCCATGTTGAGCTAGAAAGAGTGCATTTCTTCCTTGACCACATCCTAGGTCTAGTGCCTTACATGGTTTTACTGTATCCATAGCTTCTAAGACTTCCGAATGAACTGGATTGCTATTGTATTTTTTAGGGAAATAATCCTCTGCTTTACAATAAAATTCCAAGTACCATTCCACATCATCTGTGGCAGCTTCTACTCTGTGCCAAGCTTGAGGTTGCGCCATAGGGTTATCAGCACCTGCTTCAAAGAGGTGCTCGGCTATAACTTCCCCGTCTTCAGTCAACTCAATAAACTTAAGAGTCCCTTTTAATACGGTAATCTTGCCCCAGGTTCCGACCTTAGTATTGTGTTTTCTTTGAACAGCTTCTGGCATGGTGTCTTTATTCCAGACAGGCATGCGTTTGTAAGCAACTAGTTTTTCCATATTCTTCACTCTTTCTATCGATGGTTAACAGCTTTCATCACACGCGCAATATCACGATCTTGCTCACGGCGTTTGATAGACTCACGTTTATCGTAATCATGTTTCCCTTTTGCAAGTCCTAAAAGTAATTTGGCATAGCCATCTTTGATATAAACTTTAAGAGGAACCAAGGTCATCCCCGTCCCTTTTGTTTCTTGCTCTAATTTCTGGATTTGTTTCTTATGGAGCAGGAGTTTACGACGACGTTCGGGTTCCTGATTCCAGATATTTCCTTCTTCATAGGGTGCAATATGCACATTGCTCAGCCAAACTTCCCCATTTTTCACTTGGGCAAACCCATCTTTCAGATTGATGCGGGCTGCTCGCACACTCTTGATCTCAGTTCCTGTCAGGACCATTCCTGCTTCTAGCGTATCTACGATTGTATAGTCGTGGTGCGCCTTTTTATTTTGCGCGACGACCTTTCCCACGCCCTTTGCCATTCTTGGCTCCTTTCTTTACTACTTCCTTATAAAAAGGTTTCTTGCTTTTTTTCTTCTTGTCTTTTGGAGAATGCTTGCGCTTATCACCTAAGCGACCAGATTTTCTTTTGTCTTCTTTCTTATCTGAACGACGCCCTCTATCCTTACGACCAGAACCTTTCAAACCTTTTTCAATGACATCAAATTCACTTGGAATGAAGGAAAAATCGATCTCGCCAGTCATCTTATCCGCTCTTTCAACACGGATACGGATCTGCTGTCCAACTCGGAAAGTAATTCCTGATTTCTCCCCACGGAGGGTTAAATCGCGTTCATTAAAGTGGTAAAATTCAGGCAGATTTGTGATGTGAATTAAGCCTTCGACTGTATTTGGCAATTCAACAAAAAGACCAAATTTAACGATACTTGAAACAACTGCATCATACTCTTCACCAACATACTCTTCCATGTACTCAGCTTTTTTCATAGCTTCGACTTCACGCTCTGCCTCGATAGCACGGCGCTCACGGTTGGAAGACTGGGTAGCAATCTCTGGAATGACCTGTTCAAAATGATCTGCTACATCCTTAGAACGTCCATAGTCACGAATCATCCGGTGAACAAGAAGGTCAGGATAACGACGAATTGGGCTGGTAAAGTGAGTGTAGTAGTCTGCAGCTAATCCATAGTGACCGTGATTATGCTCAGAATAACGAGCCTGTTGCATCGAACGCAGAAGCATCATAGACAATACATCCGCATATGGCTCTCCCTCAACAGTACTCATGATGTCTTGGAGAGCTTCCTGACTTATCTCACTGGCAGTCCCATAAATTCGCAAACCAAAACTTGAAGCATAATCAATAAATTTCTGAACTTTTTCAGCTTTAGGTTCCTCATGGATACGATAGATAAAAGGTAGGTCCAGCTTGCTGAAGTGCTCGGCAACTGTTTCGTTAGCAATCAACATAAAGGACTCAATCATACGTTCAGCAACACCACGATGACGAAGTACGATATCAACTGGCTTGCCTTTTTTATCTACCAAAATCTTAGCTTCATTGGTATCAAAATTTAAAGCACCACGCTTGATTCGCATACTTTCCAAAGTCTCATGGAGTTTGGCCATAAGTTCGATACTAGGAACAATTTTCTTATAGTCTTGTCTCTTCTCCTCGTCACCAGCTAAAATGTCATTCACATCACTATAAGTCATACGAAAACTGGTCTTGATAACAGTCTGTGTAATCGTATAATTACGAACACGACCATTTTTATCAATCTCCATAATAGCAGATTGAGTCAAGCGGTCCACTTGAGGGTTAAGAGAACAGATTCCGTTTGAGAGGCGCTCTGGCAGCATTGGAACTACACGGTCTGTCACATAGACAGAGGTCGCACGATTGAGAGCTTCCTTGTCAAGAGCAGAACCCTCTGTCACATAGTAGGAGACATCGGCAATGTGAACACCTAGTTCGATATTTCCATTTTTCAATGGTTTGATATGAACAGCATCATCCAAGTCTTTTGCATCAGCTCCATCAATGGTAAAGGTAATTTCATCTCTTAAGTCCAGACGACCTTCCAGATTCTTCTCAGATGGTGCATCCGGAACACTCTCTGCTTCTTTAAGAACAGCCTCTGGAAACTCAGATACAATGTCCATTGACTCCAAGACCTCGAGGACATCAATCCCTGCATCTGTGGAATGTCCAACCACATCTAGGACACTAGCTACAAAGAAGTCGTGTTTCTTACTTGGGTACTTGTCGATAAAGACCTTGAGAACTTCTGTGCCGTCCAATTGAATAGCTGGCTTCTTAACGTAGATTCGTTGACTAATCTTTTGATTTTTTGAACGGATGTAACCTGCATACTTGGGTTTTTCCTCATCAAGAACGATTTGACCAACAACCGTCGTCAAACTGTGTTCTAAAATATCGATAATCTTAGCTTCAGCTGCAGTTCCTTTTTGACGATCCGCAACCTTCTTGATTACAATTTCAACAGTATCGCCATCAATGGCATAGTTAACATCATTTTTCCCTACAAAAAGATCGTCTTCCTCGCCTTCAAGACTAACAAAGCCGAAGCCATTTTTATGGGCATGGAAAATTCCTTTAAGAGTAATCTCGTGTTTCTTCTTTTGGTCCAAGGTAAGACTACCATCTTCTTCAAAGCGAATTTGGTGCTTTCTTTCCATCAGGGACAAGGTTTTAATAAGCTCTCGAAAGTCCTTGGAAGCATCCTTTCCAAGGGCTTGAGCCAAGTCATTGACAGTGACTCGCCCCTTTTCTTTTAAATATTCTTTTATTCTATCTTTCATGTTTTCTTTCTAGATTGTTAAATTTTTTTGGTGTAAAACCTTATTTCTTTCAAAAATAAAAATAGGCAAAGACCTAGTCTCGCCCATTATTTTCTTATCTACTTGATAATACCGTCAATGCTAAGGCAATGGCTAGCCAGAAAAAGACTAAGATTCCTGTCAAACGTTGCATTACGGCTTCAAAACCACGCGCTTTGCTACGTTCAAACAAATCACCTGAGCTGGCATCAAATACATTGCTAGATTGATTTTTAGTTGGTTGCATAAAAATTGCAATCACAATCACAACAGATAATACTAATAAAATGGTTAATAATAGGTTATACATATCAAACTCCTTAAAATCCCTATTATTCTACCATAATTTCTACTTAGATTCAAGATGTAGAGTCACTTTTCTTTCTTTGGGACAATACTTTAAGACTTCAATCTTATCTGGATGTGTTTTGGAGTTCTTACTGGTTAGATAATTCATGCTGCCACAAGAGGAGCATTTTAGATTAATTTTTACACGCACTAGATTTTTTGTATTTGATACTATTTCAATCTAAGATGATTTGAACAAACAATACCAAAATTCTCCTTCCTAACAATGTTAATTTATAGACACATTTCTTCAAACAACTGAACTACTTGAGTTATCAACTGTTCCTGATTCCCATTATTATCTAGACTGTGACTAGCCAGACTAATTTTTCTTTCTAAAGGCCATTGAGAGTTTAAACGGGATTCAGCTGCTTCTTTTGAGATTTGGTCCCGTTTCATTAATCGCTCCAATTGAACATCACGATTTACATAGACTAGCCAAGTTTCGTCAAACCATGAAGCATAGTCTTGCTCAAAAAGTAGGGGGATATCCATGAAAAAGAGAGCTTCTGTCTGAGCAAACTGATTTCGTAATGCAGCTAACTCCTCACGAATAATCTCACCTTGGGTTCTCTTAGACCATTCTTGCTCTTCAAGATTTGAAAAAATAAGACTAGCAAGTAAGGGGCGATTCAGTTCACCATTTTCAAGAAGTACCTTCTCCCCAAAATGCTCCACTAAAACCTGATAGAGTCGTCCACCAGGTTTTTGTAGTTGGTGGACGACTGCATCCGCATCTACAACTTGAAACCCTTTTTGTCTTAAAAATTCTGTGACAGTGGACTTCCCTGACGCAATACCACCAGTAATTCCGATTATTTTTCCCATCACTTCCTCCTTTGACACTTAGGACAAAAGTGAGTTCCACGACCACCTAGTTGAATTTTTTCGATGATGGTTTCACAACGCGAACAAGCTTGACCCGCCTTGTCGTATACTTGATGGAATTCCTGCATAGTGCCATCTTCTCCAAATGCATTGGTATAAGTACGAATTGTTGAACCACCCTTTTCAACCGCCTGACCTAAAACATTGATCGTTTCATCATGGACTTTTCTAGCCTCTTGTGCTGTTAAACTATTAGAGGTTCTAGAAGGATGGACTTTCGCTCTCCAAAGAACTTCATCAACATAGATATTTCCCAACCCTGCAACCAAAGTCTGGTCGAGAAGATGCGATTTGATTGGTTTTTTAGATTTTTTCAAGGCAAGTTTAAAACTCCCTAAATCAAAATCCTTCTCAGTCGGTTCCGGACCAAGTTTTTTTGAAATAAAGTAAGCTTCTAAAAGCTCAGGAGCAAGCAACTCCATAGTTCCGAACTTACGAACATCCTCGTACACCAAAGTACCACCATTCTCAAAATGAATCAAAACATGGGCGTGTTTACGTTCTGGAACTTGGTCTGGGTAATAAAAATACTTGCCTTCCATTCTCAAGTGAGAGATTAGAATTTTGTCGGATAAATAGAAAAGTAGATACTTGCCACGACGTCCCATTGTTTGAATGACTTGACCAGGCATTTCCTTCTGAAATTCCTGCAAATCAGTTTTAATCATCTTGGGGTAACGAATGTCAATGTTTGAAATCTTCTTCCCCAGAATCAATTTTTCCAGACCTCGCCGAACTGTTTCTACCTCAGGTAATTCAGGCATAGCTCCTCCTTCTCTAAAAACAAGAAGCAGGCTCCTGCCCACCTCTTCTTAATATTCTTTTTCGTTGTAACCAAAATCGGCAAGATCTAATTTCTTATCGCGCCAATTTTTCTTGACCTTGACCCATGTTTCTAGGAAGACCTTGTCTCCTAGCATGAGTTCGATATCTTTGCGAGCCATGGTACCAATTTTCTTGAGCATGGCACCGCCTTTACCGATGATAATCCCTTTTTGGCTGTCACGCTCGACCATAATGGTTGCTCGGATATGAACCTTGTCAGTCTCTTCATCTCGTTTCATAGAATCAACCACTACTGCAACAGAGTGTGGAATTTCCTCACGCGTTAAGTGTAACACTTTTTCACGAATCATCTCTGATACTAGGAAACGTTCTGGGTGATCGGTGATTTGATCTGACGGGAAATATTGGAAACCTTCCTCTAAGTTTCCGCTCAAAATATCGATCAAACGCGAAACATTATTTCCTTGTAGAGCTGAAATCGGTACAATTTCCTTAAAGTCCATCTGATTACGGAAATCATCGATTTGCGCCAAAAGTTGGTCTGGGTGCACCTTGTCAATCTTGTTTACCACGAGAATGACTGGTACTTTAGCAGCCTTGAGGCGTTCGATGATCATATCGTCGCCCTTGCCTCGTGGTTCATCTGCTGGCACCATAAAGAGAACCGTATCGACTTCTCGAAGAGTGCTATAGGCTGACTCCACCATGAAGTCTCCAAGGGCTGTCTTAGGTTTATGAATCCCTGGCGTATCGATAAAGACGATTTGTTCCTTATCAGTAGTGTAGATTCCCATAATCTTGTTGCGCGTTGTTTGCGCCTTATCACTCATGATGGCAATCTTTTGCCCCATGACATGATTCAAAAAAGTTGACTTCCCGACATTGGGACGTCCTAAAATAGCTACGAAGCCTGATTTAAATGTCATAGTTACCTCTATAAATGTTTAAAATAGCAAATCCCAAATCCTAGGGATGAAAATGATAAGTCCAGTCACTGCAGCAAATAAAGACACTACAAGAACTGCACCTGCAGCCATGTCTTTAGCCTTCTTTGCAAGCATATCGAAGTGATAATGGCTAGCCAAATCCACTACATTTTCAATAGCAGAATTTAAAATCTCAAAAGCAATTACTAAAAAAATGCTTAATAGGAGAAAGAGCCATTCAATTCTGGAAACTTGAAAAACAATGCCTGCAAGTAGAACTAAGAGAGAAGTCACTGCATGCTTTCTCATATTACGCTCTTCTTTTATGGCAGTAAAAATACCTGTCAGGGCAAAATCTAGACTTGAGAGCAAGTCACGATTCTTCCATTTTCGTTTATTGTCTTGTGAGTCCATAGGCTGTTAAAATTTCTTCTTGTAAACCGAACATCTCCGCTTCTTCTTCCGGAGTGTAGTGATCATAACCGTTTATGTGTAAAAAACCGTGTACAGCTAAAAAGCCCATTTCACGTTCGAAACTATGACCGTACTCTTCTGCTTGCTCATGCGCTTTATCAATTGAAATGAATAACTCGCCGATATAAGAATCAAATTCTGACATCATTTCTGCTAAGTCAGGATCTTCTTCCAAATCCTCTTCGTCAAAGGTAATCTCTAATTCAGGTTTGTATTCAAGGCTGATGACATCTGTTGGACGGTCAGTAGCACGAAACTCTAAATTGAGTTCATGACTGCGTTCATTGGTCACAAAAGTGACTGCCATCTCCTTGTCTTCTTTTCCAATTTTTTTAGCAGCAAATTCCAAAATTTCTTGAGTTTGCTTTAAAATTTCTTTAGAAACCTGACCAGTTTCATCTACCATTTCAATATACATGCGTTTCTCGATTCTCTTTACTTGGCTTTATTATACCATATTTCTATGATTTTATTCTACCTTTTTGATATAATACTATGGAATACATTCATAAGGAGAGAACCATGTCATTTGATGGATTTTTTTTACACCACATGGTTGAGGAATTGCGAGCTGAACTACTAAACGGTCGCATTCAAAAAATTAATCAACCTTTTGATCAAGAGTTGGTCTTACAAATCCGTAGCAATCGCCAAAGTCATCGTCTGCTCCTTTCTGCTCATCCTGTTTTTGGACGCATCCAGTTGACAGAAACGACTTTTGAAAACCCTGCTCAACCTTCTACCTTTATCATGGTTTTAAGGAAATATTTACAGGGTGCTGTTATCGAGTCTATCGAGCAGATTGAAAACGATCGAATCGTTGAAATCACTGTTTCTAACAAGAATGAGATTGGAGACGATATTCAAGCCACCCTTATCATTGAGATTATGGGTAAACATAGTAATATCCTCCTCGTAGATAAGTCTAGCAACAAAATTCTTGAGGTTATCAAGCACATTGGTTTCTCTCAAAATAGTTACCGTACACTCCTACCTGGTGCAACTTACATAGCCCCACCAAGTACAGAGGCCCTCAATCCTTTTACTATTAAGGATGAAAAACTTTTTGAAATCCTACAAACACAGGAATTGACAGCTAAAAACCTTCAAAGCCTCTTTCAAGGTTTAGGCCGTGATACAGCAATTGAATTAGAGAATTTATTAACTGATGATAGACTTTCCAATTTTCGTGACTTTTTTAAGCAAGAAACCAAGCCTTGCTTAACTGATAAGTCTTTTTCTTGTGTCCCTTTTTCAACTAAAATTGAAGGACATTTTTCAAGCTTATCTCAACTTCTTGATGTTTTTTACAAAGATAAGGCAGAACGTGATCGTGTCAAACAACAGGCTAGTGAACTCATTCGTCGTGTTGAAAATGAACTACAAAAAAATCGTCAAAAGCTTAAGAAGCAAGAAAAAGAACTGCTTGCTACTGAAAACGCTGAGGAATTCCGACAAAAAGGTGAATTACTAACGACTTTTCTTCATCAAGTTCCAAATGACCAAGACCAAGTCGTCTTAGATAACTACTACACCAATCAGCCTATCACGATTTCTCTCGATAAAGCTTTAACACCAAACCAAAACGCTCAAAAATACTTCAAACGTTATCAGAAGTTAAAAGAGGCTGTCAAATACCTGACTGATCTAATTGAAGAAACAAAGGCTACCATTCTCTATCTGGAAAGTGTAGAGACAGTTCTTAGCCAAGCTGGGCTAGATGAAATTGCTGAAATTCGTGAAGAATTAATTCAAACAGGCTTTATTAGAAGACGCCAACGCGAAAAAATTCAAAAGCGTAAAAAGCCAGAGAAATATCTGGCTAGCGATGGTAAAACTATTATTCTCGTTGGACGAAACAATCTTCAAAACGAGGAACTAACCTTTAAAATTGCACGCAAAGAGGAACTTTGGTTCCATGCTAAGGATATCCCAGGAAGCCACGTGGTCATCTCAGGAAACCTCAATCCTTCTGACGAGGTCAAGACAGATGCTGCAGAACTCGCAGCCTACTATTCGAAAGGACGTCTTTCTAATCTCGTTCAAGTGGATATGATTGAGGTTAAAAAACTCAATAAACCGACTGGTGGAAAACCTGGTTTTGTTACCTATACCGGTCAAAAAACTCTTCGTGTTACACCTGATTCCGAGAAAATTGAATCCATGAAGTTGTAATATCAGTCTTATTTTAAAAATACTATTACTTCACTTTTACACAAAAATAGGAGGGGAGCTCAATGCTACGGCATATTAAATCAACTATAACTATTATATTCGGAGCTGCTATCTTCGCCTTCGGACTTACTTATTTTGTTGTTCCACATCACTTGTTCGAAGGTGGAGCAACAGGGATAACCTTGATTACCTATTACCTCTTTGACATCCCTATTTCGCTGATGAATATCTTGATTAATATCCCTCTCTTCCTACTAGCTTGGAAAATATTTGGACTAAGATCACTATATTCCAGTCTACTTGGAACCATTGCCGTCTCCGTCTGGTTAGCTATCTTTGAGAAGATTCCTCTTCAGTTTAACCTTGAAGGTGATTTGGTTGTGGTTGCTTTAGTAGCTGGTGTCCTCCTAGGTGTTGGACTCGGTGTTATTTTCAACGCGGGTGGAACAACTGGTGGTACTGATATCGTCGCTCGTATCCTTAATAAATACACCAATATCTCTGTTGGAAAATTGCTTTTTGGACTTGATTTTCTGATTCTGATGCTGATTTTAATCATCTTCCAAGACCTACGTCTTGTAACCTATACTCTCTTATTTGACTTCATCGTTTCAAGAGTTATTGACTTAATCGGTGAGGGTGGATATGCTGGAAAAGGATTTATGATTATCACTCAAAAACCGATGGAATTAGCTGATAAAATTAATGAAGAACTCGGTCGTGGGGTTACCTTTATCTCAGGACAAGGCTACTATAGCCAAAAAGACTTAAAGATTATTTACTGTATTGTCGCAAGAAATGAAATTGTCAAGATGAAAGAAATGATTCATACAGTTGATCCGATGGCCTTTATCACTATCACGGAAGCTCACGAAATCCTTGGAGAAGGGTTTACTTTCCCAGCAAGAGACGAGGTTTCTTAACCTTAAAATAAAAAAGTAACTTCAATAGTTGAAGTTACTTTTTTTGTCATATCATCAATTATTTTTCTGCTGTAAGTGCAGCCATTGTGATGTAGTTGTATGGTTTATTGAAGTGTGGCAAGAAGAATAGGTCTGTCAATGCTAATTTATCAATTGTAACGTGTTCTTGAATAGCAAGTGAGAACATGTGAATACCCATGCTAATTGCTGAATCACGAGATACCATTTGAGCACCAAGGATTTCACGGCTATCTTTATCAAAGACAATCTTGATAGCTACTTCATAGTTGTCATGTTTCATAAATTCTGGTTTTTGAAGGTCGTTAAATCCAGTTTCAGTTGCATTGTAACCTGCAGCTTTTGCTTTTTCAAGTGTCAAACCAGTTGAAACCATGTGAAGACCATAGATTGAGATACCATTTGATCCTTGAACACCGATTCCTTCAAGCTCATGTCCACAAGCATTGTAAGCACCTACGATACCAGTACGAACAGCGTTTGATGCAAGAGCGATGTAGCTAGTGTCTTTACGAGCGTTGTCATAAACAGTCGCACAGTCACCAACTGCATATACACCTGGGATAGATGTTTCTTGTTTCTTGTCAACAAGGAAAGCACCGTTACGGAAGAGTTCTATCTTACCATCAGCAAGTGCAGTGTTTGGACGGAAACCAACTGCAAGAACAACCATATCCACATCAAATGTTTCTTTGTCAGTGATCAAGCGTTCAACTTTTCCTTCACCTTCGATAGCTTTAACAGTTTGACCAAGTGCCAAACGGATGTTGTGGTCTTCCAAGTTTTTAGCCATCATTTGTGTGAAGTCTTTGTCATAGTATCCATTCAATACAGTGTCAACGATATCAACAAGGACAACTTCTTTTCCAAGACGTTCGAAAGCTTCAGCAAGCTCAACACCAATGTAACCACCACCTACAACAGCGATACGCTCAAGGTGTTTGCTCTTGTCAGCAAGTTTGTTGATAACTTCTTCTGCGTTTTGGTACAACTTAACAAATTGAACATTTTCAAGTGTTGCTTTGAATTCGCGGTTGCCCTTAACGATTTCAACACCTTCGATTGGAGGCAAGATTGGAGTTGAACCAGTCGCAAAGATCAATTTGTCATAAGACTCTTTGTGTTCTTGACCTTCAACCTCTGCAGTTACAACTTTGTTATCGTAGTCGATTGAAAGTACAGGTGAGTTCATGTAAATTTTCGCACCTTTAGCTTCAAGCGTTTCTTTATCAGAGTAGAACAAGCCTTCAGGACCGTCGATTTGCTCACCGATCCAAAGAGCCATTCCACATCCAAGGAATGAAATATTTGAGTTTTGGTCAAATACAACGATTTCGTTTTCGTTTCCAAAGTTATCCAACATTGTGTTGATACATGCAGTTCCAGCGTGGTTAGCACCCACGACTACGATTTTACTCATAAGATAAATCCTACCTTTATTTTTTTATTTACCTTTCAAGTATACCATTATCTGTGAACGTTTTCAAGACTTTTAACCCGTTTGATGTTATTTAAGAAAGTTTTTGAAAGATATATCAATTTGTTTTCAAAGAGTCCTCATTGATTTGGAGCTGTTTTTATTTTTTTAAGCATATTTCTTGACTTTTTGTAAAAAATGATTTGTGAAAACGCTGACTTTATGATATTCTATTTATATGGAAATAAATTATAAATTCTTAATTTCTTTTTAATTTAAGATTTGTAGCTATTTCCGAGTGATTTGAAGGGAGTTGATTCTTTGCCTCTTAGTTCATCATCTGAGCGATTAATGGGAACTACGATTACTATTTCCTTAGTACATGAACAAGCCGATAATCTTCTCCGTCAAGCTTTTGATTTGCTAAAGGAACTTGAATTCCGCTTCAATGCTAACAGTACTGAATCTGAATTAATGGAAATTAACTATCAGGCAGGTATTGCCCCAGTTAAAGTCCACCCTGATTTGTTTGAGCTGATTTCATTAGGTCTAGAACACAGTCTAGCACCTAAAAGTCATCTCAATATTGGTATAGGGCCTTTGGTTCAAACCTGGCGTATCGGTTTTTCCGATGCAAAGGTTGCAAGCCCTGAAGAAATTGCTTCAGCCTTAGCACTAATAGACCCTCATTTTATTAAACTCGATTCAGTCAATTCTACAGTTTTCCTAGAAAAAAAGGGAATGAAAATTGACTTAGGGTGTTTAGCGAAGGGGTACAGTGCAGATAAGGTTGCAGCCTTCTTAAAAGAAAACGGCGTCACTTCTGCTCTTATCAATCTTGGAGGAAACATCCTCACAATTGGGAACAACCAAGCAAAAGATAGACATCCGTGGCAAATCGGCATTCAAGATCCAAATAATCCACGCGGTAATCACCTGATGACCTTATCTATTACTGGAAAATCAGTGGTTACATCTGGGATTTATGAACGGCATCTTGAAATCAATGGCAAGGATTATCATCACATTTTCGATAGTGAAACAGGCTATCCTATTGAAACGGATCTAGCTAGTTTAACCATTATATCTGACCGCTCTGTTAACGGCGAGATATGGACCACACGATTATTTGGCGAACGTAGCGCCTCTATTATGTGGCAAGTCGAAAATATTGATGGTATCGAAGCCATCCTCATTGACAAAGATGGACGCTTAGCTTGTTCATCTGGTATCCAACGATAAATAATTAATAATGCAAAAAGAGAAAGGAAAGCCCATGCTTAAACTTATTGCTATTGTAGGAACTAACTCAAAACGTTCCACAAATCGCCAACTGCTTCAATATATGCAAAAACACTTTGCTGATAAAGCAGAAATCGAATTGGTAGAAATTAAAGATCTACCTGTATTTAACAAACCAGCTGACAAACAAATCCCAGCTGAAGCTACGGAAATCGCTGCTAAAATCGAAGCTGCTGATGGAGTTATTATCGGTACTCCAGAATACGACCACTCAATCCCAGCTGTTCTTATGAGCGCTCTTGCTTGGATTTCATATGGTGTATTCCCGCTTTTGAACAAACCTGTCATGATTACAGGTGCTTCATATGGTACACTAGGTTCATCACGTGCTCAATTGCAACTTCGTCAAATTCTTAATGCTCCTGAAATCAAAGCAAATGTTCTCCCAGATGAATTCTTGCTTTCACATTCTCTTCAAGCATTTGATCAAAATGGTGACTTGGTAGATCTTGATGTTATCAAGAAATTGGATGCCATCTTTGATGACTTCCGTATCTTTGTTAAAGTTACTGAGAAATTGCGTAACGCACAAGAGCTTCTTCGCAAAGATGCTGAAGATTTTGATTGGGAAAATTTGTAAGATAGGAGATCGAAAGAATGAAATTTGTTGGACTTGTTGGATCAAACTACGATCAATCATATAACCGCAAACTCTTGGAGTTCATCCGACGTCAGTTTAAATTTAAATTTGAACTAGAAGTTTTGGAAATCGATGAAGTTCCAATGTTTAACCAAGACGAAAAATGGGACGAGAGCTTCCAGTTGCGCCTTCTTTACAACAAAATCACTCGAGCTGATGGTGTGATTATTGCTACTCCAGAGCACAACCACACTATTTCTGCATCACTTAAGTCAGTCCTTGAATGGCTTTCATACGAAGTTCATCCATTTGAAAACAAACCAGTTATGATTGTGGGTGCTTCATACTACGATCAAGGAACTTCACGTGCTCAAGTTCACCTTCGTAAAATTCTTGATGCACCAGGAGTAAATGCCTACACATTACCAGGTAATGAGTTCCTTCTTGGAAAAGCCAAAGAAGCTTTTGATGCAAAAGGAAATATTATTAACGAAGGAACTGTTAAATTCCTTGAAACTTGCTTAGATAACTTTGTCAAATACGTAGGAGTCGTTTCTAATTTGAAAAAACCAAAACCAATTGAACCAGAAGACTTGGATTGTGGAAAACCAATTGCCACAACTATTACAGAAGTTGACCCTGATGATCCACAATGGGTAGAAAAAGTTGCAGAAATCACAGGAGCTGTATCAGGTGATACATACGTTAAACTTGACCATGGTATCCTTACAGTTAACCAAATCGATATGTTCTTGAAAGCTATGCCTTTTGAATTGACATATGCTGATGACAACAACCAATTCCTATACTACAACAACGCTCACCAAGATCCAGAAACAATGTTTGCGAAACGTGTACCACCTCAATCTGGTAGCCGTATGTCAACAGTTCACGGATCACTTCCACCTGCACGTATGAAAAACGTTGAATGGGTTATTGGTACGCTTCGCAATGGCAACCAAGAATACGTACGTACAATTGTTCCTGGTTCACCTGCAGGTGTTATCAATACTCACAACTACCAAGCTATGTACTATCCTGATGGATCATATGCTGGTATCAATGAAATTGTCTTTAACTTCCAACCATGGCTTGACTGGTACTTGAAAGAAACTGGTCAACGTTTGGTAGGCGGTAGCGGACCTTTTGCTCCTGCTGCTGGAGGTCACGGAGATGCCGATGCTACTTCTGGTGCATCTGACGCTGGAGGACATGGTGATGGTGGTCACGGAGCTGCTGATGCTACTTCTGGTGCAAGTAACTAATAACTAACAAAAAGGAACCATTTTGGGTTCCTTTTTTATAATAGAAATCTCGGTTCGCACACACAAACCGAGAATTTTTTATTTATGAATTCGGATCATCAAGACTACGGCCGTGTAAACCTTTTTCGCGTTGTACTTGACGAAGTTTTTCAGGAGTCACATCATTACCATCTTCATCGACGATTTTGATTCCTTCAACGTGATGACGAACTGAACGACGATAGCCTTCGATGTATTCTTCACGAAGTTTGGCTTGTTCTACTTTTTCTTCCGCAGTCAAGCCTTCTGTTTTTTTCTTCTTAGCAAGTTCATTAATACGAGCGATTTTTTCTGGTGTCATATTTGGACCTCCAATCTATTTTTCAATTACTATTTTGTATTAAGAAGGTTAAAAGCAGCCACTGTTTTTGCTTTATTGACAAGTTCAGCTAGAATAGCCAAACGATTATTCTTAACATCAATATCCTCTGCCATAACCATGGTATTGTCAAAGAATGCATCAATAACTGGACTAAGAGCAAATAATTGCTCTAATTTATCACTAGCTGAACCTTTCAATTCTAAGCTTTCTACAGCTTGAGCTAGTTCTTTTTCCTGCTCATTTTCAAAGAGACTTGCATCAACTTTGACTGAACCTTCTGCCTTTTCTGCTAGGTTAAAGGCACGAGATAATGACTCAACTGATGATTTGTAATCTTCAGTTTTCGCAGCTTCTGAAAGAGCTTCTGCTGCTTCAATCATATCAGAAACAACAAAGTTTGAACTTGCTAAAACAGCTTCTTTAATATCTTTTGCAGTAGAACCCATCATCTTATCAACGCGAGCTTTGATGAAGTTAAGCACTTCTTCTTGGTTATCGTAGGTTAAACTATCAAACGATAAAGCATAAAGGCTCGCAATCAACTCGTCCATTGGAATATTCCAACCAAATTCTTCTAAGATACGAACAATCCCTTGTGTTGCACGACGGAGGGCATAAGGGTCGTTTGAACCTGATGGGATCAAACCAACTGAAAAGAAAGATAAGAGAGTATCTAATTTGTCAGCTAGTGCAAGAATAGCTCCTACTTTAGATTCAGGAAGGGCTCCGTCAGCTGAATCTGGAAGATAGTGTTCACGAATGGCTTGCGCTATAGTAGGATTTTCACCAGCAAGAAGAGCATACTTCTCACCCATGATTCCTTGAAGCTCATCAAATTCACCAACCATACCAGTTAAGAGGTCAAACTTATAAATAGCTGCAGCACGAGCAAGATCAATAGATTCATCAACTGATAGACCAGCTTTTTCAGCTAGCAGTATAGCAATTTGTCCTGTACGAATCATGTGTTCACGAAGTGATCCAATCTTTTCATGGAAGGTAACGTGTGAAAGTTTAGCAACTAAATCTTCAATCTTGAGTTTTTGGTCTTCACGCCAGAAGAATTCTCCATCTTCCAAGCGGGCAACCAAAACTTTCTCATTTCCTCGAATGACATTTTCCAAGTGTTCAGCATTTCCATTACGAACTGAAATGAAGTTTGGTTTTAGATTCCCTTCAAGATCACGCACTACAAAATAACGTTGATGAGTTTCCATTGAAGTTACTAAAACTTCTTCTGGAACTTCTAGGTATTTAGGCTCAAAATTACCCATAAAAGCGGTTGGATATTCAACCAAGTTTAAGACTTCGTTTAAAAGTCCTTCGTCAATCTGTACTTGAACGCCTTGTTCTGCTTCAATTTCCTTAATTTGTTCACGAATCATATTTTCACGTTCAATACTATCAGCAATGACATAGACTTTGCGTAAGTCTTCTTCGTAACTATCAGCATGACGGATTTCAACTTCATGTCCAAGGAAGCGATGTCCTCGACTCACTCTGCCTGAATGAATATCTAAGAAATCTAGTTCAAGAGCTTCATCATCCAAAAGCACTGTCAAAGTGTGGACTGGACGGATATATTCAAAAGTATTGTTTGCCCAACGCATGCTAACAGGGAAACTTAAGCTAGCCAAGACTTCTGGAATTCCAGTCAGAACTTCTTCTGCTGGTTTTCCAGCTTCATGCTTAGTTACATAGACGTATTCTTCACCTTTGATTTCACGGAATTCAATGTCATCTACAGTCAAGCCTTTTCCACGGACAAAACCTTGGGCAGCTTTAGAGAAATTTCCTTCTGCATCCAAAGCAATTTTCTTAGAAGGTCCTTTAAAATCTTCAGTCAAATCTGTTTGTTGGTCTGCTAAACCAAGTACACGAACAGCTAAACGACGTGGAGTTGAAAATGTTTGAATCCCTTCATATGAAAGGCGGTTGTCATCCAAGAAGGCTGCCATTTTATCGCAGAGTTGTTTTTCACTTGGTGTGACAACGTAGGCTGGTAACTCTTCGAGTCCTAGTTCTACTAATAAGTTTTTTGTCATGTTTCTTCCTTTACAAAATTCTTTTTCCGATAGGCACCTTAGTTACTGGGGACGTCGCTAACTAACTTTGTGAGTCTGTAGGGAAATCTTTTGTTTTCTTGACATAGATTTCCAACAGTCTCATCAAAGTGGATTTAGCCAACTGATTTTTGAACCTCACGTTTCAAAAATCCCCATATACCAGTACGGCGGCGCCTATCCCTTTAGCAAGTCTCCGACTTGCCTCTGGGTTCCATTTGGGCTCACTATGTTCGCCCCTTTTCCATTCTTGTAACTCTTTTTTTATTCTTCCTCTTCTGCTAGGAGTTTGGCGCGTGTGGTTTCGTCTAGAAGTGGGTAACCGAGTTTCTTACGTTCTGCGACGAAAGTTTTAGCTACTACACGGGCCAAGTTACGGATGCGGGCAATGTAACCGGCACGTTCTGTAACTGATACCGCTCCACGAGCATCAAGCAAGTTGAAGGTATGTGAACATTTCAAAACGTAGTCATAGGCTGGGTGCACAAGGCCTAATTCCAAAGCACGTCCAGCTTCTTTTTCAAACTTTTCAAAGTTTTCAAGAAGCATGTCTTGGTCAGAAACTTCAAAGCTGTATTTTGAATGCTCATATTCTGGTTGAAGGAAAATTTCTCCGTATTTAACACCTGGAGCCCACTCAATATCGTAAACTGAGTCTACTTCTTGGATGTAAGAAGCCAAACGTTCCAATCCATAAGTGACCTCGGCGGTAACGGGACCAGTTGCTAAACCACCGACTTGTTGGAAGTATGTAAACTGAGTGATTTCCATACCATCAAGCCACACTTCCCAACCAAGACCAGCTGAACCAGTTGATGGGTTTTCCCAGTTATCTTCAACAAAACGGATATCGTGTTCCAATGGATTGATACCCAATTTTTCCAAAGACTCAAGGTAAAGCTCTTGGATGTTTGATGGTGATGGTTTCATAACCACTTGGAATTGGTGGTGTTGGTAGAGACGATTTGGGTTTTCCCCGTAACGACCATCAGCTGGACGACGAGATGGCTCTACATAAGCCGCATTCCATGGTTCAGGCCCAATGGCACGAAGGAAGGTGTAAGGACTCATGGTTCCTGCACCCTTTTCATTATCATAAGCCTGCATCAGCATACAACCCTGGTCATTCCAGTATTGTTGCAAAGTAAGGATGATTTCCTGGAAAGTCAATTTTTTAGACATTGTTTTCTCCTTTTTTCTATATGATTGAGTCTGACTCAGGATACAAAAAAACCGTGTCTTTGCTCCTAAGTCAAGTGACCTAGGGGCGTCAAAAACGCGGTTCCACCCTAATTTATTACTTCATTATCTTTATTAAAATACCAAAAGCGCCACACTTATCACTCAATCACCTGACTCTCACTATCTCAGGCTCGCTTAAGATCTACCGATAAGATATTCTTTCTTGCGTCTATTATAACAAAATGCAATTAAAAAGTAAATTTTTTTCATAAGGAATCTCCAATAATTCACCTAAAATAGAAATACTAATCTAACGTCATTCCCTTTTTTGCCCCTTCTAGAACAAAAAGAAAAACCGCTACTCCTAAGAATAGCGGTTTAATCATGTTTTTAAGCTACAAATGTAGTCGCTCTATTATTTAAGAGTAACTGAAGCTCCAGCTTCTTCCAATTTAGCTTTGATTTCTTCAGCTTCTGCAGTTGGAACACCTTCTTTGATGACACCTGGTGCACCATCAACAAGTTCTTTAGCTTCTTTAAGTCCAAGACCAGTGATTTCACGTACAACTTTGATAACGCCAACTTTTTTGTCACCAGCAGCTGTCAATTCAACGTCAAATGAGTCTTTAGCAGCACCAGCGTCAGCAGCACCAGCTGCAGCAACAGCTACAGGAGCAGCTGCAGTTACACCAAATTCTTCTTCGATAGCTTTTACAAGGTCGTTCAATTCAAGGATTGAAGCTTCTTTAATTTCAGCAATAATGTTTTCAATGTTCAATGCCATTGTTATTTCCTCCAAATAAGTTTAAATTTAATTTTGTTATTTTTTTGTAGCTAGGCTACGCTGCGTAGCTTATGATTAAGCTGCGTCTTCTTTGTTGTCTGCAACCGCTTTGACTGCAAGAGCAACGTTGCGCACTGGCGCTTGAAGTACAGAAAGGAGCATAGAAAGAAGTCCTTCGCGACTTGGAAGAGTTGCAAGAGCAACGATTTCTTCTTTTGATGCGACAGCGCCTTCGATTGCACCACCTTTGATTTCAAGTGCTTCAGCGTTTTTAGAAAAGTCGTTCAAGATTTTCGCTGGTGCGATAACATCTTCGTTAGAAAATGCTACTGCAGATGGTCCAACAAAAACAGATGCAAGATCTTCAAGACCAGCTTTTTCAGCTGCACGACGTAAGATTGAGTTTTTGATAACTTTATACTCAACTTCGCTTCCACGAAGCTCACGACGAAGAACTGTATCTTGCTCAACTGTCAAACCACGAGCGTCTACAACGACGATTGATGCAGCAGCTTTCATTTTCTCAGCTACTACGTCAACTAGTTCCGCTTTCTTAGCAATAATTGCTTCACTCATTAGTGTGTTCACCTCCGTAATTATTTTGCTTGGGGAATTTTTCCAAAAGAAAAACGCGCCCAAACCTAGACACGAAAGTACAATACGCTTCTTTTTACATGATACGTTTTGTCCTCGGTAGGATATTTATGAGTCTTGCTCCCCTACTGTCTTAGGCAGTTTTTTCAAACCGTTTATAAGTATATCACAAGAATTCTATCAAAGCAAGTATTTTTTTTAAAAAAATTGAGTTTTTCCTCAATTCTACTGCCACTTAGAGAAGAATATTTAAATATTTTCTCAGTAAATGGAAAAGATTGGTACCAATGTATTATAGATTAAGAGCGCATGAAAGATCAACATTAACACATGAAATATGAATGGAGTATTTTCCGTGATCTGGATGTCTTGATTACTCTCTTGACTGTCTAAAAAAAGTGATAATGACAAGAATAGTAAGATGATTCCATAAATGATGCTAATATGAAAAAGAATTTCACCTATAACAGCAAAATAGAGGAACCCGAAAATGGGAATCGAGAAAATGAATAGCCCTAAGGCTCCAAAAGCAATTCGAATTAAAGAAATCATCAAAAAGCTATAGGCTGTAAACGTTGTAAATTTCGATACTTTTAATCCTGTTTTTTTCTGCTTAGATATGTAATGAATGATAAAAATTGGATAAAGAATATCTACCATCTTGACTCTCTATTCTTACTAAGATACTTTACTTTATTTTAACTATTTTTCCTTCAAAATTCAATTTCTCTCTTGACGGGGAAAAATATTTAGTGTACTATACAACTGTATATACACTTAAAAAGGAGTTGTTATGAATACACAAAAGAAAACCCAATTCATGACTTTAACTGCATTGCTAACCGCTATCGCTATTTTGATTCCTTTGGTGATGCCCATCAAGATTGTTATTCCGCCCGCTTCTTACACTCTAGGAAGCCACGTTGCAATCTTTATCGCTATGTTTCTTTCTCCTTGGATGGCAATCTTTGTCATTATAGCTTCTAGCCTAGGATTCCTCATGGCTGGTTATCCAATTGTCATTGTACTTCGAGCTTTCTCCCATATCTTTTTTGGCACTTTGGGCGCCTTCTATCTGCAAAAACATCCTCAAACCTTAGATAATCCAAAATCTTCTTTGATTTTTAACTTTGTACTAGGTTTAGTACACGCTATTGCCGAAGTCTTTGCTTGTATTATCTTTTATGCTAGTACAGGAACAGACCTAAAAAATATGTTCTATGTTCTCTTTGTACTGGTTGGTATTGGTACAATTATTCATAGTATGGTAGACTATTACTTAGCATTAGCTGTTTATAAAGCATTGAAAAAACGTCGTTAAGCGTTAAGAAAGAAGAATATGACAAAAAATCGAAAAGAAGCACTTCTACAACTCTTAAAAGAAGCTCAAAAACCTCAAAACGGAAAAAGCTTAGCAGAACATTTTCATGTCACTCGCCAAATTATCGTTCAGGACATTGCAGTTCTTCGTGCAGACGGTGCTCCTATCTTATCAACCAATCGTGGCTATATTTATAAAGAAAGCAAAACCAATCCGTATGTTCACAAGCTGTTTAAAGTAAAGCACGAGATGGAAGAAATCGGTCAAGAACTTCTAGCTATCGTCGATAATGGGGGGCGTGTTCAGAATACCTTAATTGATCATCCTGTCTACGGGGAAATTGAAACCTTGCTCAAACTCTCTTGTCGCCGTGACGTTCAGCATTTTTTAGAGCAAGTCGAACGGTCTGACTTTAGACCACTTTCTGAATTAACAGATGGCGTCCATTATCACCTAGTCGAAGCTGAAAACGAACAAGACCTCCTCTATATTGAGAAGGCCTTGGACAAGTTAGGGTATTTGGTAAAGGATTAAAAAATTCTTTTTTCCCATCCATCTTCTGTACGGTGACGGTAGAAAAATTCAGACTTGTCTGGAGCTTCCATCATCTTCATCAAAGGTAACATATCATAAGCCAGATCCAAATTCGGAATCTGGTCTTTTTGTATCCAAGAAACTTCTCCTTCTTCTGAAGAACGGAGAGTACCCGTAAATTCAGTCGCCTTGTAACAAAAGACAATGTAGCGCTCACCTGTATCCAGTGGCCAATTTTTAATGCCGACAAGTTGGGGATTTTGGATTGTAAGACCTGTTTCCTCGTATATTTCACGAATAACAGATTCTGCAAAAGCCTCTCCATTTTCAACGTGACCTCCTGGAAAGGCATAGCCAGACCAGTGGTTGGTTTCAGGTGATCGATACTGCATAACCACGCGCTGCTTTTCAAGATCTTCAATCATACAAATATTGGTAAGAATGATTAATTGTGCTCGAGACATAGGACTCACTTTCTAATCTTTAATTTTCTATCTTATACTTAACTTTAGATTTCATTATCAAAGGATTAACCAAGTCATGATATTCATGAATTGAATGGAGTAAATCCCCTCTGATAATTGTAATTTCCTTATCTTTATTATTCATCTGATAATCTATGTTGATAGGCATGGATGAATCTGGAACCATAGATATAATTAAGAAAATCACAAACCAGATTAGGAGAGCAAAAAATCCACTGAGAGCTTGAAAAATCAGATGATACCATTGAAAGATTCTCGTTTTATAAAAAATAGTCCATGGCTGAATAAATAAAGTTAGACTGAGACCAAAGAACCAGAGATTCCACAAACCTGGTGTAAAAGCTAAACCAAATAAACCTAGGACAAAATGAATTAAGGCAAATACCAAGAACAGTAGGTAAAGAATCCTAAATATAGTTAGATGTTTTCTCATAATTAACTCCTCTTATTTTCAATAAATTTCATAAACAAAATCGTTAAAGCAGCTACAGTAAAAAAGACCAGATAGGTTGCTATAGGAAACCAAATATAGCGGTGGTCTAGGGATACGAGAGAAGGTAAAATCCCTTTACTGTTTTTTCCGCTAATTCCAATAAAGAGATGGACTATTAAACCGATACTATTAAGATAGATAAATAAATCTGCAAATCTTTTTATTGTCATCCTTGCTCCAGACAAGTCTAGGAACCAATAGTCAAATAATCGATATACCAGACAAAAAAGATTTATATATAGTGGAAAACTATAGTTGATATCTCTGTATGGCGAAGGAATAGGGAGACTTTCAAAAATTAGATTCAAACTTAGTCCTATTGCTAGGATAAGACCGAGGATCAAGAAGAATCCTAAAAATTTATGAGAATCTTGCCAAAGATGAAAACTTTCTTTCATTGAGAGATTCTTTTTTGTATTTGAATTTCTTTTATTCTTTCTCATTTGAGTGAATTTTCCCTATTTTCTTCTTTTCCCTTTTTCTTTTCAATATACTTGGAAATTAAAAT
This sequence comes from Streptococcus wuxiensis, assembly GCF_040888245.1. Classification (NCBI taxonomy): domain Bacteria; kingdom Bacillati; phylum Bacillota; class Bacilli; order Lactobacillales; family Streptococcaceae; genus Streptococcus; species Streptococcus wuxiensis. Next base: position 507,859 of record NZ_JBFNFE010000001.1, read on the forward strand.
AATCAAAGTAGCCACTAAGAAGAAGCTTATATAAGTAAGAATTGGAAACCAGATGTAACGGGGATCTAAGGTTAGCAAGGGAGGAATAGTCTTTCTATTTCGACCCATTATTCCAAAAAATGAGTGAAACAACAAACCTACTCCATTTAGGTACAAGAATGGATCTGCAAAATCTTGTATTGTCAGCATTCCATCGAAATTATCTCTAAAAACACCTTGATAAAGCATGTTCACTAAGAATATAAGATTCAGAAAGAGCGGAAAGACATAATTGAAGTTTTGATAGGGTTTTGGAATAAGAGTTGTTCCAAACAACAAATAGAATACCCCAAAAGCTGATAAAAAAAATATACTACTATCTAATAGAAAAGCTATTTTTGAATGCTGTAACAACCACAATTTTACTTTATCTAGCCAGCTCATTTTTCGATTTGGCTTATGGGACTTTTTTGATTTTTTCTCTTTTTTATTATCTTGTTTCATGATAGTTTCTTCACTTCTGCTGCGACCTTTTTGAGATGCTGTTCCCGCATACTAGTGGTATTCACATCCCGGCCGACTTCTCCTAAGATGCAGACGCGCTTGGTTTTAATCCCACAGTGATTCAAGACCGCATTTTTCAAAACAGAGATGCCATAACTATCTGGAATGTTGATAGGACCCGAAAAGATTTTGTACCACCAAGTGGGCGCCATAGAGGTTGCGTAAATACTGGCTGTTTTCCCTTTTAATAACTTTTTAAACTGCTTGCCTCTAAGGTAATTCCAGATAAAACTTCCCTGGTCATTGGCTGAGTAGGCAATTCCAGGTGTGAATACCCGATCAATCCAACCTTTCATAAGACTAGGCATACTACTCCACCAGATAGGATAGACAAAGATGAAATGATCTGCCCATTGGATCAATTCCTGAGAACGAAGGATAAACGAATCTTCCTCCATCCGCTTTCGATAGCCATAACGTAAAACTGGATCAAAGTTTTCTTCATTAAGATTGATAACTTCAATATCATGGTGCCTTGTGTCAATATTTTCTACAATGGTTTGAAAAATGGCTTGGCAGTAGCTTTCCTGATCAGGGTGCCCATTGATGACTAAAATTTTCATGAGTTTTCTCCTATCTAATCCAAAGCCTTGACTTCCAGCATCATATCACGGATTTGAGCTGCTAGTTCAAAGTCAAGCACTTCGACGGCTTCTTGCATTTGTTTCTCAAGTTTTTTAACCAATTCTTTGCGTTCTTGTTTATTAAGGCTATTGATATCGACTTCTTTATCCTCTTCCTTAGCCACAGCTTTTGTGACAGAGATCAGGTCACGAATTTCCTTCTTGATAGTTTGTGGAACAATGCCGTGTTCTTCATTATAAGCCATCTGAATTTTACGACGGCGAGCCGTTTCATCGATGGCTTTTTGCATAGACTGAGTCATAGTGTCAGCATACATGATAACATGCCCCTCACTATTTCGGGCAGCACGCCCGATGGTCTGAATAAGTCCACGCTCATTACGAAGGAAACCTTCCTTGTCGGCATCAAGAATAGCAACTAGACTAACTTCTGGAACATCAATCCCTTCACGAAGGAGGTTAATTCCTACCAAGACATCAAAAACACCCAAACGCAGGTCACGGATAATCTCTGTCCGCTCTAAAGTCTTGATATCCGAGTGCATGTATTTGACCTTAATCCCCATTTCTTTGAAGTAGTCAGTCAAGTCTTCAGCCATTTTTTTGGTCAAGGTTGTAATAAAGGTCCGTTCGTTCTTTTCAACGCGGGCATTGATTTCGCCTAAGAGGTCATCAATCTGTCCCATAGTTGGGCGCACTTCCACTTCTGGATCCAAAAGACCAGTCGGACGAATGATTTGTTCAATAACGGTGTCAGTCTGATCGTGTTCATAATCACCAGGTGTCGCTGAAACATAAACGATCTGGTGAACATGGCTTTCAAACTCTTCACGACGGAGGGGACGATTATCCAAGGCAGATGGCAAACGGAAACCATAATTCACCAACATTTCCTTACGTGAACGGTCTCCATTGTACATGCCCTTGATTTGTCCCATGGTCATGTGGCTCTCATCAATCATAATCAAAAAATCATCTGGAAAGAAATCGAGAAGAGTATAAGGAGGCTCTCCTTCGCTTCGTCCATCCATGTGGCGGGAGTAGTTTTCAACCCCGTTTGTATAGCCCATCTCACGAAGCATCTCGATATCGTATTCTGTTCGCTGTTTCAAGCGTTGCGCTTCCAGGAGCTTACCTTCCTTCTCAAAGATAGCTAACTGCTCCTCCAACTCGGCCTCAATCTTAGCAATAGCTACTTCCATGTGGTCGTCATTGGTCACAAAGTGAGTGGCTGGGAAAATCGCCAAATGATCCACTTCGCCCAGAACTTGACCAGTTAGAGCTTCGACTTCACGAATACGATCAATCTCATCTCCGAAGAACTCAACACGAAATGCATGCTCATCACGAGAGGCTGGGAAAATCTCCACCACATCCCCACGGACTCGGAATCTCCCCCGTTGAAAGTCAATGTCATTGCGTTCAAACTGAATATCCACCAAATCATTGAGCAGTTTATCGCGAGATATCTCAAGACCCGGACGCAAACTTACCACGCTATCAGCGTATTCTTTAGGAGATCCCAAACCATAGATACAAGAAACAGATGCTACAATGATAACATCATTACGCTCCAACAAAGCTGATGTTGCTGAGTGGCGGAGCTTATCAATCTCGTCATTGACCGAGCTATCTTTTTCGATATAGGTATCGCTAGAGGGCACATAAGCTTCTGGCTGGTAGTAATCATAGTAAGAAACGAAGTACTCAACAGCATTCTCTGGGAAAAATTCCTTAAATTCCCCATAGAGTTGCCCTGCCAGAGTTTTATTGTGGGCAATGACTAGGGTTGGTTTATTGACTTGAGCAATTACTTGACTCATAGTATAGGTTTTCCCTGTACCAGTCGCTCCCATCAGGATTTGTGCCTTCTCAGCACCCTCGATGTTATCCACCAACTGTTCAATAGCTTGCGGTTGATCCCCAGACGGTTGGTATTTGGAGACGAGTTTAAATTTGTTGTCTGTAATTCTATCTATCATAATAGCCTCATACATATTTTCTATCCTTCTATTTTACCATAAAAAAGAAAGACTTTCTGCTTCTCAACAGACCACCTCATCTTGTTCTATGTTATATCTTCTTACATATAAATATAAAATATTTGCCGGATTCATTTTTTTCTGCTATAATTTGAAAATACCCTGAAAGGAGACATAACATGAAGAAAAAAATCCTAGCATGTTTGCTTATTTTATTTCCTATTTTTTCATTAGGACTAGTAAAAGCTGATACTGAGAAAACAAAGTATGTCATTGCCAGTGACTCGTCATTTGCACCATTTGTCTTCCAGGACTCAAGCAACCAATACACTGGTATCGATATGGATCTAATCAAGGCTATCGCTGAAGACCAAGGCTTTGAAGTAGAGATTACCAATCCTGGTTTTGACGCTGCTATTAACGCAGTCCAATCTGGACAAGCAGACGGTATCATTGCGGGTATGTCAGTGACTGATGCTCGTAAGGAAACTTTTGATTTCTCTGATTCTTACTATACTGCAAATACTATTCTTGGTGTTAAAGAATCAAGTACCATTTCTTCTTATGAAGATTTGAATGGTAAGACTGTAGGTGTGAAAAATGGTACTGCTTCACAAACCTTCCTAACAGAAAATCAAAGTAAGTACGGTTACAAGATCAAAACTTTTTCCGATGCTGCATCTATGTATGATAGCTTAAACACTGGTTCAATAGATGCCGTTATGGACGACGAACCTGTTATTAAATACTCTATTAGTCAAGGACAAAAGTTAAAAACACCAATCGCAGGTACTCCAATTGGTGAAACTGCTTTTGCAGTTAAAAAAGGAAGCAATCCAGAATTGCTAGAGAAATTCAACAAAGGGCTTGCAAACCTTAAGGCAAATGGAGAATTCCAAAAAATCCTTGATAAGTATCTAGCTAGCGATTCTACTACTACAAGTTCAACCGCTGATGAAACAACTATCTGGGGATTGTTGAAGAACAACTACAAACAACTTCTCAGCGGACTTGGAATTACTCTCTCATTAGCACTGATTTCATTTGTAATTGCGATTTTCATCGGTATAATCTTTGGTATGTTTAGTGTCAGCCCTTATAAATCACTCCGTTTGATTTCAGAGATTTTCGTTGACGTTATCCGTGGTATTCCATTGATGATTCTCGCAGCCTTCATTTTCTGGGGAATTCCTAACTTTATCGAATCCCTTACAGGTCAACAAAGTCCAATCAACGACTTTGTCGCTGGTACTATCGCACTTTCCCTAAACTCAGCTGCCTACATTGCTGAAATTGTTCGTGGTGGTATTAAGGCTGTTCCTGTTGGACAAATGGAAGCCAGTCGAAGCCTTGGTATTTCATATGGAAAAACCATGCGTAAGATTGTCTTGCCACAAGCAACCAAGCTCATGCTTCCAAACTTTGTCAACCAATTTGTTATCGCTCTTAAAGATACAACAATCGTATCTGCAATCGGTTTGGTAGAACTCTTCCAAACTGGTAAGATTATCATTGCTCGTAACTATCAAAGTTTTAAAATGTATGCAATTCTCGCAGTCTTTTACCTTGTGATTATCACTCTTCTAACTAGATTAGCGAAACGCTTAGAAAAGAGGATTCAATAATGGCAAAATTAAAAATTGACGTTCATAACTTACATAAACAATATGGTAAAAACAAAGTCCTTAAAGGAATTTCAGCGAAATTCTATGAAGGAGATGTTGTTTGTATCATTGGACCTTCTGGTTCAGGTAAGTCAACTTTCTTGCGTAGCTTGAATCTCCTTGAGGAAGGTACAAAAGGTCATATCACAGTTAATGGTTATGATTTGACGGACAAAGCAACCAACGTGGACCATGTTCGTGAAAATATCGGAATGGTGTTCCAGCACTTCAATCTATTTCCACATATGACTGTCTTGGAAAATATTACTTTCGCTCCTATTGAGCATAAGTTGTTGACAAAGGCTGAAGCCGAAAAATTAGGCATGGAGCTTCTTGAAAAGGTTGGACTTGCTGACAAGGCAAATGCTAATCCTGACAGTTTATCAGGTGGACAAAAACAACGTGTGGCTATCGCTCGAGGTTTAGCAATGAACCCTGATATCATGCTCTTTGACGAGCCAACTTCTGCCCTTGACCCTGAGATGGTCGGAGACGTTCTTAACGTTATGAAGGAATTGGCTGAACAAGGTATGACCATGATCATCGTAACTCACGAGATGGGATTTGCTCGTAAGGTTGCTAATCGTGTAATCTTTACCGCAGACGGCGAATTCCTAGAAGATGGTACTCCTGATCAAATCTTTGACAACCCACAACACCCACGTCTAAAAGAATTTTTGGACAAGGTGCTCAATGCTTAAAAAAACTGCAAGGAAAACCTTGCAGTTTTTTCTTACTTGTATTGGAATTTTGGATTTTTTAGAAAATTATGATAAAATAAAGGGTATGAAAATGGGGATTCCTCATGCCTAGGATATCTAGGAAAGTAAATAGAAATTAGGTAGCTGGATGTCATCTAAAGTTATTGTTACAATTTTTGGTGCTAGTGGAGATTTGGCTAAACGCAAACTCTACCCTTCACTCTTTAGACTTTATAAATCAGGTAATCTTTCTGATCATTTTGCTGTTATTGGAACTGCTCGTAGACCTTGGAGTAAGGAATATTTCGAATCTGTTGTTGTCGAATCTATTTTAGACTTGGCAGATAGCGCAGAAGAGGCTCAAGCTTTTGCTAGTCATTTTTACTATCAAAGTCATGATGTTAATGACACTGAGCACTACATCGAATTACGTAAACTTCAGGCTGAGTTAAATGAAAAGTATCAAACTGAACACAACAAGCTCTTCTTCCTCTCAATGGCACCACAATTCTTTGGTACCATCGCCAAACACCTCAAGTCTGAGCAAATCGTTGACGGTAAGGGCTTTGAACGTTTGATTGTTGAGAAACCTTTCGGTACGGATTATGAGACTGCAAGCAAACTAAACGAAGAGCTTCTAGCTACTTTTAACGAAGAGCAAATCTATCGTATCGACCACTATCTTGGTAAGGAAATGATTCAAAGCATATTTGCCATTCGTTTTGCCAATATGATCTTTGAAAATGTTTGGAATCGGGAACATATTGATAATGTGCAAATTACCTTTGCAGAACGTCTAGGTGTTGAAGAGCGTGGTGGCTACTATGATGAGTCTGGCGCCCTTCGAGACATGGTTCAAAACCACACACTTCAGCTTCTGTCACTCCTTGCTATGGACAAGCCTGCAAGCTTTACAAAGGATGACATTCGCGCAGAGAAAATCAAGGTCTTCAAGAACCTTTACCACCCTACAGATGAGGAACTTAAAGAGCACTTCATCCGTGGGCAATACCGTTCTGGTAAAGTTGATGGCATGAAATACATTTCTTACCGCAGCGAACCAAATGTCAACCCAGAATCAATGACAGAAACCTTTGCTTCAGGTGCCTTCTTTGTCGATACTGATCGCTTCCGTGATGTACCTTTCTTCTTCCGTACAGGTAAACGCCTAACTGAAAAAGGAACACACGTAAACATCGTCTTCAAACAAATGGATTCAATCTTTGGAGAACCACTAGCACCGAATGTGCTTACCATCTACATCCAACCGACGGAAGGATTCTCTCTTAGCCTTAACGGTAAAGAAGTTGGAGAAGAGTTCAAACTTGCACATAATTCGCTTGACTACAGAACTGATGCTACAGCTACAGGTGCTTCACCAGATCCTTATGAAAAGCTAATCTACGATGTATTGAATAACGATTCAACTAACTTTAGCCACTGGGAAGAAGTTAGCGCTTCTTGGAAATTGATTGACCGTATCGAGAAGCTTTGGGCTGAAAATGGTGCTCCACTTCATGACTACAAGGCTGGTAGCATGGGACCTCAGGCTAGTTTTGATCTCCTTGAAAAATACGGAGCCAAATGGACATGGCAACCAGATATCGCCTATCGTAAAGATGGTCGTTTAGAATAATCAAAAACAATCCTGCAAGAATTCTTGCAGGATTTTCTTTTATATCAAACCTTCTAGAAGGCCCTTCATAAAGTTTTCAGAGTTAAACTCACCGATATCATCGATTTTTTCACCAAAACCAATTAGCTTAACAGGGATATTGAGTTCCTCACGGATAGCAAGAACAACCCCACCTCGGGCAGTCCCATCAATTTTTGTTAAGACAATCCCTGTAACTGGAGTAATTTTTGAGAATTCTTTAGCTTGTACAAGAGCATTTTGCCCAGTTGACGCATCAAGAGCTAGGAAGGTTTCATGAGGCGCTTCTGGCACTACGCGTTTGATGATACGACCAATCTTTTCCAATTCTGCCATTAAGTTTTCTTTGTTTTGCAGACGACCAGCCGTATCAATCATGAGAATGTCAATACCTTCTGCTACTGCTCGTTCCATCCCATCAAAGACCACACTGGCTGGATCAGCTTTTTCAGGACCTGTTACGACAGGAACATCTACACGGCGACCCCATTCTGCTAATTGAGCAACCGCACCCGCACGGAAGGTATCAGCAGCAACTAGCATAACTTTCTTCCCAGCTTGTTTGTAGCGATGTGCCAATTTACCGATTGATGTTGTCTTTCCGACACCATTAACACCTACAAAGAGCATGACAGTCAAACCATCTTGAAAATTAATGCTTTCGTTGTAGTTGCCATCCTTCTCATACAACTCCACCAATTTTTCGATGATAACACGACGAAGTGCTTCAGGTTTCTTAGCATTTTCTAGCTTAGCTTCATAACGCAATTCTTCCGTAAGATTTGAAGCCACCTGGACACCAACGTCACTCATGATGAGTAGTTCTTCAAGTTCTTCAAAAAAATCTTCATCAACTGATCGGAAATTAGCGAAGAAGGCATTTAAACGGGCACCAAATCCCGTACGAGTTTTCTTGAGACTGCGGTCATATTTTTCCTGTACAGTCTCTTGCACTTGACGAGTTTCTTCGATTGCTTGGTTTGCTTCCTCTTCAAACTCTGTTTCTGCTTCGTCAGATTGAGGCTGAACAATTTCTTCCTCGTCACTATCGTTTGAAGGAATCTCTTCAACATGAGTCGATTCCTCTTGAGGACTATCTGCCTCTTGGACTTGATTTAACTCTTTTTGAGAAACCTTCACTTCGTCAACTGATTCGACAATAGTTTCTTCGTCAACATCTGCTTCAGATAAGTTTTCATCATTTTCTTCGGCTACGACAGTCCCATCTTGCTCTTTGACTTCGATATTTTCAGATTCTAGCGTCTCAGTTTGCTGGCTATCATCCGATAAATCAATGTTTTCTAGAGCTTCTTTGACAACATCTTCAATTTTAGGTTCTTCTATTTTTCCAAATAAACGGTCAAATAATCCCATTCTTTAGTTCTCCTTCAGTACATATTTTTCAATTGCCCAGGCGACAGCTTCTTCGTCATTAGTCATTGGTGTTACCACATTTGCCACCGCCTTAACTGCTGGTACAGCATTTTGCATAGCGACACCGAGACCGGCCCACTCAATCATCGAAAGGTCATTAGCTTCATCTCCACAAGCCATGACTTGACTTCGTTCAATTCCCAGGTGTTCAATCAGTTTAGATAATCCTGTCGCCTTATGAACATTCTTTGGTGACCATTCTAGCAAGAGTTCACGTGATTTAAAAATTTCATATTGATCGAATAATTCTGGTGAAATCTTTTGAATAGCCGCATCCAAAGGTTCCTGAGGAAAGGCAGTCACACATTTATTGTATGTTACCTGACTAGACAAATCTTCAAAAGCAATTGGAACAAAAGTTAGAGCCGGGTTAAACTGAGCATATAAACTTTCTTGGTCAGACCGAATCTGGTAAACTATTCCTTCTGAAATTGCATCTAAAGGAATGCCTAGTTTATCAGTTTCCTCGTAAATACGTGTCACATCATCAATTGAAAAGACTGTCTTATCAAGAATCTCACCTGTATTTTTCTGAACCAATCCACCGTTGAATGTGATAGTATACTCGTCATCATGGCCGTCTGTTCCAAGCTCTTTAAGGAAGAAATCCATAGCCTTGAGAGGACGTCCAGTTGTTAGGACTACTTTGACACCCTGTTCACGCGCAGCCTTTAAAGTCGCCTTGGTACGATCAGTCAATTTCTTGTCTGTCGTCAGCAAAGTCCCATCTAAGTCTAGGGCAATTAATTTAATATCTGCCATTACAATCCCTCCATATAAGCGATAACTGATTGGTCCTTATGGTGACCGATAACTGTTTCGGCAAGTTCTAGAATTTCTGGGCGAGCATTTTCAGGTGCGACTGGGTGCCCTACAACTTGCATCATGTGAAGGTCATTGAGATTGTCACCGAAGGCCATCACTTGGTCCATATCCAGATTTAACTTCTTAGCCAATTCGACAATCGCAACTCCCTTGTCCACATAATCAAGGACAATATCAATGGATTCAAAACCTGTCGTCATTGCCTTAACACCAGGCACATGTTCATTAACCCAAGATTCGCCAGCTTCTACTGTCTCTTCTGTAAAGTTAGTTGTGAATTTGAAAATCTCATCGGTGATATCTTCAAGACTAGCTACTTTTTGAATATTCTCATTGTAATGATGACTAAACATGAGATAGGTTTCATCAACCGTATTTAGAACATAGCATGCTTTTTTACCTGTCAAGAGCATCTTCTTTTCATCAAAATAAGGTGAAGTCTTTAGCTTTTCAAAAGTTGATAAGTAAAAATCTCTAGGCATGGTCGCTTCATAAAGGTCTTGTCCATGAAAACGAACCAGACTCCCATTTTCAGCAATGAAAATAATCTCATCTTTGACATCCGCAAAATGTTTCTCTAAGGACAAAAGACCACGTCCTGATGCAACAGCAAAATAGATTCCTCTCTCTTTGTAGGATGAGAGAAGAGCTTTTAAGCGCTCCATATCAAATTGGCCCGCTTCATCCAAAAAAGTCCCGTCCATATCCGTTGCGACTAGTTTAATCATAAATACTTCTATTCTCCAGTTATAAATCTATCTTCTATTATACCATAGAAAAAGTAAATAGCGCCTAATCCATACGAGATTAGACGCCTATATAAAATAAGTTTCGTTTATTCCTTAGTTCAAGGTTCTCTTATCCATATTTGGCAAAGAGAGCTTAAACTTAATAATACAAAGTCGAATCACAAAACCGACAATTGAGAGAATGATAAAGGCAGTAATTCTTGGAAAATGGAGGACAAAGGCCAACCAGTAATAAATAACTCCAATTACAAAAGATAGAAGGGCATAGATGTCCTCTTTTAGAACACTTGGGACTTCATTAATCAAGAGATCTCGGATGATACCTCCGCCAGCACCTGTTAAACAGGCCAAAATCCCAGCAGACATTAAATTCAACTTACTATCTGCCAAGGCTGTAGCCCCGATTAGAGAGAAGATAATCAATCCAATCGAATCAAAGATAAGATAAGCTTCTCTCAGCCACTTATAGAATTTTTTTTCTTGACTAGCATTGGCTTGTTTTGATGTCACAAAGGCATACATAATAACAGCTACAAGGATAGAGACATAAATCGGTCCAGGATCTGCGAGAGCGGAGGGAAAACGACTGATAATAGAATCTCTTAAAATACCCCCGCCTACTGCTGTTACAATTGCCAATAAACTAATGCCAAAAATATCTAAACGTTTACCAAATCCTTTGATGGCTCCTGACGCCGCAAAGGCTATAGTCCCAATATAATTACAAATCATTAGGAATAGGTCAAAATCCATGTAAGCTCCTCAATTTATTTTTGTAACCTTTCCGACTTATTGAAGGTCATTCTCCATGCTCTAGCTTGAAATGTTATATTGAAAACAAACTAAGCATCCATATTTTCTATATCTTTTAGTTTAACAGAGACAATCTTAGAAACACCAGATTCTTGCATGGTTACCCCATAAATAGAGTCTGCTGCTGCCATGGTTCCCTTACGGTGGGTAACAACGATAAACTGGCTATCCTTGTCAAATCGATTGAGATAATCCCCAAAGCGTTTAACGTTAGCTTCATCGAGTGCAGCCTCTACTTCATCCAAAATAACAAATGGAATGGTCTTGACACGAATGATTGAGAAGAGCAAAGCAAGAGCTGACAAGGCCTTCTCTCCACCACTCATGAGGTTGAGAGATTGGATTTTCTTACCAGGCGGTTGAACAGAGATTTCAACACCCGCTGTCAATAAATCTCCCTCGGTCAGGATTAGGTCCGCTTGACCACCACCAAACATCTGCTTGAAGGTCACTTTGAAGGATTCACGAATAGCTTCAAAGGTTGATTTGAATCGTTCCTTCACTTCATCGTTCATCTCTGTAATGGTTTCAAGAAGAAGATTTTTGGCAGAAAGAATGTCATCACGCTGACTATTTAAGAATTCCAAGCGTTCGTGAACTTCGTCAAACTGTTCAATAGCATCCAAATTGACTGGACCAAGTGAACGGATAGATTTTTCCAGATCCTTGACCTCTTGTTCAGCGACAGCCAAATCTTCTAATGGATTGGCTTGTTCTAAAGCTTCCGTATAACTAATCTGGTATTCTTCAGTCAGTTGACCTTGAAGATAGCGAAGGCGGTCCGTAATCTTCTCTTTGGTCGCTTCCGCTCGTGTTTGCTTACGAATCCATTCTTCATTATGCTGACGAGCTTGTTCTAAATGACTAGCAATATCATCCAATTGACCTTCGATATCATCTAGTTCAAACTGCTTACGAATAAGCCCTTGTTGAATTTCTTCCTTCTGACTCTTGGCTTCTCTTTCCTGCTTGGCCAAAAGTTCTGTATCAACCTTTTCAAGATTATCTACCTTTTCTTGCAAAAGACGTTCAATCTCTTCTTGCTCCATATCAATATATTCAAGTTCTTTGTTGATACGCTCAATATCCGCAACTTCATAACGTTTTCGCCCTATCATTTCTGTTTTGAGCAGACGTTCTTGGGAAAGTTTTTCCTGTAAGTTTTGGTAACGTTCTTGAATCGCATTTTTATTGGACTTGATTTCTTCAATCTCAGACTCCAGCTTTTGCTTTTCAGTTGAAATAACTGCAAGACGTTCTTGGCATTTTTCTTTTTCAGTTTGCCAATCTCCACCTCTTAGATTGTTTAATTCTTTTTCCTGAAGTTCTAAAAGTGTTTCGAGTTCTTCGACTTGTTGGCAAGTTTGTTGATAAGCCAGATATAAGCCCTGCTCCTCTATTCGAGCTTGCTCTCCCTGAGATTTAATAGTTTCCAAAGTTTGACTAAGTTCATTCAAGGCTACTTGAACTGATTTCAGATTTTCTTCTTCCTGACCAAGAATCTTCTCTTCCTGAGCAATTTCTTTTTGCAACTGCTCCAATTCAGGCTTGATGAAAATACTGTTATTTTGACGATTGGCACCACCAGCATAAGAACCACCTGTTCTCAATTCTGTACCATCTAGCGTTACCATTCGAACCTGATAACGTACCTTGCGAGCCGCATCACGCGCATGCTCTACCGTATCAAAGATTGCTGTTGTAGCAAGCAAGTTTTTAAATATTGCTTCATGCTTGGCATCAAAAGTAACCAATTCATCTGCCATTCCAAGAAAACCTGGACTTGAGGCAATCACATCTTGGTTCTGACCAGAAATGCTACGAGCCTTGATGGTTGTCAAAGGTAGGAAGGTCGCACGACCAGCTCGGTTTCGCTTAAGGAAATCAATAGCTTTAGTCGCGGCCTGTTCATCTTCAACGATGATATGTTGGCTACTTGCCCCGAGGGCAATTTCAAGAGCTGTTTGATAACGAACATCAAAAGTTAAATGTTCACTGACCGCTCCGATAATACCGCCTAGGCGATTTTTTTCTTGTAAAACACTCTTAACACCCGCATAGAAATTACTATGATTTTTAAGAATGTTTTCCAGACTTTGCGCTTTGGCCTGCTTGTTTTTCAGACTATCCAAACGGTCAAAGAGTTGACTTTGCTGACTTTGATAAACCTGCTTTTGTTCTTCTTCCTGTTTAGCATGCGTCTGATAGTCAACAAGTAAGTTCTGTACTTTTTCTTTTGCTAATTTTAAATCAGCCTCTTGTTCACTAGCCTTAGATTTAGCAGAAGCTAATTGTTCCTTCAAGGACTCCAATTGTTCTTCTTGCTTTTGAGTCTGTTGGCGACTATTTTCAAGATCATTTTCAATCCGTGTCAACTGGTTAGAGACATCCGCTTCTTCCTGCAAGAAAGCAACAAAGCGCTCACGCAGTTGCTCAATCATCTGATCAGGATCATCAGAAAAAGCTAACAACTCAGCTTCTAAACGATTGAGCTCCTTGGTATTGACTGCTAGATTTTCTTCTAACTGACTGAGATTTGCTTCTTTTTCTTCCTTCTCTTGAATAAGAGCATTTCTCTTTTCATCCAAACCAGCTAAACGAGCTTGAGCCTCTTGTTGATTGAGAGCAACCTGCTCAGTCTCCAGTTTAGACAAGGCCAATTTCCGTTCTAAATCACTGATTAGAGCAGTCAAATCCATCAAACTAGTTTGATCTTTAGCCATCTCTGCTTGTAAATCTTGTCTCTGCTTCTTAAGAGATTGATTTTCAAGTTCTAGTGACTCGCGTTTTTGATAATAACTAGTCAACAGTTCTTGGACTTGGTTTAATTCTTCTTCTGTTAGATCCAATTCAGCCTTATTGGCTTGAATTTGTGCAACTAAAACATCTAAGTAGATGCCTTTACGCTGACTGTCCAAGTCTATAAATTTACGAGCTGTTGCTGCTTGCTTTTCTAAGGGCTTGATTTGATTGTCTAACTCATAGATGATATCTTCCAAACGGTCTAAATTATCTTGAGTTTGTTGCAACTTACTTTCCGTCTCTTTGCGACGAGTTTTATATTTTAAAACTCCAGCTGCTTCTTCAAAGATAGCCCGACGTTCCTCAGGTTTGGAGTTAAAGATTTCTTCGACCTTCCCTTGGGAAATAATGGAGAAGGAATCGCGCCCAAGTCCGGTATCTAAGAAAAGATCATGAATATCACGAAGACGGACTTTTTTCCCATCAATCTTGTATTCACTATCCCCGGTACGATAGATATGACGCTCCACCTTGATTTCCTGTCCTGCATCCTTGATGAAACCGTCCTGATTATCTAGAGTAACAACTACAGAAGCATAGTTTAATGGTTTTCTACTTTCTGTCCCTGCAAAGATAACATCAGGCATCTTCCCACCACGAAGACTTTTGACACTGGATTCCCCAAGAGCCCAACGTAAACTTTCTGTGATGTTAGATTTTCCAGAACCATTGGGTCCTACAACTGCTGTTACTCCCTGGTCAAAAACTACCTTGGTTTTGTCAGCAAAGGACTTAAATCCCTGAATCTCAATTTCTTTTAAATACATGAATCCAGTCCTTCCTCAACTGCATTTTTAGCGGCTTCTTGTTCGGCCAATTTTTTAGATCGTCCTTGACCCCTACCTAAACTTTGACCCTCGACAAGGACTTCAACCTCAAACATCTTATCGTGGGCAGGTCCGATTTCTGAAATGACCTGATAACGAATATCAACGTCACCATTGACTTGGAGTAGTTCTTGGAGGTGAGTCTTGTAGTCTTTAATCATCTCAAAATCACCAGCCTCAACCTTTGGAATCATGACCTGGTAGATAAACTCTTTTACCGTAAGTAGATCCTTATCTAAAAGCAGGGCACCCAAAAAGGCTTCGAAAGCATCTCCCAAGATGGTATCTCGATTACGGCCTCCAGATTTTTCCTCTCCCTTTCCTAGCTTGATAAACTGGTCAAACTGGCAGTCACGGGCAAAACCAGCCAAACTCTCTTCACGTACAATCATGGCACGGAGTTTAGACAGGTCACCTTCTGGTTTTTTAGGATATTTTTGGTACAGATATTCTGAAATCAATAATTGCAGAACAGCGTCTCCTAAAAATTCCAAGCGTTCATTGTGTGAAATTTTTAAGAGGCGGTGCTCATTGGCATAACTAGTGTGAGTAAAAGCTGTTTCAAGTAATTGTTTATCTGAAAAAACAAGCCCAAAACGTTGCTCTAACACGGTTTCTAATTCTTTCATAAGAACCTCTTTCTAAAACATTATAATACACTCCATTATACCAAAAAAAGGTTTCTTAGTCAGAAAATAACCGTTAAAAGTCCTTTTTCTGACTTGTGTTTAAAATCAATCCATTACTAGCAGTTCAGGCTATTTTTTGGTATAATAAATCTTATGGAAATTGAAAAAACCAATCGAATGAATGCTCTGTTTGAATTTTATGCAGCCCTTTTGACTGATAAGCAGATGAACTATATCGAGCTCTACTATGCAGACGACTATAGTTTAGCTGAAATTGCAGAAGAGTTCGGCGTTAGTCGTCAGGCTGTTTATGATAATATCAAGCGAACTGAAAAGATTCTGGAAGACTATGAGATGAAGCTCCATATGTACTCTGACTACATTGTTCGCAGTCAGATTTTTGATCAGATCATTGATCGCTATCCAGAAGATGCTTTTCTCCAAGAGCAAGTTGAGATTTTAACAAGTATTGATAATCGGGAATAATCATGGGCAGTCTAGTTATTTATCAAGGGATACCTTGCGAACTATTAGCCGCAGAGGAACCATTCCCTACTCGACTACAGATTATCTCGCCCAATGATATCTCCAAAGCTATGGAAATAGGTTTTAGCTGTTGGGGATATCCAAATGAAATCATGAAAGAAGTCACACCCGAAGAACTAGAGTGTTTGCAACATTTCGGACGATTTCCACTGAATTGAATAAATAGGAGAAAAATATGGCATTTGAAAATTTAACAGAACGTTTGCAGAACGTCTTTAAAAATCTACGTAAAAAAGGAAAAATCACAGAGAGTGATATCCAAGAAGCAACCAAGGAAATTCGTCTGGCTCTTTTAGAAGCCGACGTTGCTTTACCAGTGGTTAAGGACTTTATCAAGAAAGTTCGTGAACGTGCCATTGGGCACGAAGTCATTGATACCCTCAACCCAGCTCAACAAATCATCAAGATTGTTAATGAAGAGTTGACGGAAGTTCTTGGTTCTGATACAGCTGAGATTATCAAGTCTCCAAAAATCCCAACCATTATCATGATGGTCGGTTTGCAAGGGGCTGGTAAAACAACCTTCGCTGGAAAACTTGCTAACAAACTCAAAAAGGAAGAGGATGCTCGTCCTTTGATGATTGCAGCCGACATCTATCGTCCTGCAGCTATTGACCAGCTCAAAACACTAGGACAACAAATTGATGTTCCTGTCTTTGCTCTTGGAACTGAAGTTCCTGCAGTGGAGATTGTTCGCCAAGGTTTGGAGCAAGCTAAAGCCAACCATAACGACTATGTCTTGATCGATACTGCTGGTCGTTTACAAATTGACGAGCTTCTTATGAATGAGCTCCGTGACGTTAAAGCTCTTGCTCAACCAAATGAAATCCTTCTCGTCATCGATGCCATGATTGGTCAAGAAGCTGCTAACGTTGCGCGAGAATTTAACGATCAATTAGAAGTTACCGGTGTCATCCTTACCAAGATTGACGGGGACACTCGTGGTGGTGCTGCCCTTTCTGTTCGTCATATCACAGGAAAACCAATCAAATTCACTGGTACTGGTGAAAAGATTACCGATATTGAAACTTTCCACCCTGACCGCATGGCCAGCCGTATTCTCGGTATGGGAGATATGCTGACTCTGATCGAGAAAGCTTCCCAAGAATACGATGAGCAAAAAGCCCTTGAAATGGCTGAAAAAATGCGGGAAAACACCTTTGATTTCAACGATTTCATCGATCAGTTGGATCAGGTGCAAAATATGGGGCCAATGGAAGATTTGCTCAAGATGATTCCAGGTATGGCCAACAATCCTGCCCTTCAAAATATGAAGGTGGATGAAAAACAAATCGCTCGCAAACGCGCTATCGTGTCTTCTATGACTCCAGAAGAACGTGAAAATCCAGATTTGTTGACTCCAAGCCGTCGTCGTCGTATCGCTGCTGGTTCTGGTAATACCTTTATCGATGTCAACAAGTTCATCAAAGACTTTAACCAAGCTAAACAACTCATGCAAGGTGTCATGTCTGGTGACATGAACAAGATGATGAAGCAAATGGGCATCAACCCTAACAACCTTCCTAAAAATATGCCTGGTGGCATGGATATGTCAGCCCTTGAAGGTATGATGGGACAAGGCGGTATGCCGGATATGTCTGCTCTTGGAGGAGCCGGAATGCCTGATATGAGCCAGATGCTTGGTGGAGGTCTCAAGGGTAAAATCGGTGAATTTGCTATGAAGCAATCCATGAAACGCATGGCTAATAAAATGAAAAAAGCTAAGAAAAAACGCAAATAAAAAAGGACTCAATTGAGTCCTTTTTTATTGTTCTTTTCTAAGTTTCTCCAAGGTTTGCTTGAATATTTCTGGAATATCAGCAGTAAATTCCATAGTTTCACCAGTTCTTGGATGGGTAAATCCTAGCGTCTTGGCATGGAGAAATTGCCCATGTCCCTTTAGGGTTTTACGAGGACCGTATACCTCATCACCAGCGACAGGATGACCGATATAAGCCATGTGCACACGGATTTGATGGGTCCGTCCTGTTTCCAGTTGTAATTCCAGTAAGGTATAATCACCAAAGCGTTCTAAGACTTGGAAACGTGTCACTGCTGGTTTTCCTTTAGCAGTAACAGCTTGTTTCTTACGGTCTTTTTCACTTCGACCAATCGGTGCCTCAATAACGCCTCGGTCATTTGGAAGATTACCATGAACAATAGCCCAATATTTTCGAAGAGATTTCTTGTCTTTCAATTCTTGAGCCAGCGCCATGTGAGCTTCATCGTTTTTAGCAATCATGAGAAGCCCAGATGTGTCCTTATCGATACGATGAACAATCCCTGGTCGAAGCACACCATTGATTCCTGATAAATCTTTGATATGATACATAAGGGCATTCACCAAGGTACCACTGGTATGACCAGCACTTGGATGAACGACCATCCCTTGAGGTTTATTGACTACTGCTACATCCTTATCTTGATAAATGATTTCTAAAGGAATATCTTCAGCTACATACTCCAAAACCTCTGGTTCGGGGATTTGATAAGTGATCATATCCCCCTCTTGGACCGTATACTTGGCTTTCTTGACCTGGCCGTTGACCAAGACTTGACCTGACTTGATTTGTTCATTGGCGAGACTACGAGACAATTCTGTCAAATCTGACAAAGCTTTATCTAGGCGTATCCCGCCTCTTTCAATTTTAATTTCCATTCATTTCCTCTTTTAGCATTGCAAGCAATAACACAACGACCCCTACTGTCAGATAACTGTCAGCTACATTGAAAATGGCAAAATTGACAAAATCTAAGTGAAACATATCCACGACAAATCCTTGGCTAATGCGATCAATGAAGTTTCCCAGACCACCTGCAATAATCAGAACCAATCCAAAGACTGTCAAGAGGGAATCCTCTATATGCTTGTGCAAATACCAGATAGCCCCCACCATAACTACTAGTGTTATAACTGCAAAAAACCACTGTTGATCCTGAAGCATAGAAAAAGCCGCCCCCCTATTTTGCAGATAGGTTAAACTAACTAGATTTGGGATCCATGATTTAACTTCACCTAGAGCAATATTCTGAACAACATAAGCTTTTACCAATTGATCTAACACGATTAAGGCTGCTATAATTCCTGCTACTATTCCTCTTTTTTTCATGCCTTCCTCTTCTGACTAAAATACTCTTGCATGACCTCTACAAATAAAGTTCCTGCTTGGCTCAATTCTACTTCTTCACGTTTGACATAAACCATACGATTATTGAGATTATCATTTAATGGAATAACGGTGATCCCGTTAACGCTATCGCTATCTAAGAATCCCGAACCAGTCGCATAAGCATTTGTTCTTTCAAGAATTCCATTTAAAGTAGCACGGTCAGTTACATTAAACATTTGAGAGCTAGCACTTGTATCCACAAAGTTTTCTGAGTAATAGAGATATTCATCCTTCTCTTGTGTGAAACGAACTGTTGGCAAATCAACTAAATCCTCCATAACCAACTCTTTTTTCTTGGCTAAAGGATGTCCTTCACGAAGATAGATATGCGTCTGGAAAGGAATCAACTCAATCACTTCAAGGCCTAACTTTTCAACCCGTTGCATGATACCTTTTTGGTTTTGATTGTTGAGGTAAATAATCCCAATCTCACTATGACCTTGGGCTACTTCATCCAAAATCTGAACAGTTGTAGATTCAAAAATACGGAAATTTTTATAGTCTGGGTACCGTTGAGAAAAAGTTGTGATAGTCGGTGGCAAGAAATCATAGTGCTGGCTGGCTATTGAAAACTCATCCTTTTCCTCTTCCGGATTGGCATACTGGTTCTGGAAAATATCAAATCCTTTGACCAACTCTTGGGCCTTTTCATAAAATTCCATTCCTCGGCGAGTAAGAAAGGTACCCGAACTAGTTCTGCGGAAAATCTTGAATCCTAGCTCTTTCTCCAGATCTCTTACAGAAATAGATAGACTGGGTTGGCTAACGTACATTTTCTCAGCAGCTTCACGAAAAGTACCACTATTTGCAATAGCAACAACGTAGCGTAATTGTTGAATATTCATGATTTCTCCTTCGTTTTCTATCTTATCATTATACCATAAATAAAGCCTATCCAACAAAGGAAAATCATGAGACAGTTACTTCTAAAAAAGGAAACAAAAAAACACCTTTAAAGCTAGACCCAAAATCCAACTAAAAAGGGGTGTTATCAAATGCGATTATTTAGCTGCTGCGTAAAGCTCGTCTACTTTGTTCCAGTTGATAACTGAGAAGAAAGCTTTGATGTAGTCAGGACGAACGTTGCGGTATTTCACGTAGTAGGCATGTTCCCAAACGTCCAAGCCCAAGATTGGTTTTTTACCTTCTGAGATTGGTGTATCTTGGTTTGCTGTTGAAGTCACTTCAAGTTTACCTTCTTTATTAACAACCAACCATGCCCATCCAGAACCGAAACGAGTTGTTGCTGCTGCAGTAAATGCTGCTTGGAATTCTTCGAATGAACCAAATGTTGCATCGATTGCTGCTGCAAGTTCTGCTGAAGGAGCTGTTTTTTCAGAAGTCATCAATTCCCAGAAAAGAGCATGATTCAAGTGTCCACCACCGTTGTTGATAAGCGCTTGACGGATATCAGCTGGGATAGATTCTACATCAGCAAGCAAAGCTTCAAGGTCTTCACCAATTTCAGGGTGTTTTTCAAGAGCTGCATTAGCGTTATTTACATATGCTTGGTGATGTTTGTCATGGTGCAAATGCATCGTTTCAGCATCAATATATGGTTCCAAGGCGTCGTAAGCGTATGGAAGATCTGGTAAGATAATAGCCATCTGTAATACCTCTTTTCTTTCTATATAAAAATGATAACGCAAACAACCTTTTTTTTCAAGTTATTTGCTCAATTTGACTGGCTCGCAATCTGCAATAAAGCCTTCTCAAACAAGTACCCTTTTTCGTAAACACCAGTCTTAATTTGATAATCTGCCTGAATGAGATAACGAATAGAATCTTGTAGGAAATTCAGGGACAATCCTCGCGTGTCACGAAGGGCAAATTTGATTTGATAGGGATTCGGATTGCGACCAAGATAGTGACCCAAACTGCTGACCATCTGTGATTCTGTCTGACCAGACTCTTGCAATATTTTTACTTGGGTATAGAGTCTAAACTGCCCCAGCATAATGGCAATCAGTTTAATCTCATCTTCACCCTGTAGGGTCAAATCTTTAACTAAATCTCGTGCTTGATCAATTTTCTTAGTTAATATTAATTGGGTCAAATCAAAAATATTATCCTGCAAAGTCTTTGGAATTGCTTCAACAATATCTTCTTCTGTTATCAAACCACTATCCTTATAAGACAGTAAGAAGAGCAGGTTTTTCTGAATTTCACTGAATTGAAAACTAGATTTGATAAGCAACTGTTCAAAGGAATTTCCACCAAAAGTAAGTCCTTGTTCCTGAGCCCACTTTTGAAAATAGGCTCGCAACTCTTGCTCTTTAGGTTCAAGAGCCTCAAACACAGTTGCATCTCTCTTGAGTAATTTGACCAAACGTCTCTTGCTATCTAACTTGCCTTCAGCAAAGATTACTAATTTACTTGAGGGTACAGGATTTTCCAGATAGTCTTCAAAGGCCTTGAGCTCATCATCAGTTAGATAGCGTTTTTTAGCAGTTGTAATATCCACAAAGTGATCTAGGATCACAATTTTTTCATCCGCAAAGAAAGGAAGACTGACCAACTCTAGCTCCAAGCTTTTGTAGTCTACTTCTTTCATGTCAAAATAAGCAAAATTCAAATCTGCAGGATCGTATCCGATTTGCTTTAGAACTTGTGCTTTCATGATGTCGTACTGTCCTTGATCAGCCCCTGTAAACAGGGTCAAACTAGGAAGGTTCGCTAAGGATAGCTTTCGACTTTCTTCTATGGCTAGCATTTGTTCTCCTTTCTTTTTAATTTAGTTTCTTTTTAATCCATATAATTCAATTTTCCGCGGAAATCCTCTAGGCTTTGGTATCCTTTTTCCGACATAATTTCTTTGAGTTCCCTTGTAATACGCTCAAAAGCACCTACTCCTTCTTTATGAAGAGTAGTTCCTACCTGCACCATGCTAGCACCACATAGGATATGTTCAAAAGCATCACGCCCTGTTAATACTCCACCAGTTCCAATGATTTGAATTTCTGGATTTAAGCGTTGATAAAAAGCATGGACATTGGCGAGGGCAGTTGGTTTAATGTATTCACCACCAATTCCACCAAAGCCATTCTTAGGACGAATCACGACAGACTCATCTTGGATATAGAGACCATTTCCGATAGAGTTGACACAGTTGACAAATTTGAGCGGATATTTGTTAAAAATAGCTGCAGCCTGGTCAAAGTGAACTATATCAAAATAAGGTGGAAGCTTAATTCCTAGAGGTTTTGTAAAATACTCAAAGACTTCTGACAAGATACGGTCTGTTGTTTCAAAATCATAGGCAATCTGAGGTTTCCCTGGAACATTTGGGCATGAGAGATTGAGTTCAGTTAGACCACGAAAATCACTTTCTTGCACCTTCTTCAAAATGGTATGAGTTTCCTCTGGAGACATTCCAACTAATGATAAAAAGAAGGTACGATTTGGTTCCTTTTCTTGCAATTCCAAAAGGTAGTTCAAGTAATATTCTAAACCATTATTTGGCAGACCCATAGAGTTGATAGAGCCAAGTGGAACATCTTGGTAGCGTGGTTCAGGATTCCCCTGACGAAATTCCAAGGTTGCTGTTTTAGTGACAAAGGTTCCTGCTGCTGAGTTTTTAACACCTTCCAATTCCTCAATGGTCATACAAGCAACTCCTGCCGCATTCATCAAGCAATTATCAAATTCAAAACCAGCAATCTGTGTTTTAGTTGATACCATGATTCTATTCCTCCAGATTCCTTTATATCTCTACTATTATACCATACTTTGGCAGGACTCTTTTAATAAAACTAATCCTATGAAAGGTTCTTATTCAGCTAATAAAACTAGCTAATCCAAATTGAAAGAATTTTTAGAAAATTTATGTTTTTTTCTTTACACTGCAAAATTTTTCTGCTATAATGTCTCATGTAATAAAATATGACAACAAAAAGGAGAACGATATGACATCTGCTAAAGAATATATCCAAAGCGTGTTTGAAACTGTAAAAGCTCGTAACGGGCATGAGGCTGAATTTCTCCAGGCGGTTGAAGAATTCTTCAGCACTTTGGAGCCTGTCTTTGAAAAACACCCTGAGTATATTGAAGAAAATATCTTGGCACGTATCACTGAGCCTGAGCGCGTAATTAGCTTCCGTGTTCCTTGGGTTGACCGTGATGGGAAAGTTCAAGTTAACCGTGGTTACCGTGTTCAATTTAACTCAGCTGTTGGACCATATAAAGGCGGACTTCGTTTCCACCCAACTGTAAACCAAGGGATTTTGAAATTCCTCGGATTCGAACAAATCTTTAAAAACGTTTTGACTGGACTTCCAATCGGTGGAGGTAAAGGTGGATCAGATTTTGATCCTAAAGGTAAAACTGATGCTGAAGTGATGCGCTTCTGCCAAAGCTTCATGACTGAATTGCAAAAATACATCGGACCTTCTCTTGACGTACCTGCTGGTGATATCGGTGTCGGTGGACGTGAAATTGGTTACCTTTATGGACAATACAAACGCCTCAACCAATTTGATGCTGGTGTCTTGACTGGTAAACCTCTTGGATTTGGTGGTAGCCTGATTCGTCCAGAAGCGACTGGTTACGGTTTGGTTTACTACACTGAAGAAATGCTCAAAGCAAACGGAAACAGTTTTGCAGGTAAGAAAGTGGTTATTTCTGGTTCTGGTAACGTTGCTCAGTTTGCCCTTCAAAAAGCAACTGAACTTGGTGCTACAGTTATATCTGTATCTGACTCAAATGGTTATGTCATTGATGAAAATGGTATCGACTTCGACCTTTTGTCAGATGTTAAAAACAACCGTCGTGCTCGCTTGACTGAGTATGCTGCAGAAAAACCAACTGCTACTTACTACGAAGGTTCTGTATGGACTTACACTGGTAACTACGATATCGCTCTTCCATGTGCGACTCAAAATGAGATCAATGGTGAAGCTGCGAAACGCTTAGTTGCTCAAGGTGTTATCTGTGTGTCTGAAGGTGCTAACATGCCTAGCGACCTTGAAGCTATCAAAGTCTACAAAGAAAATGGAATCCTTTACGGACCTGCTAAAGCTGCTAATGCTGGTGGTGTAGCTGTATCTGCTCTTGAAATGAGCCAAAACAGCCTTCGCCTTTCATGGACACGTGAAGAAGTTGACGGTCGCTTGAAAGATATTATGACTAACATCTTCAACACAGCTAAAACAACTGCAGAAACATACGGTCTTGGTACTGACTACCTTGCAGGTGCAAATATTGCTGCCTTTGAAAACGTAGCAAATGCTATGATTGCCCAAGGGATCGTTTAAAATGAATAACTAAAAACCCCAATCACTCCGACTGGGGTTTTTAGTTTCGCATTTAAGAGCTTTACATAATAAAAATAAGAGGCCCTATGGACCTCTTATTTTTTTGGATTCTTAAACAAGATTTTATTGAAGCTTACTCTTAATGTTTCTTCTTTTTAAGCAGATAAGCTGCAAGGCTAACTCCGGTAAGAGCTAAGATTAGGCTAAGAATAGATTCAGCTGAACCAGTATTTGGCAACTCAACTTTCTTTTTCGGTTCTTCAGTTGTTGTAGTTGGAGGAATACTTGGTTCATGTTTATTGGTAAGAACAACATTTCCTTGACTGTCATCGGTTTTCGTCACTTGGTAACCTGTTGGAACATCGACTTCTTCAACTGTATAGCTAATTGCTTTACCATTAGCTTTTTCAACTAAATCTGTAAATGTATAAGTCCACTTATTATCTGCTGATAGCTCAATGACTTCACCAGATTTCTTACCATCCGCATAGAGTTGCACTTTCACACTCTTCGGACGAAGGCCATCTTTGTCCTCTTGGTCATCCCACTGTTTGGTTACAGAGAGGGTAGTCTTACCTGGAGTGTGCGTATTGGTAATAGTATAGCTTTCTTGGTCAATGCTTGGTGAATAATTTTCAACCTTTTCTTCTTGAAGGGTGTAGACGATTTGCTTGCCATCCTTAAACTTAGGAAGGCCAGTAAAGGTTTCTTTCCAATCGGTCTCGCTTGTAATATCTTTGCGAGCCACTTCTCCACCATTGGCCAGAAGCTTCACAGTGATTTTAGCCGGACGAAGACCATCTTGGTTGTCATTGTCCACCCAGATCTTAGTGACTGGAATATCCACTGTACTTGGAGTGTGCGTGTTGGTTAAGACGACATCGCCCTTCTCCTTACTCTCTTCTGTTACGGTGTAACCTTCCGGAACGTCCACTTCTTTCACAGAATAGTGAATATCTTGTCCGTTTGCTTTTTCAGCAAGTTTCTCAAAGGTATGAGTCCATTTATTGTCTGCAGACAAGACAACTTCCTTGCCTAGCTTTTGATCACCCGCATACAATTGGACGCGAATTTCTTTTGGACGTAGGCCATCTTGGTTATTAGCGTCATCCCATTTCTTGGTGACCTTG
The DNA here is from genome assembly GCF_040888245.1 of Streptococcus wuxiensis. Taxonomy (NCBI): domain Bacteria; kingdom Bacillati; phylum Bacillota; class Bacilli; order Lactobacillales; family Streptococcaceae; genus Streptococcus; species Streptococcus wuxiensis. Next base: position 533,164 of record NZ_JBFNFE010000001.1, read on the forward strand.
ACCTGAGTGACATTTGGTTCATGCTTATTGGTCAAGACAAGATGTGCTGGATCCTTATCATCGATCGAAAGAGTATAGCTTTCTGGGACATTCTCTTCTTTTACAGTGTAGTTAAGGGCCTTACCAGCTGCATTTACATCAAGGTTTTCAAAAGTGCCATACCACTTATTAGCTTCTGACAATTCCAGAGTCTGGTCTGTAGGTGCACCATCCTTATAGAGTCTAACCGTAATGGATACTGGACGAATACCATCTTGGTTTTCTGCATCATCCCATTTCTTGGTTACTTGAACTTTAGTCTTCGAAGGAGTGTGGGTATTCGTAATCACTACCTGACCTGGATTTGTCGCTTCTACTGTTTGAGTATAGCCTTCTGGCACTTCAGTTTCTTTAACTGTATATTGAATAGTTTTACCATCTTTTTTCTCATCCAAATCAGAGAAAGTGTAAGACCACTTGTTGTCTTCAGAAAGCTCTACTACTTTACCTAATTCTTGACCATCGGCATAGAGTTGTACCTTGATAGTCTTTGGACGAAGGCCATCTTGGTTTTCTGCATCATCCCATTTCTTAGTCACTGTTAAACTAGTTTTACCTGGTTTGTAAGTGTTTGTGATAGTTGTACCGTCGATGGTTGTTGTGTAGTTTGCTACAGTATCTTCTGTCACAGTGTAGATGATTTTTTGACCTTTTTTATAGACTGGTAGGTTTGTGAAGGTATGACTCCATGTTTCACCCTCACCAGAAACTGTTGCTGTTTGGACTTTCTCACCATTAGCTAAGAGATGAACTGTAATGCTGGCAGGACGGAGACCGTCTTGATTTTTAGCATCATCCCAAACTTTTTTCACAGTTACTTCTGTTGTTTCAGGAGTACGCTTATTGGTAATTGTTGCTTTTCCATCTACAAACTGAGCTTCTTCTTTATCAACTGTGTAATAAGTTGGTACTTTAACTTCTTTTACTGTATAGCTGATGACGTTGCCATTACTATCTTTATCTGGAAGATTGCTAAAGGTTACTTTCCAGTCACTTCCTGCTGAAAGTGCTACTGGATTCCCTTCTGCTTTTCCATTTTTGTACAATTGGAACTCGATGGATTCAGGACGAAGACCTTCTACGTTGTCTTGGTCATCCCAAACTTTAGTCGCTTCTAGATTGAGATATTTGATATCATTCTCATTTGTGATTAGTTTTGGTGAAGCTTTTGAACCAATAGCTTCTCCGTCAATTGTGACATGATAGATTCGTTGATCTGCATCGTAGGTCACCACGACTGCATGTTCAGTCTCATCCAACTTATAATTAGTTGGTGCTTTAGTTTCTTTAAGAGTATAAGTTCCTTCTGTTAAGGTTGTAAAAGCAACATTTCCATCTTTATCAGAAACTTGGGTCGCAAGGACTGCACCACTAGCATCCAATAAATTGAACTCAGCACCAGCTAATCCCTTGCTAGTATCGTCTTTATCAACCTTCTTCACATGGAAGCTAGCGCCAAAAATTTGAGAAGTTACTGTATTGGACTCACGGTTCCCTTCATGGCCTTTAGCCTTGTAACCAAATTGGTTATGAGCTTGTACGACACCTGAACGACCACCATTATCCTTGTTATCTTCTGTACGGTCTAGCATTAGTTGCTTAACTTGGTCTGTTAATTCACTTGGGTTGACAACAGGTACAGCAATATCTACTTGACTACGAGCACCAATAGTGGTTCCTTCGTTAGCAACAATCTTAATACCTGTTACTTTACTAAAGTCTGTGATATCTGTTGTCCAAATATCTTTATCTGCAGCTTGTGCCATGGTACTAGATGTAACTGTGGTATCTGTTGTGTAGTATGCTGTCCATCCTTCTGGCGCAGTGATAGGTCCGCGAAGACTTACAGTGTATTCTGTCTTACGGGCTGAAGCATCAAGTGTATTGACATCACCTACTTTTGGAAGGGCATCAAAAATAACAGTATTTTCAACAGGAGTATCTGTATTATTTTTGATTGTTAATTTATAATTAAAGGTTTCCCCTGGTTTAAAGGTACGAGTTACTGTTGAGGCATCAGATAAGTCGTCATTCTTAGCAATGAACTTACGAGAATAAACACCTTCAGCAGCTACAATGGTATAGTTTGATTCTGCATGAGGGATTTTATCCGTTGTAGAACCATTGTTATTTAAATCATAGCTATCTACTGCAACCTTATTCGGGTTAGCAGTTTCTAGATCCCAGAGACCCTCTCCTGCCATATAGATATGGTTGGTAAAGGTTCCGCCATCTGCCTTCCCTTTTAGTTTGGTATAGATAAATGGCAAACGAACTTGACCACCAGTCTCTAAAGAGCGTTTGATGAATTCCTTTTGATCCAAGTGGATAATCAAGGCAGAACGTCCAGAGTTGTGGTAGTTTTCGATGACCTCATAGGATTTGTACCAAGGGGCATAAAGACGAGTGTTATTCTTATCAAAATATTGATCTAGGTAATTGAAGTCAATGTCCAAGGTATTTGGATCAAAGAGGTCAATGACTCGCAAATCCTTGTAGTCCTTACCTGGATCCAAGCGAACATTATCGGCAGATAGGGCAAAACGAATGGTTTTTCCATCTGTGAATTGGACATTGTTGTAATCTGTATTCTTGGTCAGATTAACATTTTCTGTCAATGGAAGCAGTTTGAACTGCCATTTAGCAGATTGGTCTCTTTCTGCCCCTGACTGGGTTTTGTAAGTAATCCGTCCGGTATTTTCATAGGCATTCTTGGTATCATCATTCTGATCAATATGAGTCTTTTCTGGATCCTTGAAGGCTGTATAGGTAGAAATATAAATCCCTTGACCAGATGGAAGTTCAAAGTCGTCTTTCATCTCCAGTCTCCAGCCGACAACTGTACCATATTTGGTCAAATCAGTGCTTCCAAATCCATCCTTGTCTGCCTCTGGTTGAATTTCTTTGGTCGAACCATCTTCCATTGTAAGGATGATGCGTTTCACATATTGATTGATCAGAGGTCCATTTCCATAGATCCCAATCATCATGCGAGCATATTCAATCTTAGTAAACTTCAAGCGAGAGTCTACTTGCTCATCATAAAAGACAACATTCTTTTGAGCAAATGGTGTGATGTTATTGTATTTCAAGAGCCACTTATAGTTGGCTGACTTGTAGTCTGTCGAGTCGTAGACATTGCCTTCTGCTTGTTTGGCAAAAGCTCCTTTGCCTTCCAAGTCACGAGAGGTTAGTCGGAAGATGAGAGAATCTTCAGCCGTTACATCCGGTTCTCCCTCCCCACGTTCCGCAGGAATACCCACGACAGACGCAGTGTTGGTCAAATCTTTAACCAAGACATCCTCTAAAGTTTGGTCTTTTTCCATGACCAAATCAGGGAATTTCAAGTACAAGAAACTCTTGTCTTGAATCTTTTGCATCAAATCTGAGTGGTAACTTTGAACATTTTTATTTTCATCTGCTACAAACGTTTTTGAAACCGTACCATCTCCATTGTCGACCCAGCCTTCTGATTTTTCTGTATCTAGAACGGCTGTACGAGTTTTTCCATCTTTGTCCGTATAGGTTGGTAGCTTATCTGTGATCGTTGCAGATTCCAACTGACGATAGGCACCATTGTACTGTCCACGCATCCCATCTAACAAGAAGGCGAAAGGAACAGAAGTAGTTTTTTCAATGTACTTTTTGCCATCTGCTCCAGTTACAATCCCTGGAGATGCTTCCGCATAGTCTCTAGACATCGTCGCATTATAGTTCTGATTGACAAACTTGGTCAAGGTATAATCCTTGTATTGAGGCTTCCAAGTGATACTATTTAAAGCAGTCTCAGCACCATTGATATTGAGCGTCCCTGTAATATCCATCAAGTAGTTGGTAGGAGGGAATCCTAACTTAAACTTGGCGATGAATGGTAGGGTCAAGACTTCAGATTTTTGGTAGTTCGTAAAATGTAGAGTTACATGGTAGTCATCTCCTACCTTGGTCACAGCTGGTGCATCATGTTGCGAACTACTATTGAAATCGGGAATATTAACCTCATCCAGGTATTTCCCTGGTAACACTAGATTCACAGCAACATCATCAAGGTCTGTTGTCAGGTTTTTTGGTGTAATCTGGATGTACCCAGACATAGTGTCACCTGTACTATAGGCCATCCCACCAGGATGGTCTTGTTTATCGCCATACAATAGACTAACATCTAAGGCACCATTATCTCCGACCGCTAGTTCTTTAGCCAGAACTGATACAGTTCCTTGGCTCATTTGTCCTAGCATCATCAATATGGTGAATAGGGCAAAACCTTTCCTCAAAAAGGTTTTCCATAAGGACTTTCTCCTTTTCATTTTTCTTCTCCTTTATATTAATTGAAACACAATGGCTCAAATTAATTTTATCACAACTTATAAAAATAATCTACGAATTTATACATTTTTTCTCCCTATGTACATTTTTTTTATATTTCTGTGTTTTGGAATCATCATATTTTTAGTAATTATTTCACCATAGGATAGATTGGATTCATTTACTACTAAAGAAATGACCGTTATTTTCTAATTAGTTATGAAGAGAATATTTCTAATAACCTCTAATAAATAAAAAATCTACCAAAATTGGTAGATTTTCTGTTTATAGTTTACCTGCTACTGCATCCAATAATTCTTGGATTTTCGCTTGGTTGCTTCCTCCTGCCATGGCCATGTCTGGTTTACCACCACCACGTCCATCAACGATTGGAGCTAATTCTTTAACCAAGTTACCTGCGTGGATGTCTTTTGTCTTGCTAGCTACAAGAAGGTTGACCTTGTCACCGATGGCTGCGACAAGAACAAGGACGTCTGAGTAGTCTTTTTGCTTCCAGTTATCTGCAAAGGTACGAAGAGCACCTGCATCTGATACAGAAACTTGACTAGCAATGTAACGGTGTCCGTTTGCTTCTTGAACATTCTTAAAAACATCACCTGCCGCTGCTGCTGCAGCTTTTTCCTTCAATTCTGCATTTTCTTTTTGTAATTGACGGAGTTGTTCTTGAAGTCCTTCCACCTTGTGAGGTACTTCCTTGAGTTGAGGTGCTTTCAAGGTTGCTGCGACTGCTTTCAGTGCATCTTCTTGTTCACGATAAGCTTCGAAGGCTTCCTTACCAGTCACTGCTAAGATACGACGAGTTCCTGATCCGATTCCTTCTTCCTTAACAATCTTGAAGAGACCGATTTCAGAAGTGTTACCTACGTGAGTACCACCACAAAGTTCAACTGAGTAGTCACCAATCGTTACAACACGGACTTCCTTACCGTATTTCTCACCAAAGAGGGCCATAGCTCCCATTTCTTTGGCTGTGTCGATGTCTGTCTCAACTGTTTCCACTGCGATGGCTTCCCAGATCTTCTCATTGACTTGTTGCTCAATAGCGCGTAATTCTTCAGGAGTGACAGCTTGGAAGTGAGTGAAGTCAAAGCGAAGGAATTCTACTTCATTAAGTGAACCTGCTTGAGTTGCATGGTGACCAAGGATATTGTGAAGAGCTGCATGGAGCAAGTGAGTTGCTGTGTGGTTCTTCATGACACGGTGACGACGATTGCTATCGATGGCCAAAGTGTATTCTTGGTTCAAAGCAAGCGGTGCAAGGACTTCAACAGTATGAAGAGCTTGTCCATTTGGTGCTTTTTGAACATCCGTTACAGTCGCTACAAGGTTTCCTGCAGCATCCAAGATTTGACCGTGGTCAGCTACTTGTCCACCCATTTCAGCGTAGAAAGGTGTTTCTGCAAAGATCAGTGATGCAGTTCCTTCTGCTACAGCTTCTACTTCTGCATTATCCGCTACGATAGCCACCAACTTAGAAGGCAATTGGCTAGCATTGTAGTTGAAGACACTCTCTACAGTGATGTTTTGAAGGGTTTCATTTTGCATCCCCATAGATCCGCCTTTAACAGCTGACGCACGCGCACGTTCTTGTTGCTCTTTCATGGCTGCTTCAAAACCTTCACGGTCTACAGTCATACCCGCTTCTTCAGCGATTTCTTCTGTCAACTCTACTGGGAATCCATAAGTATCGTAGAGTTTGAAGACATCTTGACCAGCGATAACCGTTTGACCTTTTTCTTTCAAGTCTGCTACGATAGTTTCTGCAAAGTGTTGACCTGAGTGAAGTGTACGGGCAAATGACTCTTCCTCGCTCTTCACAATTTTTTCAATAAAGTCACGTTTTTCAAGAACTTCTGGGTAGTAGCTTTCCATGATCTTACCAACAGTTGGAACCAGTTTGTAAAGGAAAGGCTCATTGATACCCAATTTTTGACCATGCATAGAGGCACGACGGAGCAAACGACGAAGGACATAACCACGACCTTCATTTCCAGGGAGGGCACCATCGCCAATAGCAAATGAAAGAGAACGGATGTGGTCCGCAATGACCTTGAAGCTCATGTTGTCACCATCTTGGTCATAAACCTTACCAGACAACTTCTCAACTTCGCGAATGATAGGCATGAAGAGGTCTGTTTCAAAGTTGGTCTTAGCACCTTGGATAACAGCTACCAAGCGCTCCAAACCGGCGCCCGTATCAATGTTCTTGTGTGGCAATTCCTTGTACTCGCTACGAGGAACCGCTGGGTCCGCGTTAAATTGTGACAAGACGATGTTCCAGATTTCGATGTAACGGTCGTTTTCGATATCTTCTGCGAGAAGGCGAATACCGATATTTTCTGGGTCAAAAGCTTCCCCACGGTCAAAGAAGATTTCTGTATCTGGTCCAGAAGGTCCAGCACCAATTTCCCAGAAGTTGTCTTCGATTGGAATCAAGTGACTTGGATCCACGCCCACTTCAATCCAGCGGTTGTAAGAATCTGTGTCATCTGGATAGTAAGTCATGTAGAGTTTGTCTTTAGGGAAGTCAAACCATTCAGGACTTGTCAAAAGTTCATAAGCCCAAGTAATGGCTTCGTCACGGAAGTAATCCCCAATTGAGAAGTTTCCCAACATTTCAAACATGGTATGGTGACGAGCCGTCTTCCCTACGTTTTCAATATCGTTGGTACGGATAGCCTTTTGCGCATTGGTAATACGTGGATTTTCAGGTTTGATAGTTCCGTCAAAGTATTTTTTAAGAGTGGCAACCCCAGAGTTGATCCACAAAAGGGTTGGGTCGTTTACTGGAACCAAGCTAACAGATGGTTCTACTGAGTGACCTTTGGTCGCCCAGAAATCAAGCCACATTTGGCGAACTTGTGCACTAGATAATTGTTTCATTTGTATCTCCTTTTTACTAATTTGAGTCTCTTTCTAGCATTTCTACATAGTCGATAGCGACGCAGAGGGAAATGACTAGGTCTGCATAAGATTCGTCGTAGACGGTTACGGTATAGGTAGAGGTTAAATGGAAGAGTTCCTTGGCAATTTCCGCAATCACTTGGTCACGGTCATCCAGAAGTTTAAAATTTAAATCCCAGATATTCCCTTCGATACGAAGACCAAGATTATCAAATTCATACTTATCTCTAAAGAAAGTCAACTTCTTTCGGATATAAAAACTATCTCCATTACTGAGCTTAATCTCAAAGCGTGGCATGAAAGTCAACATTTCTTTACTAATCTCACTGATCTGTTCTCCAGCAGCATCATAGATGGTAAAGGTCTTAGGAATCTTAAAAAATGAACCTTCAACCTGATAGGCGACATTGCCCATTTCATCTTTGATATCAAAGCGTTCACCACCTAGGCGAAATTTTTATTTGACAAGAAAACTTCTCATAAGCACCTCCAAAAATAAAAGACAAATTCATATCACGAAGGGCGAAAAACCGCGGTACCACCTTCATTCAATGAACTTGTCATTCTTTGATTCTTATGCAATTGTTAGATTGAGTAGCATGATTTTCTATCTTAGATGGCTCGCAGCACCGCCAATTCTCTGGGCTAAGATGGAGAGAAAATCAATTCTCAACTCTAGTATTATACCGTTTTTTGATGATTGAGTCAACTGAGAAAGCTAACAAAAAACGAACCAGCTATTACTGGTTCGTTTTCTTTTATATACTCTTACTTCCGATACATCTTAAATTGTAGGAAGAGGTCACTGTAGATTCCTGTCCATTTATGGTCAAATTTTTCATAAACTTCTAGGTGTTTCATTGTATCTGCATCTGGATAGAAGGACTTGTCCTCTTTTGTCTCCTCTGGGAGCATTTCCTTAGCAGCATTGTTTGGTGTTGAATAGCCCACATACTCTGCATTCTTAAGAGCATTTTCAGGCTTTAACATGAAGTTGATAAAGGCATAAGCTGCATCTTGGTTCTTGACAGTTTTAGGAATAACCATGTTATCAAACCAGAGGTTACTTGCTTCTGTCGGCACGACATATTTGAGGTTAGGATTCTTTTCCAACATCTGGCTAGCTTCCCCTGAGAAGGTCACACCGATAGCAGCATTGTTCTGAATCATGTAACCCTTCATCTCATCGGCTACAATTGCCTTGATATTAGGAGTCAGCTCATACAGTTTATCAACCGTTTGTGATAGTTGTTGAGGATCTTTTGAGTTGAGGCTATAGCCTAGTGAGTTAAGACCTAAACCAAGCACTTCACGCGCCCCATCAAAGAGCATGATAGAATCCTTGTATTCTGGTTTCCAGAGGTCGTCCCAATGTTCAGGCGCTTCTTCCACCATGGTTTCATTGTAGACAATACCCAAAGTTCCCCAGAAGTATGGGATAGAGTACTGATTGTTTGGGTCAAAGGACTGGTTGAGAAATTCTGGACCAATATTCTCAATTCCCTCAATCTTACTATAATCTAATGGAACTAAGAGGTCTTCGTCCTTCATCTTGTTGATCATGTACTCACTTGGGATGGCAATATCATAGGTTGTCCCACCCTGCTTGATTTTGGTGTACATAGCTTCGTTGGAGTCAAAGGTCTCATATTGAACTTGGATTCCTGTTTCTTCTGTAAATTTCTCCAGAAGTTCAGGATCGATATAGTCTCCCCAGTTGTAGATGACCAGTTTTTGACTATCCCGACTATTAATTTTACTATCAAGATGATAGGAAATTCCCCACAAGACGAGGATAATGGCTAAAATTCCAGCTAAAAATGAATAGAGTCGTTTCATGCTTTCTCCTCCTTTTCACGTGAAATGAAGTAATACCCTACAACTAGGATAATACTAAAGAGAAAGACCAAGGCTGAAAGAGCATTGATTTCCAGCGAAATTCCCTTACGAGCCCGAGAGTAGATCTCGACTGACAAGGTTGAAAATCCATTCCCTGTTACAAAGAAGGTCACGGCAAAGTCATCTAGCGAATAGGTGAAAGCCATAAAGTAACCTGCAATGATAGACGGCGTTAAGTAAGGAAGCATAATTTCCTTGAACATCTGGAACTGACTAGCTCCAAGGTCATAGGCTGCATGGATCATATCCCCATTCATCTCTTTTAAACGTGGCAAGACCATGAGCACTACGATAGGAATCGAGAAGGCCACGTGACTGGACAACACTGTCAGAAAACCAAGTGAAAACTTGAGTTGGGTAAAGAGAATCAAGAAGCTAGCACCAATCATAACGTCAGGAGCAACCATCAAAATGTTATTGAGAGATAGAAAGGCTTCTTGGTATTTTTTGCGAGATTGGTAGATGTAGATAGCACCAAAAGTCCCAATGACAGTCGCAATCAAGGCTGATAGAAAAGCTAGTAAAAAGGTTTGAACTAAAATTAACATGAGCCTTCCATCACCAAACATGGTTTCAAAGTGAGACAAACTAAAGCCTGTAAAGCTGTTCATATCATCACCGGCATTGAAGGCATATCCGATCAGGTAAAAGATTGGCAAATAAAGGACGATAAAGACAAAGGCTAGGTAAAGATTAGATAATTTTTTCATCGTTCTCTCCTTTCCTTAGTCACCCACATAGTGATAAACATAGTCAGGATAAGAACAACACCGATAGTTGAACCCATACCATAGTTGTCATTGGTCAAGAAGTTTTGCTCGATGGCAGTCCCCAAAGTAATCACACGGTTCCCCCCAATCAAACGGGTCAACATAAAGAGACTCAAACTTGGGATAAAGACAGATTGGACTCCACTTCGCACCCCGTTCATAGAGAGAGGGAAGATGACATGACGGAAAGTTTCCCACTTGGTCGCACCGAGGTCATAGCTGGCATTGATGAGGTTGTTATCCATATCATCCAAGACATTGAAGATGGGCAAAATCATAAATGGAAGCTCGATGTAGCTTGCTACAAAGATAAATGAGAAATCTGTAAATAGCAACTGCTGAGAACCAATTCCGATAAATTCTAGAAATTGGTTGATAGAACCATTTTGACCAAAAATTCCGATAAAGGCATAAGCCTTAAGGAGAAGGTTGATCCAGGTTGGCAAGATGATTAGCATGAGCCAGAGTTGACGGTGTTTGAGACGAGTCAAAAAGAGGGCTGTTGGATAGCTAATCAAGAGTGTCACTAGAGTTACAATCCCTGCATAGAGAACAGAGTTGAAACTCATTTTGAGATAGGTTAAGTTTTGCGACGCAAAATAGGATTTATAGTTTTCTAAACTAAACTGACCTTCGATGTTGAAAAATGATTGTCCAAAAATCAAGACCAAGGGTGCCAATACAAAGAGGACAATCCAAAGCATGTAGGGCACGACAAAGAGTTTAGAGGTTGTTTTCTTCATCTCTTTCCTCCTCAATAGCGTTAATCAAACCTGCTTCATGCTCTTCGATTTCTACGTATTCTTCGATACGAGCATCGAACTCTTCTTCTGTTTCATTGAGACGCATGATGTGGATGTCTTCTGGTTCAAAGTCCAGACCGATTTCCTCACCAACGATGGCCTTACGAGTTGAGTGGATCATCCATTCATTACCAAGTTCGTCATAGGCGATAATCTCATAGTGTACTCCACGGAATAGCTGCGTATCGACCTTCACTTGAAGTTTTCCTTCTTCTGGGAGGGTAATGCGCAAGTCCTCTGGACGAATGACGACTTCGACTGGTTCATTTGGCTTCATCCCACCGTCGACCGCTTCAAATCGTTTGCCATTGAACTCGACCAAGTAGTCCTCTATCATAGTCCCTGGCAAGATATTTGATTCACCGATAAAGGTGGCAACAAAGTGGTTAATTGGCTCATCGTAGATGTCCACTGGTGTACCTGACTGAACAATTTCACCATCATTCATGACAAAAATCCAGTCACTCATAGCCAGGGCTTCTTCCTGATCGTGGGTAACAAAAACAAAGGTAATACCCAATCGTTGTTGCAATTCACGGAGTTCGTACTGCATGTCGGTTCGTAACTTCAGGTCAAGAGCTGACAAAGGTTCATCCAAGAGTACAACACGTGGCTGGTTGATAATCGCACGCGCAATGGCCACACGCTGACGTTGTCCTCCAGAAAGCTTACGAATAGAACGTTTTTCAAAACCTTCCAACTGTACCATCTTGAGAACTTCTAAGACGCGTTTTTCGATTTCTTTCTTATCGACCTTACGCAAACGCAATGGGAAGGCAACATTTTCAAAGACATTCATATGCGGGAACAGGGCGTAAGATTGGAAGACCGTGTGAACATCGCGTTTATTGGTAGGGATGTCATTGATTCGTACGCCGTCCAACAAAATATCACCAGTCGTTGCGTCCAGCAAACCAGCGATGATATTGAGGATGGTTGATTTTCCGGAACCAGACGCTCCTAGCAGTGTGTAAAATTTTCCTTCTTCCAACTCAAAGTTAATATTCTTAAGCACCTTAGTGTCACTGTCTTCAAAAACTTTAGAAACGTTTCTGAATTCGATAATTGGTTTTTTCAATTCCTCTAAATTCCTTTTTCTTCGTAAATTAACAGATTGGGACCTTGTTAAATGCTAGACACAAGCGTAGGAAATAAAATGACCTAAACCTCACTTAGCAATAAAATCCCAATCTTTGAATACTATGTAAAAATAATGTTATTCGTGTTCACCCAAGATACGTACTTCTCGCTCGAGGGTAACACCTGAATGTTCTTTAACTTTTTCAATGACAGACTCAATTAAGTCTTCATAATCTCTAGCAGTTCCATCAGCTACATTTATCATAAAGCCTGCATGTTTTTCTGAGACTTCGACACCACCGATACGGTAGCCCTTCAAACCAGCTTCTGAAATCAATTGCCCTGCAAAATGCCCAACCGGACGTTTAAAGACAGAACCACAAGATGGATACTCCAACGGTTGTTTGAGTTCTCGAAGGTGAGTCAAACGTTCCATTTCTTGATTAATAGTCTCATAATTCCCTGGAGATAGTGCAAATTTAGCTGATAAGACTACTGCTCCAGAATCTTGAATAGCTGAATGACGATAACCAAAGGCTAGATCCTTAGCTGATAAGGTTTCAATTTCCCCATCCTTGGTCAATACTTTGCAAGACTGCAAAATATGAGCAATCTCACCTCCATAAGCACCAGCATTCATAAAGACTGCACCACCGACGCTTCCTGGAATTCCACAGGCAAACTCAAATCCTGTCAAACTATGGCGTAGAGCAATGCGAGTGGTCTCAATCAAGTTAGCTCCCGCTTCTGCTTCAATGGTGTAACCATCGACTGAAACATTGTTGAGCTTGTCACACATAATGACAAAGCCACGAATTCCGCCTTCTCGGACGATAATATTACTGGCATTTCCAAGAACCATCCATGGGATATTTTCTTGATTAGCGAACTTAACCACACGGGCCATCTCATAATGATTACGAGGAAAAGCTAAGTAATCTGCCTTCCCTCCGACTTTGGTATAGGTATAAGTTTTCAATGGCTCATCGAATCGAATATCAATTCCTTCTAATGTTTCTTTTAATTTTTCTAATACAGTCATCTTTCTTATCCTTTTATAAAATTCATTCCATTATACCATTTTTAGCGATTTTTTTCGACGATTTGAAAAGCTTTTTTATTCACACAAGTAAAAAAGAGGTCAGACCTCTTTTGCATGATTATTTTTTATACAAGATAGTTTTTGTAAAGTATACAAATAGAACAACTTCCACTGCTAACAATCCTTCAACAAGAAGCGGATTTGAAATCCAACCAACCTGAGATAGACTCGGAGCCAGATCAAAGAAGGCATGTAAACCATAAGCAGTTACTAGATAAATCCAATTCTTTTGACGGACTGCTTGATAAACCCAGAAAGAGAGACCGATTTGCATAACAAGAGCAAGCACACGCTCAACACCGAGTAAATAAACCTGCCATCCAGATAGAGATTGGACTGTTTCAAGTGTATTTTTGGGAAGGAGATTTGCCAGATCTGGATTTGAAGACTCTAATAACGAAAAGAGAATCAAAAGACTAATCAAGCTTCCCATTCCGAGGTAGAGCAATTCCAAGCCACCATGACCAAGTCCATAGGCGAGGGCATCCGAATCTTCCAAAGCTCTCTTCTTCTCTAACCATTTAAAGAAGACAAGTCGAGCTGTTTCTTCAAACAAAGCAGCCATACAGACCCCGTAAATCACATAGAGAAGGGGATTTTCCGTCATGAGTGGAACTGTCCCATCCTTTTGTGGATGAAGAACCAAGAGATGAACGATTTTCTCTAAGACCTGAGATGAGACAAAAAATGCAACTGCCCCAAGTCCTAAAACTGAAAGGTTAATCTTGTACTTCTTTTTTGAGAACCAAATGGCAGCTATGAGAAATACAAATAAAGCTATCATTGTGATGATTACATGAATTTTCATACTTTTCTCCTTTTATTCAGCCTGTTCGATATCTTTTTTCATCTCATCAACATTGAACTCAGCAAAGAGGTACTGACGATCTTGGACAGGGAAACGTTGATCCAACTGATCGACAGCTCCAACCTCTACGATTCCCTCCTTGATGATAAAGTCCATAACGTGACCACCAAAGGTTAGATCATCTGAAATAAAGTGCAAATGATAGCCTGCGACACTGACACCATGGAAAATTTCAGGTGTCCAGAATCCAACGATAGTCCCAGAAACATTTTCGCAACTATATTCAGGCTGATGAGTCGCAACCTCAGCAAACTTCGTTTCGCTTGTCGATTTTGGAATCATGCGAACATGCATGTGTTTAAAATCACCATGAATCTTAATCGAACGGAAAAGATTTTCTCCATCATAGTAGGACTCAATACGTTTTTCTAGTTCCTTATCAGTCATTTCAAAACGTTGGCGGAAAATAACTTCTGCCTGGTGGGGTACAACTGCCGCATAAGGAATCAGTGCATCTGGTGAAACTTCCACGATTTCAGGTTTGTCACCTGACCCTTTAGCCTGATAAGCTTTTCCATCTAAGACAATTAACTCCCCATCGATAGAATCTAGGGTTCCTAGCCCTAAATCTCCATGTTCAAGCAATTCACCAACGGTCATAGTTCCACCGTAAAGTCCTGCCATCAATGCTCCCAAAGTATTATATTGGAATAATTTAACTGGTTCTTGCACCTTTATCATCTCACTATTCTTTGAAAATTTTACTTACTAAGTATATCACATTTCTGATTAGAATTGAATGCTAGACTGCCTTTTAATACTTAATGAAAATTAAAGAGCAAACTAGGAAACTAGCCGCAGCCTTTACTTGAGTATGGCAAGGTGACGTTGACGCGGTTTGAAGAGATTTTCGAAGAGTATAACATTGCCAAACTTCTAAAAAAAAGGTACAATGTAACAAAATCAAGAGAGGTCTGGAATGAAGCAAGAAAGTAAGTACGAACAAGTTGTTCACTATCTAAAAAATGAGATAGAATCAGGTAGATTTGCAACAGGAAGTCGCCTGCCATCTATTCGAAGACTCAGTCAAGATTTCCACTGCAGTAAGGACACTGTTCAGCGTGCACTCATGGAACTTCGATACGAGAAATACATTTACTCCAAACCTCAAAGTGGTTATTATGTATTGGAACAACAAACCAGTCACGAAGACCTAATTATCTCAGTTAACGATGAACATGTGGCTGCCTATGATGATTTTCGGCTTTGCGTCAATGAAAGCTTGATTGGACGAGAAAATTATCTCTACAACTACTATGAAAACCAAGAGGGCTTAGAAGAATTACGAAAATCTGTTCAGACATTACTTTTTGATCAAGCGATTTATAGTAAGGCAGACCAGTTAGTCATGACGTCTGGAACCCAGCAAGCACTGTTTATTCTTTCTCAGATTGATTTTCCAGGTCAAGCTCAGGAAATACTGGTTGAACAACCGACCTATCATCGGATGAATCAACTACTACTAGCTCAAAACATTCCCTATCAAACCATTGAACGTCGGGTGGACGGTATTGACCTAAACGAACTTGAGAAACAGTTTAAGAGTGGAAAGATTAAGTTTTTCTATACCATTCCTCGTTTTCATTATCCTCTGGGGCATTCCTATTCTGAGGAGGAAAAACTTGCTATCCTTGACTTAGCTGCAAAATATCAAATCTATATAGTTGAAGATGACTATCTAGGTGACCTGGATCCTAAAATGGGACAAACCTTTCATTATTTGGACCAAAAAGATTTGGTCATCTACATCAAGTCTTTTTCAACAAGTATTTTCCCCGCACTTCGAATCACTGCTCTCATACTTCCAAATCCTATTAAAAGTCTTTTTGTGGCCTACAAAAACATTCTGGACTATGATAACAACCTCATTATGCAAAAGGCTTTATCACTCTACATCGATAGTCAGCTTTTTGAAAAAAATAGATTAGCAAGATTGGCACTGCAAGAGAAAAGTCAAGACTTCATTCATAGGCTATTAAAATCTTATCCCCTTTCCCTACCAAACTATCCTCTCCATGATGGACTTTTGCTTGATCTCAGGAACTATCCTAAGATTGCAAGGCTCAAACATAGCTCTTTAAATCTAGACTTTTTCGAATCGTCCTACATTGAGACTTGCCCTTATCAATTTGCTAAGGTTCCTTTAGAAAGTCTTGAAACAACATTAAATTACTTAAAAACAGAGAGTGGGACAGAAATCGGTAATTCGTTAGAATTCGATTTCGTCGTCCCACCTCCGCACAGTTGAGTAAGGCTGTAAAAGCTGATGAAATCAGCGTAGTAGAGCCCACTCAACCACTGCGTCTTGCTTGATAATCCAATGACAATTGAGAGGCTAGGACTTTTGTCCCAGCCTCTGTTATTTTTTATTGTTCTACTTCTGTTAGCTTAGCAGCCTTTTCAAGATAAGTTTGATAAGTGCCGTCATCTTTGAGTTTTTGGATGACCTTATCAACTACTTCTTTCAAATCTGAGTTGCCTTTTTTGATAGCAACAGCATTTGCTTCGCCTTCTTTCATGGTCAAGCTGACTGTAGCAACAGCCAAATCAGAGTTTTTACCAGCATAGCTTAAAGCAACAGGCTCATCCATATGAACAGCATCAACCTTACCTGATTGAAGCTCATTAACAGCTTCTCCCATATTGGTCAATGAAGTCAACTGTGCTTTTGGAAGTTGCTCCTTAACCATAGATTCTGGAACAGTTCCTTTTTGAGCAGCGATATTTGCACTTGCTAGAGAATCCAAATCCTTGTATTTTTCAAGATCAGATTTTCTAATTAGAAAGCTAATTTTGTTTTCATAGTAAGGAATTGAGAAATCGAAAACTTCTTTTCTTTCTTCAGTTGCACTGATTCCCGCAATAGCCAAATCAGCTTTCCCAGTTTGAAGACTGGTCAAGACATTATCAAAACTCATGCTTGAAATTTCCAATTTCACTCCAAGTTCATCAGCGATGGCTTGTGCCATGTCAATATCAGCACCTACCACTTGGTTTTTCCCGTCTACTAAAGCTTGAAACTCAAAAGGTGCATAGTCTGGACTAGTTGCGACCACTAATTTCCCTTTTTGTTTGATAGCCTCTACTGCAGACTGTGAGCTTGAGCTAGACGATTGACAAGCTACTAAAAAGAAACTTACAAGAAAACTACATAAAACAAATATCCATTTTTTAAACTTCATAAATAAACAACCTCTCTGTTGATTTTGTATAATTATAACTTAATTAAAAATAATTGTCAACATTTTCTTGCGTTTTCCATAGAATAAATTTATAAAAAATACAAATTCAATGATTGGTTTATCTATCTATTGGGAAACAATTTTCAAAAAAATCATTTATCATATCTTGATGTTGCTGGTTTACAATTGTGATATTTTGCATGTCCCTGTGATCAAACAACCCTAATTCTAAAGTTTCATCACTCGTAAAAACATTTGTAGAGATCGAAGTTTCAGATGTAACTAAATACAACATTGTAATAACTTGTGCCTCATCACCATTTGGATAACTATCTGAATATTTTGTATAAACATTTAAGAGTTTTTTCACTATTACTTTCACTCCAGTTTCTTCATAAAACTCTCTCACTAATGCTTCTACAGCCGATTCACCTAATTCAATAGCACCACCTGGTAACCCCCAAGTTCCTTTGTCTGCTCGTTTTTGTAATAATATTTTTCCTGATTGATTTAAAATTCCACAAGTAAAATTTAGAATAATTTTATCTTTTCCAACTTTTTTTCTTATACTCTGTATATAGTTCATTATTCACCTCTGACAAAGTAAACTATCGATACAATGAAAGCTTACTATATTAAAAAGTAAGCTTTCACAATAATTTTTATCTTCTATATATTTTACAATTCTACAATTTTACCTGTTTCAAAGTAAACAACCCATTCACAGATATTCTTTGCATAGTCACCGATACGCTCCAAGTATGAAATCACTTGGAAGTAATCGCGACCTGTGACAATAGCATCTGGATTCTTTCTAATTTCTTCAGTTGCCAGATCACGAATATTTTCAAAGTAATGGTTGATTTTTTCATCCATGGTTGCAACTTCATAGGCCTTATCAACTGATCCGTTTAGGTAAAGTTCAAGGGTTGTTTCTACGAAATCTTTAACATCTCGTCCCATTTTTTTGATTTCTTCTTCTACGGCAGGGATGCGCTCTTCTCCCTTCATACGAATGGTTGCCTCAGCAATGGATACAGCATGGTCTCCCATACGTTCCAAGTCTGAAACAGCCTTTAGAACTGTTAGAACTGTACGTAAGTCTTGTGATACTGGCTGTTGAAGGGCAATGATTTCAAATGATTTCTTTTCAAGTTTCAATTCGTATTCATTGACTTCTGCGTCTTGCTCGATGACTTCTTTAGCCAAGTCACGGTCATGAGTGACAAAAGCACGTACAGTTCGATTGATTTGGGAAAGAACTTCTTGTCCCATAGCGTAGAATTGGTTATGCAATTTCTCTAAATCTTCTTCAAATTGAGATCGTAACATCTTTTTCTCCTTATCCAAATTTACCTGAAATGTAATCTTCTGTTTCCTTATGTTGTGGATAGAGGAACATTTCCTTGGTATCGTTAAATTCAATCAAATCTCCATTGAGGAAAAAGCCTGTTTTATCAGAGATTCGAGATGCTTGCTGCATGGAACGAGTAACCAATAGCATGGTGTACTTGTCCTTAAGACTATATAGGGTTTCTTCGATTTTCCCAGCCGAGATAGGGTCTAAGGCTGAGGTCGGCTCATCCAAGAGGATGATCTTTGGACTAGTTGCCAAAACACGGGCTACACAAACACGTTGCTGCTGTCCACCTGAAAGACCAATAGCTGAATCATGCAAGCGATCCTTGACCTCATCCCAGATTGAAGCACGCTGTAAAGCTTTCTCCACAGCTTCGTCCAAGACTTGCTTGTCTTTCTCTCCATTAATTCTTAGTCCATAAACAACATTTTCGTAGATAGACATTGGAAATGGATTGGGTTGTTGGAAAACCATTCCTATTTCCTTACGTAACTCAACGGTATCAGTACGAGGGCTATAAATATTATGACCGTTATAAACCACTGATCCAGTAGTGGTCACTTCAGGATTAAGGTCACCCATTCGGTTAATAGCCTTTAGAAGTGTTGATTTACCAGATCCAGAGGGACCTATAAGAGCTGTAATTTCCTTGGGTTGGAAAGATAAGGAAACACTATTCAAGGCCTTCTTTTTGTTGTAATAAACAGACAGGTCTTTGACCTGTAAAATCGGTTCTGTCATACTGTTTCCTTTCTAACCAAAGTGTCCAGTTACATAGTCATTGGTAGACTGTAGCTTGGCATTTTGGAAAATGTTTGACGTTTTATCGTACTCAATCAAATCACCTAAGTAGAAAAATCCAGTGTAGTCACTCGCACGCGCAGCCTGTTGCATGCTATGGGTCACGATGATGATGGTGAAGTCCTTCTTCAACTCAAGCATAGTTTCCTCTAGCTGAGCTGTCGCAATCGGATCCAAGGCTGATGCCGGCTCATCCATCAAGAGAATGTCTGGTTTTACAGAAATAGCACGAGCGATACAGAGACGTTGCTGTTGACCACCTGAAAGCATCAAGGCTGACTTGTGGAGGTCATCTTTGACCTGATCCCAGAGGGCAGCCTGGCGAAGAGAGGTTTCTACAATTTCATCAAGAACCTTCTTGTCCTTAACTCCTGCACGTTCATGTGCAAAGGTGATGTTGCGGTAGATTGATTTAGCAAATGGATTTGGACGTTGGAAAACCATTCCGATGTGTTTACGCATTTCATAAACATTGATTTCAGGACGGTTAACGTCAATTCCTTGATAGAGAATTTGTCCTGTAACCTTAGCAATGTCAATAGTATCATTCATACGATTGAGACTGCGTAGGTAGGTTGATTTTCCAGATCCTGATGGACCGATCAAGGCAGTAATTTTATTTTTTTCGAATTGCATATCCACGCCCTTGATGGATTCATTCTTACCATAGTAAACATGTAAATCCTTCGTAGAGAGGGCCACTTTTTCTTCTGGAAAAGTAATGATATGCCTTTCATCCCAATTATATTTTGACATGGCTTCTCCTTTAGGCAGCAGTTAATTTCTTATGTAGATAGCTTCCAAGTTTACGTGCTCCAAAGTTAAAAATTAAGATAAAGATGAGGAGCACCGCAGCAGAACCTGCTGAAACAAGAGTTCCATCAGGAATGGTTCCTTCACTGTTGACTTTCCAGATATGAACAGCCAAGGTTTCTGCTTGACGGAAGATTGAGATTGGACTGGTTACGCTGAGGACATTCCAGTTTGACCAGTCAAGAGCTGGTGCTGATTGTCCAGCTGTGTAGATAAGAGCTGCAGCTTCTCCAAAGATACGACCTGATGCAAGTACTACACCTGTTACAATACCAGGAAGGGCTTCTGGAATAACGACATGAAGAACTGTCTCCCAACGAGAGAGCCCTAGAGCCAAACCAGCTTCACGTTGCGTATGGTGAACGTGCTTCAAACTGTCTTCAACGTTACGAGTCATCTGTGGAAGATTAAAGACTGTTAAAGCCAAGGCACCAGAAATAATCGAAAATCCATACTCGAACTGGACTACAAAGATGAGGTAACCAAAGAGTCCCACAACTACGGATGGTAGAGAAGACAAAATTTCAATACAGGTACGAACGAAATTGGTAACACGACCTTTTTTTGCATATTCAGCCAAGTAAATTCCAGCTCCCATTGATAAAGGGACTGAGATAAATAAAGTAATCACCAAAAGGAAAAAGGAATTATAGAGCTGAATCCCAATACCACCACCTGCTTGATATGAGGATGATTTTCCTGTCAAGAATGACCAAGAAACATGAGGCAAGCCTCGAACCAAGATATAAAGAATCAAGGAAGCTAGAATGGTCACAATGATTCCTGCGATGGTGTAGAGGACAGCTGTTGCAAGTTTATCTAATTTCTTAGCGTGCATAGTTTTTCTTTCCTCTTTCTTTCGTAATCAATTTAATCACACTGTTAAAGGCCAAGCTCATCAAAAGTAATACTAAAGCCAGTGACCAGAGAACGTTATTATCAACAGTTCCCATAACAGTATTTCCAATTCCCATGGTCAAAACAGATGTCAGAGTCGCTGCTGGTGTTGTCAATGAAGTTGGAACAACTGCTGAGTTTCCGACCACCATCTGAATAGCTAGGGCTTCACCGAAAGCACGCGCCATACCAAAGACTACTGCCGTAAAAATACCTGAACGAGCAGCCTTCAAGGTTACACGCCAGATGGTTTGCCAACGAGTCGCTCCCATGGCTAAACTTGCTTCACGGTAGTGACGAGGAACTGCACGTAGGCTATCTGTTGTCATGAAGGTTACAGTCGGCAAAATCATAACAAAGAGAACGAAAATTCCTGATAAAATACCGAAACCTGTTCCACCAAAGACAGTACGTACAAATGGTACCACGACCTGCAAACCGATAAATCCATAAACTACTGAAGGAATCCCAACTAAGAGTTCAATAGCAGGTTGCAAAATCTTAGCTCCTTTTGGAGACACCTCTGTCATAAAGACTGCTGCACCAATAGCAAATGGTGTTGCAATAAGAGCTGACAGGATGGTAACAATAAAGGAACCTAAAATCATTGGAAGGGCACCAAATTGTTTACCTGACGGATTCCAAGTTGCACCAAAAAGAAAATCAAAGATATTCACACCATTGACAAAGAAGGTAGACAAACCTTTTTGGGCTACAAAAATCAAAATCATTGCAACAATGATAACAATCAAAGATAGGCAGGCAAAGGTTAGTCCTTTTCCTAATTTCTCAAGACGAGAGTTTTTTGAAGGAGAGAGCAATTTTTTTGATAATTCTTCTTGATTCATTATTGGCTCCCTTCTAGCGCTGTCACAGTACCTGCAGCATCTTTTTCAACCTTCATTTCCTTGACAGAAATATAGCCCATTCCTTTTACGATTCCATTCTGCGCTTCGTCCGAAAGAACAAAGTTTAAGAATTCGGCAACCAATTCATTTGGCTCACCAAGTGTATACATATGTTCATAAGACCACAAAGGCCAATTATTCGTGGTTACATTCTCAGAAATTGGTTCATAGCCGTTAAGTTTAATAGTCCCAACAGAATCATCAACATAAGCAAAGGCAAGGTAGGAAATAGCTCCAGGGGTTTGAGAAACAATGGACTTCACCATACCGTTAGAATCCTGCTCCTGACTTTGAACTGCTGACTGACCATTCATAATTACACTGTCAAAGGTCGCACGAGAACCTGAGCTCGCAGCACGGTTGATAATAGAAATAGCTAAATCCTTACCGCCGACTTCCTTCCAATTAGTAATTTCTCCTGTAAAGATTTGTCGGAGCTGGTCTGTCGTAAGATTATCGACATCTACTTCTTTATTAATAATGACAGCTAATCCAGCAACAGCAACCTTATGGTCAACTAGCGCGGACGCATCGATACCATCTTTCTCTTCAGCGAACACATCAGAGTTTCCAACATCAACTGCACCAGACTGAACTTGAGATAGTCCAGTACCAGATCCACCACCTTGAACATTAACTGTTTTACCAACGTGTGCAGACGAAAATTCATCTGCTGCCGCCTCGACTAAAGGTTGAAGGGCAGTTGAACCGACAGCCGTCATAGACTCCCCACGATCAATCCAACTTGCACATCCTGCTAGCGAACCAGCAAGTAAAAGAGTTGCAAGAGAGATGGTGAGTTTTTTAAATTTTTTCACTATTTGTCTCCTTGAAAATAATGATGAATAGCTTGAATTTTTGCCCATATTTTCTATTGTTTTCAGGGAAAATCCATACTTCCACTATAACATAGAATACAGTTTTTGACTAGTTTTTCACCTGAAACCTCAAGCCCTTGGGAAAATAATTCTTCAAGGTATTTCCGGTTACTTTTGCAAAACCTAGACCATTTCCACCAACCAAAACTTGGTACCAACCATTTGGAAGAGTTTCAGCTAATTGGACTGTTTCACCAGCCACATATTTGACAAAGTCTTCTTGATGAATTTCGATTCCTTGCTTGACTTGGCTTGGTTTTAAAGCTAAACCAAGAGCAAAACTAGGTTCAAAGCGCTTCTTCTTGAAAGTCCCTAGATGAAGTCCATTACGAGCGATTTTGAGCTTACTCAAGTTTGGTAATTCGCTTGGCAAAAGATAAAGTTGGTCACCAAAAACTTGTAGGACACCGGTCAGTTTTTCTTTAAGGTGTTTTTTCTCAAAATCCTGCCATAAGGAAATCTGTTCACGAGATAGGTTGGATTTAGAAGGCTTGAACTTCACAGTCTTGTTTTGTCCCTTAAACTGCAGATGGGCAACAAACTGACCTTCTCCCTTAAAGAGATGAGGGTACATCCGAGCTGTTTCAGATTGGTTGATTCCTTGTGACATACCATTGATATGTTCGATTGGAATCAATTCAAAATCGTAGGTATCTAGAAGCCAGTTAATGATTAATTCGTTTTCTTCTGGCGCCCAGGTACAGGTTGAATAGACTAGTCGACCTCCTTCAGCCAACATGGTAACAGCATCTGATAAAATTTCACGTTGTAAACTAGCGCATTGACTAGGATAATCGACACTCCAATAATCCATAGCGTCAGGTTGTTTACGAAACATCCCTTCTCCTGAGCAAGGTGCATCTAAAACGATCAGGTCAAAATAGCCTTTAAAAACCTTGACTAGACGGTCTGCAGATTCATTGGTCACAACGACATTAGTCGCACCGAAGCGTTCCATATTTTCAACTAAAATCTTTGACCGTTTGCTTGAAATTTCGTTAGAAACTAAAATACCCTCACCAGCTAGATAGGCTGCCAGTTGAGTAGATTTCCCACCAGGTGCCGCTGCCAAGTCTAAGACCTTCATACCTGGCTTTGGCTGAGCTACTTGAGCGACCATTTGTGCGGCAGGTTCTTGTGAATAGACCAAACCAGTTACATGTTCTGGTGATTTCCCTGAAACCTTCCCATAGTAGCCCCAGGGTGTATTGGGAATAGCATCTGAAAAAGAAAGCTGTTTTTCTTTTAAAGGATTGATACGAAAGGCAGAAACAGCTTCATCATCAAAAGAGGCAAGAAAAGCTCTTGCCTCATCTCCCAATATTGTTTCGTATTTTTTTACAAATCCATCTGGAAATTGCATGTAGGTTTATTTCCTTTCATAGATATAGGATTGAATCTCATCTTTCATCTCGACTGGCACCATCATAACGGCCTGTCGTGTTTGAAAATCGACTTCCTCACCAGCAATCGTAAAAACCTTATAACCCAAACTCTCACCTAGAATACTTGCAGCCGCATAATCCCAAGGTTGTAAATAAGTGATATAGGTTAAAAGTCGACCTGATAGCACCTTGGCAAAACTAATAGCGGCACTGCCATAAACTCGTGTCCCAAGTGCAGCGTTTCCCAAATCAGCTAAGCCCCATTCGTTAGTCGCTAACATTCCAGAATTACCAGCTACCAAAAATTCTCTCAAGGGTCTCTTTTTAAAGAGTGGCAAAGGTTCGTCATTGCGACAGGGCGGGAAGTCTCCTCCACCATGGTAACAATCACCCTTCATAACATCATAGATAATACCAAACTTGCCAATACCATCCTCAAAATAGGCCAGCATAACAGCAAAATCTTCACCTTGTGCTACGAAGTTGTTGGTTCCATCAATAGGATCAATAATCCATACAGAACCTTGTCCCACTGCTGCACGCATGCAGCCTTCTTCAGCACAAAATAGATCATTTGGATAGCGAGAACGGATTTTTTTAATAAGTAAGTCTTGAACTTCTTTATCTAACTTAGTTACCAAATCTGTAGGGGAAGACTTTCTCTCAACATGGAGATCTTCTTTCATATGCTGGAGAATGTATTCCCCAGCTTCCCTGACAATTTCTTTGGCAAATGTAAATTTATTTTCCAAGTGAAATCTTCCCTTCTCCTTTTTCTTTGGCCAACTGGACTGCACGGTAGAAAGAGTATCCACTAACTGATTCAAACTCACGTCCCAAACGTTTTTCTTCGCTCTTACTAGGCACAACTGACTTGAATACCTTGTAGGAATCTAATAGTTTCTTAGCATCTACCTGTGTCTCATAGGCAGCTTCAACATCATTAAAAAAAGAAAGCACTGAAGCAAGTTCTTCAGTGCTCCACGACAAATCTAGTGGGTAACTATACTGTTTATTCATCTAATTAATACCAGCTCTTAATGTAGCTTCTTTCAATTCTTGCTTACGATAACTACGAGGAAGAAATGCACGAATCTCATCTTCATTAAAGCCAATCTGCATACGTTTATCATCAATGATGATTGGACGACGCAAAAGACTAGGATATTGCTCAATTAAATTAAGCAACTCTGTCACCGAGATACTTTCCACATCGATATTTAACTTTTGGAAAATTTTTGAACGAGTTGAAATAATGTCATCGGTACCGTTTTCGGTCAAGGAAAGAATGTGTTGTAATTCTTTTCTTGATAAAGGACTGGTCATAATGTTGTGCTCTTGGAAAGGCACTTTATGATTATCAAGCCAGGCCTTTGCCTTACGACATGATGTACAACTCGGTGATAAAAATAGTGTAATCATGCTATTCTCTTCTTTGCATACTTTTCTAACTCTATTATACAAAAAAATAAAGCGCTTGACTAGTTGTTTCCGTAAAAAAAACCTACTTTTTAAAGAAAAATAGGTTTTTCGTACAATTTTTAAAACATTTTTATGCATTTATGTTATTTTTGGTAATTTTTTCCAACTTAGTAGATAAACGAATCCAAAAATTAACTCATACAAGCAGAAAAATAGGAGAAAGGCATGCAGGAAAAAATCCTCTGGTAGAATAAGAATGACTGGATCTTTAGCGGGATCAAAAAGCCAGGTATCATCACCTACAAATAGAATCTGATGAAACAAGGTAAAGAATTGTTCAAAACCAATGAAGACACCAACTAAACCAAGAACCAAAGGTAAAGACAGCATAATCAAGAGACCTCTGCGATATAGAGACAGAAAACCTTTCTGAATGACTTGCTTCCAAAAAAGGTAGAAAATCGGAAGAGTTACGATTGCTACTCCTTGCGCTAGGTGAAAGAGTCCCTTTACAACGACAAAGTGGTGAATTCCAGAGGCAGACGAAGGAAAATCTGGCATTGCTAATACTTGACTCAATGGATTGGTCAAATAATTCATCAAAACATTAAAGTTATGGTAGATGGTCTGAGGTTGAACATGAACACGACTTGTCAGATTTAACCAAGAAATTTCCAGAGGGTAAACCAACCAAGACAGATAGATGGTCAATAAAATAGCAAGAGAGAGGAGAAAGAGAAGACTTCCTAGAAAAGTAAATTTAGTTTTCATCGAAATTCCACTCCGCTAGACTTGAGAGGACATGGGTTGGGGCGATTGGTAAATCCGCTACTTCTTCAGGTTTTGTAAATCCTGTCGTCACCAAAAGACTTGGAATACCATTGTCAATACCTGCTCGAATATCAGTCAGGTAATTATCCCCCACCATGACAATTTCTTGGCGTTCAAGTCCTAGGTGTTCAACAGCCTTATCCATAATAATCGCGTTTGGTTTTCCAATATAAACTGGTTTTACGCGAGTTGCTGCTTCAAGAAGAGTAATCAGTGAACCAGCACCAGGTAAAAGTCCACGTTCTGTTGGAATATTTAAATCTGGATTGGTGCCGATAAAATGAGCACCTTTATGGATAGCTAGAGTTGCAGTAGCAAATTTTTCATAGTCAACTTGCCAGTCCAAACCTACAACCACATAGGCTGGATTTTCTTTATCTTCAACGTAGCCTGCTGCTTGAATGGCTTCCTTGAGCCCTGCTTCTCCAATCACATAGACTGTCTTTTCAAGCCCCAAATCATTCATGTAATCAATGGTCGCTAAGGTTGCAGTATAGATTGTCGATACAGGCGTGTCAATATTAAACTGATTGGCCAACATCTCTTGGACACTTTCAGGTGTACGAGTGGTATTATTTGTTACAAAAAGATAAGGAATTTCCCCTTTTTGCAGCTCATGTACAAAAGCTTCTCCCGCTGGAATTCTATCTTTTCCTTTATAAATTGTACCGTCTAAATCAATTAAATAGCCTTTATAAGTCATATATTACTTTCTAATCTGTGTTAATTTCTTGCCAAATTATCTTTGCCTGAGCATTGATATCGCCATCACTTGTGACTTGGTGATTGCTTTCTAGTTGATTCAATTCGTAACTAGAAGTAATCATACCACCTGGTCGAACTTCCTTGACATACTTGAGGTTTATTTTTTTAGGAATATGATTGGTTAGGAAATCTGCCCCCATAACTTCAAAAACCCAGTCTAGATATTTGCTGTTATTGACGTGGCCATTCATATCCAAGTCATAAAAACGAACATGGTAATCTTTGCTAATCGCTTCTTCCAGCTCTGCGTATTTTGGCCCGCGAAGGAGTTTCTTAGAAAACTCAGATTGATAAGGGGCGACAATTTCTGGTTCTACAGGATGAACCTTCCGAGTCTCACGATCCATAAGGACAAAGGTAGCTACCATGCGAATGATTTCTTGACCAGCTTCATCATAAATAGTAAAACGTCGGTAGCAAAATAGACGATTGTAGGTCAAGGCCTCTGTTTCAATTGTGATTTCCTCAGCAAAACGAGGAAGTCTAATCACATCGATATCATAATCAGTGATAATCCAGACTAGATTATACTGTTCTAAAACATCCTTGTCACTCACTCCTAGATTAATGGATTGCATTCCTGATACTTGCAGGGACAACAAGATAACGTCTGGTAGTTTGATATGGCCATTCATATCAGCCATATCAAAAGGAATTTTCATCTTCATTTGATAAGTTAAGCCCATAATTCTACTCCAATATAAATCGTTCTGCTACTGTATCTCCTAAAAAGAGACCTTTTTTTGTCATTCGTATTTGTTGACCTTCTACTTGTAAAAGACCTTGATGACACAAATCTCTTACAACTTGACCATATAAATTGTCAAAAGATGTGCCAAATTTTTCTTCAAATCGTTTCATGGAAACACCTGACTTCTTACGAAGGCCAAGGAACATCTCTTCTTCCATTTGTTCCCTTAGACTCAGGTGCTCTTCATTGATGCGAGCATTGCCTTCTTCTACTGCCTTTAGATAATGGCGGATAGGCCCATGGTTTTTATAGCGAACACCGTTTACATAGCCCGACGCACCAGCACCTATACCATAATACTCAGCATTATCCCAATACATGAGGTTATGACGACTTTCAAAGCCAGGTTTTGAAAAATTTGAAATTTCATAATGCTCAAAACCAGCTCTCTCTAATTCAGCAATGATATATTCAAACATCTCAGCTTCTAATTCTTCCTTAGGAAGAGGTAGTTTCCCTCGTCTCATACGATTCATAAAGACCGTATGGTTTTCCAAAATCAAGCTATAGAGACTCATGTGGGGAATATCCAAAGCGATGGCCTTGGCAACATTGTCCTTAACCTGGTCCATAGTCTGACCAGGAAGAGCGTAGATCAAGTCAATGGAAATATTATCAAATCCTGCTAACTTGAGACGATCAATATTTTCATAGATATCTTTCTCCAAATGACTACGACCAATTTTTTTCAGCATTTTGTCATCAAAGGTTTGGACACCCAATGAAACACGGTTGACTGCTGAATTTTTCAAAACTGCAATCTTATCCTCATCCAAATCACCAGGATTGGCCTCAATGGTCAATTCTTCTAAGACTGATAAATCTAAGTTTTTAGTCAATCCATCCAGAAGCACCTCTAACTGTGGCGCAGACAAGGCTGTCGGTGTACCTCCCCCAATATAGAGAGTACGCAACTTCTGAATGTCATAAGAATGAAATTCTTGCAGTAGATGTTCTAGATAGCTGTCTACTGGTTGATTTTTAATAAAGACCTTAGAAAAGTCACAATAATAACAGATTTGTGTGCAAAATGGAATGTGCACATAAGCTGATGTTGGTTTCTTCTGCATAGTATTTATTATACCACAAAGACTTCCCTCAATAAAAAAATCACCATCTCCGACTCTAAGGGAATCAAAAATGGTGATTTCTATTTTAATCTTCTTCGATTTCGATGATGATTTCTTGACCGTCTTCTGGGTCTTCAACAACTACTTTTTCTTCCAATTGTTCCTTGAGATTGTTCAAGGTCTCTTTTGAAGCTTCAGTCGCTTGTTGAGCTAAAGATTTAGATTTTTCAAGAACTGAATCCAAAGTAATTTCGCCTGATTCTACTTGTTCTTTTGTCTTTAGAACAAAATCTCTGGTTTGTTCTTTGACTTCTGTCAATTTTTCAAGAGCTTGTTCCTTAGCATATTTTGGATCTTCTCTCAGATCTTCAATAAAGTCTTGTGCTTGACTAGTAACACGTTTCCCTTTTTCACTTGTTAGAAACAAAGCAACAGCTACACCTGAAACAGTTCCTAAAAGGATTGATGATAATTTACCCATGAGTTATCTCCTTTTTATTTTTTGAAAAACTTACTTGCAATACGAACGGCAGATAAGCCTGCACTAGTCTTTAATGTTTTTGAACCTGCAGATGATGCTTTTTTACTCAAGACACGAGCCTGCTCATTTAAGTCAGAGACAGAAACAGAAAGGTCTGCAACTGCTGTAAAGAGTGGATCAATGGTTGCAACTTTGATATTGATATCATCAGCAAGAACATTGACCTTGGCAAGAAGTTCGTTTGTGTGATGTAGAGTAACATTTACATCTGAAGTTAGCGTTTTAACAGTATTTTCAGTTTCATCGATTACACGTCCAACTTTTTGAAGGGTAATAATCAAATAAACAATAAATACAATCAAGGCAATAGCCACAATAATATAAGCAACTTCTAACATTTTAATTCTCCTTTTTTACATTATAAAATGGTGCTTTTTTCCGATTTTGATAAACGATAATATAAATACCAAGTCCAATTAATAGAACAGACAACCACTGAGATACTCGAAGTCCAAAGAACATGAGACTATCTGTACGCATTCCCTCAATAATCATACGTCCAAAACCATACCAAATTAAGTAAAAGGCTGTGATATGACCACGACGAATGCCATTTAATCGGCGTCTAAAAATAACAATTAAAGCAAACCCAATCAGGTTCCAGATAGATTCGTATAAGAAGGTTGGTTGACGATAAGAACCATCAATATACATCTGATTCTTAATAAAACCAGGTAAATAATCAAGGTTTTCTACAACTGCTCCGTAAGCTTCTTGGTTAAAGAAGTTCCCCCAACGTCCTAGACTCTGAGCAATCATTACACTCGGAGCTGCAATATCCAAGAAATCCCAGGTATTGATTAATTTACGGTCTGCGAAAATATAAAGTACAATCGCTCCGGTAATTAGACCGCCGTAAATAGCAAGACCACCATTCCAGACAGCAAATATCTCCCCTAAATGTTGGCTATAATAGTCAAATTTAAAAATAACATAGTAAAGTCTCGCGCCGATGATTGACAAAGGGAAAGCCACTAAGATAAAGTCCAGAATATCTTCTGATAAGATTTTCTTTTTAGGAGCTTCTTTACTTGCCAAATATACCGCTAAGATAAGGCCTGAAACGATACAAAGTGCATACCATCTAATGGCAAATGGACCTATTTGAAAAGCAACTGGATCAATCATTTTGCACCTCGTTCTTTTCAATTAATTTCGTCAATCTTTCTTCAAAGAGACGTGTCGCGTCAAAGCCCATTTCCTTAGAACGATAGTTCATGGCAGCTGCTTCGATTACGACAGAAATATTGCGCCCTGTTTTAACTGGGATGCGGATACGTGGAATGGTAACTCCAGAAACTTCTAGTTCTTCAGCATTATTTCCTAAGCGATCAAAGGTCTTATTTGTATCATAATTTTCCAAATAAACAGCTAGCTGAACTTGTGAAGAATCCTTAACGGCACTGGCACCGTATAGACTCATGACATCGATGATCCCTACTCCACGAATTTCGATCAGATGTTTCAAGATTTCAGCAGGTTCACCCCAGAGAGTCATTTCATCCTTAGAATAGATATCTACCCGATCGTCTGCTACCAAACGGTGACCACGTTTAACTAGTTCTAAACCTGTCTCACTCTTACCGATTCCACTATCACCTTGAATCAAAACACCCATACCATAGATATCCATTAGGACCCCATGTACACTTGTACGTTCCGCTAAACGTGAATCAAGATAGCTAGATAGTTCTCCAGACAAACGACTGGTTGCTGTACGACTAGTTAAAATCGCAATTTTACATTCTCTAGCAGCCTTCAACATTTCCTCTGGAACCACCAAACCACGGGCAACAATGACCGCAGGTGTTTCTGGTAGGAACATTTTTTTCAAGACATCGTAACGATTTTGAGAAGGCATAGAAACTAGGTAAGACCATTCCTTCATACCCAACAATTGAATACGCTCTGGAGTATAGTAATCAAAATAGCCTGTCATTTCAAGACCAGGTCGCGTTATATCTGCAGTATTAATTTCCTTTTCAAGTAATTCAGGCTCCCCATAGACAATGTCTAATCTAAGCTTCTCAATAACTTCTTTTACTGAAACCGACATATATTTCTCCTTAAATCGAGTTCTCTTACTATTATATCAGATTGTAGGAAGAAGTTTGTATTTTTTACCGTGTTTACGCTATTAATTTATCTGATAATATTTGAACGATACAAAAAAGGATTAAACAACAAATTGTTGTCTAATCCTTCTGACTATTATTTCATAATAGATAGTGCACTTTAGTTATCTTGTTTCTTTAAGCCCAAGACTCCAAGACCAGCTACCAAGAGTGCTACACCAGTCGCAAACAATGATTCTTTAGAACCAGTATTTGGCAATTCCTTTTTAGGTTCAGATGTTGTAGACGTAGTTTCAGGTCTTGTTTCTTCAGTTGTCTTACCTGAAGGAGTTTCTTCACTTGATTTACCTGGAGTTGGCTCAACTGTTGTAGTAGTTGTTGTTGGCTCTACTGTCGTTGTGGTTGTTGAAGTAGTCGGTGGCTCTACTGTCGTGGGATTTGTTTAATTATTGGGTGGTTGTTGTGTTTTTGTGGTGGTATTTGTAGTCGTTTGCTCTAATGTCGTTTTAGTTGTTGAAGTAGTCGGTGGCTCTACTGTCGTGGGATTTGTTTAATTATTGGGTGGTTGTTGTGTTTTTGTGGTGGTATTTGTAGTCGTTTGCTCTAATGTCGTTTTAGTTGTTGAAGTAGTCGGTGGCTCTACTGTCGTGGTAGTTGTTGAAGTAGTCGTTGGCTCTACTGTCGTGGTAGTTGTTGAAGTAGTCGTTGGCTCTACTGTCGTTGTAGTTGTTGAAGTAGTCGTTGGTTCTTCTGTTGTTGTCGTGGTAGTTGTAGTCGTAGTACTAGTTGTTGTTGTCGTAGTTTGTTCAACTTTTTTATACCAGTGGATACGATTTCCTTCACGATCTTTTTCTGTTTTTACAAACTCATAACCATCAATAGTAGCTGGATCTTTCCAACCCTTATCCTGTGGTTTAAGATTTTNAGTACTAGTTGTTGTTGTCGTAGTTTGTTCAACTTTTTTATACCAGTGGATACGATTTCCTTCACGATCTTTTTCTGTTTTTACAAACTCATAACCATCAATAGTAGCTGGATCTTTCCAACCCTTATCCTGTGGTTTAAGATTTTCTTTTGTATCGATATCTTTGTAGTCTGTGACAAGCGTATCAAGAACTAATTGTGCACCTGCAGAGTCATTAATGATACGGTAAATATAGATACCCTTTGAATTTTTCCCATCAATAGTTGCCGTAGCTACTTTCGAAACATCATATTGCATTTTTTCAAGATCAATCTTAGATTTATCGATGATATTAATACGGTTTTGACCAACACCGAAGAATACACCTAATTCTTTTGGAACATCTCCTGAAATCATTTCAAACGTGATTTTCTTATCTGTAATAGAAGTGACTTTGAATGTTGGCTCAACCCCTGTTGGGAATACATATGCGCCATATTCATTGACTTCATATGTTCTATATACAGGCAAGATAAATCTTGAAGTAAATGTATCTCCTACTTTGAGTGCAGTATCACCACTTGTTTTCCACTCGATACCTGAAGCATCATTGAATTCTAACTCAACTGTTGAACCAACTTTCATACCTTCACTTCCACGAACTTGGAATTGTGTAGTCGTTTCATATGATCCATCAGCCTTGAATTTAATCGTATTTCCAGAAGGTGTGAAGTTGATTGAATTTGTCTCAGTAGCAAATTGTTCTACTTTCGGAATATCAACTGTACTTGTCACAGAAGAAGATCCCACTTTAATCACTTGGTTTAAAGTGTAGTCTTTATTTGCGATTACAGCTCCATTATAAGCGTTATCTGATGTAATTTGGAACTTGACTTGTTTCAATACATCTGGTTTTTCAGCTTCAATAGCTTTCGTAAATGTAATTTTTAATGTGGCACGTGTTGATTCCAATTCAGCTTGTCGCATTTGAGCTATATCGTTTGAACCTTGACGTGCTTTATTGACGTTTTCAAACGAAACAATTGAAATTTTACCAATTGTCTTACCTTCGTAAGTGACATCCTTGCCATTTAATTGATTTAAGATAGCGACGTTTTCTAATGTAACTGTAACATAGTCTCCTTCTTTCACATCATCTTCTGTAAGTGAAAAAGAAAGGTCTACATCTGTATAGTATTCATAATATTTAATATCATGGTTTTTAATAGTACCAGTCACTTCTGCAGCTACTTCTCTTGCTTCACGTGCAGGAGTTTCTGTAGTTGTTACAGCTTCACCAGTAGTTGTTGCTTCAGCATTTGTTGTAGAAATTTGCTCAGCTGTCGTTGTTTCTTCAGCAGTGATGATTTCTTGACTTTGAAGAGCGGCCAAAAGCACACCTGTAGACAATAAAGTGATTAATAATTTACCAAACCTTTTCTGGTTTTTCATCCCTATTTACCTCCGTGTAAAATTACACTATTTTAACATGATTTTACAATATTTTTCAATTAAAATCAACTAAAACGAATGATTATTTTAAATGTCAAATAAAAGTAAATAGAGTTATAATATTCAGTTATTACACTCTTAAGTTTGATTTTTATCCAATTCCTAAATAATCATTGAAACATGTAAAATTATTCGGGTCTTAAGAATACAAAAAAGACTAGACAAGTCTAGCCTTTCACTTCAATTAGAATTTTTTACGTTTACGAGCTGCTTCTGATTTACGTTTACGTTTTACAGAAGGTTTTTCATAGAATTCACGTTTGCGTGTTTCTTGAAGAGTACCAGCTTTAGTAACCGCACGTTTGAAACGACGAAGTGCATCGTCAAGAGATTCATTCTTACGTACTACTGTTTTAGACATTTTTTTCACTCCCTTCAAGTTCAAGATCTATTCTATTTTACATGCATAATGAATAAATGTCAAGGGGAAGCCTACATTTATTCCTATTTTCCAGTTTATCAATTACTTTCTTACCTATACTTTATCAAATCATACAACTTTGTTACTGCTTGTTCAAAAGATTCAATATATTCCCAATATTCATCAGGAAGATTTGAAATCTTACTCAAGTCATTGCTATCAAAATGATATACCAGATGACGAAGAATTTGATTTTCAATAAAATGCAAATCCCTCAGCTGATCTATACTAATAGAATCGATCTTTTCTACGTAGTGACATAAATCAGCCAGCGACTGCCTATCAAATACTTTTTCCTCGTGTAAATAATAGAGAAAGCTTTGGTTTTCAGCCTTTTTATTATCTTCTATCAAATTCCTATTCTTCGTATTCATTCTGATTCCTCCTGTAAAAGATTTTAAAAAAGCTACTTTTTAACAAATCCTTTACGAATTTTATAAAGGATCCACTATCCCTTTCTTTGACTAGTTACGAGCTCAAAGCCTACTGATAACAAGAATCGTCTAAATGCTTCTTCACTTTGAACCTCTGGTAAAAAGTAAGATAACTTGTTATATTCACAAGCCAGTAAGAGCATCCCGTCTGATTTGAGTATTCTTCGAATTTCCATAAAAGAAGCCTCTAGATTCTGCCAATGAAAATGAGTTTGAAAGGCTGTGATTAAATCAACACTTTCATCAGAAAAACCTGTCTCCCTAACGTCTCTTCGTTCAAAATTTAGATTAGTCATCTCTATCTGTTTGGCTTGAGCTATTGCGGTATCTGAAATATCGATTCCAGTTATAGTACTTTGCGGAAAAGTTTCTTTCAGTAGGATGGTTGAACGGCCGTTCCCAACTCCTACATCTAAGATTGCAGGGTAAAATGTCCTATCCAGATGACGAATTGCCCATACAAACATGGGGAGATAGGCTCTATTCCACAATTTCATCATTCCTTTTCCTAGAATACCTGAAGGGTTCTTTGATTGCTGAATGAGACGACAAAACAGTAACATTAAAAGTAAAAAACAAATAAAACCGATTATATAAATCAAAGTTCGAACCTCCGCTGTATAGCTATATTATACCACTTTAGCAGGATAGTGAACATTTGAAGTAAAAAACCACTCACTACAAAGAGCAAGTGGTTCGTGTATTTTTTATTTTTCAAGTAGGCTTAACGCTCCAGCATCCGCAATAATTGTTACATCTGGATGGTTTTGCAAACTACTTGCTGGAAGACTTTCAGTAACTGGACCTTCAACGGTTCCAGCGATAGCTTCTGCTTTAGATTCACCATAAGCAAAAAGCAAAATTGATTTAGCATCAAGAATATTTTTAATTCCCATTGAGATAGCTTGTGTTGGTACATCTTCAATTTTATCAAAGAAGCGAGCATTTGCTTCAATAGTAGACTGATCAAGATTTACAAGATGCGTTTGACTATCAAATGGAGTTCCCGGTTCATTAAAGCCAATGTGACCGTTTCGACCAATTCCAAGAATTTGCAAATCAACTGGATGCTCAGCAAGAATTTGATTATAGCGTTCTACTTCTTCCTCTGCATTATCTTTGACACCTCGAGGTAAAAAGCTTTCTTTAAATGGCTTTTTATTGAATAGATTTTCTTGCATAAAGTAACGATAAGATTGAGGGTTCTCTCCATCAAGTCCTACATATTCGTCCAAATTAACACTAGTAAGATTTGAAAAATCAAGATCACTCTTAACGATTTCTCCATAAAATTCAAGCGGACTGCTACCTGTCGCAAGTCCTAATGTTTGAGCACCGTTTGCTAACTTTTCTTTTAAAATTTCAAAAGCTACTTTTCCACCTTCTTCAGGATTTTTTACTTGAATAACTTTCATAATTGTTCCTCCATATTTCTTTATTTTATTATATGGTATAGACCAATTTTTGTCAAGTGTAAACGGTTTAATATTTTAAATTTTATAGGATAAAGTTAAGTAAAAAAGGCTCTGCTCTTTCGAGCAAAGCCTTTTATGTTAGAGCTAAAATTGCTATTTCAACACCAAAATACTGATGTCATCACAATCTTAGTCTTCACGTCTTTTTGGTTTTGCAATTAAACCAAGTCCTACTAGACCAAGGGCTGCACCTAGGGCAACTAATCCAACTTTAGATTGCTCACCAGTATTTGGCAACTCACGACCTTTAGGTTTTTCAGGAGTTGGTGGCGTTACTGGTGGTGTCGGTGGTGTCGGTGGTGTTGGCGGTGTCGGTGGTGTTGGTGGTGTTGGCGGTGTTACCTTGTTGTTAAACTCAGTATCTTCAGGCATTTGTGAAGTAAGAGTTAATACTTTACCATCCTTAGTTACAGTAACTCCAACAGTCGCTACCATCTTATCGTACTCAACTCCAGCCTCTGTACCTTTCACTTCTTCTACATGATAAATATAAGTACCTTCTTGACCACGCTTGAATTCAAGAGCTGAGAACTTGATCTTACCTTCAGCATCATTGCTTACAGTTTCAATCACATTTCCATCCTTGTCTTTGAGTACAAAAGTAAACTCGCCAGCCTTCAGTGCACGGCCTTCCAATTTCTTAGTGAAGTTGAATTCAATTTTAACTGGAATATTTACA
Source organism: Streptococcus wuxiensis (assembly GCF_040888245.1). Classification (NCBI taxonomy): domain Bacteria; kingdom Bacillati; phylum Bacillota; class Bacilli; order Lactobacillales; family Streptococcaceae; genus Streptococcus; species Streptococcus wuxiensis. Next base: position 570,056 of record NZ_JBFNFE010000001.1, read on the forward strand.
ACACGTTTTTCAGTTGGTTTTTCTGGTTTTTCAACTGATTTCTTAGTTGGATCGTATTGGTGAACGATTTGAGAAGCTGTATTTTCAATATCTACACCTTCCTTAGCAGTATCCTTGATTCGTGCAAGAATATCAAACTTGTAGTAACGTCCAAATGCTAATTTAGCAGTGTCGATTACTTGTGTATTCTCTGCATCTCCAAGTGACTTAGTCAATTCAGCCTTAGACGTAGCAGTAATGACACCATCTACAATTGAGATATCAAACTTAGCGGTTACATCTTCACCAGTTACTGAATCGTAAGCTTTAATATCAGCTACATTAACATCCAAGTTTTCGCTGTCATATTTATCTGTAATTCCAACAGATTGAATATTGTGAGCTTCTGTAAATTTAGTTGTATCCAACCATACTTGGTAAACAACCTTATCACCTTTATGGAGTGTTTGAGTATTGATATTTTGCGCTTCATTATTATCAACTTTGTCCGCATATGGATTTTTGTTGGTATCAGCTACTTTATCAGTCAACTCTTTATCATCATCCAAAAGTTTAGTTCCAGTAATGTCAAATTTCTCTTCGTTAAGAATATATTTTTCTGGGTTAAACTCAGGAGTTTCCGGTGGAGTCACAGTGTTATTGAACTCTGTATCTGGAGCGTCTGTCACTGT